>JBGUXN010000027.1:0-6536 GCA_045222195.1 Bacilli bacterium | reverse complement strand
AAACGGATCTGTGGTGTAGCGGTTAACATGTCTCCCTGTCACGGAGAAGACCGCGGGTTCGATTCCCGTCAGATCCGCCAGCGCTTTTTTAAAAGGATGGCCCGGTAGCTCAGCTAGTAGAGCAATGGACTGAAAATCCATGTGTCGCCGGCGCGCTCCCGGCCTGGGCCACCATTTTATAAGAAATTACGGCAGTGATGTCGTATTTTTTTTATCCATAAAAAAACCGCTATTGCTAGCGGTTTTAATTTTTAACTAAGCGAACTAATTAGTCAACTTTTTGAGTTTCTTTTGGTTCGTCTTCGTCTGGCTTGTCCATGCCGATCTTTTGCATAACGTCATCAACTAATTTCTTTGCACGACGATATGATAAGTCAGATTTAACTCTGAGTAAGCATGGTAAGTCTTCATACTTCTTGGCGAGTGCTGGTTCAACTGGAATTGTGCTATCAGCATAATCGTTTGGATCGAGGTTGAGATAGACACGGATGTGTTTACCAACGATAGTGATGAAGACATAACGTTGTCTCTTATAGGAGAATGTATCACCTGGGATAGAGATACGGTTTCTTAAGCCATACCATTTGATATAGTCACGTAAGTCATAATATTTATGACGGAGATCAAATTCACTGTTCTTTAAGCGTGTTTCGAAGGACGCTCTTCTTCTCTTACCTTTGATGTTGAGGCCAGCAGGAGCATTGTCGTCGGCTGGGGCTTCTTCGCCTTCACCTTCTTCTTCGTCTTCCTCTTCTTCCTCATCATCAGCTTCTTCTTCCTCAGGTTGTTCTTCTGGTTCTTCTGGAGCTGGTTCTTCTTGAGGTTCTTCTTGAGGTTGTTCTTCGACTGGTTGTTCTTCTTCAGGTTCGTCTTCTGGTTCTTCGACAGGTTCTTCTTCTTCTTCGTCTTCTGGTTCGACGACAAAGACTGGTTCGCCTGGAACGTGTAATTCGTCAACGTGTTCTTTCATGTATTGTTCGACGATTTCACGGACTTGTTCTTCACTTAAGCCGGCTGGAGCTTGTTCTTCAGCTGGTTGTTCTTCTTTTGGTTCTTCTTTTGGTTGTTCGCCAGCAGCTTTGTCAAGAAGTTTCATACTATCTTTGAGTAATTCTTTAGAAGCAAGAATTTCAAAATAGATGGCAAAGAGTGTTAATCCTGTAACACCGGATAAGAGTGCCATTGGGATAGCTCTTAAAGCACCGATTTGTGCCATTGGAACCGCCAAGATTAAAAGGAATGGTAAGTAAGCAATAGATGCACCCATCACAAGGGCTGGTGCAATAATAATGTATTTTTTCTTAACGATTGACATCACAATGAGAGTAATCGTGAGTGTGATTGCAATGAAGAAAATTACTTGGCCAATGTAAGCGATTTCATGTCCTAATCTGCCTGGTCTCCAAATCAACCAGTAATTGTTGATGGCGTTCATGAAACCATATTTGAATTCGTGGCCATAAAGTTCAGCTGTTCCACCTGTAATTAAATCACTAACACCGACAATACCGGTAATGATCAAACTAATAAGTAGTAAAGCTAAACCAATAAGAGTTGGGCGTAAAACTTTTTTGATTTCCATATATAGGTCTCCTTATTATCTAATAATAATTTTAGGCATATTTGATTTCATTTCAAGGAGATTATGCAAAAACGCCATTATTTTTTGATTAAAAATCAATGACATATCGATTATTTTTAGCCAAAACCCACTATTTTCGCCATCTTTTGGCAAAGAAAAAAGCGCAACAAATTCGATACACGTATCAACTCTTTTTTATAAGAAAATATGGGACATGGTATGGATTTTTGCTTATCGAATTGTCCTACATTTCAGATAAGTATGGCAAAGAGTAATTATGAGTTTTAAAAAAGAAGACTTAAGTCTTCTATTTTAACTTCATTCCTTCTTTGAATGCTTGGGCCACTTCATCGCCTAGTGCGACATACTTATGAGCGACTGGATCATACGTTATAATATGAAGTTTTTTATAATCGACTTTTCCATTAGTCAAGACGCTTTCCTCAGCGGAAACATTGACGATATTAGCGATGACATTGCCACCACCTTCACCTTGATTAATAATTTCTACTAATTCGCACTCAATTGTGAGGGGATAGTTAGTGAATAAAGGAGCATTGACGTTTTCTGCTTTAACAGCGACTAAACCAGATTTAGCCATTTTGTTAGGCTCATTGTTTTGTGAAACGATGCCAACATAATCACTAGCTGTCACCGTTTCAATGGTGGCAAAGCTCACGGTAAAGGCTTTGTTCTTTTTAATGTTATCGGTTGTTTTATGTGAACTTAAACAGATCATGATTTGGTTGTAATCATAGATACCACCCCAAGCGGCATTCATTGCGTTTGGATTACCGTTTTCATCATAGGTACCAATAATTAAAACTGGCATTGGATACATCCATGTTTGAGGACCAAAATTCTTGCGCATATTATTTCTCCTTATCTTTGAGGAAGTTGCTTAATCTATTCATCGCATCTTTCACATTTTCTAAAGATGTGGCAACATTCATTCTGATATAGTTGGCCCCATTGCTTCCGTAATGTAAACCATTATGTAGGAAGAGGCCTGTTTCTTCTCTTAGCTTTTCCGTAAAGACATCACTTGGGATTTGATAATAGGAAATATCAATCCATAGCAAATAAGTAGCATGACCAGAGACCACTTTTAGATGTGGGAGATGCTTGGCGAAGTACTCATTTACATATTCCTTATTATTAAATATATAGGCATTTAGTTCATCGACCCATTCAGCGCCTTTAGTGTAGGCCGCGATTGTGGCGGGTTCCACAAAATAGTTGGGTTCGCCGACATCATCGTGATAGAAAGCGTCTTGCATGAGGTTTCTAATCTTTTCATCTTTGATAATACAGATAGCGGATTGTAAGCCTGCGAGATTAAAGACTTTTGATGGAGCGGTACTGACAATAATATCGTTGCTCACCTTTAAAGCGGGTACGTATTGATAACCTGGATCAACGATATCGCAGTGAATCTCATCGGCGATGAAGATGACATTA
Organism: Bacilli bacterium; assembly: GCA_045222195.1. Taxonomy (GTDB): domain Bacteria; phylum Bacillota_I; class Bacilli_A; order RFN20; family CAG-826; genus RUG14515. Next base: position 3,493 of record JBGUXN010000027.1, on the reverse strand, counting down.
TGTTTTTTACATATCTCGTAGATTTTTTTGATTTCTTCGTATGACCAAATCTTGCCAGTAGGATTATGAGGATTACAGAAGATTGTGGCTTTAACATTATTAGCCATAATCTTTTCTTCTACATCTTGATAATCGATTAACCAGTCGTTGTTTTCATATTTAAGATTAGAAGTCACAGTGACGCGGTTATTATTACGAATAACGTTATAGAAGCCACTGTAGATTGGGGATAAAAGAAGGACACTATCGTTTTCTTTAGTGAGCGCTCTAATTAAGGAATCTAATGAAGAGACCACACCAGAAACATAAACCATATCTTTTGTGGGGATATCGATGTTATGACGGGACAACCACCACTCATGATATGCTTCAAAGAATTTATCGGTTGGGAAAGAGTAGCCATATGAACCTCTATTGGCAGCTTCAATGATGGCGTCTTTAATAGCGGGGAACACTAAAAAGTCCATATCAGCGACCCACATTGGTAGTTCGTTTTCTTTGACATCCCACTTACGGGAATTAGTGTTTCTTCTTTGGCTTAGTTCATCAAAATTATATTTCATATTTATTATTATAAATAATCTTTACTGATTTATCATAGTCTCGGCTATTTTCATTGATGATGAGGTTCTTACAACCTTTACATTTAATAACGCCACTTGTGGGGTTGATAATAGATTCTATTTCATCAACGATATCAGCATCGATATTTTCACAGTATTCAAATGTTAAAGTGCTATCAAGTAGCTTACAGTTAATCATCTTTAAACCTTTAATGTAGCAAAGGCCTTGTAAGGAAGAGATTTCACAGTTGATGAAGGTGAGATTCGTACTATTCCAACCAAGGTATTCGCCCACTATTTTAGAATTGATAACGACAACGTTTTCCGTGTTCCAGAAAGAATCTTTTGAGTTAAGAATAGAATCTCTCACAACGACTTTTTTTGCACCATCTAAGAAGTAATTACCATCGAGTTCTAAATGATTGATTTCCACTTGGTTAGTGTTCATCATGAAATAATCCCCTTTAGCGGTGACATTATTGAGCTTAATATCTTCACAACCCCAGAATGATTCTTCCGCTTTATTCATGGAGCACATGTTTAAAGTAATACCAGAAGATCTTCTAAATGTCTTAGGGGCATCAATGATGCAGTTATCCATAGTGATATGATGTGTATACCAAATACCACTTCTCGCCATTAAAGCTAGATAAGAGCTTTTAACATTTATGTTATTCGCGTACCACAAAGGATATTTCCATTCAAAAGAACACTTCACTATTTCTAAGTTATTGCTCTCTTTTAATGGGGATTCTCCATCATGAAATCTGATACCTTCTAAATAGGCATCATTAAGCATAAAAAGGGCTCTTTCCCCTGAATAGTTACCACCAAGATATTTTTTCTTTTCGTTCATTGTTTTTATTGTAATAAAAGATTGAGTAAGTGTCTAATGATATGCATTAGCTTCGATAATATTTATCGAAGAATAACTTTTGATATAAAGAAGGAATGAGTTTACTAGTTGTGGGGTCATGATGATATTCAGTGCCACCGTTATAGGAAGAGGTGCCTTCTTCTACACCACTAGCCTTGATATATAAGTTATTAAAGAAATCAGCGATATCACCTAATAGATCATGCTTTTGCCAGTAGTCATAAACATATCTTCTTGTCTTATATAAAGCGTTATCAATTGGGTGAAGATCCGCTCTTTCTTCCTCGGTTAAATAGTAACTAGTGGTCATGGCTTCTAATTGATAGAAGTAGGCAGAATAAGCGGAATATCTAAGATATGGATATTCACTATTTAAGCATATATAGAACGCTAACTTATTAGCGTCATCTTCTCTCATGACACCTTTGGTGTGAGCGAGTTCATGAGCGATGGTTAAAGGTAAATCTGAATTGGTGTTAAAGACATTGATGTTTGCTTCCGCTAAAGGAGAATAATCAACACCAGTAATTTGAAACTCAGTGAATAAAGCGGAAGAGGCCATTACTTTAGCGTTACCAAAATGAGAATGGTAGTAATCATTGCCATCGATAATGACAAAAGACTTTTTGACTTGCTTCACTATTTCTTCAAATGACATTTTAGGACGGACATCGCCGTTTTCATGGAATTCTAATTGGCTGATGCAGTAATTAACATCATCAGCGAAGTAATTATAGATATCGACGTGTTCTTCTCTTAAAACTTCGTTTTCGTAGTAAGGAAGTGGCATCTCTTTTCTGTTATAGGCCATCTCACAAGAATAGGTATAGAAAGAAAACATTAATAAGACGGTTAAGCAAGCGTCTAAAAAGCGATGACCGGCGATTAAGAATTTCTTTTTCACCAAGCACATCATGGTGAGCACTAGTAAATAGATGACTCCGATGAATAAACATATATAACAGAACTCTGTTAAAGAGAAAGGCACTATGACTGATATTTTACTCATGATAAGAGCGTACACCCTTCCTGGGCCGCGCATGAAGGCTTCGCAAATATCAGGATTAGCTTTTAATAATGTGATGACTACAATAAAAGCCACCATTAGAATAGCTAAGCCAATTCTTACGAATAAAGGGATGAATTTTTTCATAGAGTTATTATAACAAAAAATAAAGAATGGCGCTTTTATAAATCAATATTTATAATAATATAGAATCAATCGAGGAATAAATTATGAACAAACAAGAATTAATCGCCCTCACAAAAGAATTATTAGAAGAAAAAGATTTAAGCAATAGAGGTCGCGACTTACAACTCCTTAGAAGAGAATATAAATATCTTGTCGGGAGAGATGAAGAAAGCTTCTATGAACAAGAAGAAACCGATAAGTTCATTGCCCTATTTAATGAACTTGCTAAAAAGGAACCAAAGCTTCTTTCTTCACCATATGATGAAAAGAAAAATATTATCGAAGCCGCGAGAAAGCTTTTAGATAAAAAAGAAATACTCGCCGCTAATAGAGAATTAGATAGATTAAGCGAAGAATTCAAAAAAGCGGGTCGTAGTTCTACGAAAGAACAAGACGATGAACTCTGGAATGAATTCAGAGAGGTCAAAGATGAATTCTACGCCAAAAAGAGAGCCTACTTTGAAGAATTAGATAAAGCTAATGCGGAAAAGAAAGAGAAGAAAGAAGACATCATTAATCGCGCGAAAGAAGTAATCAACATTGAAAACGTGAGAGAAGCTAACGCCCAAATGGATGCCTTAAGAAAAGAATGGAAAGAGGTTGGCTATTCTGGTAAAGGCGATGACTACTTATGGAAAGAATTCGCTAAAGTGCTAGACGAATTCCAAGAAAAGAAAAAAGAACGCCATCACGAAATGCTCAAACTCTTTGAAGAAAGAGTGGCTAAAAAAGAAGAATTAATTAAACAAGCTAAGATCCTTCTTGCTAACTCCGAATTCACAGATGAAGAAATCGAAAAGGTTAAAGCCTTAAGAAACGAATACAAAGCCGTTGGATTTGCTGGCAAAGAAAAAGACGATG
>JBGUXN010000026.1:0-3292 GCA_045222195.1 Bacilli bacterium | reverse complement strand
AACTTTTCTTTACATAGCCTATAAAATGAGCAGTTAACTTTGTTACATATTAAAAAAATTATAGGTAATTTCTTTTTACATTTTTATTTTTCTACATTAAAATATACGGATTTTAGTAAGTAAAGAGCGACATATTCTTTTAATAAGGTAAAGAAAAGCTGTCTTCACTAATGGTCGCTAATTCGTGGCACAAGAAAAGGGGCTGTTAAGAAACCTATGAGGTGACTTAGCCCCTTTTAATTTGCTTTGTAAATGTAACAGATAAACTGTTAAGAAACCTTTTTCTTCTTTCGATGTTCTAATCTCAGCGACTCATTAATATCTTTTTTGCGAACTGTTTTCTTGAATGATTTAGCGTTAACAATTGGCATTTCCTCATCTTTCAAATCAGGTGGGGCAATCCAATAATCAAACTTGGCTCTTCCATCATAAAATGCGAACAACTTCCTTAATAGATGACCAATTAGAATTAGGCAAATTTTAACATGCACCTTGTCTAGTCCTCTTCTTCTGAAACGATCATATTGCATATCTTGTTTAACTATACCAAATACACCTTCGACCTGAGAGCTTCTATTAACTCTCATCTCTATTCCTTTAGCGGTCAACAAGTTTTCTCTTGCGACCGTTTTTCCTTTCCAAAATTCATATGAAACATCAAAACACCTAAATATCGCTTTTTTATCTTTAACGCCTTCTTTACAAACCTTTTGATATCTGCATCTTTTACAGTTTTCAATGACATATAAATAACCATGATTTTTAGGATGGCGACCATTATACTCTGAATATTTTGTAGCGGTTTCCCCGTTTAGACAAACCAACTCTTCTTTATCATTGAATGAATATAAATCTATTGCGTTCCCTTTTCTTAATTGTTCCCAATCTTGAAATTTAACATAGTTACCAATATTGTTTACAATCATGTAGACATAGTTTTTCCATGAACCATATCCTGCATCGGCGCATAAATTCTTCGGATAAAATCCATAATCTATATGAAATTGTTCAACAGTTGGTATAAAAGCGTAAAAATCTGATCTCTCTTGTCCAACATAATAAGTAAGAGCGATACCTTTAGAAACGATGATTTGTATATTGTATGCGGCATGCATATTGCTCCCTACTCCAGAATAAAAGTCTTCTTTTAATGTCATCGCGGTTGCATCTTTATCGGTTTTAAAATAGGAATTCCTATTTGGGCCACATATCTCTTCTTTTTCTTCATACTCAAGCAGCTTAAGAAGATATTTTTCAAGTTGCTTATAATTCTTTTTGCCGTCTTTATTTAAAGTGAAGTCACCTAATTTTGTAATATATTCAGCAACTTCAATTGACTTCAAAAGTTCAATTTTGTTAATAGTGAAATACTTATTCAAAAGTGCTTTGATATTCTCATCTAGCTTTTTATGAAATGTCGTGGGTTTCCAAACAAACTTATACTTATTTGCGTTAGCCTCAATCTTGGTTCCATCAAGAAAACAATCATCGATGTTAATGCCTGTTTCTTTAATAAATTGATTAACTAATAATGAATAGATTTTATGATGAAACTTAACAAATAAATTGTTAAGAAACTCTCCAATCTTTGCATATGAGGGAACTTCGTTATCCATTAAATACATAAATCTAACATCATATTTAAAACTCTCTTCAATTTTCCTTAATGTTCCTGGATGTTTAGAAAAAGCATATACTGAAGCAGCGAACAAATTGTAATAGTTATATGGAGGCCTTCCTCCTTTTGAATGATCTTTATAACATTCTTGATGTATTAATTCTCCAACTCCAGAATCTTCAAGAAACATCAAAAATCTATTCAACTTTTCCTCTTCCTTCTTGTTTAGTTGGTAGGAAGAAAACAAATCCAACTGTTTTGTGATAAAATAAGGCATACAATACCTCCGTAGAACAGTTGTATTGTAACAAAAATAGGTGATTTCTTGCGATTTCACCTATTTTTCGTAAATTAAAAGGGGCTAAGTCACCTTATAGGTTTCTTAACAGCCCCTTAATTTTTAGAAGTGGCTGTTGAGATATTTAACAGCGCTCATAGCAGCAACTGCGCCATCATTACAAGCGGTAATAACTTGCTTGTTTTCTTTCTTACGGGTATCTCCAGCAGCGAACAATCCTTCAACTCCTGTTTCCATGAGCTCATTTGTTTCGATAAAGCCATGGTCGAGCTTTACTAAGCCTTCTAAGAATTCGTTTTGAGGAACTTGCCCAATCGCGATGAATAAGTTGTTGGTTTTAAATACAACCTTTTCATGAGTAATCGTATCTTCAAATTCAGCGCTTTCAAGTTGATCAGTTCCAACTAATTTCTTTAAAGAAAGGTTGTGTCTGATATCAATGTTTTCAGTTTGAAGCACTCTATCGATGAGAATCTTATCTCCGAAGAGTTTATCAAAGAGAGTTAACATGTGAACTTTTGGACAATATCCTGAAAGGAGAAGAGCATATTGGAGAGCAGTATTTGCATCCCCCACTAAGTAGATTTCTTTTCCTTTGTAGAATGGTCCGTCACAAACCGCGCAATAGGAGATGCCTTTACCAGTTAATTCGTCTTCATTAGCGATTCCCATCTTACGAGGTTTAACCCCGTTAGCGATGATTACGCTTTTAGCGAGATATTCACTATAATCGGTTTTAACAATAAAGAGGCCTTCTTCTTTTTTGATTTCTTGAACATTTTCAAGTTCAAAGTTTGCGCCAAGTTCAGTGATTTGTTCAAATAGACGATCGCTCCATTCACTTCCAGAAATGGATTGAATGGTTGGATAATTCTCTAGTCGAGGAGAGGTGGCGATTTGACCGCCAAACCCTTCCTTTTCTAAGACCATAACGGATTTACCACTTCTTAAGGCATATAGGGCTGCTGTCATTCCAGCAGGGCCACCTCCAACGATAAGAACGTCGTATTCCATTATTTTAAGCTTTCTAAATAGCCTTTAATGTTTGAGGCATTTTCGAATGTTAAGACTTCGTTTCCGTTTGGCACTAATAAGGTTGGTGCTTTCTTAACATGATATTCGTTAGTTAATTCAACGTTTTCTTCAGCGTCGATCCATTTATATGGAACTCCAGCTTTTTCAAGTAACATCTTGGCCATCTTGCAGTTTGGGCAAGTCTTGGTGCCAAAGAGTAAAGTCTCATTTAATGTTTTAACTGCTTCTTCACAAGCTTCTTCGCCTCTAACACCATGAGTTAATTTGGAGTTTTTAATGTCATACGTCTTACGGTTGAGGAATTCTTCACTCTTACCATCGTTCCAGTTTTGAATTGGACG
>JBGUXN010000025.1:0-25007 GCA_045222195.1 Bacilli bacterium | reverse complement strand
TTTCATTTAACCATCCTTTCTCCAGGATCAGCAGAAAAGCTATATTATAAATCTATCACTTTGTTGCAACGAGGTTGTCATTTAACACTAGTCCCAAAATAATAAATATTAAGGTATGCATGCATACCTTTTTATTTATACCCTTGAATTTCTAGTAGAATATGATAATTTATATACCTGCAGCCAGCAAAGAAAGGAGTTGGTTCATTAATGGATGTGCCTCTGTCGTGGCTTATCATTAGTGTTTGTGTATTAGCACATTTTTTCTTTTCTGCTGCTGAAACCGCACTCGCGTGCGCTAACCGTTTCAAGATGCAAGTTGAAGCGGATGAAGGTAAAAAATCTGCCCGCCTAGTTCTCCATGTTTGTGAGAAATATGATCGAGCTTTAATAGCTGTTTTAATCGGAACTAATATCGTCGCCATTATAGCCGCTGCTATATCGGTTTTTCTTTTCCAACAATTGTTTGCTTCGACAGGTTGGATGGACGATACTATTTCTTTAATTTCTTCTATTGTTATATCTTTATTAATTTATATATTAGGCGATGCTCTTCCAAAGACGATTGCTAGAAGCATTCCAGATACGATGTCTAAGCTTCTTGTCTATCCAACTTATTGGTTCATGCTTTTACTTTTCCCGATTACTTGGGTTATGGAAAAATTAACTTTGTTAATTGAACGCATTTTTAAGGTCAAAGGTGAAACGCAATTCGATGAAGAAGACTTTGAAAACGTCGTGGAAAACGCTTCCGATGAAGGCATCATTGAAGAAGAACAAAGCGACATCATTCAATCCACTTTAGATTTCGCTGACACTAACGTTAAAGAAGTCTTAACTCCAAGAAATAAAATATTTGCTTTAGACATCAGAGAATTAGATAAAGAAAAACTCCATAAAATCATCTTGGAAACAAATTATTCTCGTATTCCTATCTATGATGGAAATATCGACAACATCATTGGTGTTTTACGTATCAAAACATACTTAAGCGCTTACTTAAGAAATCCAAATGTTTCTATCAAGAAAAAACTTCAAAAACCATACTTTGTTTCATCAAATATTATGATTGATGATCTCTTTAATGGTTTTAAGAAGAATCATACACATATTGCTATCGTCAGAGATAAAAATAAACGAGTAGTGGGCATGGTCACTATGGACGATGTCTTAGAAGAACTCGTTAGTGATATCTCTGAACCAAGCAACGTGAAAGGAAACAAATAGTATGCAGTGGTATTATTGGTTGATCGTTGCTGTTTGTGCATTGTTCTCAATGTTCTTTTCTGCTGCCGATATGGTGTATGGCATGGTCGATAAAGAAAAGCTTGATAGAGAAAAAGGCAAGAAAGAAAAACGCGCCAAATTAGCGCTTAAAATCGCTGATGACTATGAACTCTCTATTTCCGCTATATTATTTGGAAATAATATCGTTAACGTTTTAGCGACATCTTTCGTCACTTTAATCGGTTTAGCCTTGTCAAGTAATCAAGAAATTGGCGAAGTAGTGACCACAATCATCTTCACTGTCTTTATCATTATCTTCTGCGAATTCATTCCTAAGGCCTTTGCTAAGCGTTTTAACTATTCCTTAGCATTATTATTCGCTTACCCAGTAACGTTCTTTAAATACCTCTTTTTCGTCATTGTTTGGCCAATTGCTAAACTCTTCAAACTCTTTGGTAAAATTTTCGCTAAGAAATCTAAAGAAGAAGATCAAATCGATGAAGATGTTTTAACCGAAATGGCAGACTCTTTAGAAGAAGAAGGTATCTTAGAAGAAGGCGAAGCAGAAATGCTCAGAAGTGCTATCGATTTAAACGATATCGAAGCCTATGAAATCATGACTCCAAGAGTGGATGTTTTCGCTATCGACGTCGAAGATGATATTGAAGAACTTATCAAAGATAAGGAAATCTTTAAACACTCTAGAATCCCAGTCTATAAAGAGACTATTGATAATATCGTTGGTATACTTCCAATTAAGGTTTTAGCTAAGAAACTTTTAGCAGGTGAAAAAGTCACTGATATTTTATCAATGTGTTATAAACCTTTAGTGGTACCAAGAAACCACCAAATCTTAGACTTATTAGCAGAGTTTAAAGAAAACAAAGTTCATATCGCAGTTGTCATTGATGAATATGGTGGTACTGAAGGTATCGTCACAATGGAAGATATCTTAGAAGAAATCGTTGGTGATATCTTTGACGAAGACGATGAAATCGAAGAAGAATATATTGAGAAAGGGCACGGCGTTTATATCGTTGATGGCACGATGAATATTGATGACTTCTTTGAACTCATTGAATACGACGAAGAGGTTGAAACTAGTTACACTACAGTAGGTGGCTTCTGCCAAGACATTTTAGATAGATTCGCTAAGAAGGGTGATGAGTTTGATTTTGCTCATTATCACTTCAAGGTTTTAGAAGCTGATGAATTCACCGTTGAAAAGCTTAAAGTCACCGATGTTGAATATGAAGAAGATGAAGATTAAGTAGTATAAGTTATGGATAAGGTTTTAGTGCTCTCAACTGGTAAAAGTCATTCCCTTGAGCTTAACCACGCTCAAAACGAATTTGCCATGCTTTTAAAAGAGATTAACTATGAACCAGTTGCTTACTTTTCTCAAAACATCGAATTCATAGACAAAGGCACTTATGTTGGTGTAGGTAAGCTTCACGAGATTTCTTCTTTTTATCATCAATATAATGAAGAGCATCCAGAAGATCCAATCGTTTTAGTGGCATGTAATTTTGAGCTTTCTGGTCTCCAAAAGAAGAACATATCCGCGATAATCGGCACCGAAATAATTGACAGGACATTTGTTATTCTCGATATTTTTGAGAAGAACGCTAAAACAAAAGAAGCTAAATTACAAGTCTCCATTGCGAGAATGCAATATCTTAAAAATCACCTTATTGATGAAAAGGCCTCATACTCTCAAGTCACATCTGGAAGTGGCCACAATAAAGGTAAAGGTGAAAAGCAAATTGAGTTATCTAGAAGACAAATCAATAACGCGATTACTCAAAGGAAGAAAGAGCTTGAATCTATTAAATTATCGAGAAGAAACATGCGTGTAGCGCGTAAGAATAATCCTATTCCAAAGATTTGTGTTGTGGGTTATACAAATGCTGGTAAATCAACGCTCTTGAATCGCCTAGTTTCTTTAAGCAAAGAAGATAAGACAGTCCTAGAAAAGAACGCTTTATTTGCGACTTTAGAAACCGCGACAAGAAGTATTAATGTCTTTGGCTATCCATCATTCTTTTTAACCGACACTGTTGGTTTTGTTAGCAACCTTCCAATCTACTTAGTGGATGCTTTTAGAAGCACTTTAGAAGAGATTAAAGAAGCTGATTTATTAGTCCAAGTGATTGACATTTCTGACCCATTCAAGGAAGAAGAAATTGCTACCACAAAACAAATCATCAAGGATTTAGAAGCGGACAATATTCCAATGATCAATATCTACAACAAATATGATCTTCTCGGTGGTCCTGCTAATTTCTTACCAAAAGAAGATGAACTACTTGTTTCCTTACTCGATGAAGAAGATGCTCTTGAAGCTTTGAAGTTTATTGTGTCGAATGTCACGAAAAATTGGGAAAGACGCAAAATCTCTCTTCCGTATAGTGTGGACTTTGTCACTTTTAGCAAAGAGAATTATGTTCTTTCCAAGATAGAAAAAGAAGACTCTTACGAATGCGAAGTCTTCTTAAATCCTGCTTTCAAATATAAATATCTTATTGATTAGATTTTAGTTTTTTACAGTACAAGCGATAGACGACATCAGCGACTTGTTCGATGTCCATATTTTCAGAATCGATTCTAAAGTCGACTTTTGGAATGACGTTTTCCGCGAAGATGCGGCGGTCATTTTCAATACGCCTATGTGCGTCTTCTTCTCTATCACCGCGTTCAAGCATTCTTTTAAATCTAATCTCTTCGCAAGTTGATAAATAAAAAGTCACAATCCTTTTATCATTTAATGAGGAGTATGACTTTAAACCTGCTAAATCAATAACCACAACACGATCATCAGCAATTTGGGCCTTTGTAGAGCCATAATAATTGCCATTATAGAGTGTGTGTTCGACGAATTTATCGTCCTTAATCATTTGTTCAAATTCTTCTTTTGAAACGAAAAAATAGTCCCTTCCGTTGACTTCGTTTTTGCGCATAGGACGAGTAGTGGTGGTAATGGCCTTTGTGATGCCATATTTAACCATCAACATTTTTGCCGCTTCGGTTTTTCCTGATGCACTTGCGCCACTAAGAACTATCATATTCAACATTTTATAACAATTAGATAGCGTTTTGTTAACGATTTTTTGATTTTCTAACTCCAAGATAAATAGACTCTTGCAGTCGTAAAATGGCTAAAATTTTTAATTCTTTAGAATTAATCGAAATGATTTTTAAGAAAAGAAAAAAATATTAACCATTTTTGAAAAAAGTTCTCTATTGGGTAAGTAGGAGGACTTTTTCATGGACCAACTGAATGAAAAGACTTTCAAAGACCTCAATCAGATGCTTATCGACATCGCTGAGAAGTTTTTCTTTGCTAAACGAATCAAAGATAATCCTGACTCTTTAATTCTTTCTGAATCGCCTTTTGATGAGGATTATTCCCTTGATGAATACATCCATAAAGTTACACAAGCTTATGAATCATTAGACGATGGAGAAAAGAATCTTATTAATAACGAGTTTTTCTACCAAAGTTATCAGGAGTGGTGGAAGCCCCTTTATTCAAAGGCCTCTTTTTATCGTTATAAGAAAGAAGCGATGGAGAAATTCTTAGGAGCGTTCTATGACTTTTAGAATTGGCTTTGTTGTTATTCCACTCGTCATTTCGTCTATTGCTACAGCACCAGGCTTTAATTATGAAAGCCATGTCGAGGCTGCATCTTCCTTTTCTATGCTTCCAGATCCGTTTGAATCCTCCTTATCGTTAATTACTACATCGGTCAGCAATGATCATTTTGATTATTTCTATTGCAATAAATATGGACCGTTTTCTTTAGAAAGTTATGATAATTTCCCTGCGACATTTGAATACGAGCTATATAGCATCTCTAGTCAAACTATCGTTGAAAGGATTAGGCTTTTTAATTCTTCTAACTCCGTTGTGGCGTCTTCTTCGAAAACCCCAATTGACTATGTTAGAGGGCAAAGAAAATCAGTGACTTTTACCGTGCCTATAAGAGATTATTGGTCCGCAAGTGGTTTAACCCTCAAATTTGAAATAGTAAATAGGAATTCCAATGCGATATTAAAAGCTTATTCTGCGACATTCTATCCGCCGAGCAAAAAGACTATTAATGGTTCTCTTCTTAAACGAGAAGCACATACCTCAAAGTCACTAGGTTTTTATGGTGATGGAGAAACGATGAATGAACTAATTGAAACATTTGATTTTACCACTATAGGGGACTATGTCGGAGTGGATTATTACTATCGTTTGAATCTTATTAACAATTACTTTCTTTATCCACATGATTACATCCTCACTTATTATGGTGTTTCTTTAAGATTTAATGATGATGATAATCTCTTCCCATATTTTACTCATAAGGATAATGGAGATGTTGTTATTCCTTTAACTATTTATAAAAGCGGAGACACTGTTCGTTTTAAATATAAGAACAATTTTTATATTAATAAAAGAACACTACAAATAAGCGATACATACCGCACTGGCTTTGTATCTACGAAAGATTTTTACTTACCAATTAATGGCAAGAGATTCTTTAACAACAAGCAGCTTTATATCGATTTTGATCGTCTAGGTATGGACGCTATTTCAACATCGTTACCAATCAAATATGATGTTTCTCAATCTTTAGCGGGTGTATGCACAGATGGCGAATATTGCGTAGTAGGAGGAAGTCATTAATGGTGACGATGATTATCTCGTTCTTTGTGGTGGTTCTCTCCTTTAATTTCTTTATGATGTCTTATCAAATAAACGGTATTAATCGCTTGGTGATGTCCGCACCTTTATCGCTCTATGAAACAGCGATTAATCTCTTTGATATCGATGAAGAAATTGGCCCAACATTTGATAAGGAAATATTAGAAGATAATATAACCTCTTATTTTTCATTCCACATGCCGAGATATACAAGCAATTATGACTTAGAGTTTTATTACTATATCCCTAGTGATCATTCAATGGATATGAGTGATGACGCGAAAGCGGTGGAAGTGACTGTTGAGGCTTCTTTAATCCTTTTCTATCACTATCAAAAAACGATGTATTACGAGATTAGGAGAAACTAAATGGAAGTTAATAAAATCGTCTCTTTTTTAGAAGAGTCTTTCCTTAAAGATTTATTAATGAATGATAAGGTGACCGATATCTCTTATAACGGACAGGATATTTTCTATGTGCACAATGATTATGGTCGACAAAAAAGCGAAATATCTTTAGATAAAGTAACGGCTAAAGACTTTATTAGACAAATCGCTAATCTCAGCGAAAAGCAGTTCTCTTATACCAATCCTGAATTAGATGTTTCTTTTGGCAGATATCGTTTCAACGCTCTTCATCAAAGCATCTCAAGAAAGAACAACGAAGAATGTGTCTGCTTTTCCATTCGTATAGCTTCTTCTTCATTAAGGTTTAAGGAAAGCAGTTCTTTGAGTGAAGAAGTTAAGGAGCTATTACAAGTTCTCGTTGATTCTCATGTCTCAATAGTGATAGGGGGCCTTACTGGCAGTGGTAAAACCGAACTACAAAAATATCTCATTTCGTTAATGAGAGAAAATACCAGAACTATTGTCATAGACAACATCCTAGAATTAGACCAGTTAAAGATTAATCAAACTCTCGACTTAAACATTTGGCAAGTCGACGAAAAACGACCTGCTGCCTCAATCGAAAACTTGGTGAGAAACGCCTTAAGAAGCAATCCTGACTGGCTCATCGTTGCGGAATCACGCGGTAAAGAAATGCTTGATGTCCTGAACTCTTCATTAACTGGGCATCCAATTATTACTACCTTGCACGCTTTTGATGTTAATAGCATGCCACATCGCATGGTGAGAATGGTGATGATGAATGAACAGAAAATGGCGTTTGAAGATATCTACAGTGATATTTCTTATCACATGCGTTTTTACATTTATTTAAAAAGGAAATACACCCCTTATGGTGTGGTTCAAAGATATATCTCATCCATTTCTTATCTTAAAGGAGAAGAGATGGAACAAATATATGGTAGCGATGGAGAAAAGGCAAAATACGGCTTGCTTTGCGAAGAGGCTTTAAAACTACTTGATTTAAATCAAGTATCAAACACCTTCAAAGCAACATTCATAGGAGGTAACAAATGAACATAATCGTTGTTGGTGTGACTGTTTCTTTTGTCTTGACCGGTGTGACTTTTATTGCGAGTCAAAACATTTTTTCGTCCATTATCATATTCGTTCTTAGTATTGCGTTTTTCGTTTTGATAGCAAGAAGACAGATTAACAAAAACCAACAGAAAATCCATCGCTACCATCAATGCTTTCAATTTATCAATAGTTATCTCATTTCTCTTAACGTGAAAGGCTCATTGAGCGCCGCTATGGAAAGCGGCTATGAAACCGCTGATGAAGGCACTAAAGAGATCATCGATTCTATTAAGGATTTATCAGAGCAAGAAAAGATCACTTACTTAAGTAAATATTTCAAATTTGATTTATATCATCTATTCGTCGATATGGTTTCTTTATGGAATGAACAAGGAGGCGATATTTTGGATATGTCTCGTCACCTAGTGGAACAAGTCAGGCTCAAAGAAGAATATCTTTTGACATGTGAATCTTTAAATAAAAGCAAGACTGTAGAATTCGTTGTCCTTTGGACCATCGCTCTAATCATTTTGGCGTCTTTACGCTTTGCCTTATCACAGTTTTTTGACCGCATTTCTAAAACGATTATTTATCAAGTAGCAGTGGTCGTGGTCATCCTCTTTGCACTTCTTTCGATATATATCCTTATTTTAAGAATTACTAATGTGAGTTTGGAGGGTTGGAAAGATGATGAAAAATAAGCTTAAAGAAGTCATTGAATTCGTAGGGCTCTCGTATAAAAAGGAGATGCTTAAAATACTAATTATCAATCTCGTGATGCTAATCGGTATGGTGCTTGTTTTATTACTATTAAAGAATTTGATTCTAATGGTTATTGTCTTTATTGGAACTTTGCTTTTAGACTTCTTTTTGCTCACCCGTTATAGCGATAAAAAAAGAGCTATTCTTAAGAATCGCGAAAACGAATTAATCGCTATTATCTCTTATTTTGAGGTCTACATTCAAAACAACAACAATGTCTATCAATCATTTAATCAGCTCATCCCATATTGCTCAGATTGGATGAAAGAAAGAATCGAAACATTACTTAAAGAAATTGATGAGGATAAGACCGTTCAGCCATTTATTAATTTTGCAAAGAATTTCCAACAATTATCCACGCATAGTTTAATGCTTTCCATCTATCAAATGGTGGATCAAGGTGAAAACTCAGAACAGTTCTTACAGTTCAATGTCATCTATGATGAACTCGCTAAAAACCGTAATAAAGAGATGATAGAACAGAAAGAAAAATCTCTTTCTAGTATGTCAACATTCCCTCTCATCGGAGCAGGGCTTATTACCGTCTCTTTAACCATCTCAATCTTGTCTATTTTAGGAGATCTTATCAATGTCTTATAAAATCGGTCTTCTCTTATCCATGATATTCGTCGCTTTATTCTTTCTTTTTGGTGCGGACCTCATCTCTTTACAAAGTGCTTATTCTTCATTGGATGCTAAAGCGAATAATATCTCTTATTTGATATCCCGCAATGGTGTTATCGATAACGATTTTATTAATTATGTTGAACAAACATTCTATGTGGAATTTGAATGCGACACAAATATGAATCCCACCTTTGGTGAGAAGATTATTTATACAATCACAACACAATACAATCCTTTAGTCATATCTAATGAAGAAATGACTCTTTCTATTACGAGAATGACTATCGTTGGTTTCTATGGTTAGAAAGGAGGAAAGAATATGTCAGAGATTAAGGGACAACTTCTCGGTATTATCTTAGTCATCATGGTCTTTGGTATCGTCGCCGCGAGTTTAACAACAGTCTTCACAAACTTATCAAACTCAGTCTCAAGCGAAGTCGCTAAAGGCATTAGTGAGTATGGCTTATCCGCCTTCAAACTCTAGAGAACAACGGCTCAAAACGGGCCGTTTTTTTGTTATTGAAGAGTGGGGCACCATGTTATAAAATGTTTTTGAAATGGAACCATTAAAAGTTGTTGAAGAAATTATCAAAGATAGAGTCAACATCAGTTCTATCAAATACGAAGACAGATTGGATGAATTAGGCCTTGATTCTTTAGACTTGGTTGAGACCATGATTAAGATTGAAGAAGCCCTTGATGTGGAGTTTACCAGCGATGAAATCGTTGAACTAAAAACCATTCAAGACGTTGTCAATTTGATTGAATCCAAAAAATAATTAAATTATCTTGTCTTTATTTTGAGTGCGTGCTATCATTTTTAACGCGCTTGTAAAAGCGTTGCCTACCTAGCTCAGTCGGTAGAGCTATCGGCTGTTAACCGATCGGTCGTAGGTTCGAGTCCTACGGTAGGCGCCACTTGGCGAATTGGAGAAGCGGCTTAACTCACATGCCTTTCACGCATGCATTCACGGGTTCGAATCCCGTATTCGTCACCAACTTAGTTAAATTGGATTGATACAATGTGTCAGTCCTTTTATTTTTTGTTATCATATTGTTATGGAAAAAGAAATGAAACCAATTTACCCAAATGCACAATTTAAAACTTTTTGCTATATCAAAAGTGTAATCACTAGACCGAACATTATCGCAGGTGATTATTCTTATTATGATGATAGCGATGACGGGCCAGAATTTTTTGAAAAGCATGTAACGCATCATTATGACTTTATGGGTGATAAGCTCATCATTGGTAAGTTTGTTGCTATTGCAAGAGGTGTGGAATTTGTCATGAATGGTGCTAATCACATGTTAGATTGTTTAACTACATATCCTTTTGAAATCATTGATGAATTCAAAGGTTTATCAAGGCCATTTGGAGATAGAGGAAATCGTGGTGATACAGTAGTCGGTAACGATGTTTGGATTGGTCAACACGCTACAATATTGCCAGGTGTTCATATTGGTGATGGTGCAGTTATTGGCGCTAATGCTGTAGTGGCAAAAGATGTTCCTCCTTATGCGGTTGTCGTGGGTAATCCCGCCGTTATTAAGAAATATAGATTTGATAAAGAAACAATTGATCTTCTTTTGGAACTCAAGTGGTGGGATAAAGATATCGAAGATATTAAAAAGCTTATTCCATTGCTTACTGGCGATTTAGATCAAAGCAAAAAAGAGCTTAAAAAGCTATTAAAGAAATAGCGTTCGGTCTGTGATTGTGGGTGTTCGGTTGTATCAAAACACTGAAACCCTGCCAACCTAGTTAAATAGGATTGATACGGTGTATCAGTCCTTTTTCTTATAGTGTATTGAAATGTTAGTTATGCCAAACTAAACTATTTATTGGAAGGATTTTTTAAATCTAAAAGGAGAATATTATGAAAAAGAAATTTTTTGCTGTTTCTCTAGCAATGCTCTCTCTTTTAATAGTGGCTTGCCAAAAAAACAATCCTGCAGATGCTTCTTCAAAAGAGTCAGAATCTTCGGAAGAACAATATAACATCGTTAGACCAGAATTCACCCCTGATTACAACACCTTTGGTGTTAGTGCAGTTCCTTCTGGCGTTAATATGTCATATTACACAGATATCTATTCTCGTGGTTTTTCTTGGTTAACTGATAAAGACACAGAACCAACAGAATTATATTTAGTGCAAAGTGATAAAGGTGGACAGGCTGATTTCTCTACCGCTGAACTTATTGAAGGTAAAAGTTTGCTTGTGACATGCGCCAAAGATGGCACAGTTTCCGCGGAAGGTTTGACTGCTAAAAAAGGTAGTTCCAATGCCCAAGAAGAAATAGTGATGTCCCATAAAGTTCACGTGGAAAACTTAGAAAAAGGCAAAGCCTATTCCTATAAGATTGGTTCTGAAGCCGGTTATGTCTATGGTGCGTTCGTCGTTGAAAAAGCGTCCGCTAAATCAATTACTGCCGTTCATATGTCTGATGCCCAAACCAAAGACTTAAGCAAATCAAATGTCTGGCGTAATACCTTTGTTAAATCAGTGCAAACCGCTGGTAGTGACTTAGATATGGCCTTATATAACGGTGACCAATTTGATCAAAATAACTCCACTGGTAATAACAAAGAACCAACGAGACTATTTAGATATTCTAATGCTTTAGATATCATTTATGACTATAAGTTCAATATTCCTTATATGTCCTCTAGTGGTAACCATGAACCATCTGCAGCTTATGGCCATTATTTAATGAGTGGCGATATCAACTATGCTGGTTTTGATTATACAGGTTGCTATTATTCATATGATTATGATTACGCTCACTTTGTGGTGCTAAACACTAACGAAGTTAATACTGAACAAATCAATTGGTTGAAAGATGACTTGGAAGCGGCTAAAGATGCGAAATGGAAAGTCGTCATGATGCACATCTCTCCATATTCAACAGGTGACCACTCCAATAAATCAGAAAACCAAAATATTGTCCAAAAATTAACACCTATTTTCTCTGAAAAACATGTCGACTTAGTGCTTCAAGCTCATGACCATACATATAACAAAACATTACCATATAAATGGGATGCTGCTGGCTATACAGAAACATGGAATAACGCCGAAGTTGTTAACTTAGAACCAGAAACCGAACAAGTCGGTGAAAGAGAATACGATAAGAACCCACAAGGTACATACTACGTGACTACTGGTGCGGCAGGCCATAGATGTGGTGCTGCAGAATCCGATGGTAGATGGGCAGAAGTGGTGAGAGATGGTGATTCTTGGAAAGGTTTAGACTCCAGCAATACCTTCTTAAGTAACAAATACAAAATTGAATTGGGTAAACTTAAATACGCTAACCAATATGAATCCTATACCGTCAGTGGTTTCACCTCTGCACAAAATTACCAAGTCGGTGATTTAGCCACAGGTAACGTCAACGCCCAAATGTTTGGTGTTCTTAACTTAACAGAAACAACTATGACTTATGATGTCTACACAGTGAATAACGACACCGTTAAACTCTTCGACAGTGTGGATGTCTTAAAAGCCTAATTAGAAAATCTAAAAAAGATGAGATCGACAACATCGGTCTTTTCTTTTTATGCTAAAATAAAAAAGATTAAAGAATATCGCTAATAAGAAAGGATTGTTTTTTATGTTTAGAAAGAAACAACCAAATAGATTAAAACTCTTCTATTATTCCCATCCATATTTTGTCATTTTTAATGTTCTCATTATTTATAATGTCATCTTAATTGCTCTTGCAGCGTTATTAATGACCTATCTCATGAAAGGCGTTACTTCTGATGGCTTTACATGGGCCTTCAATATGGATTGCTATTGGAAGAATTTAGAGTACTGCGTTGTCTTTACCATGAATAATGGTGGTATTTATAACGAAGCCCCAATCAGCGTTATCATTCTTAAAATCGTTCTTTCTATTCTTCAAATGATCACCTTTACCGGTGCTCTTATCGGTTTAGCGACATCCATCCTTCAAAGCATGTTTGATCACCGCATCCATAACGTTGGTAAAATCAAAATCAAACATCACTATGTTATCTTAGAATGGTCCGCTGTCGGCCCAAATCTCGTTAGAGAACTCTCTTTCATTAAAGGTAATAAAACGATTGTTATTTTATCCAATAAAAATAGAGATGAAATCCAAGAAGAAATTGATGACTTATTCTTAGAAACAGGTACCGAAAAGAAGCATTTAAAAATCTTCGTTAAAAACGGTAACCCTTCTTCTAGAAAAGCACTTAAAGAAATCAATATCGATAAAGCGGAATCTATCGCCATTTTAGGGGCCTCTTCTTGGCTTAATGCCTCTGAACAAAACGACTCCATATCTTTTAAGATATTAATGTCCGTTATTTCCTTAACTAAGAACGCTAATATCGTCATTGAAACAGATGACCAAGAAGTGACCAAAAACATCCATGACTTAATGGAAGCTTCTAATGAATTAAAGAACGCTCATATTTCTATCTTCTCAAGAAACACAATCGTTGGTCATGTCTTAGCTAAATCCGCGATTAATCCAAACTATCCAGACTTATATTATTCCTTACTCTCTTTTAGAGGTGGCTCTTTCTACGCAGTTGATAAAGACATGTCTGTGGAAGAAGCTTTAAGTAGATATTCCTCATGCTTACCAGCTTTTAGATATAACTGTGATGGTAAAGAATATCTCTTCATTAACGCTGAACAAGAAAGCGACATTAGAAAGACTCTTCTTAGAAAGAAAAGAGCGGTGGAAGCCCCATTTAAAAAGAAAATCAATAAGGCTAACTTCTCTTTATATGTCATTGGTAAAAATGATAGAAGCGAAGCCATTGAAGAAGCCGTTAGACAATATAACGCTCTTAATGAAGGCAAAGTTAACTTAAAAGTCTTACCAACAGACACAATTATCGATGATCTTTTAGAGGACATTGGCACTAATAAAGGATTAAAGAAAATTCTCATCTTAAGCGATAACAACGCCAGTGAAGAAAACATTGATAGCAATGTCTTCCTCTCTTTAATCAAAATTAAAGCTAATAAAGAATTATCTAAGGATATCGAAGTGTTCGCCGAAATCTTTGAACCAAGCAATCGATTCTCATTAGAAGCTTTAAACGTCACCGGTGTCATCATCGCTAACCAAATGGTCGCTGTTTATATGACACAACTCTTATGTCACGCTGAATCACATCAACTATATGAAGATCTTTTAATGCTTGATGATGGAGCGTCCCTCACGTTTGAAATCAGACAAGCTAAAGAGTTATTAGATATCAAAGATAATCTAGAATTCTCTTCTCGTGGTGATTTCATCAACGCTCTTTATATATCCAGCAAGAAACAATATTTACCAATTGGTTTTATTGGTGAAAAGAAGAAAGTTGGTTTAACTGATTTGGCCACTAATGTCGTCAGTGGTGCGCTTAATGTCACCGAAAAAGTATTAACCGGTATCGCTAACGCTTTAACTCTTTCTGACACTCCAGAAGAAACATCAATGGACTTCAAAGAGGTTCTCTTCATCAACAACAATTTGAACAAAAAAGAAAAGATCATTATCAAACCAGACACGACAATGATTGTCGTTCATCAAAAGTAAAAGTTATAAAAGACCGCAAATGTCACAACTGATAAGCGGTCTTTTTTGTATTTATACAAAATATTCACACTTTCAAATATTTGTCATAACATGCTCGCCAAAATCTAAAAAACCAGCATTCTCTTCTTTATACTTAAATAAAGAACTAGCGAGGTTTTAAATATGGCTGTTAAAAAGAAATATCAGATGGCGCCAAAGGAAAAAAAGTTTTCATTAATTGGTTTTCCATTTTTTGGCATTGCAATTCTTCTCATGATTCCAATTACGATTGGTGTCGGTATTATTCCATGCTTGATAATTTCCCTCCTTTGCTTGGGTACTGCTATGGCTTTTATTGTCAAGGGTAAAAGCGAGCACAAGAAATGGGTGGCTGAAGGAAATCCAGATTATCGTTATTATGACACAGAAACTGGTCAAGAAGTTGATGAACATGGTAATCCAATTACTGGTCAACCCGCTCCTCAACCAAAGCCTCAACCAGCACCTGCTCCACAAAGTAGTGGTGTAGATCAACCTGAACCAGAACCAGTCTTTGAAGGCGAGCAACAAGAAGCGCAGCCCGCTCCTCAACCAGCCCCTAAAAAAGAACCAGAAACCATTAGAGGTGCTGATTTAACAATCTTTGGTAAATTATTACCTGCCGCTGGTCTTGGCTTACTTTCTCTAGCGTTCCTTTTAAGAACCATCATGTTCATTAGAGAACTAGTGGCTTACGCTAAATATGGTTCATTTTGGGGATATTATATTACCTATGCCATTAGAATCCTTGGTCCTTTAGTTTTATTGGCTCTTTGCGTTGTGGCCTTAGTAAAATTCTTTGTTAACAAGCAAACAATTAATCAAGGCTACAAAGCGATGCTAAAAATTGCTATTTGGTATGCCGTTTTAAATATCGTCGGTCTTGTCTATATGCTAACAAGCGCTGGTCTCAGCGTTTATAACATGGTCGATTTGATGATTAGAGATAGTAATAACTGGAACATCTATCTTGAGATGCTTATCAAGAGTATCATCCTCGATTTACTTTATATTGCCTTTGCTATCGCTTTGATAGTCTTTGTTAAGATTGCTGATAAGACAAAGGTTGATTCCGTGAAGAACAAAGTGTTTGCCATGCTTCCATTTGGCATCATTGTCCTTACCGAAATCCTCTTTATGATTATCACTGGTGCCACAATGCCTGAAGGCTATGCCGCTCCTGGTTACTTTGTAACCGCAGTAATTATCTTACTCGGTGCAGGTTCTCTTGGCGCTATCCCATTCTTAGTCAGATTTGAAAAAGAAGACGCTGATGGTGCTGCCGCAGTTGCGCCAGCAGTCGCCGCTGCTCCAGTTGCCGCTACTCCAGCCGCTTCTGAACCAGCTCCGGTTTATGAAGAACCAAAATACGAAGAACCACAACCACAAAAGAGAAACGATGATAATGGTCCAGAAGTTAAATCCAATAATAAAAAAGGCTTAATCATTATTCTCATCGTCGTTGCTTGCTTAGTCCTCGTTGGTGGTGGTGTGACCACAGCTATCTTATTAGCAAATAAGAATAACCGTGAAAAAGGTCCGAATGATGATGAAAATTCATATGTTATTCCACCAAGTTCTTCTAGTAGCAAATCATCAAGTCGCTCATCTAGCAGATCTTCAAGCTCATCAAAGTCAAGTTCTAGCAGCCCTAGATCTTCTTCGTCAAGTAGTTCATCTAGCAGTCAAGCAGTCTCATATAATGCTAGAAATGTCATGATTGATATTTGTATGAATACGGTTGGACGTGCTAACTATCGTTCACAATATCCTGATGATTACGATTACGAATTGGGCTCAGATGGTAATTATTACGCCGCATTCTCTTTTGGCAGCACCTTTGCACAAGAAAGCGCTCTCAAAACATATGTTGAAACTGCTGCCAATTACATGCCTTCCTATATGATAGCTTCTGATGAAGCGGGATTTGGCACATGGGGCGATGGAAGCCAAGGTGCTTTTCAACACTTCTACTCTCCTGATGGCAAAGTTTGGTGCGAAATCGGTACTTATTTATCAGATGATTCGCCTAAAGAAGTGATTTGTCAGTTCTGTACCGCAAATGTGAACTAATCTAACGAATAATAAGAGCCTCGCTAAAAACGAGGCTTTTTCATATTAACAATAACAACATTGTCATTATCAATAATGAAATATTTTGTCATAATACAAAACGAAAGAGGTATTTTGTATGAAAAAAATGAGATACGGAATTTTTCCTGTTGCTATCGCTCTGCTTTTGACTGCGTGTGGTGGAAATAATAGCGAACCTGCTAAAAGCAGCCAAGCTCCTAAAGATAATAATTTCACATTAATTGACCCAACTGATACATCAATGGTCTCTAGCAAAGTTAAAGCTTATGTCGATGCGATGAGAGAACAAGAGGAATCTTTAGATGATCCTTATGATCTTGGTGATGGTCAACTTGGTGGTGAAACTGGTGTCCAAGTTGAAAACTTCTTAGATGAAGGTGATGTCAATGGTAAAAACCAA
The DNA here is from genome assembly GCA_045222195.1 of Bacilli bacterium. GTDB lineage: Bacteria > Bacillota_I > Bacilli_A > RFN20 > CAG-826 > RUG14515. The sequence goes on along the minus strand of JBGUXN010000025.1, from coordinate 8,185 downwards.
ACTGTCAACGGTCAAATTCCAGATAGAAGTGATAAAAACATGGGTGTTGAACTCAAGTTTGAAAGCAAATTAGATTTAGAACCAAATGAATACAAAGTATTAGTCGCTGATAATGAAGACTTTGAAAACGCTAAAGAATTAGTGCCTAATGATAATTTAGAAGTTAACGCTAGAAACTTATTCGTCAATACTGAATATTACTGGAAAGTAGTGGCAGGAGATGAAGAAAGTGAAGTTAAAACTTTTGAAACAGGTGATTATCCACGTTGGATTCTTGCTAGATCATTAATTGGTGAAGAAGGTGGTAGAGGCATTTATAACGTCCGTGATAATGGTGGTTATATGACTTCTTCCGGTAAGAGAGTCAAACAAGGTCTTGTCTATAGAGGTGGTGAAATCACCACGATGACAAGTAGTGGTCACTATAACACCATTACTGAAGTAGCTAAAAAAGCCTTCAGAGAAGACATGGGTATGGTTGGCGGTATCGAACTCGATTTAAGAGGTAATAGTGATATCGGCGATGGTTATAAAGCCTGTGGTTTTGCGGAAAATGGTGACATTGATTATGTCATGCACGCAATTAAGTCATACGAACAAACATTCACTCAAACTAGAAGTGAAGTTGCACCAATATTTGAAATCTTAAAGAACGCTGATAAAAAACCAGTTTACTATCACTGCTTCGGTGGTGCTGATAGAACTGGCACAATTGGTTTCTTACTTAATGGTGTTTTAGGCGTTAGCTATACCGATTTAGTTATCGACTTTGAATTAACATCTTATAGTTCCATTAATAACGAACACATTAGAAGCCACATCCAAGGTCATCAACATGCTTATGACCGTTGGCCAGCTCTCATTAACCAAATTAAAAACGATACCACTGGTGGTTATAAATATGACGCTGATGCTTCTTTAGAAGATAATATCGAAAACTTCTTAGTGAAGGCTTGTAGTGTTCCTCAAGAAACCATCAATACTATTCGTGATATCATGCTCGAAGATTAACAATAAATAACAAACAAAAATAGTTGTCTCAAATGAGGCAACTTTTTTATTTTTACATTTGCATACGTGTGTCACAAATTAAATAATTAACCTTTGTATAAATACAAATATTAGTGCATTTCAAATATTTGTCGTGGATGTGTCCTGTACATATTATTTTTTTAGGTAAACGCACGCACAATATAAGTATCTAGCAAGGAGGTTTTTATATATGCAGAAAAAACTCGGTATTCTTATACTCGCTTTAACTTCATTAGTGGTTTCATCCTGTGGCTGCAGTGTGAAACGCCCAAGTTCTAACTCTTCAGATTCACGGGACGAACCTAATCCAAGCGTTGAGCCTTCTACGGGCCCAATAGATCCAATCTCTTCTGAAACTCCACCTGATAGTGGTGAACAACACGTCCATACTTTCAACGAGAACACTTGGAGCAATGACGATCAATATCACTGGCACGATTCGACATGTGGCCACGATGTTGTCAAAGACAAAGCCCTACACGAATTTGGTGATTGGCATATCGCAAAAGATCCAACTCCAACGGAAGAAGGTCTTAAATATCATGAATGTATGGTTTGTGGCTATGCTGCATATGAAAGCATCCCTGCCACAGGTGAACAAACCCATGTACATGAATGGTCTAGTGAATGGAGCGTTGATGAAACATATCACTGGCATGCTTGTACAGGCTGCTCTGAAGTGAAGGACAAAGCAGAACACAATTTAGGTACTCCAGGCATTGATATTATGACAGGTGAAAGATCTGCTTTCTGCTCTATTTGTAGAAAGAATATAGTCTTGTCACCTTACCCATGCACAATTACATGGAAAAACTATGACGGTCAGACATTAGAAATCGATGAAAATGCGATGACTGGTACAATGCCTTCTTATGATGGAGAAACACCAACCAAACCAAGCGATAGTGATTATGATTACGTTTTCGCTGGTTGGACTCCGTCGGTCAAAGTGATTATTGAAGATATGACATATACCGCTACCTTTAACGCTGTACCAAAAGGCAGTCATACACATAACTATGTTAAAGATCCAAATACATTAGAATACGTTTGTAGTTGTGGTGAGAAAAATGGCCGTGACTATGAATTAAGCGTTGCCGCTCCACAACTCCGTGTTGGCGATATCTGCACATTACGTGATGGCTATTCATATTCCTTTAAAAATGACGATAATGCTCTAGCGTTTGGCTATGTTGGATATCGAATCGGTAGTCAGAACTTCACATATGATCATGGTGCAGGCGAGCCATTCCCTGCTTCATTAGAAGGACAAAATATCACGATGTATGTTTACGTCGGCATTTATAGTGAAACAAACATCAAATATGAGAGTAGTAGTTCTAATACTAAACTAGCTAACGTTGATGTCTATGTTAACAGTCAATTAGCGAGTAAAGGAGGCCGCGTCAACCATTCATATTGGCGCACTGCAATTACTCCTAACCTCCCAACAGAATACTTCTTCGTTTATCAAATTAATCTAGGTCAGCTTCTTCCAAGTGGCACACCGGATTTAAAACCTTGGCCAACCTCTGATGTTAATGCGGCCTTTACTGCAATTGGCTTAGCACCATTTGCATTGCCACAATTACAAGATGCCGCAATCACATCTTATGATGTGCATGTCTATTCTGGCAACAATGGCTTCTATATTGCTTTCTATGGTTTAAAGAATACAGGAGATCCAGATTATACAGTTAATTTCTACGCAAGTAGACTTCCTTCTTTAGGCTTTACCAAGATTGATAACTTCCAATATCTTTCTCCTGATAGCACATTCACTGTTTATGTTGCGAGCACGATTGGAGCGAATGAACAAATTCTCGATATCATGCTCTATGAAAGTGGGCCTAAATATACTGTTGAATGGCAAAACTACGATGGCACTGTTTTAGAAACTGATAGCAATCTTTCTAGCTTTGCTAGTGCCTCATATGATGGCTCAACACCACCCCGTCCAAATGATAGTAACTATGTTTACTACTTCAAAGAGTGGGTTCTACACTCAATATCTTCAGATGGTTTAACAAAGGTTTATAGAGCATCTTTCGAATCATCTATTTTCAAATTTACTAATGAAGGCTCATACTTAGAAGTCCATGCATTACTAAATAAGGATTATGCTGGAGCAGCGGTAATTCCTGCTTCGTTCTTGGGAAAACCTGTGAAATCTATTGCTGATAATGCTTTAAAAGACGCTAAGAATGTCACAAGCCTTTCCATTCCTTCATCCGTAGAAAGTATTGGCACTAGTATCTTAGCGGGTATGACCTCATTACAAAGCTTAACCGTTCCATTTGTCGGTCCAAATCTCAACCCATCGGCAGCGGATGCTCTGTTTGGCTATTTCTTCGGTAGTACCGCCGCCACTGGTTTAGTTGAAACTACACAATATTACAATTCCGTTTCTTCCAAAACAAAATACATTCCAAGTTCCTTAACCAATGTTACCGTTTTAGCGGGTACACTCGGTTATGGTGCTTTCGATAACTGCAAGAACATCTCCTTAATTACTCTTCCAGGAGTCACTAGAGTGGATGACTACTGCTTCTCTGATTGTTCAGCCTTACAAACTGTTAATTTTGGCGATAGCGCCCTTAAAGAAGTTGGCGATCACGCCTTCTATAGAAGTGGTATTGTGAACTTGACTCTACCAAACTCCGTTGAAAAGATTGAAAGTCGTATTTGTCAAGAATGTACATCTCTTAAAACATTCACCGCGATGAACGCTGATAATAATTTAGATACTGTTGGCTGGTGGTTATTCGATGGCTGTAGTGCTCTTGAATCAGTTGCTGTACCAGTTAATGGCTATTTCGGTAAATTGTTCAGCCAAGATTCATATTCTGGTAGTTACGAAGTATCCATTGGTGATGGAACAGAAATCTATTATTATCCATCATCCTTAAAGACCGTTAAAGCCACAGGTGGTATCATTGACACAGGTGTTTTCGAAGGTCTTGAAATCGCAACACTTGAAATCACTGAAAGCGTTGTTTCCATTCAACCAGCTTCTTTGGCGGGCTTAGCGACAATTGTCAACTTATCAATTCCATGGGTTGGTTGTACTCCTGATGCTACTGAAATCAATAGCAATACCCAATTCGGTGCTATCTTCGGCACCACTAGATGGTCAAATACTGCTTGCTATTCAGCTCAAGCGTTTACTAACATCAGCGGTGGTGCAAATAGTATCATTTACTACTTACCAAAAACCCTTAAAAATGTCACTGTTACTGGTGATTATCCAGTCTTCCGTGCGGGCTTTGATCACTGTGAACAAATCGAGTCAATTACCTTTACTCAAGGTTTAGATTATGTTCCAACATATTTCTTCCGTTACTGTGAAGGGGCAAAAGTTATTAATGTTGGCGCTCCAACAGATATTGATAATTATTCTTTCCAACATTGTAAGTCTTTATTAGAGGCCCCATTATACGAAGGCTTGACCCATCTTGGTGTTCACGCATTCAGTTACTGTTCATCTTTAACATCAGTTACTGTTCCAAGCACTGTTACTAGATTTGGCGCTTCTGGTGAAGGAAGTGGCAGTCAATTCGCGAGCTGTACTTCTTTACAAAGTGCTTCAGTGCTCTGTTCCTTAACTGATTCTTATATGTTTGATGGTTGTTCATCTTTGACTACAGTCAATATGAGTTCAAGTATCACATTATATGAGCAAAATATGTTTGAACAAACAGGGCTTGTAACATTCACAGTGCCAGAAGGTGTGACAGAAATCCGTGGTTACTGTTTCCAAAAAATCACAACCTTAACCACAATTAATCTTCCTTCTACTTTAACAAAAATTGGTAACACTTGCTTCTCAGGTTGTACTTCCTTAACAAGCATCAACTTTGCTGGCACAATGGCCCAATGGAACGCTGTTTCAAAGAATTCTGGTTGGAAGAATAATGTTCCAGCCACATTTGTGACTTGTTCCGATGGTACTGTTTATCTTTAATTAGACTCTAACTTAACTAATAGGCACGAGAGCAATCTTGTGCCTTTTTATTTAATCAATCGTTATTATTGAAAATAAATAACTATTGCATGTATAATAGTGCCGTCATATTAAGGAGAATTTTCAAATGGCAAAAATTATTTATGTACACGGCCGTGAAGTGCTTGACTCCCGTGGTAACCCAACAGTTGAAGTCGAAGTCAAATTAGATGATGGTACACGTGCCTCCGCAATCGTTCCATCTGGTGCTTCAACAGGCGAAAGTGAAGCTCTCGAATTAAGAGATGGTGACAAATCAAGATATTTAGGCAAAGGCGTTTTAAAAGCCGTTAAGAACGTTAACGAAGTTATCGCTCCAGCCGTCATTGGTTTAGAAGCCACAGAACAAAACAAATTAGATGCTTTATTATTAAAACTCGATGGTACTCCATTCAAAAAGAACCTCGGTGCTAACGCAACTTTAGGTGTTTCCTTAGCCGTTGCTAGAGCTGCTGCTCAAAGTTTAGGTTTACCATTATACCGTTATATCGGTGGTGTTAACGCTAAAACCTTACCAGTTCCATGTATGAACGTCATCAATGGTGGTGCTCACGCTGAAAGTACCGTTGATTTCCAAGAATTCTTCATCATCCCAGCTGGCTTTGATACATTCCACGAAGCCTTAAGAGCGGGCGTTGAAGTGTTCCACGCTTTAAAGAAAGTCGTCAAAGGCAAAGGTTATGAAACTGGTGTCGGTGACGAAGGTGGCTTCGCTCCATCTTGTAAGAATGGTAACGAAGAACCATTAGAATTAATCGAAGAAGCGATTAAGAATGCTGGCTACGAAGTTGGTAAACAAATCTTCTTAGGTATGGACGTTGCCTCCTCTGAATTCTATGATGCCGCAACTGGTAAATATACCTTAGAAAAATCCGGTGAAGGTTCCTATGATTCCAAGGGCTTCATCGCTTACTTAGAAAAATTAGTGAAAGATCACCCAGCAATTATTACCATCGAAGATGGTTTAGCAGAATCTGACTGGGAAGGTTGGGCCTTATTAACTAAAGAATTAGGCAAGAAGATCCAACTCGTTGGTGATGACTTATTCGTCACAAATCCTGCCTTCTTAAGAAAAGGTATCGATAATAACGTCGCTAACTCAATCTTAATTAAAGTCAATCAAATCGGTACTTTAACCGAAACATTAGACGCCATTAGATTAGCCCACATTAACGCCTATACCACAATGGTCTCCCACCGTTCTGGTGAAACAGAAGACGTCACAATCGCTGACCTTGCTGTTGCCGTTAACGCTGGCCAAATCAAAACCGGTTCTGCTTCTAGAACAGACAGAATGGCCAAATACAATCAATTATTGAGAATTGAAGAAGAATTAGGCGAACAAGCTCAATACTTAGGTCTCAAAGCTTTCAAAAATCAATAATTTGCAACACTTAAAATGAAACACTCCCCTTTGGGGAGTTTTCTTTTACTTGCAAAAATATTTTAATCGTATACAATAATACACGCTGCGTTTGAAACGCTATATTAATTGCTATGGGATTTTTAAAATTTATTCAATTTGAACTTCAAGAAAAGATTCAACCATATAGTGCATTCCATATTGTTTCTTTCGTCATTATGGTCGCTCTTTGTGTGGCACTTTGTATTTTCTGCAGAAATATTAAAGAAAAGAAACTCTCTCGTATCTTAATGATTATCTGGGGCGTTTTAGTTTTCTTAGAAATCTATAAGCAATTTGTCTTCTCTTATAGCTTTAATGACGCTGGTGAAATTAGCTGGCATTATCAATGGTATGCTTTCCCATATCAATTCTGTGCGACTCCATTAACATTCATTCCATTCATCGCTTTAAATAAAGCATCCAATAAGTTAACTGCCTTTGTTAAAGAAGGAGCGATTGCCTTCTGCTGCACCTTCAACTTATTTGCCGGTTTAGCGGTCATGTTCTCTCCTGGCGATGTCTTCAATACTTATAACTTAGGTATTGATGTTCACACCATGATTCATCATGGTATGCAAATGGTGTTAGGCATCTATTTATATGTCTATTACCATGGAAAACTCCAATATTGGAGCTACTTGAAAGCTTTACCAATCTTTGGTTTCTTCCTTGTTAATGCGATGATCTTAAACGCGATTGTTCCAACATTCACAAATGATACATTCAATATGTTCTTCATTTCTTGGAAATTCCCATGCACCTTACCAGTCTTGGCGGATATCTATCCAAAGGTCCCGTATATCGTATTCTTATTAATTTATGTTGTTGGCTTCGCTATTGCCGGATTCATCATTTATAACATCATCTACTGGATTACTTGGTTAGTGGACCGTCAACAACCTAAGCCAGTAGATAAATTCGATTACACTGTTATACAATAAGAGAGATGGAAACAATCCTCTCTCTTTTATTTTCTAAAGCGGACCCTCAATATCGCTCTTTTCAGGCACCTTTAATTCCTAATATAGACAAAGACCTTTTCATCGGTGTTAGAACGCCTGCATTAAGGAAAATGGCCAAAGAAATAGGGGATACACCTATAGGCAAATCTTTTATTGAGACATTACCGCATCATTACTTCGATGAGAATCAATTACACGTCTTTATTATTTCTAATATTAAGGATTATCAAATTTGTCTTAAAGAAGTGGAACGCTTCCTTCCATATATTGATAATTGGGCAACATGTGATCAACTAAGCCCTAAAGTATTTAGTAAGCATAAAGATGAACTAATCATTAAGATTAAAGAATGGCTCAAGAGTAAACACTTATATACTCAGAGATTCGCTATTGGGATGTTATTGGGCTTATATCTTGATGAATCCTTTAAAGAAGAACATTTAAAACTAGTGAGTAATATTAAAAGTGAAGAATATTATCTTAACATGATGATAGCGTGGTATTTTTCTACCGCGTTAGTAAAACAATATGATAAAACGATTAAATATCTAGAAGAAAAGAAACTATCTCCTTGGGTACATAATAAAACGATTCAAAAAGCGGTGGAGTCATACCGCATAAACGAAGAAGAAAAGAACTATTTAAAGAGTTTAAAGATAACAAAAAAACCGAGTTAACACTCGGTTATTTTTTGCTTTGGTGCCCGGGACCGGAATCGAACCGGTACGGTATCGCTACCGCAGGATTTTAAGTCCTGTGCGTCTACCTATTCCGCCACCTGGG
>JBGUXN010000024.1:0-14730 GCA_045222195.1 Bacilli bacterium | reverse complement strand
AGTTTTTCTCTGAGCTCATCTTCATAGAGACGTTTACCACCAAAGCTGGCTTTTTCTTGTTCTCTAATGTACTCAGGCATGGCGTGCAAAATCTCTTCCACTTCTTGGCTTTCGTATGGGAGATCTTCATAGTATTTTAGTTCACGATAAGCTTCATCAAATCGTCCTAGAAGACAAAGGATTTCGATGTGAAATTTAATGAGTAGAGAGAGCTTATTTTGTAAGATTAATCTCTTTATATTAATGAGATTTAAGGCCTCTTCGCTTTTACCTACAGCAAGTAAAGCGGACAAACGATAAAAAAGTGCAATTGAGTCATTGCTATTTTCAGTCAGTTTAATGACCAAATCGTATTGTTTTTTATCCATTAATGTCTTTAATGAGTCCATTTTATAAGAAGTGTATTACTAGTAGTTGTCTAGTAGTTTTAATATATTACACTATTTTCCTTTCTTAATTTTATCCCAATAATCTTTGAGATTTTGTTCGTATTTATTGTCTTGATAGATGTAGTATTTTCTCTTCTTTAAATCATCCGGTAAATACTGTTGTTTGACCCAGTGATTTGGATAATCATGAGGATAGATATAATGTTGTCCTTTAACCTTCGCATCTTCACCATCAAAGTGGGTATTTTGTAGTTGACGAGGGACACTATTTCCCTTGCCTTGAGCCACGTCTCCAAGTGCTTCATCTATAGCTAAACAAGCAGCATTACTCTTCGGTGCTGTGGCAATCAAAATCGTGGCATTAGCTAATGGTAATCTAGCCTCTGGCATACCTAATTGAAGGGCACTATCAACACAAGCTTTAACGATTGGTATTAATTGTGGATATGCTAAGCCCACATCTTCAGTGACAGAGCAGAGAAGTCGTCTAGAAGCGGCAATTATATCGCCACCACTTAACAATTTAGCTAAGTAGAACAAAGCGGCGTCTGGATCACTACCTCTTAATGACTTCATGAAGGCACTTAATGTATCAAAGTGTTTATCTTCACCGCGGTCATAGACGAGATTCGCCTTATCGATCATTTGGTCCACCAATTCCAAAGTAACTGTCTTGCTCTTTTTAAGAGCATTGCAAATAAAATCTAAATTATTGAGCGCCTTACGCATGTCTCCGTTACTCGCGAGCGCGAGTTTTGCGAGAGCTTCCTCTTCGAATTTGATATCGAGATGTTTGCCAGCCTTAACAAGGCCCTCTCTGATGTCTTCGACTTTTAAGGATTTGAATTCGAAAACTGTGCAACGAGAAAGAAGCGCAGGATAAATGTAAAAATAAGGATTCTCTGTTGTGGAGGCAATGAGTGTGATATCGCCTGATTCCACGAATTCTAAAAGAGATTGTTGTTGTTTCTTATTTAGATATTGGATTTCATCCAAATAAAGGAGAATTCCCTTGGTATTGAGCAAACTATCGACTTCTCTAATGACATTTTTGATATCGTCAATTGAGGCGCTTGTGCCATTTAGTTTGTGAAGTGTTAAGTTAGAGTTTTTAGCGATGATATTGGCCACTGTGGTTTTACCAACTCCAGGAGGGCCATAGAAAATCATGTTGTTGACCTTACCTGAATCAACACTTTTACGAAAAACAGTCCCTTTATCTAAAAGATGGGATTGTCCAACCATCTCGTCCAAAGATTGTGGACGAAGTAAATCCGCTAATGGCTTTTGCATATTTAAATAATAATTTATTTATAGTGAAAAATAAAGATATTTACTTTGCGACTTTTTCTCTTCTTAAGAGAATCATTCCGACTGGTGTGGAGATGATTGTTGTGGAGGCAATTTCCACTAAGAAGTTAATGCCAATCACACCAAAGATCAAGAACGCTCCGATGTTTGGGAACTGTTCGCCAACACCGCTTTCTAAGAAAGGACGGAAGAAAACAATGGCTAAAACAGAGAAGATACCCGTATTGATGACAGGCACCAAAAAACTAGCGAGTATCAAACCGATAAGATTGTTTTTATTTTTAAATAACTTGAAGACAAAACCAGCCACCAAACCCGCGATTGTGCACTTAGATAAGCAGGCTAAGATGGTGCCAAATAAGCTCGAAGGCATAAATATAGCAATTGTACTTGGTGACATTAATACGATGAGGCCATTAAAAAATCCCAGCACCGCTCCGGATAATGGTCCATATAAGACTGCCGCTAAGACGACGGTCACTAATGATAAGTTAATACTGACTGGACCGATTTGTAGATAATTTCCAATTATCTGGAAAATGATTTCAAGAGCTAATAGCAAGCCTGTGCCCACTATTTGCTGAGTGGTAATTTTCTTATTCATAATGTCCTCCTATAGGCCCTATCGGGTCCCATGGCAATATGATTATAAATGAGTTTTTTATTTAAATAAAGAAATAAAATCATATCCCTCTAAAACAGGATAATTGTCATGCTCAGATGGCAAAATAGCATTGTTTTATAAAAACTATATGCTATACAATGACGAGGAATGAGTTTTAAGCAAATAGCAAATAGAGTCATTAATAGTTTAGTGGACGATGATTTCCGTCGCGCTTTTTCTTTAATGGTCCTTTCTTTCCTGCTTTCTATCATTTCAATTATCGCCTGTATCCCTCATTTTATCGATGATACTGAAAAGTTGATGGCCTATGTTTTGGTGGGCGTCCATGTTTTCAGCAGTTTGGTGTTCTTCTTAACACTGTTCAATAGAAAGAACCACTCTGCTTACCGCTATTTATTTATTACTGGTGTTGTTGCCTTCTTCACTTATCTATCATTTGACGGCGGTCCTTATGGATTCTTCTATTTCTGGATCTTATTACTTCCCGCTTTTTCGTTCATTACCTTTGGTATTTTTGAAGGTTTAGTGTGTTCTATACCAATGTTTATCATCATTATCGTGATGTTCTGGACACCGCTTTTCAATCACCTCAAGTATCCTGAAACACTGACAAACGACTTTAGATTACGTCTCACACTCGTCTATATCGTTTGTACAATTCTTGGTTTTGTGGCCGAATTATTGCGTTTAGCCAATGCCAGACGTCTCAAGAGCATCAATGAACACTACGAATTTGTCTCACAACACGATTCTTTGACCAATGTAGGCAACCAAAATTACTTGGCAAAGTATTTAAACGAAATTTACTATAATCGCGCTGAAAACGTCTCTTTGGGATGTCTCTTCATCGACGTTGATGGATTTAAGATGGTCAATGATAAATACGGGCACCTTTTTGGGAATACCGTATTAATCAAAATCGCGGAAATATTGTCGTCCGATAGAAACGCCTTTGTGTGCCGTTGGGGCGGAGATGAATTTGTCGTCTGCTTCAAAAACATTGAAGAAGATCATTTAATTAGAATCGCTGAAAAGTATCGCGCGGATATTTCTGCTTATGTTTTCGAGGAAAAACCAAATTTCCACATCACCATTTCCGTCGGTGCGGTTCTTATTCCAGTTGATAATTCGTTTAACTTTAACCACGTTCTCGAACTAGCGGACTCCGCGAATAGAAGAGCGAAGAATAAAGGTAAAGATACCGTTTCATTAGCAAAATAAAATCCCCAAGTGGGGATTATTTTTTTATACTTTCAAGATAAGCGTTGATTTCGTCACGGCTTTTGAAACGATGCACTCTCACTTGTTTGTTCTCTTTAAGCATCGCTTCTTCTTCCGCTTTATGGCGTTTCTCGTAGCTCTCCGTCCAAGCGATTAACTCTTCAGCGTCCTCTCTAGTCTCGACCCAGGGTATATCGTCTCTTTCGATGTCTATTCTTGCGAGCATGCCTTTGATACATTCTTCTCTCGGCATATCTAAAAAGAAAACATCGGTAGCGTATTTTAATCTTAATTCTAAAGTATGATGGTAATTACCATCGATAATCCATTCATCGCTTTCTAAATATGGTTGTAACTTTTCGATAAGTTCTTCTCTAGAGATACAGGTCTTATCCTTTTTCCAATAGATATTATCCATATGGACAACCGGGAGATTAGTGATTTCCCCTAATCGTTTGGCAAAATAAGACTTTCCACTACCAGGACAACCGATGATTAAAATTCTTTTCATTGTAAATATAATAATTAAAGTAGTTAATAAATTAAAGAGATAAACTTTTAAGCATTTATTTTTGTGATATTTTAAAAATGGTTTATTATCACATTATGAAGATAATTCTTGCTCAACTTAAAGAAATCATTGATCCAAAATTACCACTAGTTAGTAATCTTGCAAATGCAAGCGCGATCCTCAATCAATTAGAGAACATCAATTGGTGTGGTTTTTATCTCGCCGAAAACGAGACATTATATCTTGGCCCGTTCCAAGGCGAGCCAGCTTGCACAGTCATTCCTTTTTCTAAAGGCGTCTGTGGCTATGCAGCGAGTAATAAAAAGACTGTGATTGTTAACGACGTGAGACAATTTGAAGGACATATTGCATGCTCTTCCTTATCAAAAAGCGAAATTGTTGTCCCAATCATGGTCAACAACGAAGTTAAAGCTCTCATTGATATCGACGCTCCTATCTTTGATAGATTTAATGAAGGAGATGCGCAAATATTGGAGGAAGCGGCTAAGTTATTAGCCCCACTATTTTTATGAAAAAACTATATTTAGCAGGCGGCTGTTTCTGGTGCATCGGTGATTACTTTTTGATGCAAGATGGTGTTATTGAAACGACTTGTGGTTATTCGGGTGGCGACGAAAGAGACGTTACCTACTACGATGTCAAAACTCAAAAGACTGGCCATAGAGAAAGCATCGAAATCATCTATGATGAAAACGTCATCTCATTAGACAAATTAATCGATTTATATTTCGTCTATGTTGATGTTTTGGATGATGGAGGCCAAGGCATTGATAGAGGCCATTCCTATTCTTTAGCCCTCTACTATCAAAACGAAGAGGAAAAACAGCTATTCCTTAAGAAGGCCTTGAAGGTGCAAGAAGAGATTGGAACGTGCGCTCATGTAACCATCACACCATTCAAATTCTTCATCGTTGCCGAAGAAGAACATCAACACTTTTCGCTTAAAAATCCAGAGGCTTTTGAAGAAGAACTCAAGGCATCTAATAGACTAGATCATCTAGCAGCAAAGAAGAAATAAAATATTTATATTTTAGATTAGCACTCTACCGTATAAATTTTTCCTAGGAGAGTGCTTTTATTTATTGGTAGAGAAATAAAACAATCAGTTTCCTGACTTTTTAAGCATGTTCTTTTAAGATGTGGGCAAAGGAAAACGAAAATGTCACCGAAAGAAAACATTGCTTTAATCGAAATCCCAAGCTACAGCAGGAAAGAAGAGCTCTTCAATAGTATCTCTCACTTGCTCGGTTTGCCTGTGGCTATTTTCATTGCGTTAAAAGCTTTTAGTCTATTTTTAAACAATCAAATCAGTCTCTTCTTTTTCGTGGGACTAATCTTTTTCGCGGCATCCGCTTTTGCGGTTTATCTAATATCCACTATCTATCATTATTTAAGTAACGATACTTTCGCTAAGAAACTATTTAGGATCATCGATCACTGTACGATTTATCTTTTAATCGCTGGCACATATACGCCTATTTGCTTTGTTTTGTCAAAGACAAATATGATTGGTATGATCATGCTTATTATCGAATGGACTGGCGCTATTATCGGCATTATTCTTAACGCTTTCTTCTTTAAGCACAAAGCCGCAAGAGTCATCGCTTTCATCCTCTATGTCTTAATGGGCTGGCTTGCCATTTATTCTGGTGGTTTCCTCTTTATGCCTAAGATGTGTTTTATATTCATCCTTCTAGGCGGTGTGACATACACTATTGGATCAATTCTCTACGCAATTGGCCACAAAAATTTGATGTTCCATTCTGTTTTTCATGTCTTTGTTTTGGCCTCAACGATTATTCAAACAATTGGGGTCTTCTATTTGTTCTAAAAGAAAAGGGACACAAGTCCCTAGTCTTCTAATTCTTGTTGAGTTTTCTTCAGTGAATCCTTCACTTTCTTAATAGCCGTCGCTTTGACGTCTTTTTTCTTCTTCGCTGGCTCTTCATCTTTGATGCCGCGGAGTTTCTTTTGTTCTTTAAGAGCCACTAAGACTTCTTCAGGAGAAGCTTTTTGACGGTTCTTATCGTCTTCTGGATTAACAGTGACTTGTGTGTATGGAATTTGCACGTTGTTTTTCTTGAATAAGAGATAGAATTCTCTCTTTAAGTCTCTTGTTACTTGGAAACGATTGTCTTCGTTAACAAAGGCTAAGACGAGGAAATCAATTGAGGAAGCAGTTATGTTATCAATACCTTTATACCATGGACCATCAATGATGTTTGGAATCTTGGTTTTGAGTTCTTCGATTTCACTAATGATGAGAGCTTCCACTCTTTCGACATCTTCATTATAGGAGACTGATAAGGTGACAGAAGCCACGCTTCTTAAACGAGACATATTGACCACTGTGAGGATGGAACTATTAGTGATTGATTTGATGTTGCCACCGAAATCTTGTAACTTAGTGGTCTTTAGACCAACATCAATAATTGTGCCTCTAAAACCATCGATAATGACGGTATCACCAACAGCGAAATAGTCATCAAAGACAATGAACATACCACTGATAACGTCTTGAATTAAGCTTTGGCAGCCTAAACCAATAATAAGAGTTAAGATACCAACACCAGCAACGATACCAATGACATCAACACCCCAAACGACGAGGATGACGCAGATAACAGCGATAATTGTGATGTATTTGATCAAAGATCTCACTAAAGAAGAAATTGTCTTAGCTTTTCTTGATTTATTATCGAATAAGTGAGTAATGAATGTCGCGATAAAGATAAAGACGATAGCCATGAAGACTAATATCAAAGATATTGCCCATTTTGCTGAACCATCTATAAGCGCACTTGCGAGTTGAGCCCAGCCACTTTCTACGCCTTCACCGAATAGTAAGTCGCCCATTTCGTCACCAAAGACTTGTCTTGCACTCATAAAGATGATGAATCCGGCTAGAGACATGAAGAAGATGATGACTCCAATAATGAAGCAGACTTTTTGACCAGTGGTTTTTCTTTGCCACCAATTACCTTTTTTGACTTCTACCATAATTTATTCCTCCACATTAAATGTATATGAATCGATTGTTTTCTTATAATCGACACGATTAGTAAATTCTATATAAAAACGGCCACTATCACCTTTACTTAAAGCATCATATTCCACGAGATATTCAGTGGATTCGCTACAGTCTTCACTGATAACTGCCTCACTACTTTCATTAATGAAAAGATAGTAAGTAATCTTGTACTTACCAGGATTAGAGATAGTAAATTCCGCTTTAAAAGTATGGTTGATTACTTGATAAGTTTGTGCTTCCACAGAAGGTGGATTTAAGACATAAACATTAGCAATCAAACTACCTGTTTTAATAGCCGCGGCTGTAAGAATGAGGGAAATGCCCGCAAAGTTAAAAGCTCTAGCGACGCTCTTGCTTCTTGAATAAGCAGTTCCTAGCTTATCTTGATATAAAGGTGAAGCAGTTAGCTCATCACTAGTGGCAATATTATTCACGTTATTACTAAATGTAATTTTCGTGTTGTCGTATGTTAGGTTGTTTAGTTCCTCACTCATAGTAATCTATTGTAACATATTATAAAAAACTAATCGACTTTGCGATTAGATTTAATAATTTGATAGTTTGTTTTTGATATCTTCGATGAATAATGATACAGCATCAATGCCAGATACTTTAAATAGCATTCTAGCGCCTACAGGATCTTCGATTTCGTTAACCACGAATTCTTTATCAAAGATAATAAAATCAACGCCGATATAGTCTGATTTAAGAAGTCTAGAAATCTTAAGAGCGATTTCAGTCATCTCTTTGCTTGGCTCATAAGCTTCAACTTCACCACCGAGAGAGAAATTGCTACGAAAGTCTTGCTTATTGCTTCTTTTGACCGCACCAATGATCTTTCCGTTGAGAACATAGAGTCTAACATCTCCGTTATTGGGGAGATATTTTTGAAAGATGTATTTCTTGTTATCTAGTTTTCTTTCTTCTTTAGAAGAAATGAGATAGACTTCAGAGCCACCATGACCATCCACGCTTTTCATAACGTACGGAAAAGATAAATCTTTAGCATCTAGAAAAGTTTCAAGGCATGGAAAACCGTGTTCTTTAAGAAACTGATATGTTGAATACTTGTTATTCGCGATCTTGTTTGTCAAAGCGTTGTTGAAACATCTTATGCCCCTTGCTTCAATAACATTAAGCAATTCATAATCCCTCGCTCTAAAGATAACGAAATCGACTTGATTCTCGTTCATATAGTCTAAGGCCTCTTTTTCTTCTTTATGCAATAAAGAAAAATTGTCATTATTCAGTGAATTGAGACAATTATCAATGAACCATTGGTTTAGTTCTTTATCTTGTTTGTTATAAACGATAACGCCTTTTTTCATAGGTTACTTAAGATATATTCGACGATATAATCCGCTAAGTTAACACCTGTGGCTTTGAGGGTGCTAGCAAATTGTGGATTTGAATTCACTTCGCAGATAATTGGTCCATCTTCACCAAAAAGAACATCGACACCAGCAAAATCTAAGCCTAATGCTTGGGCGGCTTTCACTGCTAACTCGAGGTATTCTTTATTTGGTTCGTATTTCTCGCCATGACCACCACTGGAGATGTTGCTTCTAAAATCGTTATCGTTTTGTCTGAGCATGGATACAACGGCTTTATCGCCCACCACATTGATTCTGATATCTCTACCTTTTGAGGAAGCTATAAATTCTTGCATTAAGAAATCTTTATAGCCAATTTGATCGATGATTTTTTTCAAAGAATCCTCATTATCGGCGAGATATACTTGTTCCCCAAAGGAGCCATAGGCTTCTTTAACTACAATTGGAAAGCCGATTTCTTCAATGACGCTATTAAGGAAGTCGCGTTTTGAATAATTAAGGCCTTCAAACGTTTTAGGGGCAACGAAAGTACGAGGAATTTTGATGCCTTTATTCGCTAATTCTTGATACATGAGAATTTTGTTATCACAAAGAAGGATAGCTCTTGAAGAGTTAAAAAGTCTCACGCCATTTTTTTCAAGACGTTCAGCAAGATAGATATCTTTATCCCAGAATATAGCAAAGTCCGGTTTATTGTTGATTTTTTGACCAACTTCTAAAGAAATGTCACTCGCGGTTTTAATCTCAAGTGAGACATTTTGCTTTTCAAACGCACTAGAAAGAAGCTCATAAAGATTAATAAATTTTTGATTATCCATGAATGAATTAACTACTAACCAGGCTTTCATTTTTCTTTGCTTTTCCTTAATCCTTATTATTTTATAATATATTGATATATTTGTAAGTAAAGTTTTCTAAAAGTGATAAGATTATGCCATGGATGTTATAGATTATCTTAATCAATACCAAAACATTAGTTTCAAAGAAGCGGCATTTAACGAAATTGATGCATTGGTTTTAGCGATGATTTCCTATGTCCCTTTTGATGAATTAAAAGTTGAAGATAAGAAAATCAAAGATGTTGATTTATTAAAATTTATTGAGGCTTATACGCCTCCTAGAAATGCTTCCGAAAGAAAGATTAAATATCTGCAAGTGCTTTCATTAGTTTGCAAAGCAAAACGCTATGAAAAAGCCGTCTTTTATAATTTCAAAAAAGTGAGAGATGAGGTTGCTGATAAGCAGTTTCAAGCGATCACTATTATTCTTAAAGATTTTGTCTATATTTCATTCTGTGGAACAGATGCGACAGTATTAGGCTGGAAAGAAGATTTCAATATGGCGGTTTTAGAAATTGTTCCTTCTGAAATTGAGGCTATCAAATACGCTAATGAAGTCGCGGATAAAGTGTGGTTCAAAAGAATCTACATGGGCGGCCACTCCAAAGGAGGAAGGCTTGCTATTACCGCTGCTAAAGGTCTTAAAAACAAGAAAAGATTAGGCGCTATCTTTTCTTTTGATGCACCAAACTACCCATCCAGTTGCTACGATGCAGATTATAAGAAAATCGATAATTACATTCTTTCCTATGCACCAAATGAATCAATCATTGGAAGATTGATGAATGAATACCATCAAAAGAAGATTATCAAATCCTCAAATAAACTACTTATGCAGCACGATTCTTTCTCTTGGCTCATCGAAGATCGTTCATTTGTTTATGATAATGAATACACCGCACAATCCGATAAAATCGTTAACACTATTAATCACGCTTTGACTACTTATGATGAAGAAAAAAAGCGTCAATTTATTGACACTTTATTTGATTATTTGGATAGATTGCATGTTGATAAATTACCCGGAGAGAAAGATCTCATTCCTTTTGCTATCAAGATGATACCAGCTATCTTTAACGAATGGAAAAGCACACCTAAAGAAAACCGTTCAGTGATTAAAAAAATAATCTTCGACTTACTCAAAGACTACTTTTCAACATATTTCAGCAAGAAGTCCCCCACATCAATTTGATGGCGACCTCTATAGGTGGGGGATGAATTGCCAAAAAATGAATTCAAGTTTTGATAAATAAATGTCTAGTGATTAAAGAATAAAAATCATAAATAACATATACATGTTGCATTTATATCAATAAATTGATATAATATAAGTAAGTTAAGGGGTAGAGAAAAAACATTATTTTGTTTTTATCTTCCCTTTTATTTATCTTAATATTTTTATGATTAGAAAAGCTTATAAGTATCGTATCTATCCTAACACTGAGCAAAAAGTATTCTTTGCTAAATGTTTTGGCTGTGTTCGTTTCTTTTATAATAAGTCTCTATCTGATATGAATGATATTTATAAAAGCACTGGTAAATTTAAAAACATTACTCCTGCTTCATATAAGGAAGATTATTCATTTTTAAAAGAAGTAGATTCACTCGCTTTAAATAATGCCCAATTAAATAGAAATATTGCTTTTAAAGATTTTATAAAACAAAACTATAAGAACAATAAGGATAAACCAAACTTTAAAAGTAAAAGAAATGATCAAAGCTACACAACAAATATGGTGAATGGCAACATTAAGATTTCTTCTAACAATCGATATATCTCAATTCCTAAATGTCCAAGAATTAGAATCAAGATGCATCGCTTATTTGAAGGAAGTATTAAATCAATTACAGTATCTAGGACCACTGATAATAAGTACTATATGTCTATACTCGTAGAAACTGAAATTGAACAGTTAGAACCAACAGATAAGATAATTGGTTTAGATTTAGGCATAAAATGCTTAATCGTTGATAGTGATGGCAAAAAGTATAAAAACCACAAATACTTAACAAAATCTCAAGATAAGTTAGCTAGAGAACAGAGAAAGCTCTCTAAGATGGTTAAGGGTAGCAACAATAGAAGCAAACAAAGAATTAAAGTTGCTAAGTTACATAAAAAGATTAATAACCAAAGAAATGATTATCTCCATAAACTTTCAAAATCAATCATTGATGAAAACCAAATCATTTGTATTGAAAGTTTATTGGTAAAGGACATGATGAGTGGTTCTAACTTAGCAAGAAACATATCTGATGTATCTTGGTCAAGATTTGTCTCTATGCTAATTTATAAGGCTGATTGGTACGGAAGGAAAGTTATTAAAGTTCCTTCTGACTTTCCTTCTTCTCAATTATGTTCTATATGTTCTTATAAAAACTCTATCACTAAAGACCTCACTATTAGGAAATGGACTTGTCCTAAATGTGGATCTATTCATGATAGAGATATAAACGCTGCGAGAAATATTCTAAGTAAGGGAATTGAAATACTTACAAAGGATGGGACACATCCGGATAGCTTGTTTATGCTTGACTCGTTAGAGTCATCGAGCAAGAAGCCCCCACTTCTTTAAGTGGTGGGAGCATGTCACTAAATTAAGCTTCGACGACTTTTTCGTTTGGTTCTCTGCTTGGTTCTTGTTCTGGCTTAAAGTATTTTGCTTTTCTCCATTTGAGGAATTTAAGCACACCATAAGCAATGCCGCCACCACCTAAGAGGCAGAGGAAGAGCAAGAAGATACCAACACCAACATTATGGGCGATGGTAAGAATGAAACCGATGAGACCAAAGAGGAAAGCGACTAAACCCACAGATGGTAAAAGAATATCGATCATTTTATTCTCGAATTCTATTTGCTTTTTTTCTTTTTGTTCGTCAGTAAGCTTGACTTCTTTTTTGTTTTCCATACCCTATATCATACCATACATTTTAAGAAATACACTATTTAGTTTATTTCTCTTTTCAAAATATTTGGTTAGATAAAACAAAAAAACAGTTCTCAAGGAACTGTACTTTTCGTGGAAAGGTTTACCCATTTTGATACAATTGTCCCGTAAAAAAGAATTTGATGATAAAAAAGAAAACCACCCACGGGGTGGCTTCCATAAGATTAAACTTGTTTGACTATGACTTCTTGGCCGTTATAATCAACTGAGTATTTGTGTTTGGTGTCAACTTCTTGTGAAATAATCTTATTCGCAATAATGGTCTCCACTTTATTCTGGATGAATCTCTTAATCGGTCTCGCACCATAGATTGGTGAATAAGCACTATCGAGGATCCAACTCTTTAAAGCGTCAGAGAATTCGAACGAATAATAAGATTCTTTTAATCTATCATTGAGATTGTTAAGCATCTTATCAACAATCTTAGATTGAGTCTCTTTAGATAATGGAGAGAAGTACACTATTTCATCGATACGATTTAAGAACTCAGGCTTAAAGGTTTGATGTAATAATCCTTCCACTTTATCTCTTTCATTATTGAGGAGATATTCACTACCTAAATTACTAGTCATGATGATAATCGTATTCTTGAAGTCCACGACTCTTCCTTGACTATCGGTAAGTCTCCCATCATCTAACATTTGTAGTAACAAATTAAAGACTTCGGGATGAGCTTTTTCGATTTCATCGAATAAGACGATAGAATAAGGATTTCTTCTCACTTTCTCCGTGAGTTGTCCGCCTTCTTCATATCCGACATATCCTGGAGGGGCACCAATAAGACGAGAAGTGCTATATTTCTCCATATATTCACTCATATCGATACGGATGATATGACTCTCCGAATCAAACAAGGATTCCGCCAAAGCACGAGCGACTTCGGTTTTACCCACACCAGTAGGACCTAAGAACAAGAAACTACCGATGGGTCGATTGCTATCTTTAATCCCCGCTCTCTGGCGGAGAATCGCATCGCTAACTAAAGTTAAAGCTTCATCTTGACCGATTACTCTCTTCGATAAAGTCTTCTTTAAATCGAGAACTTTCTCTCTATCGCCTTTTTCAATCTTGCTGAGAGGGATGTTGGTCATACGAGAGATAATCTTCGCGATTTGTTCTTCATCCACAACTTCGGATAAGAGTTTCTTCTCGCTTTGAGAATTATCGTTCTCTTTTAATTTCTTCTCTAATTCTGGGATGATCTTATATTGTAATTCACCCGCTTTTTCGTATTCGGAATGACTTAAAGCGACATCCAAATCAAACTTTGCTTTTTCGAGTTTCTCCTTAATGCCTTTAACTTTGAGAATTTCATCTTTCTCTTGTTTCCATCTCTTCTTGAGTTCGTTATCTTTCTCGTTAAGAGAAGAGAGTTCTTTTTCGACATCCGCGAGTCTCTTCTTGCTTGCTTCATCACTCTCCTTCTTTAAAGCAGCCTTTTCAATCTCTAATTGCCTAATCTTTCTCTCTAATTCATCGAGTTCGCTAGGCATAGAGGCGAGTTCCACTTTGATGGAAGCACAGGCTTCATCCACTAAGTCGATAGCTTTATCAGGAAGGAAACGAGACGTTAAATAACGATTGGATAAACTTGCCGCGGCGATTAAAGCATTATCGGTAATCTTCACACCATGGAATGATTCGAACCTATTCTTTAATCCTCTTAATATAGAAATAGTATCTTCCACAGTCGGTTCATTGATAAGAACGGGTTGGAATCTTCTTTCTAGAGCGCGGTCCTTTTCAATATATTCACGATATTCTTTTAATGTCGTCGCCCCGATACAATCGATTTCTCCTCTTGCAAGCATCGGTTTGAGCATGTTAGAAGCATCGAGGGCACCATCCGCTCGACCAGCGCCGACAATGAGGTGGATCTCATCGATAAAGAGAATGATTTTGCCTTCACTTTCCTTAATTTTATTAAGGACTGCTTTTAATCTCTCTTCAAATTCACCACGGTATTTTGCACCCGCTACTAATGCGCCCATATCTAATTCATAAATAGTTTTATCCTTAAGTATGGTCGGCACATCATCTTTGACGATACGTTCCGCAAGACCTTCAAGTATTGCGGTTTTACCAACGCCAGGTTCACCTAAAAGAATGACGTTGTTTTTAGTTTTTCTGGCTAATATTTCAATGATTTTTCTAATTTCCTCATCACGACCGATGACGGGATCAATTTTCCCTTTCTTAACTTCTTCGTTAATGTTACGGCCAAATTTTTGAAGGACATCTTTATCATTTTCATAGTCAGGCATTTGTTCCATTTGCATAAATTTATCCTCCTTTTATAACTCTATTGTAGCACTAAATTAGCACTCGGCAAGTGAGAGTGCTAAAAATTTTATTAATAACTATGTTATTACTTTTTTGCATTAATCTCGAAACACCCTTTTTATGCCCAAAAACTTTGTCTACAGAAATGCCGTTACTGAATAATTAATTATTGAGTATAGAGGTAAAAATGCCCCTAAAAATGGGGTAAAAACTGTGTTT
>JBGUXN010000023.1:0-22996 GCA_045222195.1 Bacilli bacterium | reverse complement strand
GTCTATATTCTTCTCGTGTTGTTCAAATAAGGCGAGAAGCTTTTTATTTTCTGTTTCGTTAAGTTCAAAACGCATTATTAGTCTTGCACCTTTTTTTTAAGTTCTTCGTATATATCTTCTTCAAATGGTATACGAGAAATAGGTGTAATAGCAACATAGCCTTCTTTTACTAATCTACAATCAGCGTCTTCAGGCATTTCTTGATAATCTTGCACGTCTCTTAAAGCGTAATATAAGTCTTCTTTTTGATCGAAATAATAATGGTCATTACGGTAGAAAAGTCTACCTAATCTAATACCTTTATATTGACCTCTAGGTAAGTTGACATTTAAAACATATCTCTTATCTAGTAGGTTATACTTTGTGATGTATTCCCAGATTTCATCAAAGTGTTCAATTAAGCATGAGAAATCATCAAAAGGCGCACTGAATGCGACTGTCTTTTTACGGAACATAGCGGCGCCTAAGCACGCGCCAATTGTGCCACTTAAGATTGTGTCGTAAGAAAGGTTATGACCGTTATTACAGCCAGAAACTACGACATCACAGTCAACTTTAAGACCCGCAATAGCGACATGAGCGGAGTCTGTTGGAGTGCCATGTACTGCGTAGGTATTTTCATCAATCTTATCGACTTTAAGCCATTCACCTAAGGTAATTGCCGCACTCTTCGCAGACATGTGCTCAAAAGGGGCGACAATGGTTACTTCACCATACTTTAAAAGTTTGTCTTTAAGGAGAAGTATTCCTTGTGCGTTATAACCATCATCATTCGTTAATAGGAATTTCATACCTCATTATTTTGTAATAATTCTTTTCAAAAGAAAAGAGGGAAACGATATTCCCCCCTTTTCCTGATTTGGGTATTTTATTGAGAAATCTTGTTTTCTTTAATAACTTTATCTTTTAAGTATTCTGGAACTTCTTCGTAGGAGACGAATTCTCTATTGAAATAACCAGAAGCTTGAGTGATGGATTTAAGTTGTGTGACGTAGTCAACGATTTCAGCTTCAGGAATTAAAGCTTCGATATCTTGCATACCTTCGTGTTCTTCCATATTTTGGATACGGGCACGACGTGTATTTAAGTCAGACATGATATCACCAGTATATTCTGTTGGAGCAATAACATGGATTCTCATGATTGGTTCTAAGATGATTGGTTTGCACTTTGGATATGCATCTTTGAACGCTAAGATACCGGCCATTTTGAACGCTTGTTCGTTACTATCAACTGGGTGATATTTACCATCGACTAAGACGCCTTTAACACCGATAACTGGGAAGCCAGCGAGTGGACCACTATTGAGGGCTTCGAAGAAACCTTTTTCAACAGCTGGGAAGTAGTTCTTTGGCACAGCACCACCGAAGACTTCTTCAGCGAAGACGTTTTCATCGCTTGGTTCGAATCTCATCTTAACGACACCATAGAAACCACTACCACCGGATTGTTTAACATAACGGCCATCGCCTTCGGCAGTTGCTTTAATGGATTCACGATAGACAACTTTCATTTGTTCAGTTGTGACATCGATCTTATATGTGCCTTTGAGTTTTTCAATGACGTAATTGATATGGGAATTGGAGACACCACCTAATAATAATTGTTTGGTTTCATTATTACGTTTGACTTCGATACATGGGTCTTCTAATTGAATCTTAGCAAGAGCTGGACCGATCTTAGATTCATCGTTCTTATTGCTCATTAAGATAGCTTTGAAGATAACAGCGCTTGGATAGCCAACTTCTGGATAAATAATCTTGGCTTTTGGAGCGGATAATGTCATACCAGAAGCAACGCCGTCTAAACGTGTGATGGCACCGATATCACCAGCGTGTAATTCAGTGATGGAGTTAAGCGTTTTACCACTAACGCTATAGAGCATGGATAATCTTTGTGTACCATTACCAACAGCGATATCTTCACCGGCTTTTAAGACACCAGAGACAACTTTAACTAAGTTAATGACACCTGAATATGGGTCAACTGTGGTCTTAAAGACATAAGCACTAACTGGATCATTATCATTGATGTTACGGGAGATTTCTTTACCGAATTCATCAACGCCAACTTTCTTACCAGCATCGGCTGGGGATGGCATGAAGTTGATGATGGTATCTAATAAGGAAGCAACACCAACGTTTTTAATAACGTTACCGAACAAGACAGGAGTGACTGTATCAGCGGCCACTTCTTTCTTAAGGGCATCGATGATTTCTTCTTGTGTGAAGGCTTCGCCTTCTAAGAATTTCATAACTAACATTTCATCGAAGTCAGCGGCTTTATCAGCGATCTTTTCGCAGAGTAAACCGTGCATTTCTTCGACTTTGCCAGCGAAGTCGCCTGGCATATCGCCTGGCTTACCATCTAATTTAACGAAGCCACCATTGACTAAATCTGCACAACCATCGAATGAAGCAGATTGGCCATGTGGATAAGCAAAGCAAGCAGCGTCTTTACTTAATTGAGTTCTAATGGCTTCCATAACGGCATCAACATCAACGCCTTCTTTGTCCATTTTGTTAACAAAGAGGATGGTTGGGATACCTTTTTTACGTAAGGCATTATAGTGTTTGACTGTACCGACTTGGACACCGACAGAGGCATCGATAAGGATAACAGCACCATCAACGGAGGTGAGAACACCGAGGTATTCACCGATGAAGTCATCGTTTCCTGGAACGTCGATTAAGTTTAATTTGTAGTCGCCTTTGAAGACTGGGACAACAGCGGTTTGAATGGAAGCACCTCTTTTTTGTTCTTCTGGTGTGTAGTCACTAACGGTGTTCTTCTTTTCGACTTCACCTTTTTGGTTTGTGCCACCAGTTAAGAAATAAAGAGATTCCACTAAAGAGGTCTTACCAGCACTTTGGTGACCTAGAAAAACAATGTTTCTAATTTTATTAGCATCATAGTTTGCCATAAATTTACTCCTTACAATCTAAAATATTTGCTATATCTGCCCTTAGCGATAAGCTGAATTCTGTTTTCCTTGATTAAAGTAGCTAACGCTTTTTCAATGGTCACAGAACTCGAAGCATATAAGACATTTTCAATGACGCGCTTATTAATTGGGGTAGCGGAGTCATAGATGATCTTGTAAACCTTATCAACGGCTTTGCCGTTGTCTTGGTTCACTTCCATAATATAGTCTAGCTTACGGTAGGCTTCCAAAATGCATTTTAACATATATGTTACATATTGTGTATAATCATTTTCATTTTCTTGCCAACCTTTACTTGATGCTTCAAAGGCATCGATATAATCAGAGAAGCGTTGTCTCATGATATACGGGATGGAGAAGTAATTACCAATATCGTAACCGTATTTCTTCATTAAGAAGTTAAGGATGAGCCTAGACACTCTTCCATTGGCCCTATTGAATGGGTGAATGCATAAGAAGTCAAATAAGAAGGTGAGGATTAACACTAGCTTATTTGTTTCTTCGTTTTGACTGACCATGTTGTATTGATAAACAAGGTTATCTAGAAGAGCAGGAACTTGGCTTGGTTCACTAGCGACGAAAATCGTTCTCATCGAGCCATCACTCATTCTTTCTTGAATATAATTCAAGGAGTCTTTATATTGTCCACCCATTTCCGGATTATAATCCTTATATAAATAATAATGGAGTGTGGAAATAAAGGACCGGTCAAATGGTTGATATTTGTATGATTCATCAATCAATTTGAGCGCTTTAAAATAGCCGTTAAAAACATACTCTTGATAAGTCTGTGGGGATTGACCTTTTACTAATAAGGCTTTAATGCGATCATCGCCAATAAAAACAGAACCCATCGCACAGCTGGCTTCAGTGCCACTGATAAAAGCGAGTTCTGTTAGTTTTTCGACTTTCTTAAGTTTTTTAACGGATGTAGTTTTGCCCTTGTATAATTCTATAGAATTAAGAAGGGAAATAATGTTAGGGTTACGTAAAAGATTTTCTACAGAACCCTGTAAGTCAAACATTCTCATATGTACACCTCGTGCACCTTAAGTATGCACTTATAGGGAAAAATATTCAACTACATATTTTCGTATAAAAAATACCGAGTTAGATTTTTTTAACCTATTAGTATTATTACCACTAAATAATGAGTGAAAATATATCCTTTCTTTTGTATGTTTGCCTCTAGTGAAGTAAAATAAATTAAGTATTTAATTATGAACATTGTTGGATATACAAAAGCGAATCAATTATCATTCAATGAACTAGAGTTCTCCGCGGTGGATGCTTTAGTCCTTTGTTGGTTTTCCTTTTATGATTTTGATCCAATCTTAGAAAAACTTCCGATTGAGATTAAAGAGATTGGAAAGATTGCTTATTATCATAAATTAGATCCATATAAGGCTGCTTTCTTAGCCAAACAATCAAGAAAGATGATGAACAATATGGTAGCGTCTAATAGATTTAAAGATGCTCGTATATTAGCGTTCAAACAAGTCTTAGATAAAAGGTTGGATGTTCAATTCGGCGCTATTGCTGTCGCTATTAATGGTAAGATTGTCGTGTCTTTTAGAGGCACAGATCCATCATTTACGGGTTGGAAAGAAGATTTCACTTTATCCTATAAAGAGAGCATTTATTCTTATGACCTCGCTACTGAATTTTTAAAAAACATTATTGATAACTACGATGAAGAGATTATCTTGTGTGGCTATAGTAAAGGCGGGAATATCGTTACTTACTTACTAAGTAATTTGGAAGATGCTTCTAGAATCGAATTCGTCTACTGCTTTGATGGACCTGGTTTTAGAAACATTGAACTATTTAAAGGTAAAGAAGATCGATTAGAAAAATATGTGAAGATTGTGCCTCAATCATCATTCGTTGGTGTTTTATTCATGAATGAAACAGAAATGGATATTATTAAAAGCCGTAACGTGATGATGCTTCAACATAACTGCTTGGAATGGATTGTTAAAGATAATGACTTTGTCTATGTCAAGAAAAGAACATTCTCTTCTAAGTATTTAGATAAAGCCGTTAATGCTTGGATTAATTCATTAAACGAAGAACAAAGAGAAAGATTCACGCAAATTGTCTTTGGTGAACTAGATAAATTTGAAGCTCAAGACTTCATGACCTTCTTCTTAAATATATTTAAACAAGTTAAACCAGTGTGTAGTGCCTATATCCATCTTGAAAAGGAAGATCGAAAGTTAGTCAATCACGTCTTAATAAAGTTAGTAAGAAACTTAATTAAACCAGAAAAGAAAAAAGTGTCCTAGATATTATCTGGGATTTCTTTTGCTTTCTTAAGAGCGAACTTCGCACATAATGGACCCACGAGTTCATAGACTAATGTGGAAGTTAATATAATAGCGAGAATCAAAGCGCCCGCTCGTTGAGTGGCGGGATTCTCAGAGAATAAACGATAGGCTGTTGTAGATAAACCAATAGCGACACCCGCTTGAGGAACAAGGGCAAAGCCTAAATACTTTTTAATTTGTGGTTCGCTACGAGAAATAGCCGCACCAGTAAAGGCGCCAAACCATTTACCAACGACACGGAAAACGATATATATAGCGGCAATCGCTAACACTAATAAACCATCTCTATCAAAGAAGATGCTTAAATCTAATGAGGCACCAGAGATGACAAAGAACATCATATAAATTGGGGAAGTAAAGCGATCCATGACATCGAGTGTTTTGCCTGAATCAGGACACATATTAGTGTATATCGCCCCACTCATCATACAAACGAGAAGTGAGCTCAGTTCGAATCCACCCATCATTGGGCTCTTGAATAAATAGTAGAAGCCTAAAGCCGCAAAGATGGAGAAGATACACCATATCAATCGATTGTTTCTTGATAAGAAGAAACGATTCATAAAGCTAATTAAGAAACCTAAAGCTGCCCCTATCACTAAGGAGATAAGGATTTCTAATAAAGGTTTAATCAAAATGGAATAAACGGAAATTGAAACACCACTTGCTAAAGCAGAAGCAATTTGGAATAAAACCGCGAACATAATTAAAGCAGCAGCATCATCTAACGCTACAACAGGAAGAAGAGTATCCACTAATGGACCTTTAGCTTGATATTGCTTAATAACCATTAATGTCGCTGCAGGAGCGGTCGCACTCGCAATCGCGCCAAGAGTTAACACTAATTCCCAAGTGACATATTCTGGAACGATAAAGTGAGCAATTAGCAAAGCTAAAATCACAAATAATGAACCGCCAACTGCTTCTAAAGCGGTGATGATCATGACTTTCTTGCCCACTGCTTTAAGTGTGGATAATCTAAAGGATGTGCCAATAGAAAAGGCGATAAAACCTAAGGCCACTGTCGATACCCAGTTAATTTGTTGGACAAATTGATAGATAGAGCCTTCTTTAATATTTTCGTAAGTAAAGTTATTGAATAATAGACCAAAGACAAAAGGACCCATGATGATGCCGGTCACAATATAACCGGTCACATTAGGTAGTTTTAAAATACGGACCAATCTCGTTGATAAAAGGGCCGCAAGCAAAAGAACTGCAACATAAGCGAAAATAGAGAAGTCCATTTTGCCTCCTAATTAGATTGAGCCTTCGTAGTCGTCGATTGGACGAGAATACATAAAGCCTTTTAATTCTTGGAAGTTTTTAGTGCAGTCTCTAATGACTTGTTTGAGTTCGTTGAGATGTTCTTCTTCAACAAGAAAGACGCATAAGACGCTTTCTAAAGATTGCTTTTCTTCGATATGTCTTAAATTAATGAAATGATGCTCACCTGGATAATAATCAACAGCGTGTGTTAAGGATTCACTGCTCATCACAGTAGCGTTAAACCCTGCCTTTTTGATTTCTTCAAGAGCACCATAGGCTTTTTCGGTAGTTTTGAGTACTAAAGTTAATTCAACTTTCATATTGTTTCTCCGGCATTGATTATAGGAGCATTTTTTAAAATGTTAATACCTTATTTTAATAAAGGTATAATTATTGTATGGAAATCATTCTCGCTTTAATGATTACTCTTGCGGTTGAAGTTAATATCTTCATCTTTTTAGAGAGGAAAAATATCTTTCTTTGGTTAGTCGCTACTGGGATGAATATCGTTTTAAATGTGGGTATGAATATTCTTCTATATCACATACCAACAGAATTCTGGTATTGGTTCACTTTATGGGTATACGAAATATTGACCTTTATTGTTGAAGGCTTCATTGTTTTCGCTATTTTTAGATACAAGTTAGTGAAGTGTTTATTAGTGTCTTTAATTGCTAACGCGGCTTCATTTTTAGCGGGATTTGCAATCAATCAAATACCACAAAATGAGACGATACAAATCATCCTACTTATTGCATTTGGAGTTATCTATTTAGTGGGCTTTGGATTAACTAGTTATCGTTATTCAAAGAATCGTTTTCTTGATTAGCTTCAGCACTTTGTTTTTTTCTTCTTTTAGCAGAAACACAAACAACACAAATAATTGCGACAATGATAATGGCGCAGATTGCGCCTAAGATAATCACAAATGGTACGACAAAGGTGCCTAAAAGCACTGCGGAATAGCCATTACCGCCATTATTTTCTTTATAACCATAAGCAACGCTTCTTGTGACTTCTACGACTTCGACTTTGCTCACTTTGCTAACATCGAATTCATCAACATTATCAAATCTAAATTCTTCGAATTCATCAACTTCAATATAAAAATCATTGCTATCGTATGTGAGTTTTAAGATGAGACCGTAATTATATTTTGCGCGATCTCCACCACTTAATTCAGCTTTCACTGTATAGCCGTTTTTACCAGAATTAGATTTATTTAAGGATAAATCACCTGAAACCGTGACATCATCGGCGAAATCAGTGTATGCTTCAGCGGTACATTTAATACTTGAGTAATTATTGACTTTTTCCACTTTCGTGCGAATAGATTCCTGTTCTTGATTAGGAATAAAAACACCATTATAGGAAAATTGAGAAAAACCAAGACCACCGAAATAATAGCCAAAATTAGAGCATTCTTCACTAGTGGCATAGAATGAAGATATATAACCTATTCCAGTGTTTTTAAAACTAAAGGTATAGTCATAGAGAGTTGAATCTTCAGCATTGACCTCTTCTTTAACAATGCTCATCTCAAAATCAGTGTAATTTGTATTAGGATGAGGCTTTGGTGCTGGGGCATTAGCCATGAGCATTGGTAGCATTGGTAAAACGATGAGTATTTTTTTATAATTGTTCATTTTTCTTTTCCCTTCTTTCTCTTTTTTTCTTTTTCATGATTGGGAAAAAGATGGCGCAGAAGATGCCACAGGAGACAACGAATAAGAAGCAAATAAAGAGAGTTATGGCAACTGCTTCAATTGCGTTCATAGCATTGCTACAACCATAGCCATAAGCAATACTTCTAGTTACTTCCATAACTTTAACTTCCGTGAGTTTAGTTAAATCAAGTTCTTCTGAAGTAACAATGGTAAAATCATCAAATTTATTGACTTGAACAAAATGTTCATTGCCATCATATGTCAATTTAAGAATTGCGCCGTATTTATATTTATCGTTATTTCCACCACTTAAAGACATATCAACAGAATAGACATTATTTCCTCTACCCTTACTAACGGCAAGTGTACCAGAAACAAGAACATCATCGGCAAAATCAAAATAAGCTTGCCCGACCCATTTAATGTCAGTGATATCATCAATCTTTTTATTACTTAGACTAGAAACATCGATCTCCGCTTGTGGCTCAATGACAGCGTTAACAAAGACAGGATTAAAGTCCTCGTTGTGCAAATATGCATAATGAATATAATAGCCGTCTTTATCTTTATGAGTGTTGGTAATAGAAACGCTGTCGATATAACCTACTCCAGTGTTTTTGATGTGATAGGTATATGCGTAAGGATAATCGGTTGAGGAATAGGATTCTTCCTTAACAATGCTCACTTCAAAATCCTTATACTCTTTAGGGTACGCTCTTGGAGCGGGAGCATTAGCCATGAGCATTGGCAGCATTGGTAAAAGAAGGAATATTTTTTTAACGTGACTATTCATTTTCTTTCTTCTTTCTAGCTTTAATTGGGAAGTAAATAGCGCAGAATATAGCCGCACCACCAACAACGACACCTAAAGCGATGAGCATCGCAGTGACGTTGAATGTCGGTTCAACATAACCACCTTGTAATTGTCTAGCGATAACGCAGTTATTTTCAGGAATGACTAGTTTGGAGTTATCTAAACGACCTTTGGAAGATATCTCAAATCCTTCTCTATCATCATAGTAATATCTACCACCCGTAGGGACACTATAATCAACACCATCATAGTTAACGGTGATAATCGCCATATAGAAGTATTTATGTTGATTTTCATTTAAAATTTTGTATTCAGCGTAAATATCAGTGGAATAACTTGATTCATGAATAATAGATGTGGTCTTTGGTCCACCTATTTCTTCGTCACTGAGGAAATCGGTGTAAGCAAAAGAGGAGATTTTGTAATTTTCAAAATAAATGTCTCTATCGTAGAAAGAGAAAGTGTATTCATGATGTGGGGCTAAAACAACATTATCAAAAATGGTATCGAGTTCTGCCGTATAAGGAATTGCCCAATAATCATATTCGAAAGCATTATCGCTATAAACGAGATTATAAATATAACCCTCTCCAGTATTTTTAAGATGGAAAGTATAGTGGTATTCATCACCATAGTAAGTTCTACCAGTGGCTTCTTTACTAACTAATTCAATTTCAAAATCATCGTAGTTAGGTTGCTCAACATAACTCCTTGCGGGACTATTTGCCATCATTAATGGTAGTAAGGGTAGGATCAATAATAGTTTTTTGTGTTGTTTCATAACTCTTTACTAATAAGACGATTTAACTAAAGAAAATCGCTCACATATTTTTAATAGAATAACACACGTTCAATGATTGTGATACAATAGAGCAGGAAAAAATGGAGGTTTAAATTTATGAATACATTTAAAACTGTCCCTATCACATTAATTACTGGTTATTTAGGGAGTGGTAAAACCACTTTAATTAATCATATTTTAAGAAACGCGAAAGGCCACAAAATGGCGGTCATCGTTAACGATATCGGTGAAGTCAATATCGACGCTGAATTTATCGAAGGCAACGGTGTTGTCTCCTCTAAAGATGAAAACTTAGTGGCCCTTTCTAATGGTTGTATCTGTTGCACATTAAAGAAAGACTTAATCACTCAACTTGCCGACTTAGTCAAACAGCAAAAATACGATCATATCTTAATTGAAGCTTCTGGTATTTGTGAACCAGTCCCAATTGCCCAAACCATTACCTATATGGAAAATGAATTTGCTAAGCAAGGACTACCGCTTTTCTATAAATTAGATGCGATTATCTCCGTCACTGACGCTTTAAGACTGAAAGATGAATTCTCTTATGGTGAATACTTACCACAAGAAGAAAGAGGCGAAGAAAACTTAGAAAACCTCATCATCCAACAAATTGAATTCTGCGATATCGTTCTTTTAAACAAGGTTTCTTTATTAGATAAGGAAGAAATTAGAAGAGTTAAATTAGCGATTAAAGCTTTACAACCCACTGCGAAAATCATCGAAGCGGATTACTGCAAAGTCGATATCGATGAGTTAATCGATACCAACTTATTTGACTTTGAAACCGCCAGTGGTTCCGCTGCGTGGATCAGAGAATTCGAAGATTGGGAAACTGATGTGGAACATCATGATGAAGACGATGAAGATGATGAAGATGAACATGAACACCATCACCATCATGATCATGGCGACGATGACGATGACGAAGACGAACACGAAGAACACGAACACCATCATCACCACCATCATCACCATCACCACGGCGTGGAAAATGAAGAAGAAGGTACCGCTTTAGAATACGATATTAATACATTTGTCTATTACCGTAGAAGAGCGTTTGATATGGCTAAGTTTGAAGACTGGATCAATAAAGAAAGCGATAAACACCATATCATTAGAGCAAAAGGTGTCTGCTATTTCACTAGTGAACCAGAAAATATCTACGTCTATGAATCCGCTGGTAAACAAGTGACATTGTCTATGTCAAGAAAATGGTTCTCCGCAACATTAACAAAGAGACAACTCAAGTACTTAAGAGAAAACGATGAAAACTTCGCTCACGACTGGGATGATGAATATGAAGATAGACTAATCAAATTAGTCTTCATTGGTCAAAATCTCAACGAGAAAGCCATCAGAAAAGAATTAGATCAAATCTAAAAGAAAAACGGATTTCTCCGTTTGATATAGGCATCTATCTAACACGTAGATGTCTTTTTCTTTTCATCACAAGAATCAATGATAAGACTTCACAGAGGCCAATCGCCATCACTGTTGTGTTCATAATGGCGGTGCTATCAACTGGAACTCTCTTAGCTTCTTGCTTTGCTTCTCTATTGATGATAGGTCTACTACTTTCTCTATAAGTAAATGAGGCACCTCTATAGTATTCGGAAGAATGGTTATTTGAGACTTCATGAGCCTCAACTTCATGGAAAGAACGCTCACGAGAAGAGGAAATATTTTTTACATCATTAGAGGCAAAAATTTCAATTTCACCTTTGAACGAATGACGAGAAATTGGAATGGAAGGATTTCCCACACGAGAAATATAGGTGGCGCTTTCACCTTGACTTGAGGTTAACACTGTTTCTTCTTTGCTTTCCTTTTCTTCCGCTAAAGAAGGGAGTTCAAATAGAACATCTTCATGAGATTGTTCTATTTTTTCCTTGTCTACTTCGAGAAGTTCAGGAAAAGTGCTCACTGCAAGCGAAACAAGACCACCAAAAAGTAGCGTAATTACGGAAACAGAAATAATTATAATATTTCTCTTTTTCATTTTTCAGCTTTCCTAATGTGATTATAACACGTATATTTTACTAATCAATCTTTAGATTATGTGTAGCATTTTCGGCAATATTGTCATACTAGAATCAAATTATTATCTAGGCAAAACGAACTATTCTATTTTAATATTAGGTGTAAGAGGTGTGCATAAGCGCATTATACAAGAACCATTCGAACGAAGTTTTCTTTTGCGTGTTATGCATTTTCGCCTAATGGAGGTTTTATGAAAAAACAATGCATTCTTGTTTCCATTCTTTCCATTCTCTGTTTAGCGGCTTGTGGCCAACAAGGTAATGATCCACAAAGCAGTAACGGCGGCAATGAAGGCTCAAGCCAAAAACCAGTCGCGGAAAACCAATTCGCTATTACAGGTTTTGGAACAAGCAAATTTGAAGCAGAAAAATTTGATGTCAAAGATTGGGACGCTATTGACGGTGAAGCTGTCGTCAGTGATGACAAAGCTTCTGGTGGCGCTTATTTAGCCGCTGCCGAACAAGGTTCAGAAGCTGTTTTCTATTTCTCTTTACAAGCCTATTCAAAAGTTGTCTTCTCCGCATCATACGTGCAACCAGAAGATTCCTTAAATAAGGCCATCAACTTAGAAAACACAGTTGCCTTCCACGTTGAAAACGTTAACGACTTCAGACTTGGTAGCAATAAGACTCTCGCGGCCAGAACTAACGCTGCCGCTTGGGAACTCTTCACATATGAAGAAGAATCTTTATATGAAGGTGAATATAAAGTCACTTTAGAAGTTCTTGATACCGCAGAAGAAGTACCACATATCGACTACATCCAATTCAAGACGAGCGATGCTTCCGTACAACCAATTGATACAAGCAAAATCACTGAAAATGACATCCCAGATAACGATATGCGTAACTTACAACAATATAAGTATGTTCTCGAAGAAGATGTCTACAAATATAAGACATACGCTACAGGCGCAGACTTGTCCGCTCCAAGGGGTATGAAACTTAGATACGAAGAACTCGAAACCGCTAGCAAATACTATTTCCAAATCGCCACAAGCGAAGATGGTTTAGATGCTGCTCCAGTGAGAGAATCTAACGAAAAGGTTTATACATTCCAAAATGCTTACCTCGATACAAAGTATTACTATAGAGCCGCGACAAGCGAAGCAGGCTTAGCCAGTGCTGAAGTGAAAAATATCACTTCCACCGCTCAAGCTCCACGTGTTGTCTACGTTCCAGATGTCCTTAACTTCCGTGATATCGGTGGTTGGGAGTCCACATTAGTGGCCGGTGGTAAAGTTAACCAAGGTTTATACTTCAGATGCGCACAATTAAATGGTGCTGCTGGTTCCACTACTTCTAAATTAGACAGTGCTGGTAAAGGTTTAGCCGCTCTTAAAGAATTAGGTATTAAATGTGATATCGATATGAGAGATATCGGTAATCAACCAAATAGAGGCGCCGGCCCATCCCCAGCAAACACCACTGATTGGCCATTCACATTCGTTTCCGCTGCTGTCCCATCTGGTTCTGAACCAGTCCGTTGGGAAGGTGGTACATATCAAGGTACAAACATCGCTGATCAATACGTCACTATCTTTAACGCTCTCGCTAACTGCGATAACGAACCAGCCTTATTACACTGCACATATGGTGCGGACCGTACTGGTATCGTCTCCTTCTTCTTAGAAGCCTTAGTCGGTATGAATATGGAAGATATGATTAAAGATTACCTCTGGACACAATTCACCCAAGGTAGAAACGTTAAGATCTTAGAATCTGAAGGCGCCGAATTCCCACAATGGGTGAGCAAGACAAACGCCTGCGAAGGTGCCACATTTGCCGATAAGATGGAAAATCACCTCATCAGCTTTGGCATTGAAAAAGCAAAATTAGAACATATCCGCGAAATCTTCGTTGATGGATATGTTGCCCAAGCATAAAAATTGATAATATTGGAGGAAAATCAAATGAAGAAAAAATCAATTTTAATCACATTAGCAACATTTGGTCTATTACTCTCTGGTTTAGTGGGTTGCGGTAACAAACAATCCGAAGAACCAGCTCCAAGTAGTAAACCAGATGAAACTAGCCAAAAATCAGAAGAATCATCAAAACCATCTTCTTCTGAAAAAGAATCATCTTCTCAAGCACCATCCACTTCTGAAGCTCCAGCGCATGAACATAGCTACGCTAAAGTTGGTGATTCCGTCCACAACGTTGATGGTAAAGAAGTCTACTTAATGGAATGCGAAGCAAAAGATGATAAATACATCGCTATTAAATTTGCTGATTATTCCGCAAAAGATGCTGATTTTGATGCCGACGCTAAAGCTAGCAAATACGGCGAAGTCGAAGCTTCCATTTGGGATGATGCTTATATGCTTGCCAAAACCGCTAACACATCCATTAGTTGGAAAATCAACGTTGATAAAGCTATCGAAGGCGCTAAATTAGAATTTGGTGTCACTTCCACATATGCTTCACACGGCACAGAAAGTTGCGATGGCAAATTCGCTGTTAAAGTCAATGATGGCGAAGCGGCTACATGGTTACCAACTGGTACATTTGAAGCTAACGGCGTCGCACCAACAAAGAGAACATATCTCGTTTTCCAAAACATCAATCTCGTAGCTGGTGAAAACACCATCACATTATTACAAGTTGTCACCGGTTATCGCTGGTTATTCGGTGGTGAAGTGAGAGTTCACTATAATACTGATGCCAAACCAGTCGAAGCTCCAATCCCATTTGAAGGCTACAATGTCACCTTCACAGTGGAAAACTGCAAAGTCTTAATTTATAGCACAAAAGCATACGAAACAGAAACTCCAGTCGAAGCTCTCACATGCAAAGCTAAAGACGAAGAAGGCAATATCGTTGCCTATGACCCAGAAGATATCGAACTTCAACCACAAGTTAGCTTCAAAGTCGTTTGTAACGAAGGCTATTCTGTGACCGTTAATAACGTCACCATCACTCCAAGAGAAAACTATAAGAACTTAAAACAAAATCCAGATAACGTTGCGGGTCAAGAAAACATCTTCAGAGCCACCAAGATCCAAGGCGACATCACTATCGCTATCGTGGCCCAAGCCGGTGAACAAGCTAAAGGTTATAAGATCACATTCAATACCACAAACTGCTCCGTTAAGGTCTATGTTGGTCCAAAGAATGCTGATGGCACAAACCTCGACACCCCAGAAGATGGCGTCTACTACGCTCGTATTAAAGATTCCCCATACGATATCGGTTACACCACTCCACAACTCAACTTCGAAGTCGTCTGCGAAGCAGGCTTCACATTCACAGCCACTCCAGATGAAAATAGCAAAGTTGACTTCATCGTTGGTGATTACAACAAGTTCCAAATCAAGACTCATGAAGCCGGTGATTATTACAATATGACAAAGATTGCTAGTGACTTAACAATCACAATCGTCGCCGTTGCAGCCTAATCGTTAATTCAAACATTTAAGCGGGTCCAATAAACCCGCTTTTTTGTTGCCTTTAAAAAGAGGAAAGAGAAAGAATGATAACTTTTACGTTTATAGAATAAAAGTGTCTTAATTCGCTTATTTAGGGCACAAAAAAGGAGTTCTATTAAGAACCCCTTATTGATTCAATTGTTTTAGCGATTAGATGCTAGCTTTGAATGTGAAGCTATGCATATTGAAGGCATAACCAGTTAAACGTGTGAACTTTAAGGTATTGACGCCTTCTTGTAAGTTGACTTCTGGCATTGGTACGGAGATTGGTGTACCAGAAGAGGAGGCTAATTCACCGAAATCAGAATATGTTAATTCGGCAAATTTGATATCTTCATCACCAATCTTATAGGTGGCATTTTCAAAGTCGACTTCGACATCATTGAGTTCAACTTTGTTTTTCCAAGTATTGATATTGGTGGTTGTGTCGTTATAAGTGTAATAGAGGGCTTGCGCACCAGAAGTATTATCTCTTGTCCAAACGTTAGAGGTATTACCGGTGATATCAATCCAGAAACGACCTTTCATAGCGGCTGGGGACCAGATCTTCCAAATGATGTAGGAAGCACTACCTGTACCATCGGCTTTAACTTGGGTGCTCAATTTGACATAACCAGATTTTCTATCACCCGAAACACTGAGAGTGGCAGCAGCATCATCAGCCTTAAATTCAATTTGATAATAGGCATCTTTGCTACATTTAGAAACTGTTTCAGTGACTTCACCTTCGCCTTTATCGTGGGCAACTGGTTGTAAATCGTGTTCAGCAAGGATTGGTTCGACTTTTGTGGCGGTGCAGCCTTCGCGTTTGCACTTGAATGTCTTTTCACCTGGAACAGAGCATGTGGCTTCTTTAGTCACTGTGCCAGCATCCCAGTCATGACCTAATTTGTTGATCTTGGTTTCTTTTTCAAAACCACAGATTTTACAAACTTCGACTTTCTTACCGTCTTCTTCACATGTCGCGGCGACGGATTTAGAAGCATCTTCTTCGAGTTCGTGCTTTGCACTATCGATCTTTTCACCATCAGCGTTCACATGCCAGTGATTGGTGTTGTTGTGTTCCCATGGGAGTTCTTGACTACTTGGTGTTGGTGTACCACCACAAGCGGTTAAGGCTAAACCCATAAAGAGAACGAATGTTGTTAATAATTTACCTTTCATAAACTTTTCCTTTCTAAAGGTTTTTATGATTAGCTACGTCCTAGACCTTTACAAACTAAAACATAGAGACTAAAACTTTTTTTGAAAAATGTTTTATCACTTTTATATTATCACTAAAGATTTCTTTTTCAATACGGGTAGAAAAACAAAAAAGCGGATTCACTCCGCTTATTTTATTCTGTTTTTAGATTAATTATTTACCTTGCGCTTCAAGATAGTTGATGACATCTTGCACAGTCACAAAGTTCATAGGTTCATCAAAAGAGACACCGAACTCATCTTCAATGGCCATCGCAAACATCATGATACCTAAACTATCGAAATGGAGATCTTCGACGAGTTTGGTTTCCACTGTCACATTATCTAAGTTAGCGTCAGGATTGACGTTTTTCATTAATTTTTTTAATCTTTCTAACATTGTATTTACCTCACCTTTTGATTCTATCAAATTATTAATTATCTATCAACGAAGAGCCTCATCTCTTTGAGCTTGAGTAAGAACGGCTTCCCCACTAGCGTAGTTCATGACCATTTGGGAGATGTTAACAATCGCTCTTTCGTCACTATTGCCTCTTGCTTTAATGATGAGCTTTCTCGTACCTAAGACCATACCTCCTCCTAAAGCGGAGATATCATAGGTCTTCATTAAGTATTGAGCGACTTCCATGAATTCTGGTCTATTTCTCTTTTTGGAAAGAACGACGATATCGGTAATAAGTCTTTTGGCCATACCTTCAGTGTTCTTTAAGACTTGGTTACCCGCAAAGCCATCGCAGACAAGAACATCACAATCCCCAGAGAGAGCGTTATTACCTTCGATATTACCAACGAAGTTAAGGGATTTATCTTCTTGAAGAATTGGGAATGTTTCTTTGACTAAGTGGTTACCTTTTGTGGGCTCCGCACCATTAGAGAGCAAACCAACTTTTGGACTTTCGATTTGATACATCTTCTTCATTAAGTTGGTACCTAGGATAGCAAAGCTATGGAGTTGAGAAGGTGTGCAGTCAATTGTGGCCCCTGTATCAACGACACAGGTATAGGCACCTAAACCATTAGGGAGCATAGCCGCCATACATGGTCTCGATTTATTTTCATCGGCTAAGAATCTAAAAGAACCCATTAAGATAGCGCCGCTACTACCAGCGGTAATCATACCAGCGTAGTTTTCTTCATCTTTACCAACTTCTTTCATCGCTAAGACTAAAGAAGCGTTTGGCTTAGACATAATCGCACTAAATGGGTTTTCGTAGTTTGTAATAGTTTCAGTCGCGTTAATAACTTTAAGTCTAGAAGTATCAATTTCAAATTCTTTGATCTTTTCATTGACTAAAGCTTCTGGACCAACGAGAGTAATAAATAAATTTGGATGGGCTTTAAGGGCTAAAGAAGCACCTAAAATAATGGCTTCTGGACCTTTATCAGAACCTAAAGCATCAATGACAATTTTATATTGTTCCATAATACTATTTCCTTCTTGCAAAAAGTATTATAGCACAACTATTTATTAATAAATATTTAGTTTAAAGAAGTAATATAAGAGAGCAAAGATTGATAGGTAGATGTGCCAAGATAGAATACCGCTCTATTACCAAAGAGATTAACATCTAAGTTACCATCTTCCCACATTCTAAGATAGGCGTTATCAATACTTAAGCAATCAATAGCCGTTGTTAATGTGATAGCGCTTAGAGCGCGTGTCCCTGAACTAGAACCTTCAGAAGAATCTGTGCCTTCACTAGTCGGAGCATTTAATCTTGGTTTAGTGTTAGCGTTATGAATAGTTAAATCCGCAAAGATAATATCCATGATGTCATCATTAGTGAGGTTTTTATATTCATCTTCTAAATAAGCATCACTTTTATTGATATGAGAATAAGTAGCTTTAACAAATCTCGCTTCTGTATTGAATGAGACCTTGCTCATCACATCATTAAGTGTCGCAAAATAGCAGTTCACATTTTGATAAGCGTAGTAATTAGTGTCCCCGTTAAACTTAATGGCTAAAGAAGCATCGTTAGCAATATTCTTAATAGAATAGATTTCCGCATTACTTTCATGACTAGCATCTTCATAGATGTCATAGCCAGTAACAGAGATATCCCCTAGCTTAGCGTTAATATATTGACTATCAATTGGCATTGTTCTATCGGTGTAACGCACTTGATAGTTAACTCCTTCATAAGTGAATTCAGGGTATTTTTGAATGAGCGTGGCTTCAGACCAATGTGGAACAGGAGCGGTTTGAGAGCCTTCTTCTGGGGCTTGATATGAATGATCATCTCTTGGTCCCGCTTTATCGCTGCTACCGTTATAATGGGAGCCATCGACATCCGCAGGAGCGGCGGCTTCTCCCCCATTAGGCTTCATCGCCGAGTTTTTGCCCACAGCACCCATCATAATCATTGGGACCATGAAAACGACAAGACAAGTCGCCACAGCAAAAGTTGGAATCATCACTTTAGCCCATGTTGGGAATGACTTTGGTTTACTAGTTACCGCTTCAGGTGTTTTTTGATGATATGGGTTTTTAGCGAAGGCATCTAATTTTTGATTGCCTCTTTTTTTCATTTTCTTTTCAAAGCTCATCTTAATTCCCTCCTTAGTTTCTCTTTCGCACTGGCGTATAACGCTCTCGCGGTACTTTCAGGTATGCCAGTCTCCTTTACGATTTCTTTCCAAGAATAAGAGAAAACTGCCCGGTAGTAAGTTACTATGGTTTCCTTATTGGTTAAGAGAGGTTCTAATAAGTTCAACATGACATTGTACTGGTCGTTCATTCCGTAAATGTCGTCGATCAAATCTGTGGGTGTTTCTTTACTCTTCTTTAAGAAGTCTAGCGCAGTGTTTCTTGCGATAGAGGCAAGGAAGGATTTGATATTGTTTGGGTCTTTTAAATCAGCTCTATGATTCATAGCCTTAATAAAAGACTCACTTAAAACATCTTCGCAGTCTTCTGGAAGAGAGATGTAAGAAGCGATGATAAAATACATTAAATTCTTGTATTCATCATAGACTTTACCAATCGCATCTTCATTACCTAGGATGAAAGATTGAACG
Source organism: Bacilli bacterium (assembly GCA_045222195.1). GTDB lineage: Bacteria > Bacillota_I > Bacilli_A > RFN20 > CAG-826 > RUG14515. The sequence continues at coordinate 3,473 of JBGUXN010000023.1, read as the reverse complement.
ACTTGTTTTGAGATGCTCATTATGACCTCTCGCTAATTAAGACGGTTGAGAGATGGAAAACCGCTAAAGAAATTATATTTTTTATTTATCGATTGGAGCAAGAAAAAAGAGCCTGAGGCTCATTTTCTTTTTTTTCTTGTTTCGGAAATGATTTCATTAATTTCATCAAGGGTCATCTTGTCGTTGCCGTTTTCTTTTGAGATTTTTCTCATTTCATCGGCAGCAACAATGGCGTTGACAGTAGTTTTAGAAACATTCATTTCGAAAGGCAAACCTCCTACAGCTAAACATTTTTTTATAAATATTCTCACGGCTGTTGATAAGTCAATTCCCAACTCATTGAATAATGCGTTGGCTTTATTCTTTGTTTCATCATCAATCCTTACTTGCAACATACCCCTTTTCCCCCTACTATTATTATAAAACAATGTCATTACGTTGTCCATACACTAATTAAGGATAAATAAAAGAGCCACTATTGCTAGTAGCTCTTATTTTTGTTTAAGAAACTATTTCTTTTCTTCGTCTAAAGCGTGAATCTTTTCGTTGATTTCTTTGACTTTTCTTTCATGCTCTTCGATATATCTATCGCTGACTTCTTTCATTGTATCAGTAACGGAGAAGTGGGCAGAAATATCATCAGAGGCAGCATCGTTCATTAAGCCACGACCCGCTGGGATAAGGTGACCAGTAATGACGTTTTCTTTTAAGCCGTGTAAGTAGTCGACTTTACCTTTGATAGCAGCATCGGTAAGAACACGTGTTGTTTCTTGGAAGGATGCAGCAGAGAGGAAGGATTCAGTTTCAAGAGCGCTCTTAGTGATACCTAAGATTAATGGAGAGAAGACGGCTGGACGTTTACCTTCTAAGATAACGTCAGTATTCTTCGCGGTGAATGTATTAACGTTCACTCTTGTACCACTGAGCATATCTGTATCGCCAGCTTCAATGACTAAGACTTTTCTTAACATTTGTCTAACGATAACTTCGATGTGCTTATCGCTAATACCGATAGATTGAGCGGAGTAGACCTTTTGGACTTCTTTTAAGATATAGTTTTCAACAGCGGTCACATCAGAGACTTCAAGCAACTTCTTAGGTGAGATAGCACCTTCAGTGATCTTGCCACCATTCTTGACGAAGTCACCTTTCTTGACTCTAAGTCTCGCGCCGAAGTTTGTGGTGTATTCTTTAGTATCGAGTTCGTTTTCAACGGTCACGTTATAGCAACCATTCTTTTCTTCAATCTTGGTAACGATACCTGGGATTTCACTGATTAAGGCTTCGCCCTTAGGAGTACGAGCTTCAAATAATTCTTGGACTCTTGGGAGACCTTGAGTAATATCAGAGCCCGCAACACCACCGGTATGGAATGTTCTCATGGTTAATTGAGTACCTGGTTCACCAATTGATTGAGCGGCCATAATACCAACGGCTTCACCAACTTGAACTTTTCTACCAGTTGCGAGGTTACGTCCGTAGCAATGGACGCAGACACCATCTTTGGTTTCGCAGCCGAATAAGTTACGAATCATGACGGATTTGATACCAGCGTTAACAATGGCCTTAGCTTGGACTTCATTAATCATGGTATTGCCTTCAACGATGACTTCACCATTAGCTGGATTAACGACATCATTTAAAGCGAATCTACCGACTAATCTATCTTCGAGTTTAACGATGACAGCGTCTCTAGCAGAGTCTCTAATTTCGAAGACTTCAAAGCCATGATCTGTACCACAGTCTTCTTCTCTAACGATCACGTCTTGAGAAACGTCGACTAATCTTCTTGTCAAATAGCCAGAGTCAGCGGTCTTAAGGGCGGTATCCGCACCACCTTTACGAGCACCGTGAGTGGCGATAAAGAATTCGGAAACGTTCATACCTTCACGGAAGCATGATTTAACTGGGAGTTCGATTGTGCTACCAGAGGTAGAACCCATCAAGCCTCTCATACCGGCTAATTGGAGAATATTGGAGATATTACCACGAGCACCGGAATCAGACATCATGAAGATTGGATTGCGTGTATCGAGTTTGAATTGAGATTCAAGTTTCTTTTGGACTTGGTCTTTCACATTTTCCCAAACTTCAACGACTTGTTTATGTCTTTCATCATTGGTTAACATACCCATTTCGTATAAGTCTTTTAAGTTAGCGACTTTATCATCGCCCGCTTTTAAGATTTCTTCTTTACCCTTAACAGCGTGGATATCGCTTAAACTAACGGTTAAACCAGCCACTGTGGAGTAATGGAAGCCTTGGTCTTTAATCTTGTCTAAGACAGCGGATGTCTTTGGATTACCTTGACGATCATATCTTTGGAAGATTTCGTTAATGATGGAACCTAAGTCTTTCTTCTTGAATGGTTTTAAAACTGGGCGAGAGGCGATGAATTCTGGGATATTTGTGCCTCTTGGGGCGAAATATGAATTCACGACTTCTGGATCACCGCGTAAAGCGGCACCACTCACTTCGTTTAAATATGGGAAATCACTTGGGAAGATTAAATTGAAGATCACTTTACCAACAGAGGTGATTAAGTAACTCTTATTTTGTTCTTCGGTGAAATCTTTCTTCATCATCGCACTACCGATTAAAGCGATACGGTTATGGAGATGAATTTGCTTTGTTTGATACGCTCTAATGACATCGTCGACATCTTTGAAGACTTTGCCTTCACTAGCGGCATAGAGTTCATATCTTTCCGCTTCTTCGATATCGTTACGAGCGCGCAATTCTTTCGCGGTCTTTAAGAAGTCTTCTTTTGTAGATTCTAATGTTAAGTAGTAGTTACCAATAACCATGTCTTGGGATGGAGTAACGATTGGTTTACCATCTTTAGGACCAAGGATATTGTTAGAGGCTAACATTAAATGTAAAGCTTCTTCTTGCGCGGCTTTAGATAATGGTACGTGGACCGCCATTTGGTCACCATCGAAGTCAGCGTTGAAACCTGTACAAACGAGTGGGTGCAAACGGATGGCACGACCATCAACTAAGATTGGTTGGAAGGCTTGGATACCAAGTCTATGTAAGGTTGGAGCACGGTTTAATAAAACTGGGTGCTTAGAGATGATTTCTTCAACGATATCAAAGACCACATCATCATAACGGTCGATAATCTTATCGGCTTGTTTATGCGCGTTAGCGGTACCTCTCTTTAAGAGTTCGCAAGCGATAAATGGTCTGAGTAATTGAATAGCCATTTCTCTTGGTAAGCCGCATTGATACATCTTTAAGGATGGACCAACGGCGATAACGCTACGACCAGAATAGTCGACACGTTTACCAAGTAAGTTCTGTCTGAAACGACCTTGTTTACCTTTAAGAGCACTACTTAAGGACTTAAGAGCGCGGCCACCAGGACCTTGGACTGGTTTATTTCTTCTACCGTTATCAATTAATGCGTCAACAGCTTCTTGAAGCATACGTTTTTCGTTCATCAAGATAACTTGAGGAGAATTCATGTC
>JBGUXN010000022.1:0-10299 GCA_045222195.1 Bacilli bacterium | reverse complement strand
AAAGCGCTGGCGGATCTGACGGGAATCGAACCCGCGGTCTTCTCCGTGACAGGGAGACATGTTAACCGCTACACCACAGATCCGTTTGAATGCGCTTAATTATTATCATAGAAAATAATAATAAATGCAATAGTTTTTGTTAAATTACTTTTATAGGCATAAAAAAAGCAGGATTTGAGATCCTACTTAATTTATTATTAATAGATTAATAATTCTCGACTCTTAATTCGAAATAGCTTTGTGGATGAGCGCAAGCTGGACAAACTTTTGGTGCGCATTTACCAATGTGAATGTGACCGCAGTTTCTACATTTCCAAACAACAACGTCTTCTGCAATGAATACTTTTTCACCTTTGACTTTTTCTAAAAGCTTAAGATATCTTTGTTCGTGTTCCGCTTCGATCTTACCAACTAATTCAAACTTAGCGGCAATTTCCATAAAGCCTTCTTCTCTGGCTTCAGCAGCCATTCTCTTATACATTTCTGTATGTTCGAAGTTTTCGCCTTCAGCAGCGGCTTTTAAGTTTTCAATGGTGGATGGCACTCCATTATCATGGAGATACTTGAACCACATCTTAGCGTGTTCCTTTTCATTCTCTGCTGTTTCTAAGAAAATAGCAGCGATTTGTTCGTAGCCTTCTTTTTTGGCTTGGCTAGCAAAATATGTATATTTATTTCTAGCTTGGGATTCACCAGCAAAAGCTTCTTGTAAATTCTTTTCGGTTTTACTACCTTTTAATTCCATATGTATAAAATCTCCTTATAGTTAGTTTATGCGATATTGATAAGTTTATCAATAACTGTCTTTTATTGCTTCTTGTCTTGATACTTTTTAGCGATGATATAGGGGATATCAATGATAAACATAATAGCTAAAGCAATTAAGACATAGGCTGGTACTTCTGTTAAACCTCCATCATAACTTGTAGTACGCGCTAAAGAAATCAAAGTTCCTATGCCTTCGGTTTGGTTAGAGGCAGTTAAGACTTCTGACATAATTAAAACTTTGAAAGATAGTCCTAAACTTTGCGTCATTCCTAATCTGATATATGGCCAGGCATCTGGAATTAGAATTGCTTTGATAACTCGTGGTGAACGTATATTAGCGTCTATTTTAATAGAGTTAATAATCTCCTCACTTTCATTTCTTATGCCTGCTTTAAAGGCTTCAAATAAGAGAGGAAAGGCTACCACAATGACAAGTGCAATAGGAATCCAACCTAATAACTGGTGATCAATGGCTAAAGTTAATGCAAATAATATCATTACTAGTCCTACTGTAGGAATAGTTTTGAATAAACCAACGCTTGGCTTAAAGAAGTCACCAACGAGTGGAAATAAACCCGCTAAGATACCTAAAACTGCGCCCAAAGCAAATGAAATAGTGTAACCAATAAGAAGGCGCAGCATGCTCATTCCAATACCTCTCCATGTTGTAGAAGCACTATATAGTCCTTCAGGATCCTTACTAAAAAGCATTTTTAATGCTAATAACAAAGTTTCGTGAGGATATGGGACGCCATAGTTATTCTTAGAAATTAGTATTGCAGCAATTAAATACCAAACACCAATAACAAAAACGATACCGCAAATGATGGCAATTGTTTTAGTCAATGTTTCTCGCTTTGTTTTATTCATTTTTAGATATTGACGAAAAGATGATTCAAATAAACTGGTTCGCAACTGTCACCTTCAAGAGCATTAGCAAAACCATTAGCATATTTCATATTTGTAGTTATTGTTTGAGGGTCTTTCATAAAGCCTAGTTTATTAGTGGCTTGAAGAGTATCTAACTGATTGACAATAGGAAGACCAATGCCAAATTGCTTTTGGACATTGCCGTCTTTTTTACTTTCAAAAGCTAGAAGAGCTTCTTTGGCTTTTATGGGATTATCCACTAAGTCATCAACACGTGAATCTAAAGCATTAACAAATGCTTTCATCTCGTCTGGATGTGCATTTAACGAATCAGTATTAATAAATAGACCAGCTGAAGGAATGTAAGCACCATAAGCGCTATGCCATTCATTTTGTAAATCTTTAATAGTATTTAAAGTCACACCTTTTTTAGCAAGAGCAGCTTTTGTTAAGGTGTAAACAGGTTCCGCTAATAAATAGTAATCAAAAGCGGTGTCACTGCTTGTGAGATTGGCTTGTACTTTATTGACACCATCTTCATATGTGACATTAGTTAATTCTCCAATTGCCCATCCTTTGGCTGAGTCGCTTGCTAAGCGGCGCAAAGCTTGTGAAGCTGCCCCAGTTTGTACAAAGGCATCAATCTTGGCATCGACAGCAATTGCTTCTTCGGCGGTATGCTTTGTAGATACAAGATAAAAGGAAAGCTGATTAATCCATCTTGCTAGAGCATAATGTGATTTACTCGAATTTTTGTTAATGAGGTTTAAGCCTGTTAAACCATCAAAGACAATAGCATCGTAATTGTTAGCCGCAAATGCTCCAGGGATGACATCCGCTGGCGAATCGGTCGACAACCAATTATCATTTTCACCTTGATCATAAAAAGCTAATGTTGGAGCGCCAACTGGAGTTACCCACTTGACATCATAATTCTCTTTATTAGAAGGATTTTGATTTGTATTACAGCCTGATAGAGCAAGCATCATGACTGGTATTAGTAGAAATATTTTTTTCATAGTTTCTTTTCTCCTCCTTGCTATTATAAATAAATAAACTATAATTATATGTGACGTAGGTCACACTAAAGATATGAAAATAGCATTATTGAACGTTTTAAACAAAGAAGAACATAAATTAGTCAAAGGTTATCAGGTAGCCAAAAACAATGTCATCTATCATGAAGGTGACATTTGTGAAAATATCGGAATCATCATTTCAGGCAAGATTGATATTGTCTCATATTCATTTGAAGGCAAAGAACTCTTACTCAACTCCTTAAAAGCGGGAGACATTTTTGGCAACAACTTATTATTCTCTAGCGAACCAATTTATCGTGGAGATGTTGTTGCTAAAGAGAAATGCGTTATCGCCTTTATTAGAAAAGATAATTTGGAATATCTATTACAAAACAATAAAGAATTTTTAAATTTATATTTAAAAGCCCAGTCAGACAAAGCAAAAGCTTTAACTGCGAGAATTCAATTGTTGTCTCTTGTAAACGCAGAAGAAAGATTGTTCTATTTTGCTAGCAGAAATAACAATGTTATCGAATTTAAAAATGTGACGACATTAGCCGCCACAATAGGTGTTCAAAGAGAAACTTTATCTCGTCTTTTAACTAGTTTAATCAAGAGACATTTGATCAAAAAAGAGAAAGGCAAGATTACTGTTCTTAAGAAAAAGCGTTAACCTACTTGTTAACGCCACAGATGTCTAATAGATTTTCGTAAAGAGCAAGTCTAGTCGCTAGACCAACGCCGCCAGGAACTGGAGTTTGAAGTCCAACTGGTAAACCTGGGATAGCATCGCCTTTTAGACCATCGTCTGTTCTAGAGATGCCAACGTCAACGATGACGGCATCTTTTTTGTATTGGAAGCGATTATCTAAGAAACCTGCTTTACCAATCGCAACGACGATAACGTCTGCGTGAGCGATATAGAACGCCATATCTTCAGGAGTGGTTTTGCTATGCAAAACTGTAACATTCATATTCTCTTTAAGAAGTAGCTTTGCCATTGGTTTACCAACGATATTTGATCTACCAATAACAACGGCATTCTTGCCTTGCATTTGAATCTTTTCAAAATGTAAATAATTGATAATGCCTTTTGGTGTACAAGGCACTAAGCTTGATAATGGATGGAAACCGTCAACATCTTTTTGAGGGGCGACCGCTAATTTAATAGCTTCTTCATCAATACCTTTTGGTAAAGGCATTTGCACAATGAAACCATCATGAACGTCATCTTTATTAAGATCATCGATAACCTTCAATAATTCTTCTTGTGTTGTATCTAAAGGAAGCTTAATGAGGTCAGCTTTGATGCCTAATTCATCAGCGTCTTTTAGTTTCCCGCGCACGTACGCGCAGCTGCCCGCGTCTTCGTTAACTTGCACGATGGCGATGCATGGCTTTTTATCTAGGCCTGCTACTAGTTCTTTGATTTGCTCTTTTCTAAGAGCGACATATTCTTTAATTGTCATAATTACTTAACAAGGTCCGCTAATTCTTTAGCGTTATATTGTTTCACTTTAATACCAGCAAGTTCTAACATTTTCTTACTTGCTTGAATGCCAACTGTGTCAGCGTATTTATCTTCAAGATAAATAATTTCCTTAATACCCACTTGTATGCACGCCTTCGCGCACTCGTTACATGGGAAAAGAGTGACATATAATTTGCAGCCTTTAAGAGCCTCACCATGTCTTGTATTTAAGATAGCGTTGAACTCTGCGTGGCAGACATATAAATATTTGGAATCAAGGCCTTCGCCTTTGTTCCAGGAAAGCTTGTCTTCGTCTAATCCGGTTGGCATACCGTTATATCCAATAGAGACAACCTTATTATCGTTATCAACGATGCATGCGCCTACTTTTGTATTGGGATCTTTGCTTCTTAAAGCGCTTAAAGAAGCGATACCCATAAAGTATTCATCCCAAGAGATATTTTTATTGTTTTCCATAGTTATTATTATAACTATATTTGACATTAAGGCAACGCAATATTATTCTAATAATACAAGTTATGGCTATCGTAGGAATTGATAAATTATCTTTACTTGATTACGAAGACAAAGTGTCTGTAGTTTTGTTCTCTCATGCTTGTAATTTTAGATGCCCATTTTGTCATAATGGCGACTCAGTTTTAAACGCTCAAACTGAAATTAATTTTGATGAAATTTTAGAGTTTTTAAAGAGTAGAAAAGGACTCGTGGACGCGGTTGTTTTCAGTGGTGGTGAGCCAACTTTAGAGCCTGATTTAGAGGTTAAAATTAAAGCGGTCAAAGAAATGGGCTTTGATATTAAGTTAGACACCAATGGCACCAACCCAGATTTAGTGGAAAAACTCCTCGATGAAGGCCTTGTTGATTATGTCGCCATGGACATTAAAAATAGTCCTGCTTTATACGCTAAAACAAGTGGTGTGAATAACGTTAATCTGCTTAATATCAAGAAGAGTATTTCCATCATTATGAACAAAGCTCCTGACTATGAATTCAGAACCACTCTCGTAAAAGAATTCCATGAACACATGAACTATGATGAGTTCTATTTACTCATTAAAGGCGCTAAAAGATTGTTCTTACAAAAGTTCGTCGATCGTGAAGGCTGCATAATAAAAGGCCTCCATGATGTTGACGAGTTGGAGGCCACTAAACTTAGAGATTATCTTCTAAGTAAAGGTTTATCTGACGTTAGCCTACGCGGCTATTAAACTGTAAATACTTATCAATAAAGACACTAGCAACTGAGGCATCCCCAATCGCAGAAGCGACTTGACGGACGTCTTTTTTTCTGGTGTCGCCTATGGCGAAGATACCAGGCATGCTTGTTTCCATCTTTTCATTAGTGATGATAAAACCGTGTTCATCAGTTTGCACTAAGGATTTGAATAAGTCGTTTTGGCTGACTTGACCAATAGCGACGAAAACGTTATTGGTTGGGTATTCGTGAATTGTTCTATCGATAGTATTTTCGAAGCGGAGACCCGCTAATTCATTTTGTCCTAAATAAGCGATAAGATTCATATTGTGGGTAATATGGATATTATCTTGTTGGACTAATCTATCAATGAGAATTTGATCAGCGAAGAATCTATCAAATAAAGTGAAGAGATAGACGTTACTACAAATGCTAGAGAGCATAAGAGCATATTGAAGAGCTGTATTAGCATCACCAATTAAATATACATCTTTATCTTTATAGAAAGCGCCATCGCACACCGCACAGAAGGAGATACCTTTACCAATGAATTCTTCTTCATTTGGAAGGTTCATTTTGCGGTGTTTGACACCGTTAGCGAGAACGACTGCTCTTGCTTCATATGTATTATAATTTGTGGTGACTTCAAAATAGTTATCAAGTTTTAAAACTCTAGTCACTTCTTCGAGTTCAAACTTGGCCCCTAAATCAAGGATTTGTTCAAAGAGATTTCCGGCGAAATCTAAGCCTGAAATTTCCTTCGTGCCAGGGATATTTTCGACGCGTGGAGAGTTGGCGATTTGACCACCGAAATTCTCTTTTTCAAGGATTAAAACCGAACGGCCTGCTCTTAATAAGTTAAGGGCCACACTCATTCCCGCAGGACCGCCACCAATGACAATGACATCGATCATATTAGTTTAAACTCTCAATGTAACCTTTGATGTTGGAAGCGTTTTCAAAGACATCATTACCGCCATCAGCGTTTGGAACGACTAATGTTGGGGCTTTTCTAATGCCGAAGGCTTTTGTTTGTTCGACGTTTTCTTCAGCGTCTACGACGCTATATTTAACCCCAGCTTTGTCTAAAAGCATCTTAGCCATCTTGCAGTTTGGACATGTCTTTGTGGCGAATAATAAGATTTCTTTTGTGACTGTTGTTTCTTCTTCACATTCTTCAGCGCTGCCTAAGACATCTGTCACTTTATGGGTGAGTTTAGATTTCGCTGGTTCATAAACTTTACGGTGTTGGAATTCTTCGGTCTTACCATCATTCCAGTTTTGAACTGGACGATAGTAACCAGTAATTCTAGAGTAGACTTCTGTCTTCTTACCGCACTTTGGACATGTGTATTGTTCACCTGTCACATAGCCATGGTCTTTACAAACACTGTAGGTTGGAGACATTGTGTAGTATGGGATGTGATAATTTTCCGCGATCTTTCTCACTAAGTTCATGCAGGATTTCCAGCTTGGGAGTTTTTGACCTAAGAAGCAGTGGAAGACTGTACCGGATGTATAAAGAGTTTGTAAACCATCTTGAATATCAAGGGCTTTATAGATATCTTCGGTATAGCCAACTGGTAAGTGAGAGGAGTTGGTGTAATATGGTGTTCTACCATTTTCACTAGCGGTGATAATATCTGGATATAAAGCTTTATCGTGTTTAGCTAAACGATAGGCTGTGGATTCCGCTGGTGTGGCTTCTAAGTTATATAAGTCACCATATAATTCTTGATAATCAGATAATTTATTTCTCATGTGATTGAGAACATCTTTTGTGAATTGAATAGCTTCTGGATTTGTTAAGTCTTGTCTTAACCAACGAGCGTTTAAGCAAGCTTCATTCATACCGACTAAACCAATGGTGGAGAAGTGGTTATTGAAGTTACCTAAGTATCTCTTTGTGTATGGATATAAACCAGCTTCCATTAAGGTGGTGATTGTGTTGCGTTTCACTTTTAGTGAACGAGCACTGATATCCATGATTTTATCAAGTCTTCTATAGAAGTCTTCTTCATCAGTGGCTAAGTAAGCAATTCTTGGCATGTTGATGGTGACAACACCGATAGAACCAGTAGATTCACCAGAACCGAAGAAACCACCAGATTTCTTTCTAAGTTCTCTTAAGTCAAGTCTTAATCTACAGCACATAGAACGGACATCACTTGGTTCCATATCACTATTAATATAATTAGAGAAATAAGGAGTACCGTATTTCGCGGTCATTTCGAATAAGAGCTTATTGTTTTCTGTTTCAGACCAGTCAAATGTACGAGTGATGGAATAGGTTGGGATTGGGTATTGGAAACCACGGCCATTTGCATCGCCTTCGATCATGATTTCGATGAAGGCTTTGTTAACCATTGCCATTTCTTCCACGCAGTCTTTATATTTGAAATCCATTTCCTTGCCACCCACTAAGCAGTTGAGTTCGGCCATATCGTTTGGCACGACCCAGTCAAGTGTGATGTTGGTGAATGGAGCTTGGGTACCCCAACGGGATGGGGTATTGACACCATAGATGAAGGATTGGATGCATTGTTTGACTTCTTTATAGGTTAAATGATCGACCTTAACAAATGGTGCTAAATAGGTATCGAATGATGAGAAAGCTTGAGCGCCAGCCCATTCGTTTTGCATGATGCCTAAGAAGTTAACCATTTGATTACAAAGGGTGCTTAAGTGATTGGCTGGAGAAGAGGTGATCTTACCAGGAACGCCACCTAAACCTTCTTGGATTAATTGTTTTAATGACCAACCAGCGCAGTAGCCAGTAAGCATGGATAAGTCGTGAATGTGAATTTCGGCGTTTCTATGCGCGTTTGCGATTTCATCATCATAGACTTCGCTTAACCAGTAATTGGCTGTGACAGCGCCGCTATTGCTTAAAATAAGGCCACCTACGGAGTATGTGACGGTACTATTTTCTTTAACACGCCAGTCATTAATTTTTAAATAGTTATCAACAACGTTTTTATAGTTGAGGTTTGTTTCTTTGATTTCACGTAAGTTTTGATGTTGCTTACGGTAAACCATATAAGATTTAGCGACATCGATATAACCCGCTTGGATTAAAACGATTTCAACAGAGTCTTGAATGTCTTCGACACCAACTAAATCATTAACGACTTTTTTATTGAATTCAGCAGTAGTGCGTAACGCTAACATTTCAATAATGTCATGGTTATAAAATTTGTGTTCTGCCATGAAGGCTTTTTCAATGGCATTTTCAATTTTGGCGATATCAAAATCTTCGATTCCGCCATCTCTTTTCTTAATTCTGAGCATAAAGCTTCTCCTTATTTGTCCTAGTGATACGAAAAGCACTTCCTCAAATGCTTTTATGAAACATATAAGCTAGTCAGGATGGTGACACATCCCACCAAGCGTGTGCATATATAGTATTAAATTAAAGAAGTAAAATAAAAGAGGAAAAAACACAAATTTAGACACTGTATAGTTTTCTGTTTTTTTCTCTTTGAAAAGGTATTTTTATAGTGTATATAGGCTAGTTAATTTTAGCACCTGCTTTTTCGGCAAAACCACGGAAGATATTGTACGCCATCTCCGCCATCTCCTTCGGAGGAACGTCTAATCCGAGTTCGAACCAGAGGAGTAATACATTAGCGACACCACCCGCTAAAAAGGCTGCAATAATACGATTTGCCATTGGATTGTTATCAATTGTCAAATCAATATGTTTGGCTAAATATGATCCATAATCAGTAAATTTCTCAACGATTAAATTTTCCTTGCCCGCTTTCTTTAAGACATTAACTTGACGCGCATATTTTTTAAGGAAAAGGAAAATCTCAATTAAGAAAGACAAAACATTCAAATCATTCTTTTCTCTAATGCTGGAGAAGAATTCTTCAAACCTTTCATCGCAGTAATTAATAAAAATATCTTCCTTATTATTGAAATAGCGGTAGAAGCTCATTCTTGAGACTCTAGCTTTTGAACAAATATCAGTGACTGTAATTGAGTCATAATCATATTTGCTCATCAAATAATAAAGAGCGATAGTGATGTAATCTTTTGTGCTGTGTTTACGATTTATCATATTTGTAACAACTACATTATAATGCATCTATAAAAATAAACAAGATAAGATAGTTATTATTGTAAATAAAGGTTGAGAGAATCTGACTTCATAGATAAAATGAACGTATGGAAAAATGTATTAGAAAAGTTAACAGTTATTCGGTCACCCGTTCCGTATACTTAATGGGTTTATTTGACTGGAAAATGGTCAAAGAAGAAAAGAAAGAAAATGGACCAAGCACTCTTTATTTTGAAAGAGATGAGAATGTCCCATATTACAAAGAAATGGTGGAGATTGAAAAAGAAATCTCTCCTCATATGATGCCTTTCTGGGTACTCATTATTCCAGTGGCCTTATCCTTTGTTTTAGTGACTTTATACCTCATTTTGTTTTTAACCCTCAAACCGAACTTTGATTCCATGAAATTTTTCTTCATTTTGTTCATTCCTGCGATGTGCTTATTGTTGCTTGATACGCTGTTCTTTTTCATCAGAAGTAAGCAGCTCATGAAGTACTTACAAGACGAACAAAATATCGTTAAAAAAGCCGAAGAAAAAATGGCGGACTTAAGAAAACGCTATCAAGCCCAAAACTAAGGGCTTTTTTCTTAGATTTGTTCTTTCTAACTATAATATTGGATACTCTATATAAAAAGTTTTCTCAATTAAGTATAACTTTATTGACATTTCCATTTTTAAGCGTGTATTGTGTTATATACGAAGAAAGTTAAAAACCATGCTTAAACTTGTCAATATTAAGAAAAACTACATCATGAAAGATCAAGAGCCAGTAAGAGCCTTACGTGGCATTGATCTAAATTTCCGCAAAAACGAATTCGTCGCTATTCTTGGTCCTTCTGGATGCGGTAAAACAACACTTTTAAATATTGTCGGTGGCTTAGACCGCT
>JBGUXN010000021.1:0-88909 GCA_045222195.1 Bacilli bacterium | reverse complement strand
CTATGCCGTGGCTACTATTAGTGGCTCGTCTGTTACTGCGAATATAAATAATTTCTCTCTTAAGAATGGTGCTATGGTTATGATTAGAGTTGAAAATAAGCTTCCTGTGAATGCAACTCTTAATATTAGTAATACTGGCGCAAAACCTATTTGGTATTATCGTAATAATTCTGTAAGGGGTGGTGATAGCATAGGTCTTTTGACGGGTGTGCATTATATAACGCTTATGTATGACTCTGTTAACGACGTTTATCATGTTGTTTCGTTTGATATTTCTAGTAGTGTTACGGCTCAAAATTATGTGGCTGATACTTCTGGTAATGTTGTTAATAACGCTTTTTTTGGTAATAATGGATTTCAATTAAAGCACAAAATAGATAACGGTGCTTTGATGTACAATTATTATAAAAACGGCACTTGGCGAGGCGACAAAAGACTTATCGAACAAGACCAGTCCTTAATATATACTGGTGTTAAGATTCCTGCCAATTCTAATTTTAACGACTATGGAAGCATAGGTATTTATTATGTGAATAATAAAGCTGATGCTGATACTATGACTAATATTCCAGAGAAGAAAAGCGGCAAATTGATTGTTATGGCATTAGCTGAAACTTCTTCTTGGGATATGCAAATCTATGTGACGAATAATGCTGATTCTATTTATAGGCGAAGGCAAAACAACGCAGGCGTTTGGAATCCATGGGTAAGAGTTGCAAATGATTCTGAGCTTATTACTCATTACGGGCAAGAAATTCCAGATAACGCTGATTTGAATAATTATAATACTGAAGGCGTTTATAATATTACGTCAAATAATAGGGCTAATACAATTTTGAATATCCCCACAAAACTCGCGGGGAAATTAACTGTGATGAGGATTGCGGGTTCATCGTATGCGACGCAATTTTATATTACTTACGCGCTTAACAATTCGCCTAATAGTTTTACTGTATCTCAAAGTTATAATATTTTTTATAGGTCTTATGATAATTACAATGGAGCTAATAAGTGGACTGGGTGGAGACAGTTAACTCTTGATAGAGATTTATCCGCTCTTATGACTGCAACGGGTAAGAATCTTTTGCCTTCATGGAGTTATTCTGGTCACTCTATCACAGATAATGGTATTACTTATACTTTTAATCCTGCTACTGGCGAAATTACTGCAAATGGAACTGCTACTGCCGATTCAGCGTGTCGTCTTGCAGGAGCTACGTTGAATCCGTATGACCTTCCTGCGGGAGAATATATTTTATCTGGTTGTCCTAGTGGTGGTTCTTCTTCTACCTACATGCTTGATTTGCAAGTAAAATTTTCCAATAAGGATGGTGAAACAGCCTTTTATGATTATGGTAATAGTATCAAAGTTAAGCTTGATGATTACGCGGGTTCTTATACTACCCAAAATTATTTTATTAGAATTGTAAAGGGTACAACTGTTAATAATAAGGTTTTTAAGCCCATGCTTAGACCTGCTTTTTCAAACGACACATATAGACCTAATGATAGTTTTTATAAAGGTAATCTTTATATAGGAAGTTGCGAGACAGCAGGTGATGTAAAAGATAAGGTCGCTAGTGTTGATGGCTATTTTAAATTAAGAAAAGGTGTTACCGTTTGCGTTAAATTTAAAAACTCCAATACGTACAATGCTACTAGCGACAATAAGGTTACTCTTAATGTTAACGGAACTGGTGCTTACAATATCTATTATAACAATGGAAATCCTACAGGTACTAATAGAACTGCGTTTGGTTATTCTAATAGATATGTTACGTATGTATTTGATGGCGGTTCTTGGGTTTTTCAATCACATAGCTGTGATGATAATGCTACTTATACTCCGCAAAGTTTAGGCTCTGGCTATGGCACATGTTCTACGCCTAATTCCACTTCAGAAAAAGCTGTCAGTCTTAGTGGATATAATCTAGTGAACGGCGGTTATGTTTCTGTTAGATTTACTAATGCTGTTTCTGCTAACGCGAAAATGAACATTAATTCAAGAGGGGCTAAGCCGATTTATTATAATAATTCCGCTATTGGCAATAATATAATTCTTGCAGGATGTACTGCGTTATTTGTTTATGATGGAACTCGTTATCATTTATTGTCTACGGACTACGCTTCTACTTCTCAGATGTACTACATTCAGAGAGACCAAGTTGTGTGGAGTAGTGTACTCGGAAATAATTATAATACTGATTCATGGTCGTGCAATATACAGCGTCAAGGTAGGATAGTTATTGGCAGTTTAGAAATTGCTACTAGGCAAGGAGCTAACACTATTACATTTCCGGCATACAATCAAACTACTGATAAAGTATTTATTCATTTTCCATCTATTCCCCTTGCTGGTTATTATGAATGCATTGTTACTGTTGGTGCTACTACTTATCCTGCTTTTATTGCTGTTGAATCGACGATGGGAACAGTTATTATTTTGCGAACTAATCTTACAATAACTAATAATTCTAATATTAAAGTTACTTTCTTTGCTTTCCTTAGATGAGGTGCTTTATGAAATATAAAATAGGTGATATTGTTCGATATAAGTTTATACCAGACAAAACAGGCGTTGTCTATGGTTATGCTTTGGGGTGTGCCTTCGCTCCGTTTTACGGTTTTACTTCTGACGAACAAGTTGTGCTTGCCATGACAGAGTATGGTAATGTCCTTTGTTTCAAAGCAACTACTACCGACTACGAAATTGTTGGGCATTCCGATTTTGAACAAATTTTTAAGAGCATAATCGAGGCTAAGACACTTGACTTCAAAATGTAATTATAGTAACCCCTTGGTGCGCAATGCTAAAAAAATAGAGGCTGAAATTAAGCCTCTATTTTGCTTTTTACGATATTGTAATCATTTAACACTTCATCAATTACGCCTTTTCTTTGTCTTTTCCACACTCCCTTTTTGCATCTTTTTAATGAGCATCCTGTGTAATTTAATATGTCGATTTCTATGTTTGATTTCTTTTCTATTTTTGCTTTATGCCTTATTGATTGTTTCCAAACATAATGTCCATCGTCATATCTTCTTACTTCGATGAATTTGTTTTCATTTCTTTTGTTTTTATATAGCCAGTCTACCATCTTTTCTCCTCGCCTTAACTTTTGCTGTGATATTTTAGTTTATTTCTCCATAATTTCCTGCTTGCGTATATCCTCTTTCGTCTGTTGGTAAACCTGTTACATGTAACTCGTCTACGCCATATACCAGACCTTTATTTTCTTGCTGAGCATTCTTTTCGTTCCTTTTCTTATTCTTTGCATCCTTCTTTGTTATTGATTTGTATGCTTCTTCTGTTAGATTTCCTTCTGCCTCTAATTCTTTCATATATTTTTCTTGCTGTGCTTTCTTTTTTGCAAGCCATTCTTCCTCGTATGATGCTTTGACTTTAATGCTCATTGCAAGTATCATTATTATTATTGTTATTACTCCTAAATATCTTTTCATTTATTCTTCCACCTCTATTATTTCAAATTCTTCGCATGAATTATCAATGTCTACGTGCGATTCTTTAATATAATTTTCTGCTTCTTTATATGTTTCAAATTCGTCTATCTTTTCTATGAAATTATGGTATTTATTTCTTATATTAACCGTATAACTCATTATCCCTCCTTGAATGGTATTTTGTAGTTTGATTTTAATATTCTGTTTATATCATCATTGTTTACTCCAAGATATCTTTGCGTTGTACTTACTGATGAATGATTCAGAAATTTTCTTGTTAGCTCTATATCATTTCCGCTTAACCTATATATTCTCATTCCTGCACATTTTCTGAATGAATGCGTGCTTATATTTATATAATCCTCTCCTAAATATTTTGCTACGCTTGCTAATTTGTATTGTATTGCCCTTACTGTTATACTGAATATATTTTCCTCTTCGCTTTTCCCTTCTTTCTCTGCATATTCTTTTATCATTCCATATATTTCTTTTGGAATAATACATGTCCTTGATTTTCCTGTCTTTTCTTCTATTATATTATATTTATATTCGCCTCCTTCTTTTATGAATGATTTTAACTTTAGTTTTGTGCAATCTCCTATTCTTAGCGCACAATTTCCTGTTATTGTTAATATTAACGCTATTTCTTTTGATGGCTTTATTTTGCCATTACTTGTTCCGTTATATATTATATTTATTATCTTATTAAACTGTTCTTCTGTTATGCATGATGTTTTTTTATTCATTCCATTCACGCTCTCCCGTAATACTTTCTTATCTCTTCTGCTTTATCACTCCAATTGAATTTATTTGCATACTCTGGTTGATTGTCTAAAGCTAGTGATATTACTAGGTTTTTTATCTCATTGTCTGTTATTAAGCCCGCCTGTAATCTTTTTGGCTCTCTATTATTTATTCCATCTAAAAATAGCATGTCGCCATGTCCTTGCAATTTTTCTGCTCCTGTCTGGTCTAACATAATCATGCTTTCTGTTCTTGAAGTCACTGCTAGACATGCTCTGCATGGAATATTTGCTTTTATTAGACCTGTCACAACCTCTCTTGATGGTCTTTGTGTCGCTAATACCATGTGTATTCCACACGCTCTTGCTTTTTGCGCTAATCTTATTATGTTTCGTTCCACTTCCTTCCCATGTGCTTTGTTTATTATCATATCTGCCATCTCGTCTACTACTAGCAGTATTTTCGGCAATCTTACATTTTTGTATTTCTCATTGTAAGTTTCTATATTTCTGCACCCTTTTGATGCCATCAAGTCATATCGCTTATCCATTTCTGCACATAGACTATTCAACACCTCTATCGCTTCTTTTATCTCTGTTACGTATTTTACATAGTCAAGTTCTGCATACATTCTAAACTCTACCATCTTCGGGTCAATCAATATCATTTTCATATCATATGGCGTGTTTTTTATTAATAGCGATGCTATTATGCCGTTTATGAATACTGATTTACCGCTTCCTGTCGCTCCTGCTACTAGCATATGTGGCATTTCTTTTATGTCTCCAAATATTGTTTCTCCTTCTATACTTTCTCCTATTGGTACATATGTTTTGCTTTGATTTATTTTGTATTTTACGTCATTTATCAGATTGCCAAACCTTATCGCATTGCCTTTATTTGGTATCTCTATTGTTATTCTGTCTCCTTCTGGATATATTCTTGTTTCTTCATTTCCTACTATGTATTTTATTTGTCGTTGTATATTGAAGCTTTTCTTTATATTTGTTATCGGCTTTACTTTTATTTTTATCGTGCTTGCGCCTTCTTTATAATAAAGCGGTATCATTTCTATGTTTTCCAATCTATATATCTCATCGCATATTTTCTCCGCTGTTTCTTTTGCTTTTTCATTTCTTTCTACTCCTTTTGTTGTAGTTGCAAATAATTTTCCGAATACTGGATGATTCATTTGTGGCAATCTAAATGGATTATAATAGTTATTCTTTTTGAAAAGTTCTTTTCCTTTGTTGTTGTTTTTCTTTAACACTTGTCCTAGTGCAAACATTCCTACGGAAAATCTCATTAATCCTTTTTCATTCATTCTTTTTCCTCTTCTTTAGCCATTCTTCATAATGAAATATGTATTCATATGTTGCATTTTCTTTTTTCTTATCTTTTATTTCTTTTGTTATTTTTTCGCTTTCTCCTATTTTGCTTTCTACCTTTTTTATTATTTCATCTACTTTTTTGTAATCTTTTTCTTTTTCACGTATTCTTTTTCTTATATATTCTCTTTCTATCTTCTTTTCTTCGTTGTTTTCCCAGTCTCCTCTTCCTTTTAAATAATGCTCTGCTATTATTTCTTTTCCTTCTTCTTCCGTTATATTACATACTTTTATTATTTTTCTTATTATTAACTCTATTTCTTTTCTTCCTGCTCCTATTTGATGATGCCATATATATTCTTCCACTTCTTCTTTTTTTACATCATCTCTTCCTTCAAATTGTCTTACATCTATACTTTTTTCATATTCTCTTTCTTTTTGTTTTCTTTCTTCTATGTCTTCATATACCGCTCTTATAATTTCTGGATTTCTTGTTTCTTCTGGTATTATTTCTTCTTCTTTTATTTCTTTTTTGCTTTTACATAAACTATAATCTATAAATACGACTAATAATATTGGCAATGAGATTATTACAAATATGACGTTAATCATCATAAGAACTATTGCTATCGCAATCCATATTTCGTGTCTTTTTTTCAATCTATCCACTACCTTTCAATCTTTCCATTACTTTTTCTAGTGCTAGCGTTACTGACATTATTTCTTCTATTGTGCAGTATGGCACTATTACCTCTCTTGTCTTTTCTGTTACTATGTCATATCTTAATTCCGCTTGATTTTCTGCTTGTGTTTCATTTGCTCTTTGTGCTTGAAAATTTATTCCATATTTTCTTATTCTTCCTAGCTCTTTGCTTAAAATCCACTCATCTTTTTTCATTTTTCTTCTCTTTTATTATACGAATATATATTCGCTTTGTCTATTATTTTGTTTTCCATTCTTTCCCGTTGTATTCTATCTCTGGCAACGCTCTGTAATCATCCTTTATTTCTTGCTTGTATTTATATATCAATGCTGTTCTTTTGCCTACTGGTGCTATTATTAAGTCTTTGTTCTTGAAATTTATTATTGCTTGTCCAATATTCCCTCCTTCATGTTCAATATTCCATAGTGCTTTATGCTCTTGCGTTACTTCCATTTCTGTCATCTTGTATGCATTTAATTTATTTATCGCCTCTTTTGTCGCTATAAACCTCATTCTCACCTCATGTTTAATAATATTAATATTTCTATATTCACTATGATTAACAGTATTATCATTACATTTATTGTTATATTCATTATTCTATTTGCTATTCTTGTCTCTTTGTATCTTTTTATGAATCTTTCAAATTCTTTCTCGCTCATTTTTCACCCTAGTAATATAAAGTTTTCTGGACTTCTTGTTTTTATATTTTTGTTTATTTCTTCTTTGTTATCTTCAAATTCTGCTAATATTGGCGTGTAATTTCCAAACTTTGCATTGTTTCTTACCATTACTACCTTGTTCCCGTTTCCTTTATCCATTTCTTTTAAGCACATTTTTGTTAATGCTTGTAATGTTATTATATTCATTTCTCACCTCTTAAATTTGTTCTATTGATAATACTGCGTTGTCACTTAAATATATTTTTGCTCCTTGGTGTGCTATTTCTATAAAGCTTTTTAATGCCAGAAAATTCCCGTATTTTTCTTTTCTCAATGCTCTTGTTAGAGTATTTTGTTTCTGTTCCATTTCAAATATTTCTTTTGTTTTCTTTTTTGTGTCTATCAATACAAAAACCCATCTTTTCTTGTTTTTATCTCTTTTTACTACTTCCAATTTCTTCCATTCTTTTGCATTGATTTTTTCTAATCCGTTTTCTTTTCTAAAATCATTTATATGATTCATTGTTGTTTGGCTATAACCTTCCCATAATCTTTTAAATTCTCCTTTCTTTGTGATTTCTGCTACAATTGTATTGTAACTTTTTAATCTTTTACTTCCGAACCTGTCTTCTATCACTGTTGCTTTTCCGTAATAACTTTTTTGCGTTGTTGCTTTTAGTTTTTTCTTTTCCATTTATTCATCCTCTCTGTCTTTTAAAGAGTCGTAATACTTTCTAAGTTCTTTAAACTCTTCATTTGTTAATCCGAATACCTCGAAGTATGCATAGTTATAACAAATATCAATAGTCAATCTCTCATCTTCATATATTGTCATCATTACATCTCCAACATCATTTCTGCTGTTGAAAATACCACAATCGGCATCTTTATAATTTTTTTTTACTATTTCCTTTGCCTTTTCAAGATTGTTCTTTCTTTTATTTTCACTTTCTTTATCTGCTTCTATAATTGGCTCTATTTCTGTTTTATTTTCTTCCTCATCCTTTTCCTCTGTTGCAATCTTTAACTCAACAATCGCTACACACATTATTTTTATGAATTTACATATTCCCGCAATTACTAAACAAGGAAGAGAAAGTGGAAATAAAAATCCCACCACGCAATATTCATAAAAATTATCTTCTTTATAAACTTTCTGCGCGGTTTCTCCTGCTTTTCTGTCTGCGTAAATAAAAAGTATTGTTGTTAGAATTGAAATTATCATGTAAACAATAATTCCCGCTATTACTTTTACAGCATTCATCTTATTTATCCTCGCTTTCTTCCTTCAGTGCATTGATTTTCTTTTGAATAATCTCACTACATTTTTGTGCACCAAATAAGAAGTAATCTTCGTCTTGATATTCGGGTGGTGTACTTAATTTCTCAATCTCTGACTGTATCTCTGTAAGTATAGCCACCATATCAGCCTTTAAGCGGTTTTCGTAGTCGGCTTTTGTGATAGCTTCGATTGTTGGAGCATTATTTAGTAATGCTTTGGCGAAATCCCACGCATAACATTCACTATAAGTAACTGGCTGTTCTTTTGTTTTTTCCATCTTGTTAAGAATAAAATCTGCATCAATCAATCTTCCCATCTTCTAATACCTCACTTTCTGACTTGTATTTTATATACCCATATTACTAATGCGATTAACAATCCGAACAATGTTCCGTATATAATACCTAACAAATATATTGCTATTACTTCTCCCATTCATCTTCATCTCTCTTCTCATAATCCGTATCAATTACAATTGTACTGTCATCATATTCTTCAATGTTTGTTGCATAATAATGACCATCAAAATACATTGAATCATTCGGAATCAGTACTTCTGCATCTTCTGGGCATTTTGATAGTTTCTTAATCAGCTGTTTTACTGTCATTCTTCCGCCTCCTGTTCTGATATTAGATTGTCTATAAATCCTAAAACATCTTCTTTACTAACAAGCAGGCATAAATTACAGTGGCTAACTTATTCCTCACTTTCTGTCATGTACTCGTCTATGATTTCAATTACTTGCCTGATGGCATTGTTATAAGCATCGGCTCTATCTTCGTCAGTCTCGCTTTTTTCTTCATCACCATACTGTAAATCCCATATCTCAGACCTTATCTTGTCAAGATAAGGCTTTACTATCTCCTGTTCGGTGATTACGGGTGCTTCTATAACATCTTCCATCAGCACTACGTCTAACACTTCATTTCCGCTATAATCATCTGTCACGATTGTTGTACTCTCCAAGTTGTTTCTATCTATCAATTCACGTTTTGCCATCAATTTCACCCCATTTCTATCGTTAATTTTGCTTTGCATGGCAGTACTTCATCGTTTCCGTCGAACTTCACAGCCATTCCGCTATTGCAACCGTTGAGCGGCATGGCGTTATGTCGTCCTAGCTTATCAATTCTCATATATACTGTGTCGCCTCCCCTAGTAAACGTGTCACCTATGCACATATCACCAAATGTCGCTTTTTGCTTGTCAATAAATGTTACCTCCATATTTTGCCCTCCTTCTATGCTCTGTTATCAAATACTATGCGACTTGGCTCGTATCCTTCGCCAAAATTTATTACGATGATATTTTGTGAAATATTCTTATGCTTTTCGCACCACTCCATTCTTGCTTCGTGGAATCGTTTAGACGTTTCCCACCCAATTTTTGAACAATCGCCGTTTATAACGAAAGTATATTCTCGATTTATATAACTTTCCATTATAGGACTTATCATTTTTTCAATGTATTCTTCATTTCCTAAATCTCGACTAATTACTTCGCTAAATACTCTTATAGCATCTTCTCTTAGCTTCTCTATTTTATCTTTTTCCCAATCATGCACTATTGTCATTTCATTTCGTATTGTTCCCATATTTATTCTTCGCTTTCTTCTTTATATGATTTAGGTAATTGCATCCAAGCTACAACATCGTCTTCGCACCATATTTCACGCCACTCGCCTTTACTTATTGCATAATCTTTCGGGTGCGCAAAATATGCCATTTCCACATCACCTGCAATATTAGTGATTAGATAATCGTCCGATTCTTCTGGTAATCTCTCTGTAACAGGAATCCACTTTGGCTCTTGCTTCATGTTTCCCAATATCTTCAAAACATCTTCTACGCCCTTGCAGTAACTATCCAATACTAGCTTTTCTCTAATGTAATCATCATCTTCTTTACCAAAGCTTTTAAAATCTTGTTTAAAGCTCTCTTTAGCCAAGCCTATTGTTAAATATCTAATTGCGTTTAATTCGTCTGTTGTCATTCCTTATTCTCACTTTCTTCCTTTTCATGTTGTTGTGCTTGTAATCATAGCTACATCGTGCTTGAATCTTTCCTCGTATGCTTTCTGCTGACGCTCTACTTTATTATCATCTTCTGTTGCTAGTTTGTCAGTTAGATATTTAATTAAAGCATCTTCTTTTTCTGTTCTATTTGGCTTTGCTTTCTTCTTGCCATTTTTATCTAATACCGTTAATTTATAGAAATCAAAATAATAGTCAATGTCTCCTTTATTCATGTAAACCCATACTCTTGTCTCCGCCTTATCTCTAGCCTCTTCTCTTGTCATTCCTTGTCCTCTCCTTTCACCTTGTACTTATCAATTATAGCAAGTGCCATTCTTTTTATATCTCCCCTTGTATATTCTGCCAATAAATCTATGTTCTCAATCTCGGTTCTTATCTTGTCAAGCACATCCTGTTTACTTATCGCATCATCACACGGCTGTTGCTTTAATGCTTTAATTACCGCATTACAGAATTCAACCATCGTTTCACTTTCACACTTAAAATCTGTAATCAATCCTTGTGCTATTCTTATAACTTCTTCATTTTTCATTACTTATCCTTCACTTTCCTGTGGCTCATATGGTTCGGGTAATGGCATCCACGCGACAACTTCTAATGTAGTTGGATATGATAAATCAATCCATGGTTTATCCTTGTAGTGTTTCCTACTGCCCCAATAACGAGAAACTTTCATCTCTTTGTTATTTAGCTGTACTAGAACTGACACGCTAGGTTCTATGAATCCATCATCACAAATATGTTCCTTGGGCATCTCCTCAGTAACAGGAATCCATCTTTGATTTAATTCTCCTATTGCCATATCTAGCGCAAGCATTGTATCGTCATATTGCTTTGTTTCGTGTCCGTAACCGTCATCATCCCAATAATTTTCTTTTAGGATTTCAAGTTCTTTTATTACTTCTTCTCTTGTCATTTTCTTGCCTCCCTCATCCCCTCAAAAGTATCTTATCTCCGCGTCTACTGTTTCAACCCTAGTGTCTTCCACAAATGCCGCAAACCCTCCATTGCCTAATCTTACTGCAAGAATAAACTCATCTTTCTCGATATCTGTTTTAATGTACAGAATACCTTCGTACAAAAATAATTGCCCTTGTTCAAGTTCTTTATATGTCTTTAGATATAATCTTGCGTCAGTTATCTTTGCTTTCATTCTCTTACCTCCCTCATATCTGCACCGCAATTCGGGCAAAAACTACTTGGTATCTCGTTTCCTTCTGCATCTTTGATACAGAAATATTCGCCGCACTCTGGGCATCTTCTATGTTGTCCGTCAATTATCCAACGTCCTTTTCTTTGTTCTTGCTGTAGTGCTTCAATTGCCATCTTGAAAAATTTATATGTAATACTATCCTTACAATCTTCCTGCACTTCAAGCCACATTTTGCCAAATTCTATTGCTTCTTCTCTTGTCATTTTATTTTTCCTTTATGAAACATTTAATATTTGCATTGCCTTATCTAGTAACGTATTTCCTTCTATTGCTTTCTTCAATCTGTTTTCTTCGTAGTTTGATGTTCTTCTAAATGGTTCAATATGACTTACTGTATCTGCTACGGCTTGTATTAATCTTGCGCCTGTTGATTCTGTTCCTTTCAAGTCTGGTGCTTCTTTAAATCTATACAAGATATCATTTCTTATTGTCTCTTGATTCTCAATCTGTTGCTTTTTCATTACTAGGTCATTTATAGGCACAATATTATTAATGATTGACCTTACTTCAAATTCATTTAATTTGATTTTATGCAAATCTTCAAATGTTTTCTGTGTTGCTTTCATATATTCATCTGCAAATGCCAATGTTTCTAATGCATCATCCAATTTTGTTCCGATACTTCCTGTATGCCTAGCAGACCATGTTCTTTTTGCTGTTTTCAATGCAAAATTCAGTGTGTTATTACATACAACTCTTATTGGTGTCATTGCTACTCTTACTGCTCCCGAACCATCATGTGTGTTTGTAAATACAATGTACGGGTCTACTGCATCTCCTAATATCTCGTATTTGTTTGGCAACTTTGCTAACAACCAAATTATTCTTCCATCTTTTAGACTTCCTGCTGTCTCGTACTTTACGCCTTCTCCTAGCATTGCGTCTGTAAACTTGAATGCATCCTCGTTTTGCACAATTGAATATCTGCTTCCTACTATTCCCAAGCTTTTTCCGTCTTTATCTCTTACATTCGCACTATATCCATTGATTCTTATTCCATCCTCTGTATAGATTTTTTTCTGAACAACTTTCCAGTCTAATCCTCCTAGTCTTATTGCATCTGCACTTGATGGTGCGCTTTCTACCTGTGTTCCGAGTCCATGCCACGGCACATTACGTCCTGTATAGAACATTGTTTCAACTAAAGCACTCATTTTTTGATTCCTTTCTTATATTTTCATAACTATATTTTTTATAATATTTATTTTCTGCTTTTATTCTTGCTTTTATTGCTTCTTCTTCTGTTTTATACCATCCAAGATGTATTCTTTTTTTGTTTATTCCTATTCTTGCTTGCCATTTTTTTTGTGTTTTGTCGTATTGTACTCCTATATGATGGCTAGATGTATTTTTATAATATTCAACATTCATCATATTTTGTGAATTTGTTTTAATTTCTAAATTTACTTTTCTATTATCTTTTTTTATTTCATTTCCATGATTATGTATTCTATGGTCAACTACATATCCTTTTTTTATTTTCCCTAGTATGTATCTGTGAAATAATATTTTTTTTCTTTTTTCACCACTCCTTTCTATTGTATACAAGTACCCTTTTTTATCGTATTTCCAATAAAAATCTTTGATTTTTTCATAATCTTCTTTATCAAACCAAAATTCTTTATTATCTTTTGTATATCCTATTCCATATTCCTTATTTAGATTATATTCATTGTATTTCCTTGCTTTTTTATGCGGGTAATTTCTTTTTTTATATTTTTCGCATCCACATGATTTTGTATTTCCTTTTTTTAAATTATTCCCTTGTATTATGCATATATTTCCGCATTTACATTTACATTTCCATCTTGCTATCTTATTTCCTTTAGGTGATACATAATCATCTACTTGTTCTATTACTTTTAAGCTTCCATATGTTTTTCCTTTTAAACTTTCTTTTACTTTTACCATGTTTTTCTCCTTTTTAAATATTATATATTAGTATTTTAACATGGCATGAATACTTATTCAATCAACTCCTTTCTAATCCTTATTTTCATTTCCTCCTTTATTCTATGATTTCGTATATTGCTTCTATTCCATTTTCATTTAAAGCTTCTTCTATGATTTGTTCCAAATCTGACGTTAATGTTTCATTGTCTACCTCAATTCTTATTGTGATTTCTCTCATTTATTATTTTCCTCTGTTTTTCGTAATGTTATTTTTACATATTCTTCTATTGCTTCATCATATATTTTCTTTGCTTTATTTGCTCTTTCTTTTATTTCTTTTCTTATTTTTCTGTATGCATCTAGTTCATCTCCATTGCTTGTAAATAATTTTTTTGATACGAAACGCTCTAATTTCTCTGAGCTTAAAGAATATCTTCTTCCTGTTTTACTTACTGGATATTTTTCGTTGTCAAAGCTTATTGTATATCTTTTTGTATATTCGCTTTGTTTTCTTTCTATCCATTTTTCTATTGTTATTTTCTTTATTTCTCCATTTTCCTCTAGCTTGAAGCAATACAATTTATTCATTTTGTTTCTTTTTCCCTTTCGCTAAATTACTTTCATCGCTATTTTATCTGCTAAACTATTTAGATATTCTAAACAATATTGCATTTCTTTATCTTTATATAATGCTACTTCTGTGTTGTCTATTTGCTTTGCTTTTACACTACATATATTTTCTTTATTCACGCTTGCATATATTGTTTTTACATTATCTAAATTTATCAGATATCCATTTGATGTTCTTACAAACATTTAATCCTCACTTTCTTTCCCCATTCCTTCGCTTATTTCTTTTTGCGTTGTCTCAAATATTATTTCTTCTTTCTTTTTTTTCTCCTTTTTATTCGATGACGAACATCCCTTTTTCTGATGCTTCTTCTAGCCCTTTTATTATTTCATCCCAATCTGCATTATTATATCCAAATAATTCTGAACAATCATCTATTTCATACATTACGCTTGTTAATATTTCTGTTGCCTTATTCATTATTACTTTCTCTTCTTCGCTTAATTCAATCATTGTCTTTCTTTTTGTTATCTTCATTTTCATCCTCCTTTTTTACCCACTTAAATTCGCCTGTTTGATATAGGTATGGCTGATATGATAATTCATATTCTGTTGTTACCGCATAGGCTAAATTCCCGTTCCATGTTAATGCTTTAGCCATGAATTCTGCATCTTTCTTTGACATGTTTAGCGGCGTTTCCAATTTATCCCATCTTGCTGTTCTTTCTGCATTGTTTATTGATGTTACAAATACTGCTCCGTAATTTGTCATTACTAATACGTAGTAAAAATACTTGCTCTTACTCATTTCTTTTCCTCTTATCCAATTCTTTCTAATCCGCCCATGCTTGGTCTTACCAAAATCGAACCCATATCTGATAACATGTCATCTGTTAGATTTGTTGCCATTGACATTACTCTATAAAAATCATCCATCTTTTCATAGTCGTATTCCCAATCTTCTTCATATTTTGATATAAATAACATATCAAAGATTGTTCCGAATGTTGTCTGTGTTAAAATGCAATGATATACTAAATGCCCTGTCCTCTCTTCAAATTCTTTTACTTTCTTATACAATTCTTCATTTTCATCTAATATATTCAATACTGCCGAGTACTGTTTATTGATTCTTTCTGAATAATAAAGCCTATCCTCTTTTGAGAATAGGCTTGTTACGCTTCCTAGCAATTTCATTTCTTTTAGTCTTTTAATTGCCAATCTCTTCATTTTATCCCTGTTCATCACTCTTCTCCTTGTATCTTTCAATTGCATTGTAATATGCTTCTTTTATTGTTCCCATGTATGATTCTAGTGTTGATACTGTATAACCATCTTTATCGTAATTCCACCAAATCATTACTTCCTTATTAATCAACGTGTCATCAATTTCCATTTTCCCGTATCTTGTTGCTTTTTCAAGATACATTTGCAAATCTTTGATATTTTCTGCTGTCGTTGGCTTAAAGATTTCTACCTCGTATTCGTCTGAACCTTCTCCATTTGTTAAATCATATGCTGTTGTATCTCCAATTTTGATTTTCATTGCCCTTTTTCCGATTACTGCTTGAGCTGTTCTTTCATATTCTGCGCACTGTTTTCTTACTTCGTTTACTCTTTCTGCTGTTTTTTCTCCATATACATAGAATAGTGTTCCATCACACGCTATAAACTTTGTTGTTTCTCTTACATTTCTTTCTTCTATTATCTCTTTCATGTTTTCTCCTTAATTAATTCTTTGTGTTTAACAGTTCTTTGTTCAGTTTATGAAATTCCTCAAGAATTTGCATGTTTACATTGCCGAGTCTGCTTACTGTCGTTGTTAATTCCTTGATATTTGCGTTGATTTCATCTAGCTTATCTGTTAGCTGATTATTGTTTTCTTTCTTCTCTTCCTTTACTTCCTCTTCCTTTTCAATTATTACATCTACTCCATGTACGCATTTGATTGCTAGTGCATCTGTCATTCCCATTGTTCCGCTTTTCTTGACATTATACAACCATGTATTGCTTCTTCCTATTGTTTCTGCAAATTCCTGTTCTGTTTCAAATTTGCTTGCTAATTTTATTAGCTTTTCAATATTGCAATATACGCCCTTTGTTACTCCTTTTCTTCTCTGTTCATTTGTTGTGTATCTCATTTTTATCCCTCCGCTTTTTTAAATTCGTCTTCTGTCCATTCTATATAATTTGTTACATTTTCCATTTTTAGGTTTGGATGTGATGAAAAGAACTGATACCATACATCTGCTATTGAGTCTCCTTGAAATACATCGTCACCACAATCGCCATATCCGTTATCAAATTCTACTTCCAAGTAACATGTTTCTCCGTAAATATGGCTACTTGTATTCTTTCCGCTCCAATACTCGTCATCCCAATATGAATTTCCGTAATCGTATCTGTATGTTCCGTTATAATCGTATATTCCCCATCTTCCATATACTTTTTCTATGTACTCATACTGTACTCCTTTCTCTAAGCCGTCTTTAATTAGCTTTATCGTTGTATTTAATGTTCTTTCCATTTCTTCTAATACAACTGTTTCGTATACATGATGCTCGTCATAATATCCACAGCTTATATTTACTCCTGCTACGCCGCAATCTGGACATAAATATGATATATCTGAACAACTTCCCCATTCCTCAACGTATTCTGTTACCTCTGCAACATACTTATGGAAATCTTCATTTGCATCATCATAGAACACTATGTCGTTACTTCCTCTTCTGTCTAATTCTATGATGAAATACATCTCACTTAAGTCCTTTATGTAGTCTGTCTTTGTGAACTTTGATGAACCTACGCATCCTATCTCTTCGTCTTCACAGAATACGATTGTTGGTCTTAACTCTGTTCTTTTTAAGATTTCCATAATCATGTACACGCCACATCTATCATCACCTCCTATTCCCTGTGGCGAATGTACAATTGTTTTACCTTTTTCTACATATTCGTATACTTCTTTTACCTTCTTTCTTTTTCCGTACTCCACTCTCGGAGTTGTGTCCATGTGTGCTGTTAATGCAATCTTATCATTACCTTTTACGTACACGAATCCATCTTCTTTTACAACTTCGTCGTAATACTTTGCCAACTCACTAATCAGATAGCTTCTTAATTCCTTTTGATTTAATTTACATATTTTGACAAATCCTTTATTGCTTACTCTTCTTTTTCCCTTGTGATGCTTCATGCGATTGTCCTCCATACGCCATTTTCTTCGTCATATGTTGCCTCTGTTCTGCTTATCCACTTTTCATTCTCTAACTTTACATATCCTGCATTTTCCGCATCCTCCTCGCTTGTAAACGCTGTGTCATCGTCAATCCATACCAAATCTTTATCTTCTCTATCGTAGTATTCTCCATCTATTTCGATTGCATCATCTTTGCTTATCCATTCTCCATCTACCTCTACATTTCCATCTTCTACTGCATGTTCTTCACATGAATAAGTGTTTCCGTCTGTTGTTGTTATATAAGGGTTTCCACTGTGATATTCTTCAGTATAATCATCCATGTAACAATCATTTTCGTGATGATATTCGTCATCGTCTACGCAATAACACATATCTTCTCGTGGATACCAATATCCTTCTACATCCATCCTATATCCAGCCTCTTCTGCGCATTCACGACAGCAAAACCAACTTCCGTCTTCTGTATATACTGCATCATAGCTATCACCATCGAATCTTTCCTCGCATCTTTCACATGTCTGCGGGTTATCATATCTGCTATCTTCTAAGCAGTCTGAGCATATAATATTTTCTGTGTTACTATGTTCTTCCCCGCATACAGGGCAAATAGGGTCATGTCCAATTTCGATGCACACTTCGCCGTCGTATGATTTGTTAATCATCATTACTCCGTTTGAATATTCAACGTAATCTCTGTAATGCGTTCCATAGCTTCTTGTTCTTTCACCGCATTCAGATGAACCTTTTACTATACTCCAATAGTTGTTTACATTGTATATATCTGAAATTACTTTTGACATTACATCTCTAAACTGTCTTCCTAGTGAATTGTCACCTCCATCTCTGTCATCTGGGTATACTCTTGCTTCGAGAATTGCATTTCCCTCTTCACCGATACAGAATACTGCTCTATTTATTTTCTTCTGCTTGCAATACTCTGTTCCTTCATGGCTCTCATCAATTACGTAATAAATTACTGATGTGCTATCAAGCATGTAGCTTTCCGTTCCGCTTGAGTAGCATCCGTCATCATCATCGCCTACGTAGTGACAAGACTTCCAATTATATCCATGCGACATGCTCCAATAGTCAATAGGATTCAATGATATTACTGTAATCCTCTTATACTTGATTGGATTAATCTCATTACATAGAATTGCGTACTGACGATTATATCCATCGTCTCTTGTGTACGTTCCATAATCATTAATCTCTACGTACTTGTCCAAATCAATTGTTTTGCATATTTTCTGAATAATTCTTGAAATCTTCTGTCCTGCTACGGCTTCAATCTCTGGAATACGGTTGTTTACTCTTTCTGCTAAGTCCTCTGTTGCAAAATTTGATTCTACACCAAGAAATTCTCTTAATGCTAATATTGCTCTCCTGTACTTCTTTTCTGTTTCTATATCAACTCTTTGCCCTAATATTGTTGATGTTGAATTTGCTATTACATCATATTCCGAACATGCTTTTTCATATTTTTCTTTTAATACTGTTCTTGCAGGTTCTCCGTTTATCATCAAGTTCATTCCATTGAAGCATGAATTTCCCAGATAATAAACTGCGTCTCCATATTTTTCTTTCTTTAAATATGCATTATTATATTCGTCCTTTCTGCTTACTTCGCTTAGTTTTTTACGAACTATTTTCTCTACCCATTCGTTGAAATCTGATATTGCTGAGTTATTAAGCGCTCTTTCATATTCTGATTCTCTGAATACTATTGCAAGATTCTCTTCATCCCAGTTCGGATGAGTTCTGAACTTTTCCAATAAATCAGCCTTATTCCTTTCCCATTCATTTTTAATTTTTTCAACTGCGTTTGTTTTATATGTTACTTCATGTTCGTTTAACCAATTGCACATCTCATTTGTTATGTTCATTTTTGAAATCTCCTTTAAATTTAATAATTTTTAAATTGATGATAATTACAAACCATGTAGTGAACGAGTAGTCAAGTGCTTTTCAACTTGACAACTCGTGAGCGGAGTGGTAACTATTCTATGTATCGTCTATCTTTTCTCTTTTCATTCCATAATTTCTCTTGCACGGCTGTTGAACCAATCGTGATATGTCCATGACGATTCTTTATCAAACATCTTTATTGTTGGTTTTTTTTCTGTATTAAAAACACCACTACTTTGTTTGCCTCTGTTCCAGTCGCCACTGTTTCTTATACCGCTGTTTCTATTGCCACTGTTCATATATCCATCGTTTTTGTTTCCGCTATTCCAATCACCGCTGTTCCAATGACCGCTGTTCTTATTACCGCTGTTCCAATTACCGCTGTTACCATCACCGCTGTTAGTATCACCGCAGTTCCAATCTCCGCTATTTTCATCTCCGCAGTTCCTATCTCCGTTGTTTTTATAACCGCTGTTCAAATAACCTGTGTTATATTTTCCTATATTTCCTTTTCTTATATTTTCTTTTGTTATTTCTTTAATAATCTTAATTTTATTTGTTATATATTTTAATTCATCTTTTTTAATTTCTCCTGTTGCTTCTATTTCACATATTCTTGTGTTTTCATTTTTTTGGTAAAAGCTATAACAATCCCCTATTGTTTCGCAGAAATGAAAACCCTGTTTACACGGTATCGGTTCACCTTCAAAAACATATTCCTTTCCTATTTCGTATTGCATATCTCTACATTTCAAATCTTTGTTAAATGCCTTATATCCTCTCATATTTGCATCCTCTTTTCTTATTTTTCTTCTATTGACATTGTTTCGTGTCCGTATTTTACCAATGCCTTTTCTTTTGCTTCTTTCATGTCCTTTGCTTCTATTTCTGTTCTTTTTATTTTCCCTTTATCTTTGTATTCTATTTTGTATTTCATAATTCCTCACTTTCTTCTTCACAATCGGTAAGACACATAATATCGCCTGTACTTGCCTTTTCAAGTACCTGTAACGCTTTAAAATATGCTTTATGATATGCTTCGTCTTCGTTTTCTGCCTCCACAACAATACTTCCATTTATTCCTACCCAATATCTTTTCATTTTCATTCTCCTATTATCATCTTTGCTTTTTTCTCTGCTACTTTCTCGAATGGCGGCATATATATGATTTTCTTTTTCTCTAAATCGTATGCGTTGTCTATTATGTCGCTATCCTGTACCTTCAAACATAATTCGTTATTTTCTGTTGTAAACACAGCTCCTATTGGTAAGTTTCCGAAAATCGTTCCTTCATTATCTTTTCTTATTATTTCCATCTTTTCTTCCTCTCTTTTTTTATTTTTAAACCGTGAGCAAGGATTTGCACCTTGCATGAATCATCTGTCAAGGACTTAATTCAGCTTCATCTGGCTTGTCCTTTGCGTCTACCTTTTCCGCCATCACGGTCTTTTGAAAGAAGATTTACTATGCTCACCATTTCTGGTGATTCTGTGGGTAGGGATTTGAACCCTACATGATATACATTCACTTCTGCTCTTTGAATTTTGCGCATTCTCACAGTCGCCACGGGCAATTGTATATCTAACCCTTTTATTAGCGTCTACCCATTCCGCCACCACAGCACCATATGCGGGTAAGGATTTGCACCTTACATGAAACAATTTATTTTGTGTCTAGCACCCTGACCTGATACTACCGTACGATAGTTTGTTTCTACAGGAGTACAATACGTCTACCTATTCCGCCACCGCATATTTTCTTAATTAATTGCCATATCTTTCAACTCTTCCATTACTCCTGCATTCGGCACTTCAAATACATTATCTACTTCTTCTTCGATTCTTTGTACCTGCTCTGGTGTGAAGAATGCTCTGTTTGACTGCATCATTGATGTTGAACCGTCTCCAAGTGTAATCGAGTTCCAGATAGGAATAAAGATTCTTGCTCTTGTTCCTGTTGGTACTTGATATCCGAGCCTCTTCCATCCTGCATATGTGTGGATTTCATCTGGTTCATCAATCTCAATCTCGTTTCCATCCATATCATGCCACATCATCTTTCTTCCTGTAGTTCCAATCTGTCTATTTCTCATAAGGTTTACTCTCATCTGCATAATTGCTTCTTCGTTTTTCATTTTTATTCTCCTTTTCAATTGAATCTTTTTTTAAATTACATCTTTTCATCAACACGTAATGAGGAAGTTGTCAAGTGCTTTTCAACTTGACTACTTTCGATTGGAGTGTTAAATAAGCCTGTAAGCAATCCCCAAAAGTTGTATGATTCAACTAGAGTTGATATATCATTTGTTTCGTCTGCTTCATATCTTGAGCCGTCTGGATATACAAATACAACTTTAAATTTATTATCTTGGTAAATTGCTTTTAATTCTTCACCTTTTCCTTTTGTTGTGAATAATTCCTCCATATTACCTTCTTTCTACGTCATCATCAAATCCGTCCTCATTCTGCCTATTGTTGAGAATATCTTTGGAATATCACTTTCTTTATCTACTATGTAGTTTAGTCCTGTCTTTTCGTCGATAATCCGCATGTTATGATTCTCAACTTTGACTTCTGTTTCCTTGTAGAATCTCGTATACAAGTTTAGAATGTTAACTATGTTCATTTTTTACCTCCTTCACTTTTTCGATTTTTTATTTTTCGTTTTTGCGCCGTAGACACTATTCTTCCTGTATTTCTCAACACGGCGAAGCCGTTACATGCCCAGATACTTGACAACTCGTTCATCCACATTGTTATATTCCCTATTTGCGTCTGCCAAGTTGTCAATCTCTGCATATAACCTATTTCCGACATAGATTACATAGTCATTGTCGGAATACTTTCCGAAGCGGATTTTCACTCCATCGATTGAACGTGTGTATATAGTTGCCATATTGCTCCTTTCTATCTTTCGATTATTTCTTTCCTTGTCTTTATGTATTTTGCTACCATTAATATTTCGATAATCGCAATGATAATCTTTTCATGCCATTGCAATATAGTGTTTCTTGATAAGCTTATCAGCAAGAAATTTATCATTATCATTATTGCTATACAGAACATATCAAATTCCATTACGTTCTTTCTTATCACCATCCATTTGTTCTTGTTGAACATTGTGATGCTGATTATTACAAAATCATCTGTGTTTACGATTCCTATGTTTACTGGCTTCTTATTCATCCCATGTTTCCTCCTCTGCAAATTGCCATTCTTCATCTTCCTCTGTCTCGCATTTGTGTATATTCTCAACCATCTTTTCGATGTATTCATAATTTCCCTCGGCGTACCATTCACCGTTCAGTATAAGATTGTATGTATTCCTTTCTTCGTTATATATAATTTCGATTTGATTCATTCGTTTGCTCCTTTCGTTTTTTTAAGTACAACATTTACTCGCCATGTAGCGGAATGGAAGTCAAGAGCAGAAGCGAAGCGTCTCTTGACTGAAATGGAGTGGAGTGGCATTAATGCATTATTTCGATACACTCGGTAAACTGGCATAAAAAAAGCCTAGAGGCTGTTAACCTCTAGGCGATTTATACTATTCAGCGCGAAGTTCCTTGTCGAACTCTTCAAAGTTGCCGTAAACCCTATAAACAGTGAGTTTGTCGGATTTCTCTGTGTAGTTGTAAACCATCGAAAGTGGAAGGTTTACCTGGTTACCTTTGAGGATTTCGAGATACTCACCAACTCGAACTGGATTCTGCTTTGTTATGAACTTCTGCTGATTCAAGAATGTTCGTAACTGCATGATTCCGTCGTATTTGTTAGGCTTACCGAACCTATCAAAAGGCTCATATCTGAATACGATATGATAAGTTGATTCGTTACGTGTATCTACATCGAAGTAAACATCACGCTTTGCATTGTACTCGTTAATCATATCGTCGAAGTAACCTGTGATTCGGTCTGCGTCTGCCGATGCAACCTCAAGAACGATTGCTTTGTGATATATCTTGTAGTCAACAACTCTCACTGTTTCAAATGAGCTGTTACTAGGCTTATAATCTTTAACGTAAACCTTTTTGTCAATCTTTACATATGTTGCATTAGGCAAACTCTTATGTTTCTTTATCTTTGCAACTGTAGCTTTCTTAACTCCTGCTTGAATTAAATCATATTCAAATTTAGCTTTTCGCTCTGCCTCGTAGTTATCTTTGCGAATGTTGTAATCTGAATTGTTGCGTATCTTTCTTGCAACTCTCCAATCATTGCGATTCATGTACTGTGATTCATAACCGCTCATCACATCGTAGTAACGTGTGTGACCGTCAACGGCGTTTGCATCCTCTTTAGCTCTTGCAAGAACGTCTGTGTCCATTGATTCAAGACGTGCGAGTGCTTTGTCGAGTGCGTTCTGCTCCTCGTTTACAAGATTGATTGTTTCGTTTACCTCAATCTCTGCCATTGCGTTTGCTGTGATTTCTGAAATCATTTCCTTAAAGTTTTTCATAGTGTAATCTCCTTTCGATTTTAGCTATTTAGCTGACAATAATTACACCTTCTGCTGTGTATGGATTCACTTAGCTTTGCTTTAGCAAAGGTTAGTGAATTGGCAGGTTCAGACAAGGGCTTGTAAAGTTTTGGGAATGTT
Organism: Bacilli bacterium; assembly: GCA_045222195.1. Lineage (GTDB taxonomy): Bacteria > Bacillota_I > Bacilli_A > RFN20 > CAG-826 > RUG14515. The sequence goes on along the minus strand of JBGUXN010000021.1, from coordinate 65,302 downwards.
TTTATATAATCTGTCAACATAGTTTTTATTTTTAGATAGCTGTTATTGACAGATTGTATAAAAATATTGCTAAAACTTTATGGGGTTTGAGTCGTTAACCAGAAAACGAGCCTACATGTATTTTTTGCTTTTAAAAGGCTCGGTTTCGTTGGAACGTGCGGATTTAACGTGGTTCGTGGCGCGGTGATGTGTAGTGGCGCACGATAGCAATGTGTTTACCTCAAACCCACACCCTTGGCGGGTTCTGCCGAAAGTTCTTAGGGGCTGTTATTTAGACCCTTAGAACTTTCCCATACTATAATGTGGAGACTTAGTGGGTAAAATTGGCTGTTACACGAAGTAACAGACAATCTTAGCCACTTAGTCGGAACTTGGTGTGCCTACTGAGCTTTGCACACATGGATGTGTGCATTGCGGACTATAAACAGCGAGGCGTGAGACGAGCGTGACGCTCACACAAGTTAAAGCCCTGTGGGTTTGGGTACTTGATTATTTCTCTGTCTACATTTCTTGCTATCCCTCTGCTCTATTCAAGATGAGACACAATGACCCTCTGATACTCCCCTGAAATCGCCGTAGGCGAGAAGGCATCGGACAACGAAGTGTCCGAGCCACCCTCTGTTGCATATCCCCATTACTATATATACCCTAATATAAATATCCTTATATATACTCCTTATATACAATACTATATCTGTTTATATGCTATAGTATAAGTTTAGTCTGAAATATAAGATTTATTTATATGTGTTATGGCTGAAATATAAGTTTTACTTATACTTTTTATTTGATATATAAGACTGACTTATAAATTATTGGTGGGGTGGCAAATTAAAACAAATCGCGGTGACACTAAAAAAGAAATCGCGCAAACCCGCATAAACACTGAATAATCCGCACAATTGCTCGTGTTAAATATAGACACTTTCGTATAATTACCATTAAACGAAGGTGCTGAGAACCGCCTATTTATGCGGAATGTGGGGGTTGTTGATTACGAACGATTTTCTTGTTAACTTTTATTAAGAACAGCTAGTACCCGTGGTATGGGGGTTTATTTTGAACTCTCTTCCGTGCCTAATAACCCCTCTCTCCACCCGAAAAACCAAAAAGACTTGACACCATACCCTACTCGGTTATAAAATAGTTTTGTACCACAAGTTTTGTACCACAAAATAAAACCGCATGGTTATGGGCTTTCTGAGTTTTGTACCACAAAACGTTCTAAAAAAAGTGTCGTTTTGTTATATATGCCGATACCAAAATAGAGAAAAGAGAGAGTTTTGTACCACAAAACCCAGATAAGGTAATAGTTTTGTACCCCAAAACCCCAGAATTTTGTACCCCAAAACTCCTCGAAATAGTTTTGTACCACAAAATAACTCAGTACCAGAGCGGGTTTCGAGTTTTGTACCACAAAATAAATAGTTTTGTACCACAAAACTTTTTAGGGTAATGTTTTGTACCACAAAATAGAAAGGAGAGTTATGAGAAAGATAATAAGAGGAAAAGGACTTGGAAAGACGAAGGCACTCATAGCGATGAGCCATGAGACAGGGAAGAGAATCTTGGTTGTCAACGAAGAAAGAAAAAGGAATGTGTTACGTATGGCAGATGATGTAGATATACCGATGCCAATAACGCTTGAAGAGTTTAATAAGAAGCCATGGTTTAAGCCAGTAGGCGGGATATTGGTAGATGATGCAGACGACGTACTGGAAGCATTGCTAGGATGCAAAATTGATGCAATAACCATGAGAAAAACATGAAATAAACATGAAATTTTTATGAAATAAAGCAGAAGTTCTTATGAAAGAAACATGAAAAAAACATGCAATTTTTATGAAATAAGGAGGGCTTATGTGGACAAAAAGGGCTAAAGAGATATTAAATGGAGAGCCAGTATCACCCGCAGAGAAAGAATGGGCTATCAATATGGCGATAAAGAGTATAGATGCCTTAAAATACCTTGTAGAGACCATTGATAGGGCAGAACAAGGCGGCTGTAGTGAGAAAGAGATTTATAGAGCGTTAAGGGAGATAAGGAATGAGCAGACCAACAGAAGATTTGTGTGAGACTCTCAGAGTGAGGGTAAACAGCGAACAGATGAAAATGCTACGGGATGAAGCGAGTATGACTGGTCTGAGCTTATCCGAGGTGATAAGAGGTAAACTAACGGGATGGAATGTCGGGCTGTTTGACGGGATAGCGGAAGAGATAGGCACTGATGTAGGACACTTAGCCAAGATATTCAGATTTCTGCTTGATAAAGAGCTAATCTATCGTGATGAGGAAGGTAAGTTCAGATATCAGAATAAAGTCATCGAAGAGGACTATATATCGGTTGATGAAGTGATTGATGCCTTAGAAATCACGGATAAGAAGAAGGACGAGATGAAACGAAGAGTGATTGAGAGCCTGTATGATATGGATAAAGGAACGGAGGATTGGGCGTGAAGAGAGATGAAGTCTTAGAGTTTATTAAAGCCTATATGATAAGGGAGGGCGTTACACCTACCATGAGAGACATAGGAGAAGGTGTAGGATTGTCTAGTATAGCATCCGTGCATAGACATTTCTCTAATCTGGTAAAAAGAGGCGATATAGAGCTTAAGGGTAGGTCAAGATATAGAGTGAAGGGGGTAAAGTATGTTTACTTCGATTAAGAAAGAGGATATAAGAAAAAGGATTGCGGATAAGAAGAGGCTTGCTAGGAGAGACGGGCATGAGGACGGATATTGGTTTACTCTTCTTGACAGCTTGTGTGAGGACTTGATAAACTCATTAAAGCATCGCTCAACGGCAGATATAGGTGATTTAGCGACAAAAGAATGGGTGCAGGATTACGTTGCTAACGAGATAAGGAGATATTATGATTAAAACATTAAGCGGTGTATGGGTAAACGAAAGGTATATTGTGGAGATAACGCCCAATGGGAATGACGAAATGCTTTTAACTGTCAGCGCGGGCAGTAAACTAGGCATATATGCCGCAAAGTATAGTGATGTAGAGAGGTTGATTGAAGATGCGTCTGCAATGCAGTGATTGTTCGTACTGCGACTTTAATTATGATGGCGAAAAAGAACGTCCGCATTATTTTTGTAAGTTGAAAAACGAAGAAGTAGAAAGTGACGGCATCTGTAATTGGTTTAAGCAATTTAAACAGAAAAGGATAAGGTGTGCAAATGAAAGAGTGCAATACTTGTAGATGGCATGTAAACGGCGCTTGCTGTTGCAGAAATAGTGATGAATTAGGTAATCTTACTGACGATAAAATGTTTTGTAAACATTGGGAGGAAAATTTAAAAGAAAAGGTTTACTTATCATCAAATATGAGGTATACTACTAATAGATGAGATAGCGCTGTAGCACAACGGTAGTGCATGGCACTTTGACTGCCTAGACGTAGGTTCAACTCCTATCAGCGCCGTCACTGGGAAACCAGTTTGCCATTTGGTTCTACCTTTTCAGATATTCTCCCTCAAGATATCTGACCATTAGGTGCGACGTAGTTCAACGGCAGAACGAAATATGACGTAGGTTCGACTCCTACCGTCGCATTATCCCTTGGTAGCATTAAATGATTGCATCAACGCCAAAAAACTTATGTGTAAAGTATACTTATAAATCTAGCAATCAAGATTTTTTAGACGGCGAATGCTTTATACGACACATTGATAAGTTTAAAACACTGCAAGTCTGGCGCAGTAAAGGTTTATTGAAATGTGATGCTGTAGATGGGTTATGCGAGTTCAACTCTCGCCTACGGCTTCCTGTCTTCTTGGCGGGTGTGGGTTTTTTCATATTTTTTATCCTTTCTGTTGAGGCAGATGCGGGCTTGGGCTTTAAGTAGGTTCGATTCCTACCCGCATCTTCGCCGTAAAGGTTTGGGGAAACCGATACGGCGTGATTGTCTTTCCTTTCGTGACGGTTACTAGGTGTCAAAGCCTAGTAACTAATTCGCCACTATCAGTGGTCTTTTGTTTATAACGTTGTATGTATGGACGCGCATGGTAACTTATTGTAAGGGGCTATGCGCGTCACCTCCTATAAGGAGGGAAAGGGGGCATATGGTATCTACAAACATCTTAGGTACGGAGTACCAAGTCAAATTTGACGACTTACGCAATCCGCTATTATCAGATAAAGCGGGGGTATGTAAGTGCTATCTGCACGAAATCATTATTAGAAACCCAGAGATTATTCTTGAAAGTGACGCAACAGACGAGGAACGCTTTGTAGCGATAAAGGAAGTCCTGTTGCACGAATTGGTTCACGCTTACAGTCGAGAAACAGGCACTCATTATGATGATGACGAGAATCTTGTAGAGTGGATTGCATGGCTGATACCTAAAATAGTCGCATCATATGAAGATATAAGAATAAAACTTGAAGAACAGGAGTTAGAGAATGAAGATAAGGATTAAGTATTTTAGCAACGACATTGATAAGATTGAGAAGATTTCAGTAGGAGACCTCATTGATTTAAGGTGTGCCGAAGATACCGTGATTAAGAAGGGAGAGCTTAAGCTGATTCCTCTCGGAATTGCAATGGAACTGCCTAAAGGCTATGAAGCTCATGTATATCCTCGTAGTTCTACTTACAAGAAACACAAGATTCTTCTTTCAAACAGTGTAGGCATTATTGATGAATCTTATTGCGGTGATAACGACCAGTGGTGTTTTCCTGCATATGCAACAGAGGACACATTCATAGAGAAAAATACCCGAATCTGTCAGTTTAGGATTTTTGAGCATCAGCCTGCAATAGAATTTGAAGAGGTTGAAGTGCTTGGCAACTCAGATAGGGGTGGCATAGGTTCTACTGGAACGAAATAAAGGGGATTAATTATGAGGGAAGGGTATGTAATAGTAGTAAAGGACTATAACGCAGAGATAGTAAGATTTGTGACGATGAAAGAAATAATAATGCCCGATAGCTCTAAATTATATTATGTTCATACGAAGTATGGCAATGAATATTTTAAGGAAAGCGATTTGTTTGAGACCGAAGAGGAACTTGTAGTAGAATGTAAACAGCTTAACGATGCCATGAAGAGGATTAACAGATGAAAGAGGGTACTATTAGAGAAGATAACAACGGACAAGAATGGGTGTGTTGCCCGTATTGCGGTAAGAAAACACTTTTACTGCGAGATGACACAAAAATTAAAAACCTTCCTGTTAAATGCAAGGGAAGTAATTGCAAAAAAGTATTTTTAGTGAACGTGTAGGAGGCTATGATGGCTAATTACAGTAAAAAGCGAGGCGTAGACTATAATAGAGGTAAGGCGCTTAATAAGGACGAAAAACGTAGACAATGGAATGTAGACCTTGCAAAAAGACAGCTTGAGAACATGTTCGGAGTGATTGAAACTGGCGAAGAGATTACCATACAGAATAAGCGAAAAAGAGTTACGTATAACGCAGAAACTCTTTATGAAAAAGCCAGAGAATACTTTGAAAATATTGTAGAAGCGAATGAGAATGAAGTTACTATCATTCCAGATATAGAGGATTTCTGTACGTTCGCAAAAATCTCAAGACCTGTTTTTATGAAGTATAGAAGGTCTGAGGACGTAGAGCTTGCAGAGGTTGCTAATAATATCGCCACAGCGATTGCGGGATGTAAAAAGCAAAATGCTTATGCGGGGCTTATTAATTCATTAGCATTTATGCAGGATATGAACAATAACCATGACTACGTTCAAGCGAGAACTGAAACAACTATCAATTCAAATATTTCATTACAACAAGTCGAGACAAATATTGCAGACATTGCAAACAGAATACCTATGGATGATATTCCCTTGATAGAAGGCGATATCATTGACATTGATTAAGGAGGAATATGATGGGTAAGTCTATAACAGTAGCAAGTAAATTCACAGAGGACGAGATTGATAAGATTGATTGGTACGTTAAGCGAAATAATACTACTAGGAGCGCCCTGTTCCATGATTTAGTCATGCAAGGTATTAGCGGCGAAACTCAGACAAATTACGAGATACCTTCGGACTTAAAACAAGTAACTTTTGTATTTTTAGAAGATTTTGCTTATTTCTGGAAGGGCAGACCATATAAAGGTCTTATCAACGGAGAAGATGCAAGTGTTTATTTTGGTGGCGAATGGAAGCAGTATAAGCTAGCAGATTTGCCTGTTGAAATAAAATAAAGGAGAGCCGAAGCGCCATTCGTGTAAAAGCGGGTGGCGCTTTGCTATTAATTTATGTTTATAAAGACGCAAGATGGAAAAGCGATTTACGATACAAGTAAATTTTCAGGTATATATATTCAAGAAAGCAAGTTGGTAGATGCTGATAATAGCGCCTATGGACTTTTCTTGCTAAATTTAAGTGGGGAGGTTGCGTATTTGCTAGGACAATACAAGAGAGAATCAAGAGCAACAGAAGTTCTTTCAGAATTGCATGATTCCATGGAGTCCGAAGAAAAATACGCTATGCCAATAATATGAACAATAAAACGATTATCAAACGATTAGAATTATCCCCAGATTTAAAGACGAATCCGAAGCGTTTAAAAGATTTCATAGAAATGGGGCAAAATATCTACCTTGCAGATAATGACGAAGAAGAAGGACGTAGGGTATGTGAAAAAGGCAGGAATATTGCACTGGTTCAGACCGTAAAGAACCCCGCCTTTTATGAAGTATACCTTCTATCCTTGAAATATCTTGCAAGGTATTTTAAGGATTTTGACTCTTATATGATATTTCTTGAGCATAAAAGAGAACCAGAGGCTCAATTTTATTTACCAAGAAGAGAAGTATTAAAGAATAAATTGGGTATTGTACAGGGTTTTCAAGATATATTAGATGATAAGCTCGATATATTGACGGTTTCGGTAGTTCCGGGGGCGGGTAAGACAACTCTTGCTGAGTTCTTTTTATCTTTTTACATGGGTTTGTTTCCAGATAGTTTCAATCTTTATGTTTCTTATACAGGAACAATCGCAGATATGTTTCATCGTTCGATGTGCGATATAATGTTTAGCGGAGAATATGCATGGGAAGAGATATTCCCTAACGTAAAGCTCGAATCAAGGTCTGATAAAGAAAAATATATAAACCTTAATAGCTATAAGCCCTTTAAATCTCTTACATGTCGTTCAATTGATGCTTCAATGACGGGTGTAACGAGAGCAAGTGGCATTATCTTGAGCGATGATTTGGTATCGGGAACAGAAGAAGCTATGAACGTGCAAAGACTTGAAAATCTTTATCAGAAATACGTGAACGATGCGAAATCAAGACGAATAAAAGGGTGTAAGGAAATATCAATAGCTACCAGATGGTCTGTGCATGACCCCATAGGTCATTTTATAAGAGAGAACGAAGGCAATGATAGAGCGCGATTCTTGGCTTATGGTTGTTATGATGAAAATGGGGAAAGTCAGTTTGATTATAAATACGATAAAGGTTTTGATACTTTCTATTTCAAAGAAATGGAAAATGTCATGGATGAGATTACCTTTAAATGTCTATATATGTCAGACCCGATTGAAAGAGAAGGATTGCTCTATAAGAAAGAGGAATTACAGTTCTATCTTGGTGGACTTCCTTGTGACGATGAAGGCAAGACAAAAGAAGCTGACTCCATACTAGGCGTATGCGATACGAAGGACGTAGGAACTGACTTTAACTGCTTGTTAGTTGTTTATGGCTACGGAAAGAAGTTTTATCTTGAAGATGTTGTGTATGATAATGGTTCTCCGTATACACTAGACGAATTAAATGCGAACTGTCTGGTTAGAAATAAAGTTCAGATGTGTCAATTTGAATCAAACAAAGAGGGTTCTAGGACAGGAAATGAGGTTCAACGTCTGATAAACGAAAAGGGCGGAAGATGCTCTATAACAAAGAAGTATACCACGACAAACAAAGAGACAAAGATTATTGTTAATTCGGACTGGGTAAAGAAACATATAGTATTTAAAGACCCCTCCGAATGGACGGATATGTACAAGAAATTCATGCAAGGTGTTCTTTCTTATGTGCAAATGGGAAAGAATAAGAATGATGATGGTGTTGATGCTCTTGCTATGTTAGCTCTTTATATAAATTCTTTTGAGAGTTCTCAAGTAGAGGTGATTAGCAGAGCTAGTTTAGGATTTTGAGGTGATTATATGACTTTTGGAGAATGGTGCGACCAGACCACGAGGGAGACAAAAAGTAACATACCTCGTGCTTTGGTGAAGGAAGTGTTGTTGACGGCGCTTAGGGTTGGCGTTGAAGAGTTAATGTCAAATCCTGCGGAAGCAGACCTTGATATTAAAGGAATTGGGCGTTTTTATTTGCATAGAAGGCTTTTTAAGATACCTAGAAACGAAATCAACCCTAATGGCGCAGACCATGTTTACCGATGGGTTTTGCAGTTTAAATGTGCTAAAATGCTCAGAGAAATCATATGTGGAAGGAGACCTCTTGAGGATTTGACTATAGCGAAGGTTCTTCCGCTTTATCCAGAGTATAAGCAGTATTATGGCGCTAGGACTCCTTTTGGACAGAAGGAAGGCAAGCGATATGTCGTAAAAAGAGCAAAAAGAAAGCGTAAACAGTATAAAAACAGGAAAGAACTAGCGTTAGAAGCAGTACAAGATGCAAATAACGCAACATAAAATAAACAAAGGTATTGTGAAGATTGGTAAACCTTGCTATAATCACTATAGTGAGAGCCAATAGAGCCGAATTGAAACCAATTCGGTTCTATTTTTTTAGGAGGATAGGCATGAATCCAACGCCTGTTATTGTAAACGCTGATTCCACGTATGGAAGAATAATTATATATACAGATGTTGAAGAAGTCACCAAAGACAATGTGTTAGAAATCTTTGAGACTGCCTATTCAGAACATCAAAAAAATGCTATACGAGAGGAATTTCTTTTTAGCTATACAAGAGGTAAACAACCTATTATAGAAAGAAAAAAAAATATTCGTTCAGATATAAACGAAAAGTTGGTAATCAATATAGCATCGAGGATTGTTGATACTCATGTAGGTTATTGTTTTGGAAATCCTATTACTTATGCTCAAAGAGGAAAAGTCGAGGATGATTCGAGAAAACCTCAGACCTCATATAATGAGGATAGCGATAACATAGCCATGATAAATAAAATGATGGCTGAGCAGAGTAAGGCTAAAAAAGATATACAACTTGCAAGAGATTTTATGACATGCGGTGTTGGTTATCAAATGGTTTGGAGAAACGATAAATCCTATCAATATTCCCCATTTAAAATCACCACGCTTAACCCTCTCACAACATTTAGTGTAGTAAGAAACGATGCGTTTAGAGAAACTCTATTAAGAGGAACTTATAATACACACGCAGATGGAAGTATGACTGCAACGTTATACACTCCTAATAAATGCTTCACGATTAAGAACTATGTGGTAGGTAATGCAAACACAATTGTTGATGAAACAGTTAATGTGTACGGGATGATTCCTATTGTAGAATTTGAAAATACTGATAGAATGGGTGTTTTTGAAAAAGCAATACCTATTCTCGATGGAATAAATACTCTTAATTCAGATAGAATAAACGATGTTGCACAACATGTTCAGTCATTGCTTTGGCTTCATAACTGCATGATTGATGAAGAAAAAAAGAAAAAGCTGATTGATGGAGACGGAGTAATTGTTACGAAGTCGAACGGCGATGGAAAAGAAGCTAAAATAGCATATCTTTCTCAAGTATTAGACCAAGGACAGATTCAATCGTTCGCAGATTTCCTAAGCAGACAAGTTGAGGAAATAACTGCAACACCTTCTTGGCAAGAAGCAAGCGGTGGTTCTACCACAGGAGCAATGCAACTTTCAAATGGATGGCAAAGCCTAGAGCTTTCAGCAAAGGCTGTGGAACAGAATTTCACAGAGCCAGAAAATGAAATCTTAAGCCTTGTTGCTAAAAGTATCGAACTTGATAAGAGACATTTTAATAACATCTCAAAAATAGATGTATCTGATATAGAAATATCAATGCCAAGAAATAAGAACTATGACCTTATATCAAAGGCAAACGCACTGGCAACGCTTCTCAATTCGGGAGTAGATGGTCTTTGGGCGTTCCAGACAGTAGGTTTGTTCTCAGATTCAGAACAGGCATGGCTCGATTCAAGAGAAGTGATAGAACAAGCTCAAAAGAAGATTGCAAACGAAGGTATTGACGCTACAAGTAGAAGCGAAGATGGCGCGGGTGGAGAAAATAACGAAAAGAAATCGCAAGTCGCTGAGTCGATTCAACCTTCATCTGTAGCACAGGTAGAAAACGCATGAAGCCAGAACTGTTTTACGCATCAATGTTAATAACACAGCCTCAAAAAGCAAGAAGAATACTTCTTGCGGAAGAACTCGAAAACTGGTTTATGGACTTGTTTGATGAGGAATTTGCAGATATCTTAAACGGTAGTTTTAAGAGTAATCAAGAGGCTTATATAGATAAAATAGTTGACAAGTACCTTGAGATAACAAAAACGTCTATAACCGCCAATGATGAGTATTCAAGGGTGGTTATAGACAGGGCTTTTAGAAAAGCTTCAAAGATACAAGAAGTAACTTGGAACAATATAACAGCGATTCCTGCTAAAAACAAACGTAACGATGCTGATGACTTTGTAGATTCAGTAATAAAAGGGATTGCGGTAAGTGCTATAATCGCAAACTCAGACAAAATAGAAACATGGCTCGGTCAATCGAGAGCAAACTTAATCGCGTTAAATGAAGCCAATTGGAAATATAACAATGAAGAATATTTCGAGGCGAAAGCGAAAAATAAGAAAAAGATATGGCATACATCATTAGATGAAAGAGTAAGACCTACCCATGAGATTATGGAAGGTGTTACGGTAGATATGGATAAACCTTTTAATGTTGGTACTTCTCAAATGATGTTTGCGGGAGATGATTCACTCGGAGCAAGTGAAAGTGAGCTTGATAACTGTAGATGTTCTACAGAATATAAATGATGTTCGAGGCTATAAGCCTTTTACATATAAATAAATCAGAGAGAACTGTAAACGCACTCGCTTAGAGAAAAGCGTGTAATAAATTTAAACGCAAAGGAGAATTAAACATGGAACTTAGTAATAACAATCAGAACGCTACTGTTAACCAGAACGAGCAGAACCTTGAACAGCAGGATATTAATTCAACTGCTACACAAGAAGGGCAGAATGCAGAACAACCTAAAGATTCTGAGCTTTTGAAGGCAAATGCTTCTATGCAGATTGAACTTCGCAAGCAAAAGAAGATTATAGACGACTATTCAAGCCAGATTAGTAGCTTAAAGAAACAATTAAGCGAAAAGATTGCATCTGAGAGTTCGCTAACAACACAGCAAACCGAAGAGATTGCTCTTATGAGAGATGAGCTTGAAAAAGAGAAAAAGAAAAATGCTTTTAGGGATTCTGTTGACAGCTACCTTGCGCTTGGAATGGATAAAGACTATGCAACAAAAGTTGCACAGATGAAGATGGAAGGCGAGGAGGAAGCTGTAAATACTCTTCTCAAGGGATTTTTAGAATCCGAAAGAAAGAGAGTCAAGGAAGAGACTACAGCAGAGTTGTACGCACATATGCCAGAACCCGCTTCTGGAAATGGTAACGGGCAGATTGATTATAACAAAATTTATCAAGAAAAGCTTGCGGCTGGCGACCTTCAAGGAGCTATTACAGCTCAGCTTATGGGGGCGCAACAGAACGCACAATAACCATTAAGGAGGAAAAGAAATGGCAACAGCTATGAGTTTTAGTGCTCCCAATTTTAGCGGAATGTTGTTCAGAAAGGGTGTTGAGACAACTCCTTTTTCAACAATTATCGGAGCTAATAGAGGAACTACTAATCATGTGGAATTTGTAACAGGACAGTATTACAATGCGGTACAGGGTTCACAGCCTAATATCTCAGAGAGCGCTTCACTTACAGCGCCCGAAGCTCTTGTTTCAACAAGAAGTCAGTTGACAAACGTTACTCAGATTTTTCAAGAGTCTGTAAGCGTATCTTACGCAAAAGAGGCTAACATGGGAACAATGAGCGGCGTTAACGTTGCAGGACAACAGCCTAACCCTCAGAGTGAACTTACATTCCAGATTGAGAGAGCAATGGCTAAGATTGCACAGGATATTGAGTATACATTTATCAACGGTGTATACAATAAGGCTACAACCGATAACGAGGTAAATAAGTCAAGAGGTATTCTTACAGCGATTACTACCAACGAGATTAGCGCAGGTGGTGATTATCTCACACGTAATCTTATCTCAAAGGCGCTTATGGCAATCGCTAATGCGGGTGGTGATATTTCTAATATCGTTGTAGGTATGTCAGCAGTACACCTTGCACAGCTTGATTATGACGCTAATAAGAACGGCATGTCAGCAGTTCCTAGAGAGCGTAATATCAACGGTTTGCAGATTCAGACAGTGCTTACACCTTTCGGAGCGGTAGCAGTACAGCTTATGCCTACAATTCCTGTGGGAACAGCACTTGTGTTCAATCCTTCAATCATGCGTCCTATGGAACAGATTACTCCTAATAAGGGTAACTTCTTCCTTGAGCCTCTTGCAAAGACTGGTGCAGGCGACAACTACCAGATTTACGGTATGATTGGTCTCGACCACGGTGCAGAATGGCTCTCAGCTAAGATTACTGGTCTTTCTGAGGACTTCCCCGAAGATTCAGTAGTATCGGGCTGATATTAAAAATAAGTCGGCTAGGATTAAATGTCCTAGCCGATAAAAAGAGGTTGATATGAGTATAGAAACTTTTAAAGCTATAATCGGAGAAACTTCTTTTACGGACGCACAGCTTGAAGTGCTACTTGATAGAGCAATAAGCATGGCAATAAATCATTACTTTTGGGGTGAGGGCGATGTACCTACCGCAGAGGAACGTGAGAATTTCATAAACAGATATGAGTATGAAATTTATGACCTTGCTAAAACAACTTTAGACGTAGCTAAGCGCGATGGCTTGAAAGAATTTTCAGAGCTTGGCGTTAGGAGAGTTTGGCAGTCTGGTGGCGATGAAAGCATAGGTAGCAGTCTAAGTCAGATACCAGTTAAAACGTATGTTTGGTGAGAAGGTGATTGAATGTTTGACTATAGCGGTAATCAAAGAGAATTTTATTATCAAACATATATCGGTGAAGTAGAGGAAGTTGATGATGACGGGTATTTGACGGGAGATACTGTGCCTAGCTATTCAAATCCTATCAAGGCAAAAGCGATGATAAGCGCGAATACCTCAGAAATATACGACACGCCTTTTGGAAGAGACCTTGTATATGACAAGATGATTTCAACAGTGCAGGATTTGCCGATTAATGAGTATTCAAAGCTTTTTATAGATGTAGCGCCTGTCTTTAAAGAGGATGGTTCAACAGATACAAAACCAGATTATATAGTCAAGAAAGTTGCAAAAGGCTTATATCAAAGAGTATGGGCTATCCAAAGGATAGATGGTTATGGACAAGGTAATCAAAGTTAATCCATTAAGAGTATCTAGTATACAAGAAGCAATAAAGAAACTTGAAACTTATAAAAAGATTCTAAAAGAGTTTCCTATGAAGTATACAGAAGCTATGATGGAAACTTTCAAAGAACTCTTGTTAGAAGAAGCTCCGAGTAGTGCGCTAGGATTAATGAAAAGTGTATATATCAATGATTATGGCGAACGTGCAGAAGGAGTTGTTGTTTTTGACGGTCATGTGCAGTTTATAGAGTTCGGAACAGGTATTATCGGTCTTAATCTCCATGAAGGAATAAATGACGAATGGTTAAATGCCTTGCCTCCGCCTTATAATATTTATTGGAATACTGGCTCGTATATTGTACATAATCAAGAAGGTCTTGATTACTGGAAGTACAAAGGCGAGGATGGAAAATGGCATATAACAAACGGAATACCCGCGAATCCTTTTATGTATCGAGCGGTTGAAAGATTGATTGGAGAACATAGAAAGATTAGGAATGAGGTTCTTAAATGGTAGAAGATAAGACGAATAAGATATATAACGATTTAAGTATATATATGAAAAGCCTGTACCCAAACCTTAAGACAGGTCAAAATTACAACGAAAATGATGTAAAAATTCCGTATATGTACTTTTATTTGCTTGATGCGCCTACCGCATTGGATGACCTTTCTAACAATGAAGTGGGAGTTAAACTGGCATTTCAGATAGAAACATACACGGATGGAAACATGAATCAAGCAAGAAATATGGCTTCTGAAATTAGAAGCTTTATGAGAACATTGGGATTTAGGTGTAGAACCTTTAGACCAATAGAGACACCTACTAACGTAAAGCGTTTCGTAGCAAGATACGAGAGGCTTGATGTATAGAACATTGGTTGGATAGGAAAGCGCATCCGACAAGCCGTTGCCTAGCGGTTTCCAACCTTTAATATAGGCAATTCTCCCTTATGGCTAGGGAATTTATGGAGGAAAAAAGATGGCAGTATTATCTAATGTTTCATATCTTTACAGAAAACCTAATGGAACAGCAACATTCACAAAGGTTTGTGATATTACATCTGTACCCGACTTAGGCGGAGCGCCTGAGCAGATAGATATTACAACGCTTTCTGATAGAAAACAGAAGAACATGAATGGTATTCAGACAGTTTCTTCTCACGAGTTTAGTGCATGGTACGATTCAGAGATTTATGATACCTTGCAGGCTATCATGGAAGCTGACTATGACAAGACTTCTGCTTCGGAGCTTGACACATATCAAGTTTGGATTGGAGATAATGGTGTAGGCGGAAAGTTCGAGTGGCAAGGTAAGCTTTCAGTTTATGTTGGAGGCTACGAGTCAAATGCGGCAATTCCTATGACAATTACTATCTCTGACGAGGGTGAACAGGCTATCAAGAAAGTTGAGTCAGTTAGTGGCTGATAAAAGGTAAACCTTTAACATTGATATCTAATATGGTATACTAAAAACGAAAGGGGCGAGGATTAACGCCTTGCCCCTTCTAAGTATTAGAAACTAGGCGATTTTGTTTATAGGCGAACAAAAGGAGAAAAAAGAATTATGATTACAAGAACAATTACAATTCAGACGGCAGATGGCGCACAGCTTCTTCCTGTAGCAGAACTTGATTTCACAAACCTTGTTTGTGACCTTGAAGGACAGGGCATTGATGTAATGGCTATGATGGATGGAGGTCTTGACCGTTCAAAGCTTATGACTATGACAAGAGGTATTCTTGCTGTAATGACAGGGATTCCTGTTAGAGAGGCAGGTAGACTCCTTACACAGCATCTTGGCAATGGTGGCTCACTTGAGGATATCTTTGGTGTATTCACAGAGGCTATGGCTGATGCGGGTTTTGGGAATCGTCCGACTCCTCAAGACCACAAGAAGCCTCAGACAAGGAAGACCACAACAAAGAAGTAAAAAAGTATAGTAGTTTTACTGAGGCAGTAAATGAGGGTTGGCTTCCATCGGCATTATTGATGCACGTTCCTTACGATGTTTTCTGGCATTTGAATCCTCGTAAGTTAAAACCTTTTGAAAAAGCGTATGAAATGGATATGGATTCGAGACAAAATGCAACTAATCTTGAAGCTTGGTTGTATGGTCTTTATAATCAACATGCTATCGCTTCGGTACTGGCGAAAAACACTAAGTACCCTAAAAAGCCTTTTGACTTATTTGACGGTAAACAAAAGAAAACTGCGGTTGAAGAAGGTAGAGATTTCGAGAAATACGTACAACAGTTTAATGCTATGAGGAAAAATAAACCCATAACACATTGATAACAAGGGATAGTGGACTATAAGTAAATAGTGCTTATAGCACTATCCCTTAATTTGTTACAAAGGAGAATGGTATGGCGCAAGAATTAGAAGATTTACTCATTAAAGTAGACTCCGAATGTGGCGACCTAAATGGTATTGACAGTGCCATAAATGCGCTAAGCAAACTCTCGCAATTTTCAGCAAATGCATCAAAAGGCGCAATTTCTTTAGACAAAATGTCATCAGCGCTTGCTCAGCTCAATAATTATGGAAAGGGCAAGTCGAATGCTGATAAAACCGTCAAGGATATTGAAAAGCTTAAGGGTGCGTTAGGCAGTCTTGCGGAGTTTACGAAAGACGCAAATAAAACCATCAAACAGCTTGATTCACTTGGTAAAGCCTTACAATCTTTTACCAATATAGGTGTAAACCTTAAGGGTATAAATGAAGTAACAGGCGGAATCAGCAAAATGATTGATGTGCTTGAGAAGCTTTCTAAGGTAGAAAAAGATGCTACTACTGGCATAAGGAACATTAAAAAGCTTGGCGAGGCACTTCATACATTTAACGGACTTGATGACAATGTAAAAGGTATAAACGATGTAGCACTAGGCTTGCTTAATTTAAGCAAAGCAACAGAGTCTTTCAAGAAGAATGATGTTAAAGATTTCTCTTACATCAAAGGTCTTGGACAGGCTCTAAATGCGTTTACAGACACAATGAATGGACGCAAGTGGGGATTTGTAGGACAAGCCACACAAGGCATTGCAAATCTCACAGATGCCTTGAAAGACACTAAAAACGTTGATGTAGGGGCTATTGGCGCAATAGCAAACGAACTGAAAAAGTTTGGGGATAAGGATATTGCGGGCAGTTCTGAAAGAACAGTCGCTACACTTCAAATTCTCACAAAAACATTTCAGACGCTTGGTTCAACCTCGTCTACCGTGCAAGACACGATGGATAAGCTTGTTAGTGGTTTCCAAGAAGCAGATAGAGGGTTTTATAATGTTCGTGAGTCTATAGAAGCTATAACAACGGATTTAGACGATTCTTTAAAGCCTATAAAGAATAGTAATCTTTTTGAAACGCTTGAAAAATTTAAGCACTTGAATGATTCCTATAAGAATGTTGGAGGATTAGGTCAAGGTCTTGGCTCTTTAATAAGTGCCTTAGATATGCTTAATGGAAGAGACTTACAGACAAAAGGTCTTACTCAATTACTTGATTATTTAAAGGCTCTTTCTAGCGATAGTTCAATTGAGAGTGCATTACAGAAATTTGAAAAAATCGGAGCGCTTGCACAGCCTGTCGCTTCTATTCTTAATGCTCTTAAATATACAGATTTCGACGAAAAGAACAATGTACTTACTATTTTAGGAACACAAATAAAAGCTTTCTACGATGTGCTTCCTACTAATATGGATAAATTCTCTTATGTGTTCTACGCATTAAGAGATATCATTAACCTTGCGAAAGATACAAGTGTTTCTCTTCCCGAAAACAATGTAATTTCTCAACTTGGTAAATCTCTCGAATCTTTCAAGGGATTAGATGGTATTCAGAACATCCAGAATCTTGCAGAAGGCTTAAAATCATTATCATCATGGCTTCATATTATGGGTAATGATAGCGTAAATGTTGAACCTATACTTGTTATAGGCGAAGCACTTACAAAGCTTAGCGGTATGGGGCAAGGACTAAATAACTTTAAGATTATGGTTAATAATCTTAAAGGCTTGATGAAGATGAATGTAAGCAATCTTAATGGCTTGGAACTTGTGTTAGAAAGATTGTTTGACACTCTTAATGTTATCCCAGATGGCAAGATTGACGCTCTTAAAGACCTCGGTTCTGTTACAAGAGCGCTTGATAGATTGCAAGAAGCAGACCCTAGCAAGCTTAATCTTATAGCTGATGCATTGGCGAAGATTTTAAATTCTCTTGGAAGTATACAGGGAAGCAATAATAAGATTAGCATTAAATTAGACGGCAGTGGAGTTGCAACATTCCAGAAAGTAGTAACATCAGCTAATAGAACATGGGATGATTTTGCCAATCACTTAAAGCAAAACATTAAAGATATTGATATTTCTTCAATGTTTGATACCAGTGCGCCTCTTAGACAGCTTGAAAGAAGCCTTGCGGAAGCTGAGCGTATGTTGCAACAGCGTTTAAAAACCATTGCAGAAGAATACGCTAAAATGCAAACAACTGTGGCTACAAAGCAGAATTATAAAGATTCTTCTGTATTCCAGACTCAAGTTAGTAAGTGGGCTACAGCAAGCGCGGAAGCAAATCAGTTAAGAAGCATAATCGAACAATTACATGTAGCTATTGAGAAAGCTCCTCGTTTCAACAATGAAAACGAAGGATTGAAATATATTCGCAATCTTAAAGAAGAATATGAAAGATATGCTTCGATTATGAAGAAGTTTAATAATGGTGAGGGTGCAGATAGCTCATCTCGAATGGGAAGAGGATTCCAAGCCATTAAAGATAGAATGGTTGAAATCGAAGAAGAGATAAGAAAAGCACAAGAAGACCTTGATGCAATGCCAGAGACTCTTCAAGATGCTAGTGCTAGAGCCGCGGCTTTTGCTGATGAGCTTGAAAGAGCAAGCAAAGCAAGCGAAAAAATTGAGCAGGAAACTCGCAATAGCATAGGCAAAGGATTCACTCAGTTTGGACAAATGTTGTCTGGCGGAAAAGGTGATATAAGCAAGTCTGTCGGTAAACTTTCAACTCTGTTCGGAAAAGGAGTTCAAAGCGGAGAAATTGCTATGGATGCAGGAAAGCTTGCGGGGCTGTCAGAATTGGCAGGAACGCTTGGCACTGTAGCAACTGCTTTGGGTGCTGTTGCCGCAGTTGCGGGTGTTGTTATAGCAATTTTCAAAACTTACTATAAAATCATAACTGAGCTTCGTGATTCAATTATAAAGTTTACACAAAGCCTCATGCAGTTTGCAAAGAATATGCTTTCGTCTGTAGTGGGAGCATTTAATGCTGTTGCAGGAGCAGTGAATAAGGCTGTGTCTATTGTACGTAGCGGTGCGGAGATAGTTGTAAGTGCCTTGCGTAAGATTGGCGATTTTGGAAAAACTATTGTTTCAATCTTTGGCAAGGTTGGCAACGCTTTTGCGCCCGCTATAAAGGGAATGAAGGCACTTCTTTTAGCTGTTTCTCCTAGCTTTGTAAAAACCCTTGCTTCGAGTAATTTCCAGTTATCTAAGGTTATTAAGCAAACTCACATCTTAAAAGGTGCTATTAAATCCATAACAAGATATTTCTCAATGCTTACAAGAATGCTGATGAGAAAGTCGATTACCGCTTTCTTAAACGCAATGAAGCAAGCATTTGAAGATATGGTTTTGTTTGAAAAAAATGCAAATGATGAAATGTTGCAACTTAATTATAATGTTTCAATCATTTTCTCAGCTTTGAGAAGACTTGCAAATCAAACAATAGCTATCTTTGAACCTTTGATTAACGCAATGGCTACACCTGTAGAGAATTTCCTTACAATGCTTACTGGCGTTGCAGAAAACATCTCTAAATTCATGGCTATGCTTACAGGACAGCCTTATTACTTAAGGGCGAAGAAGTTCTTTGAGGATTATGGACAGAATGTAGAGGATGCTAACAAGAAAGTTAAGAACCTCACTAACGGACTTGACGAACTTAATATATTAAACGATAACAAAGACAACAAACAAGGCATTCTTCCAGAAGATATGTTTGAAAAAGTGCCTATTGATGGTACGTTTGATGGTATAAAGGTTCAAGTTCAAGATATTCTTGATTGGATGAAAGATAAGCTTCGTGATATCGACTGGGATGCTTTACAGGAAAAGGCTAGGAATTTCGTAAAGAGATTATTTGAGATAGTTAATACAGTCCTTAGAGATAAAGAATTTTGGGCTATGCTCGGAAAAACAGTAGGCGAAATAGTAAATTATCTCTTTGCTATAATCAACGAAGCAGTACATGACCTTGACTGGAAAGCTCTTGGACAGGCTATTACAACGTTCTTAAAGGGTGCGCTTGAAACTATTGATTGGGCGCTCATAAGAGATACAGTTGTTACACTTGCCAAAGGCTTGGCAAACATGTGGAATGAAATCTTTGCAGATAAGCAACTCTGGAAAGATATAGGAAGCACAGTAGCTCATGTTATTAATGATGTTATTGTAGCTTATCTCGATACATTTGCATGGAGCTTTAATTTCAAAAATATGGCTGATTCAGTAGCACTTGCTATTAAGACAGCTCTTGAAGGAATTAATTGGTCTCAAGTAAGACATGCGGTTGACGGATGGACAAAAGGCATTACCGATGCTGTTAATCAGTGGGCTAGAGATACTCGCCTTTGGAACGATATTGGCGATACAATCAAGCACATCATAAATGACATATTTATAAACGCTTTCTCTGATTTTAGCAGAATAGACTTTAGCAGTCTCACTGAAAATCTTAAGAATGCGATAACGAGAGCGCTTGATATTGATTGGGCTACATTTAGACAAGGCGTAAAGGGATGGGCTTCAAATATTGCCGATGTTATCAACGGAGTATTTGCTGACGAAGCATTCTTATCAAAAGTAACCACAAGTATTGCAAAATTCGGAAACACTATTTTTGAAGGACTGCACAAGGTTGTTAATGACATAAAGGCTTATGATATTGGAAGCGCAATACAGGGCGCAATCCAAAAGGGCTTGAATGCAATTAACTGGGATGAAGTTTTCAAATTCCCCGCCGATGTAGTTAATAAAGTATCAAGTGCATTGAGAGGAATTTTCAATTCACTTCCTGCCGACTTTAATCTCGGAAAGTGGTTAGCTGAGCATTTAAGCATAACCATGGAACACATTGATTGGAATGCAATAGAGCGAAACGTCAATGATTTTTCCAAGAATGCGGTTAATACAATAAATGGTTTCCTTAATAATGATAGGTTCTGGAATAACACTAGCGTTACTTTAAACAAGGCGATTAAGGTTGTTGTTAAGTTCCTTGAACCAGTATTAGACATAGACCTTAATGCTCTTGCGAAAAGGGTTAAAGACCTTGTAAATAGTGCTATAAATAGCGGAGCATTAAAAAATACCATTGCCAATGTAGGACAAGTTGTAGTTGACCTTGTTGTGGCAGTAGATATAGCTGTTAAGGGAATCAAATGGGGCGATTTAGCAAAGCAGATATCAACAGGTGTTGCTGACGCGATAGACAAAATATTCGCTAATAAAAACAACATTAAAAAAATGATACAGAATGCATTCGGCTCATTCAGCACTACAATAGAAGAGACGCTGAAAGGCATGATTAACCGCAACACCTTCTCAAATCTTGCTGATATTATCGGAGAAACTTTACTTGGAATAGTAACGGGAGCGGCTGATTTCTTTGGTGATGTAGCTGATGATGCAGACAAAGCGATGAAACAGTTTTCGGATAGGTTCGTTAAGTTCTTAAAGGACAACGAGAAAACAATAGTTAAATCGCTGAATACTATCATAGACGGCATTGTAGCAATTGTCGATTCCTTCTGGGATGAAACAAGCGATATTCACCGTCAGCTTATGAAGATAGTCGAAAAGCTTAATCTTGGCAAGCTAAAAGGAATGCTAATAGGTATATCAATAAGACTACTTCTAATGTCAATGTCAGAAAAAATATCTATGTCGAAAGCTGTATTGAATGACCTTGACGAATTAGCAACCGAAATTGCAAAAGCTATACGAGATTACATTCCAACTATATTGGAAAAAGTTGCGACAATATTATATGCTTTGTTGACAGGATATATGATTGCAACGAATCCCTTTGTTGGCGTTGCTATGTTATTAGGTGGGTGGATAGCATCACTTCTCAAAAAAGCCTTTAAAGACAAATTTGATTTCTCGAATGTTTTTGATGATGTTGAACCTAAAGGGCTTGATAATGGCTTAGAGTCGTTCTTCGGTAAGATTAAGAAAAAAATTGAGGATTTTGGCAAGAAGATTAAAGATTTCTTTAGTGGAAAGAAATCAAAGGATAAGTATTCTGTTCCTGTGGATGTTACGCCAGAGATGGATGATTCTTATGCGAAAACTTGGGAAGACCTTTTCAACAAAGACAAGAAAGTTCCCATTACGCTTAAAGACCCCAAGCTCGGAACAATTACTGCATCTTACATAAACACCGATGAAATCACGTCAAAAATCCTTCTCGTTGAAGATATCTTTGCAGATAGGCTTCATGTAAAAGAGGTTGATTTTAACTCTGATGGTGTTATCGAAGGCTCGAAGAAAATGGAGGAGAACTACGCAGGTGGTGGTTTGACTGTAGGTGGTGGTACTCTTACTCAATTCGGCGGCGTAGATTATGATAGATTACGAGATACAATAGTAGAAGCATTAAATATCTTTTTCGATGCTTACGATTGGAAGAAGTTTGCTGAAAATTTCAAGGCTAATTCAAACTACAACGATGCAGGAACACAACTAGCCGCGGCATCCTACAATCCTTTTATGATTGGTGGAACATCTTATGATGATAGTGATTACGGTGATTCAAAATATTACGAAGCGCTGAGGGGAAGCGATTTTGCAAGTGATTATAAAGCATTGTCCAATACAACTCTTAGCTCAACAAAAGTAGAACCGCCTATTTACACTAACTCTAATACGAACACTTATAAAGCAAAAACAATGTCTGGCTCTTTACAAGATGTATACATAAAAGTAGATGGTAAAGATTATGCTATTACTGATGGTCTTAATGATGATTTGAAATGGAAAATTCTTTCAAGAAATATTGACCCATTTGTAAAAAGTAGCGCTTTAGACAATACAGCTAAAGATAAGTTAATTGAGGAACTAAAAAAGAAATGGGGTAATCCTAAAAAGGGTGTAACAGGAAATGCATCTATCAGTACAACAACCACTAGCACAACAAGCGCAATTTCTTCTCAAAATGCCAGTGATTTTACAGATATGTTTCTTGGAAACAGCTCAATGTCTAATGCTAGAAAACGCTTGAATAAGTTAGGCAACATGATTAGCGCTTTCCTTGTGCGCGTTGAAAAAGGAATAAGAAAATTCAGAGATACTGTAGAAGGAATATTAAACGGTATTGCTGATAATTTCCTTAACGGACTTAGTGAAAAAGCCGACAGGGAGTTGTCTAAAGTTCTTGATATTGTTAGATATTATGTAGCTTGGATTCAGTTAGAATTTGACAAGCTGAATAATATAAAACTCTTCAAGGGTATTTCGGATAATGTTAATCAAGAAATGGCAAAAGTCCTTGATTTAGTAAAGGCTTGGCTTGATAGGATTAAACAAGCTCTCGAATCGTTTAAAGCACCTAATATACTTACAGGCGTTGCATCGGGATTCCAGAACGAGTTGGATAATGCTTATGATTATCTTGTTCGTTGGGCTGATAGAGCAAAAGCTAAGATTGATGAAATCTTTGCGAAGCTCAACGAGAAGCTTGATGGAGTTATTACTTTTGAGGCACGCGCAACGACAGATTCTTGGAACAATGCTACATCAAAGCTTATAGATGCTATAAACGCATTGATAAATAAGCTTGGTAATATTAAGTGCGAATGCACATGTTGTTGCAATTGCAACGGATGTGGAAACAAAGATAATCCTGCGGTAGCGGGAGCTAAGAGGGATAGCGGCAATTCTTCGACAGGCGGTTCTTCAAGTAGTTCCTCAACTGGAAAATCAAGCGGTTCTTCAAGTAGTTCTTCATCAACAGGAGGAAAAACGGGAGGTACTGCTTCTGACGAAACTGGAACTGTTACAGCCGATAACGCCAGAGATATTGTTCTTTATAAAAGCTACGGAAAGGTTGGTTTATATGCTTTAGTTGACGGTCAGCTTGTAAAACTTACAGACGACTTGCCTATATCTCTTAGAAGAAGGATTGCTGACGGAGAGTTCCCTATAACTGATAGCAATGGAACAAGAATTGGTTCAGGAGATAGACGCAATGTACTTGATTTCTTAAAGGATAGATGGGGTTCTAATGGCGGCTCAAGTTCATCCTCTACTGGCGGAACGGCTAAGACTCCTTCTACTGGCGGAACAAGCAAGACTCCTTCTACTAACGGCACAAATAATACTGTTAGTGGTGGTTCTTCGGGTGGTTCATCTGGCGGAAATTCGGGTGGTTCTACAAAAGACCATGAAGATAAACATTCGGGCGGTTCGTCTGGCGGAAACTCTGGCGGTTCGGATAGCTCATCTGGTGGAAGCTCTGGCGGTTCGGGAAGTTCGTCTGACGGCGGTTCATCGAATAACACTAAGAAAGAAAAGGAAGAACCTAAAAAGAGTTCATGGGGCGCAACAATTCCTAGCGGCGGCTACGAACAAGACGGCAAGATATATAACTCTGATGGAAGCGTATACGCTGTATCGAACGAAAAGTTTAAAGAAGAGGAAGAGAAGAGAGCAAAAGAAAGAAAAGAAAAAAATCCTCATAAAGACGATTACTATGAAGGATGGGCTGACAGGCATTCTGACGTATCAACAGGAAAAGTAAATTATTACGATTCCGACGGAAACATTATTCATAGTAGACAGCTCGATGGTAAGTGGGGAGGAAAATACTATCTCGGAGGACAAGAGGTTACTGAGGCTCAATACAGAAATAAAACTACAGGACTTGGTGCTACATCATTGTTTGTAAGTCAGAAATATTCTGGAAGCGGAAGCGCAGTAATTGACAGCATAGACAATTGGGCTAAATCAAAGCCATCCGTACTTAGTTCGGCTCTTAACTCCTCTGATTCATACTTAACTACAGGTTCTAACCAGATTCGCTTCTTAGATGCTAATGGAAACACCATTACTGATAGAACTCAACTTGAGGCTATCAAGGCATACATTAAAGATAAATATAATCTTGTTCCTAGCGAAAACCTTTATTCGGCATCAACCACTCCAAGCAGTGTGTCGGATGCACTCAATAAATATATTGAGATTTTGAATAAATACAACGTTAAGCTTGGTAATATACCAAGAGAAGCGGTCAATGCACTTGAATCATTGAAAACAGGATATGGAACTGAGGTTGAATTCCGCAACAAAGACACAGGCGCAAAACAATCGTTTAATGTTTATGGCGTAGCAAGCGGTAAGGGCGGAGCTAAATATGACATATCAAAGTTTTACAATGACCCCGCATGGGAATTTAGTGACTTCTCGTTTACTGTAGGAGGTCGTCAAACACGAGGAACTAAATCTGATTTTGAAAACTGGTATTCAAATTCATTCCTTGTAAGAGGTTTCCAAATGGGCGGTATTCCTAACACGGGAGA
Organism: Bacilli bacterium; assembly: GCA_045222195.1. Classification (GTDB taxonomy): domain Bacteria; phylum Bacillota_I; class Bacilli_A; order RFN20; family CAG-826; genus RUG14515. Next base: position 40,211 of record JBGUXN010000021.1, on the reverse strand, counting down.
ATTATTTGTCGCACGAGAAAACGGAAAACCCGAATTCGTGGGAAGCTTCGGAAATAAGGCGGCTGTTGCAAATAATGAACAGATAGTAACCGCAGTAGCGAATGGTGTGTCGATGGCTAATGAATCTATTAAGAATGCTATTGAAAATCAGACTAATATCTTAGCTGATACAATTAACAACAAAGATGTTAATGTACAGATAGGGGATAGGCAGATTGCAGAAGCTAATAATAGAGGACAAAAAGGACTTGGCAATAGATTTGTAGACTAATATGAACCACGATACTATTTATCAAGGAGAGTCGGCATAAGTCGGCTCTCCAAATAAGAGGTGATTGATATGGCACTTTTAACGATTAACGGAACTTCTTTACCAGTTCCCATTAGAGGATTGTCGGAAACAGTTTCAACAAACGTAAATAGCGGAAGAAATGCGTTAGGAGAAATGGTTGGAGAACGTGTAGGAAGAGATATTTACAAGCTCGATAACATGGAATGGCGATGGCTTACTAAAGAACAATGGAAGAATATACTGAACTTAGTCAAAGACTTTAAGTTTCATGCTACTTTCCCAGATGTTGTAAACGGAGGTTATTGTACTCATCTGTGTTATTGCGGCGATAGAACATGTGAACCTTATTACATTAATTCTAACGGAGATTTCCAATACTATCGTTCATGTAAAATGAATATTATTGATTGTGGAATTATTGATGATTGAATCGCGGAAAAGTCGGGCAGTTGCTCGACTTTTTTGTTTTTATGTGTGTAAAAAATAAATACATTTTTGTAAAAAGTGTTGACATTTGGAGTGCTTTGCGATATGATTGTTGTATCACATGAGAAAGGAGTAACGGGATGACGGATGGTAAATTACTGCTAGAAGTTATAAAAGACAGTGGAATAACAAAAGTCCACATTGCTAAAAAAGCAGGAATTTCACGGGAGCGTCTTTATGCTATTATTAGAGGTAGCGAGGTTAAAATATCCGAGTTTGAAAATCTTGCAAAGATTTTAAATCTATCTGATGCGTTAAAAAGAAAAATTTTCTTGGCGAACACAAAATTGTAAACAGGAGAGGGAGGCATGAAACGGATTATTTCAATTATGTTGTCAATATTAATCACTGTTTTAATGACATTATCAACCCGAAAAACAGAAGTTGTTATAGAACCTATCGAAACATGTACGATAGATGAAAATACAGATGAGCATGATGAAATTCCAATTTATACAACTTCTAACAACGAAGAGTATCGTATAGACGAAAGTATTGTTGAACTCACTCAAGAAGAAGCAGAAATGATTATGAAACTTGCTTGGAGTGAAGCGGGAAACCAAGGCGTAGAAGGACAACTTGTTGTAATGAATGTAATTATGAATCGCGTAGAAAATGAGAATTTCCCGAACACTGTTAGAGAAGTTATTTATCAAAAACACAATGGACAGTATCAATTTGCTGTAATGGGAAATGGGGTTTTTAAAAAAGCTAATCCCACAAGTGAAACTCATATGGCATTAGCCGAATTGGAAGGCGGTAAAGACATATCACAAGGCGCTTTATTCTTTGAATCGTCCTCTAATAGTTCAAAGAGTTGGCATAGAAAGAATAAATCTTTTCTGTTTGAAGAATACGGACAAAGATTTTATAAGTAAAAGAAAGGAGAAAATTATGATAGGATTTGATTTAAATGTCACGCAAACAGCAGGGAAAATTGAATGCGATTTCAGTGAAATCAAAGAAGCTCTTGCGATTCAAATGAGTGCATATTCTGGTTTGACAGTGACAGAAGACTCTATCCCAGAGTTCAAGAAAGAACTCGCAACACTAAGAAAGATTTACAAGGCAGTAGATGATAGGCGAAAGGAATTAAAAGAAGATTTTATGATTCCTTACAACGAGTTTGAAGGACAAGTCAAAACTCTTCTCGAAGAAATAGACAAACCTATCAAAGAAATCGACACTCAAATCAAGATGTTTGCAGAGGAAAAGGCTCAAGCAAAAGCGCAGGTAGCAAAAGAGATTTACGATAACAATATTCAAGGGCTTGAGGAATTTTTGCCATTTGATTTAATTTTTAATCCCAAATGGACAAACGTTTCTTACTCTGAAAAAGATATTGCTTTCGATATTGGAGAAAAGGTTGTAGCCGTAAGAAATGATTTAAAAATCATTGAATCACTTAATAGCGAGATAAACGATGAGCTTATCAAAATCTATAAGAAGTCTAGAGATTTGAAGGAAGTTATCAACAGAAATCAACAGTATTTGAAAGACAAAGAAGTTATTAGCGCCTCGCAAAAAGATGAACAGTGTGCGGCAAAACATGAAGAAAAGCCAATAACAAAGCCTAACACAGCAAGCATAGTTATAAGCCTAAAGGATTTAGATAAAGTCTTACAAACATTAGACTTTATGGAAGTCAAATACAAATTAATAAAAGGAGAATAACATGGGAATTTATGAGAAATTATCATCAATTCAAGAAGAATTAAAAGCACCAAAGAATGCTTACAATTCTTTTGGAAAGTACAATTATCGTTCGTGCGAGGATATTCTTGAAGGATTGAAGCCTGTACTCAAGAAATACAAGGCAACATTGTTTATCTCTGATTCACTTGAACTTATTGGTGATAGGTATTATGTCAAAGCGGCTGTTAGGCTAGTTGATATTGAAACTGGCGAGACTGTTGAAAACACTGCCTACGCTAGAGAAGAACTTGATAAGAAGGGAATGGATTGGAGTCAGATAACTGGTGCAACATCCTCTTATGCAAGAAAGTACGCACTCAACGGAATGTTCTTGATTGATGATACTAAAGATGCCGATACTGACGAATATCAGAATCAGCAGAATAAGAAGGGTGCGAAGGAAAGTGCTTCTGATGCTAAGCTGAACGAAAAGATGAAATCAAGCGTTGATAAAACACTTCTTCCATCTGGCGGAAAAGTAACACCCGAACAGATAGAAAGAATTAAGAGCGAAATGAATAGAACAGGCATTACAGAAGTTACTGTATTGTCAATGTTTAAGGCTAAGAATCTTGAATCTTTGACAGATGCCGAAGCTATTGCTATTATTAATAAATTTTCAAACACACCAGATGCAAAAAAGTAGAGAGGTAAGATATGGCTTCAATTGTAGGTCGAGCAAAAGATATAATAGCTTTTTTAACAAGTAATAGCATAGACCAAGATGCCATGTGGGATTTAACCATCCATAAAAAGAAGCGCAGTCTTTCAAGTAATGCTTATTATTGGCAATTACTTGAAAAGATTGCCGTGAAAACACATGAGCCAAAAGCTAAACTACATAACCTTAATTTGCGCACTCTCGGTCTCGTACAGCGCGTTGAAGATAAACCTGTATATACTTTAATACCCGATACAGTAGAAGCCGAAAATGAGGCTTTAAATGCTCTTACGTACCATATTGCTCCAAGAAGCGCAACTGTTGAAGGTAAGGATGGAGTAAGATACAGATATTATGTTTTATTAAGGGGTAGCAGTTCTTTTTCGGTATCTGAGATGCAAGCTCTTGTAGATTTTGCAGTACAAGATGCTAAAGCGCTTGATATTGAAGTATTGACACCAAATGAGTTACAAAGAATGAGGGAGGTTGAATTAAGGCATGAGCAAAAGCATAATCCCAGATAATGACGAATATTGCTATATTTGCAAGATGCAAGGCAGAAATGGAATAAAGGGAAGTGACAAGCATCATATGGTGTTCGGAACTTCTAAAAGAGTTCTTGCTGAAAAAGATGGCTTGCATTGTCAATTATGCCACTCTCATCACATGGAACTTCATCAACATGGCGATTACAAAGAAGAGCTACAACAGCTTGCAGAAAAAACTTGGCTTGAGTATTACAACAAAACTATTGAAGATTGGATTAAACGCTATGGTAAAAACTATCTCTAAAGGAGCGAAAAATGATTAAAAGTGAAAGCGGCAAAGTTGAAATAACTGGCGATGTTGAAATAATCAAAGCAGAACTCGTATCTCTTTTTAAAGGGCTGATGGATAATGAAGTATTTGAAAAAGATGACATAAGTGACATTTTAGAGATTGCATCATTGTCCAATGAAAGGCTTATGGAACTCACCAAGCAATACACAGAAAAAATTGAGCGTATAAAGCAACTCGCTAAGAGCTTAAGTGGGCTTTTTGAGGAAGAAGATACCAGTGATGATAATAAAATTTTCAACAGGGTTTTTGGAGGACTAGAATGAAAATTGGAAGCGTTGAAGAAATGGCAAATGATTATCAAAATGGCACTCAAAACTTTACTCACAATGGAAAATGTAGTGAGTGCGGCAATTGTTGTTCTCGATATTTAGCCTTGAATAATAAGGAAATCAACACTATCCGTAATTACATCAAGAAACACGATATAAAACAACAGAAACACGCTATATTTGTTCATAAAGAGGCTTTGTTTGATGCCACATGTCCTTTTTTGGATGATACAAAAGCTACTCATAAGTGTACTATTTATGAAGTCAGACCACTTATATGCCGAGAGTTTAAGTGTGATGATTGGTACAAAATTGATAGAAATAATAAAATATATAAAGCAAAATTAAGAGCAGTAGATGTGACTGAACTATTTTTTGGAAAAGGAGAATAATAATGAACGTAGTAAATCTTATTGGAAATTTCGTAGCAAACCCAGACGTAAGAAACGCGAATGGAAAGACAGTAGTAAGGATGACATTGGCGGTCAATAGAAAATTTAAGAACGCAGAAGGAAGATATGATGCTGATTTTATTAGTTGTGTCGCTTTCGATAAAAATGCAGAGTTTATTGAAAAGTATTTCAGAAAAGGCATGAAGATTGGTGTAACTGGGCATATTCAAACAGGCTCATATACTAACAGAGACGGACAGAAAGTATATACAACTGATGTTATTGTGGATTCTTCTGAATTTGTTGAGAGACAGTCTCAGCAGAGTAATGAACCTGCCGCACCTAGAGATACCGCTAGCACTGCTACTAATAGCGATGGGTTTATGAATATTCCAGAAGGTATTGACGAAGAACTCCCATTCGTATAATATAAAGTTACCCGAACCGAGCCACGGCGGTTATAAAAATCCGTGGCAGAAAAGAGGTATGAATGGGAAAAATGAGCAGAGAAAAAGGGAAGCGTTACGAACGCGAGATTGCATCAAAACTTAAAGAATATGGCTATGATGCAAGACGCACAGCGCAGTATTGTGGAAACACTGGTGACGCTTCTGATGTAGTGGGGCTTGATGGAATACATATCGAAGCCAAGCATCAAGAAAAGATTATGATATACGACTGGATGGCACAAGCAATAAATGATAGTTCCGAAGAAGGCAAGGGTAATATTCCTGCTGTTTTTTTTAGAAAAAATCATTGTGAAACTCTTGTCTGTATACGCTTCGATGACTTTATGAAACTTTATAGAGAATATGAACTGTATTTGAACGAACAAAAAGATGTAACGTTACAAAATAAGTGTAACGTTACAAGTAAAATGTAACGTTACAGGGGGTAAAAATGGCTGACGTAAAATGGATAAAAATTGCTACAGATGTTTTTGATAATAAGAAAATTAGAATTATTGAATCAATGCCAGAAGGAGATTCAATAATTGTCATTTGGTTCAAAATATTGATGCTTGCAGGAAATGTAAATGATTGTGGGAATGTCTATTTTACTAAAGATATACCGTTTACGGAACAGATGTTGGCGACAATGTTTAATAGACCGCTTCCGACTGTACAGCTTGCGCTTAGAACATTTGTTGAGTTTGGAATGATTGATATTTTTGATGACATAATTCATGTTTCAAACTGGGAAAAATATCAAAATATTGAAGGTATGGAAAAGATACGAGAGCAGACCAGACTTAGGGTTGCGAAGTATAGGGAGAAAAAGAAATTAGAATGTAACGTTACATGTAACGATACCGTTACGCAAGGTAACGAGACAGATATAGATATAGATAAAGATATAAATAAAAAAGAAAAAGTAAAAAAAGAAAAAGTTTTTTTGAAGGAATATGATTTTTCAGATTCAGAGATTGTGCAGTCAGCTTTCAATGATTTTCTTGCTATGAGAAATGCAATAAAAAAGCCGATGACTGAAAGAGCGATACAACAGCTCAAAAAGAAACTTGAAGGATTGTCACAGGATGAATACACACAGGCTGATATATTAGACCAGTCAGTGTTTAAGACTTGGCAAGATATATATGCTCTCAGACCAGATTTTGTATCAATGAGAGAGCGGAAAGAAAAGACAAAAGAAGTACAGAATAATCGGTACGCTGATTATCAGTAAGGGAGAGGAATACATATGACGTTTATCAACGAAGTTGAAGTAAGAAAAGCTATTAATGCTATTAAGGGGGATGACAGGGTATTTGAAATCCGCATAATATCTCAGCGTTCAAAATTCCCTTATAGCGGTTATTTCAAAAGTGCAGACAAGGCTGTTGAGTGTTTAAAGAAGCAGGATTTACAGGATTCAAATGTCTATATTGTTCTTAATGCGATTGACGAAGCTTGTTATAGCAGAGCGCAGAGAGATAAGCTTATCTCAGGAAAGATTGCTTCAACATCAGACAATGACATTGAGGCGAGAGAATGGATATTGATTGATATAGACCCTGTGAGACCTAAAGACACTTCGTCAACACAGGAACAGATAGATAAAGCTCTTGCAAAGTGCGGGAAAGTTCATAACTTTTTGTTAGAACAGGGATTCCCAAGACCGATAATAGGATTCTCTGGCAATGGATATCATTTGTTGTACAAGTTAAAGATGCAGAACAACAAAGAAAACGCAGACTTACTAAAAAACTTCTTGGTAGCATTAGATGAGTTGTTCTCTGATGATGAGATGAAAATAGACCAAGTAAACTTCAATGCTTCAAGAGTCTGTAAACTTTATGGCACACTTGCTCAGAAAGGATTAAACACCGAGGAAAGACCTCATCGTATGAGTAAGATTATCAAGATGCCAGAAGTTATAACACCTGTTGATTCAATGTATATCAAAAGGATATGTGGGCTTGTGAAGGCGGAACAAATAAACCCTAGCCGATACAATAATTATTCATCTGAGAGCTTTGACATTGAAGCGTGGATGCAGAAATATGGAATCAGCTATGCCGCCTATTCTTATGGGAGCGGAACGAAGTATTGCTTAACGCATTGTCCGTTCGACCATAACCATACAGGTAAGGATGCGGCAATCTTTAAGCGTAGCAATGGTGCAATTGCCTTCAAATGTTTGCATAACTCATGTGCCGATAAGACGTGGAAAGACGTGAGAATGTTGTTCGAGCCAGACGCTTATGAGCGTAAGCGACAGCAAGAAGAAAGGCAGATATTTAACTCATATAACAGAGACGCTAAGCCAGAACCAGTGCATATCGAACAAAAGGAAGGAGAGCCTATCTTCTTTACCGCAAAGCAGATATTAGCTAGACCTAAGCAGACGGAACAGATTATCAAGACTGGCATATATGAATTTGATAAAAAGTATAGAGGTCTTAGAAAGAAAGATGTTACGGCTTTAAGCGGACAAGCAGGAAGCGCAAAATCTACAATCCTCTCACAGATAATACTTAATGCTATTGATGCAGGAAATAATGTGGCGGTATTTAGCGGAGAGCTTGCAGAAGATGATTACATGAGATGGATGTATCAGCAAGGCGCAGGAAGAAGTTATGTTGAACCGACTATGTGGGAAGGCTATTATGATGTGCCTTATAAGTACCAAGAGAAGATAGCTGATTGGCTTGAAGGAAAATTTTGGCTGTATAATAACCAATACGGATTTGATTTCGAGGCTATTATTGAGCAGTTCGATAAAATGGTTGACAGACATAAACTTGACATGCTTTGCATAGACAATCTGATGGCGCTTGACATATCAAGATTGTCGAAAGAAAAGTATGAGGCACAGTCAAGATTTGCTTGGCAGTTACATGAATTTGCACAGCGCAAAAACATACACATTATTATTGTTTGCCATCCCAAGAAACCTATGGGGCTTTTGGGAATGTATGACATAAGCGGAACGTCAGATATTGTCAATGCGATGGATAATATAATTTTTGTCTATCGAAGAAATCAGACCTTCGATAATTCCTACAATCAATTCTTTGGTGTGAACTGGACGGGAACTGGCGGAACTAATATATGGCACTGTGCGAAGGCAAGATTTGGCTCGGTAGATGATTCGTATAACGAACTGTTTTACGAGAAGGAAACGAAAAGATTAAAAAACGATGTGGATGAAGTTCATAATTACGGATGGATTGATATGGCAAATGCAAAAGCGCCACAGCAAGAAGAAATGAAACTTGAAAAGGATTCGGGATTCAGAGATGCAGAGGAAGACGATGACCTTCCATGGGGGTAAAATATGACAGAACAGCAAATGGATAAATTTAAAGCCTCGGTGTACGAACCGTACACTGAGGCATGGAAGTTAATAAAAGAGATGAGAGATACGGAAGTAAAAGACGATGCTTTTTATGAAACGTATATGACTAAGATTAATACTTTTCCGCAGAAGTATAATAACAGTGAAATATCTCAAAGCATAGCAAGAATTATAATTGATGCACTTGATGAAATTGGAAGGATTGAAAAACAAGGGTGAGATTAAACTGTGGATATGATTGCTTAAATTGCAAATTAAAAAACTGTAAATATGCTTTGGATGATATTAATGACGCGGGTAAAGAGTTTTTGAAGAAAAAAGATAAGATAAGGCACGCTAAATATTATCAAGAAAACAAAGAAGAGATAAAAGAAAAGTCTGCGAGGTATCGCCAAGAAAACAAAGAAAAAGATAAAGCAAGGCACGCCAAATATTATGAGAAAAACAAAGAAAATATAAATAAAAAGAATCAAATGAGGTATAATAGTAATATAATCGAGCGTAGAAAGAAAGCGTCAGATTATTACAACTTGCATAAAGACGAGATAAATGCAAGAAGGAAAGAGTTAAGGGATGCGAAGCGTGCCAAGAAGGAGGTAGCGAATGAAAGCGTTTATAAAAAAGCATGAAGCTGTAAAGCCAGTTGAAAGAAATAAAACCAGTGAGGTTCTTAAGTATTTAAAATCAAACGGAAGTATTACAAGCATGGAAGCGATTAACATGTTTGGGGCTACAAGACTTTCAGCTATAATATTCCAGTTAAGGAAAAAAGGCTATGATATTACAACGTTTGATGTTGAGAAGGTTGATAAGTATGGACATTATTGTAAGTTTGCAAGATACGTGCTGAATAAATAATATGCCCTCAAATATAAAAATTTCCCACCTTCCTTGAGTTTTTATATCAATTACAAGGAAACTATCATTCAGATATAAAAACGTCTTAAATGAGCAAAATTTACAAAAATGAGAGGTATTAAAATGAGGCTTAAGATGTATAGCCCATATGACCATTTTCCGAATCATAATATGGTTGAAGGTGAAAAGTATATTACTTGTCTAGTGGATTATATTGCGATGAGGGAAAAGGGCGTAGACAAATCTAAGGCTATAGCTATTTTGATAGAGCCGAGGTCTTTAAACCCAGAATTGTACAGATGGATGGAGTATAATGGCAAAGAGTTCGCAATGGTGTTTACCCATGATTCTCAGTTGTTATCATTATTGCCTAATTCAAGACTGATTCTGTGGGGAGGCGGTCAAGAAGGGCTTGGCAACTGGAATGATGACAGATGGAACAAACCGAAAATCATATCTTTTTGTTCTTCTGACAAGGAAATGTGTGCGCAACACATAATAAGAAAAGCGCTTTGTAAGGAGTTGGAAGATAAAGTAGACTGCATGGGAACTTATAATGGCGGTAGTTATGTGACTACTGCACAAATATACGAGGAATACAAGTTTTCGATATGTATAGAAAATTATCTTGACGACTGGTGGTTTACCGAAAAAATCGGGAACGCTTTTTCAAATAAGTGTGTGCCAATATATTACGGAGCGAGAAAAATTGGACGCTTATTTGATGAAGAAGGAATAGTAAGGGTTGATAATATAAACGACATTCCTAAAACTGTAGATAAGATTTTAAGTAATCCACATTGGGAGTACGGAAAGAGAAGTAAAGCGATAGATTATAACTATGAGCGTGTAAAAGAGTTTGATAGATTTGAGCAATGGTTTTTCGGAAGATATGGAGATGAACTTGATGAGTTGTATGAAAAAATTAACCGTGATAATTCCTGCGTATAATTCAGAACCCTATTTAAGCGAATTACTTGATTGTTTAGCTCCTCAAGTAAACGACAAGGTAGAGGTAATTGTTGTTGATGATGGCTCTTGTCCTAAATTAAAAAGCAGTTATGAATGGGTGAATTTTTATTATCAAAGCAATAAAGGGGTTAGCGAGGCTAGAAATACAGGCATAAGCAAATCTCATGGGGAATATATATCTTTTATAGATTCAGATGATTTAGTGTCTGATAATTATATTAAACTTATTTTGGATGAAATCGAGAAAACAGCTTTTGATTATTGCTACTTGTCATGGAAAACGTTTTCTGATGGAGGACAAACAGCAGTTGAAATAAAAACTATTGACGATAAGTTTCCTGCGACTAATCAATGTGTATGGAATAGAGTTTATAAAAAGAGCTTTATAGGGAATGTTAGGTTTAATCCTAATAAATCAATTGGAGAAGATGCAGAATTTATCAAGAAAATTGACGAGAGTAAGGGTAAGAAAGCTTTTATATCGGAATTCATGTATTTTTACAGGACTAATACACCCGATTCTTTGACAAAAAGATTTCAGAGTGGACTTTTGAGAACTCGAAGAGTAATATACTATTTCCCCATAGTAACCGAAGCCATGACTTTCCTTATTTCAGAATTTAGGGAACTTAATAAAGTGGCTGAAATAATACTTATGACTAACCAGAATAATATTCCGAAGTTAAGTAAGTATGCCTTAGTAATGTCGCCAAGGAAAATACACGGAACGGAATTAAGAGGTTATCCGACAAACTTGTTTGTAAGGGTTACAATGCCAATAAAAACAGACATTGTGATATGGACGGAAAAAACATTTGAAATAGGGGGAATAGAAACATTTATTTATAATTTCTGCAAACAAATGTCATCAGACTATGACATAACAGTTTTGTATAAAGTTATAGATGAAAAGCAGAAAGCTAGATTAAAGGAGTTCGCAAGGGTAGAAAGAAATGATTTATCTACGTATATTGAATGCAATACGCTTATTGTAAATAGAATAACAGACGATTCTCCGAAGAATGTTTTTTATAGACAGAAAGTGCAAATGGTTCATTCGTGTAAATGGGACGAGACACTTGTAATTCCCAAAGACAATGATTACCTTGTTCCTGTTTCAGAGGCGGTTGCGAAATCTTATTCAGATTTCAAAAAGGATTACAAAACCATACACAACTTAACTGCGCCGAAAGATGTTAATAAGGCTATTATTATTGTTTCTGCTACAAGAACTGGCACTAATGAAAAAGGTCAAAAGAGAATGGTAGCACTTTCTAATCTTTTGAAAAAACGCAATATTCCGTTTATTTGGCTGTGCTTCTGTGATTCTCCGATTCAAGGAGCAACCAATATAACATTTTTAAAGCCTACACTTGATATTGCGCCTTATATAAAAAGCGCTGATTACTTGGCGCAGTTATCAGACCATGAAGGTTTTTGTTATTCTTTGGTTGAAGCTCTTGAGCTTGGAACGCCTGTATTGGTAACTGATTTGGAAGTATTACCCGAATTGAATTTTAAAGAAGGCGAAAACGGATATAAAATTCCATGGGAAATAAATGATAATTTTGACGTGGAAAAAATATTCAATAATCAGTTGAAGGGCAAGTTTGAATATAAGTTTAATAACGACAACATAATAAAACAATGGAAAGAAATTTTAGGTCGCGGAAATCCCGTAAAAAAAATTAAAGAAAAAGAAGGCGTTAAGATTAAAGTTAGAGCAATCATCACATTTGATGATGCAATAACGCATGAGCGTATAAATAAAAACGATGTGATAGAAAGAGAAATTTCAAGAGCATACGACTTGATGCAGAAGAAATTTGTAGAAATGGTGTGAATGTAATTGACAACAGTGCCTAATAAGGGTAATATTGTATTATAAGTGAGGATATGTAAATGGATGTTAGAAAAATGAGAGAAGAATCAAAAATGACAAGACAGGAATTTTCTGAGTATCTTGGAATACCTAGAAAGACAATAAGAAATTGGGAACAAGGCGCAACAAAACCAGTAAGTTATTTATTGACGCTAATGGAAAAAGTCTTGAGATACGAAGGAAAAATCGACTGAAAGGAACATTATGTGTAATGTAGAAGTTGAAGATTCGGTAAAAAGACAAATCGAAGAGACGTGTGAAATCTATTCGCTAGATGTTTCAGAAGTGTTGAGTGATTTGGTGGTGAATTATTTAGATGAACTTATAAAAAGTTATGGGCTAAGGAGAGATGAAAGTAATTCCGAGCCTTATCCTTTTTGGTCTGAGGAGTATTTGAATGTGCTAGGCATGAGCAAGCGTGACTTCTAGTAGGAGAGAAAAATGACTGAGATTCAAAGAAAAATTGTAGAGACACATAAAAAGCTTGATGATGGAATGTCAGAACCAGAGAAAATAATAGATTTAGTTTGTCATAGCTGTAGATGTGAACCTATAGACGTGATTGAAGCAATAGTAGCTTCAAATAAAGAGAATGCAATCAATAATGCTAAAAGAACATTAGTGAGAATTAAATAATTTTCTGCGGTGGCGGAATAGGTAGACGCAGATGTGAACAAGGTTTATTGGAGTAAATCACTTTAGAGGGGCTGTAAGAAGCTACACGAGTGCTGTCCTTGGAACTCATGTAAGGTGCGAATCCTTACCCGCAGTATCTCCATCAACTCAAGCATTACACGATAATTATTGTGGTTGTTGATAGAGAGTGAGAAATGCTTGGATATTGTAAATTTGAACGAGATTGAGAGTGCTAATCTCTAATGTGAGATTACATACTAGTTGCACATTTAATTTTGTTCAAAGTAGACTTGTAGCTCAGTGGTAGAGCGAGCGAAAGCTAGGTCGGGAGTTCGAATCGTCCCCAAGTCTATTTGGCTGAAATGGGCGCGACAATCTTATAAGACCAATAGGCAGAGATATTATAATCAGAGACACCAACAAATGCGAAGCGTTTGGTGCGGTAGGTCAAAATTTTAAAAATATTGCGGTGGCGGAAGATAGACGCTAGTAAGGGCATACGAGGAACTCAGACGCGGTTCGATTCCGTGATGCTATTGGTTCTCTGAGTACATGATAAGGTGCAAGACCTTATCCCGCGATTAAGTCGTAGAGCGCGACTATAAATAAGGCTCAATTGTATGAATCGAGAGGTCTTGCGTTAGTAGACGACTCAAAATTTGGTAAGCTCGTTAGTTTATAGGGTAAAAACGCACAGGATGCAAGCAAGCCCGATTCTTACACGAGCTATTCGCTGATATCCCAGAAGTAGGGATAAGCAGTAACGCCGATGCCATGTGCAAAGGTTGTGAGCGGTGGTGGAATAGGTAGACACGCTGATAAATGCTAGGGTAGGGCAACGAGCTTTGAACGCGCCCCTACATGTAAGGTGCAAATCCTTACCCGCTTGCTACTCTTCTACCATGTGTAGACAGAGACCCCGACTTTCGTAATGCGATTGTCGGTTTTAGAGAGGGCTTGCTTTAGTAGCCGATTCAAAATGGTTCCGCAAGGAACGGACAGAGCCTATAGGGCATGAAATGAAATATAACACGCCTTAGATTTTCACAGTTTGGGTATGTGAAGCCGCCAGAGTGCGGAGCAACTACAAGGAGTAGAGACATATCGAGGCGAACTTTGCAGGAGGTAACTTTAAGTAATTCAAAATATTGACAATAGTGATTAAATGTGTTTAAATGTAATCACGGAGGACATTGTTATGAACACTTCTAATATCACTAATTACAAACCAAAAGATTTTGCTGAACTGTTAGGTGTCTCTGTCAAAACTTTACAACGTTGGGATAGGGAAGGAACTCTAAGGGCGAATCGAACTCCAACTGACAGACGTTATTACACTTACGAACAATATCTTCAATTCAAAGGAACAAATGTAATTGAAACTATAGAACAAATTATTAATGAAGATATTAGTGATGCCGAGAAAATAAAAAATATTAGCGAGGTAATAGCGAAATGTTGAAGAGTTTTAAAACAGAAATAAATCCTTCAGCGGAGCAAATAGACAAAATCAATAAGACCATTGGAACTTGCAGATATGTCTATAACTTTTATCTCGCTCATAATAAAGAGTTACATGATAATGGCGAAAAATTTATGTCTGGTAAAAGTTTTAGTGTATGGCTAAATAATGAATATCTTCCTAGCAATGCTGATTACGCATGGATTAAGGAAGTCAGTTCTAAATCAGTCAAGAAGTCTATTGAAGACGGATATACAGCATTTACAAGGTTTTTCAAAGGACAAAGCAGGTTTCCTAAATTTAAGAAGAAAGGCAAGTCTGATGTAAAGATGTACTTTGTAAAGAGCAATCCAAAAGATTGTCGTTGCGAAAGACATAGGCTAAACATACCGACTTTAGGTTGGGTGCGTCTTAAGGAAAAAGGTTATATACCTACAACTAAAGACGGATGGAAAATCAAAAGCGGTACAGTATCCATCAAAGCAGACAGATACTACGTATCAGTCCTTGTTGAAATTCCCAATGTCAAGATTGCCAATAATAGCAATGGAGGTATAGGAATTGACTTAGGCTTAAAAGACTTTGCGATTGTTTCAAATGGGAAAACATACAAGAATATCAATAAGTCGGCAAGATTAAGAAAAATAGAGAAACAACTGCGTAGAGAACAAAGGTGTCTGTCACGCAAGTATGAAAATTTAAAGAAAGGAGAGTCCACCCAGAAAAATATACAAAAACAAAAGCTTAAAGTACAGAAACTTTATCACGGGATAAATAATATCCGTACTGATTACATCAATAAGACAATAGCTGAGATAGTGAAAACCAAGCCATCTTATATAACTATTGAAGATTTGAATGTATTAGGAATGATGAAGAACAGGCATCTTTCAAAAGCTATTGCATCGCAGAAGTTTTATGAATTTAGAACTAAGTTAAAGATTAAATGTGATGATAATGGTATTGAACTTAGGATTGTAGACAGATTTTATCCATCCTCGAAACTATGTCATTGCTGTGGTTCTATTAAGAAAGATTTAAAACTTTCAGATAGAATTTATAAGTGTACATGCGGCTATATTGAAGATAGAGATTTTAATGCAAGTCTTAATCTTAGAGATGCTGTAACTTACAACATTGCATAATTAAAGCAAGTGTAAGTATGTACCGAAGGCTATTTCGGGAATTTACGACTGTGGAGTGTACAAGAACTTGTGAGTAGCGTGTTGCTTGCAATCGCCAAAGCATACACGTTGAAGCAGTAAGAAGTATCTGCGAGGACTTCAATTTCTCGATGTGTTTGAGTATATTTAAACACATTTTGAGTGGCAGGCATTAATGAACAAAATAAGATGTTTGTTGAGTGGTGGTTGTCGATTCAGAGATGAAGACACGAAAGTCTATATAGATAAAAATAATATGTTTTATATGATTAAGGAATGCTGTAAATGTGGTAAGAAAAAGATTTACAAAGTTCCGTTTAAAGATTTATTGGACGTGTTGAAAGAAAAATAGAGGCGCTTTGTGTAAAGATGCAGTAAGGTGTTGGAGGGTGTTGTTATGGCAAAAAGTGTAGGTGGATGCCCGTACATGGTGAAACTGTGCGGCATTCCTGTATGTGGTCTCAACGTTATGCCATGCGCGAGTGTCAGTCCAAAAATGTGTGAGATAGCAAAACTAAATAAATCAAAAAAGACGAAAGTAAAAACTGAGCATAGAGCGGAAAAATCCGTACCTTTAATTTTCGTAGATGAATTCATAGGAAAAAGTGAATAATAATATTGACAATGTTACCCTTTTAGGGTAACATTATTTTTGTATAAAGGGTTTTGAAAGGAGTGGTTTAAGTGAAAAAAGAAAGATTAAATGAGGCGATAAGAATTTATAAGTGTATTGATTCCTTAAAGGAATTGCAAAGCATGTTCATTAGTGGAAGCCCTTCGATAATTGGCTTCAATTTCTTAGATGTAAGCCAAGAGGTATATGATGATTGGAAAAAGATAAACGAGACCTTTTTAGCTGAAAAGATAGACGAATTAGAGATGGTTTTGGAAGATTTGTAAGAGTAAATAAGAGGAGTGAAATAATGTGTAAACCGATGACAGTAAACGAATTAGTTGATTATTTAACTGTTTTGAAAAACGGTGGTGCGGGTGAGTTTAAGATAAAAATAGGAAATAATTACTTGTACGATGAGGAACTTGGCGTGATACATGATAAAAAAGAAGTAAGTATGAGAGGATTCCTTTTTTGTGAGGACACTTATCAGATAGCTGAAAAGTTTGTAAAAACTGTAAATGAGGCTTTCGATAAAATGTGTAGGGAGGTTTGAAAATGAAGTATATATGGATTGTGATGCTGGCATTAATTGAGATTATTTGGATTTTATTAGTAATCTTCGACATATATGCAACGGTAAGTACGTTTGGTAAAGATACTGAGTGGGATGATTTTGGGGAGACGACAATATTTTTTATAAAATTCCATTTGGCAGGATTATTTGTGTTTAGTCTATTAACATGGCTTGGTGCTTAAAAGGTGAGGATAAGTGATGAGAATGAGAAATGACACCAGATTGAAGCAATTGCTTAATAAATACAATGTAACACAACAGTCTTTTGCGGATATGTTGTGTGTTACAAAATATACTGCTTGGAAAATTATTAATAATAAACGCCCTCTTAGGTCTGATGAAATAGTGAAAATTTGTGAGAAATTTAATGTTTCGGCAAATTGGCTTCTAGGACTAAACGAGTTGTCAAATCCTTATGATATTGAGGTTCTTGATAAGATAATAGTAAAAATAAAAGCCATGTTCCCGCTATCGGGAAAGTGGATGTATGATGAAGGATATGAAAAAGAACATATAGTTTGCGAAGTATTATCTGATGTATTAACGACTATTGATAGAGTTAGGATGAAGGGTGGAGATAAGAAATGACAAGAAGAGAACAGATAGAAATGCTAATGGATGAATGTGAAGATTGTGTGCGCGATGGTTCATACACGCAAGAGTGGATAGACACGTTGAACGCGGCAATTAAAGCACTAAAGCAAGAGCCTGTACTTGAAAAAGACGGAACACTTGTTGTAACTACCGAGCATTATAAAAATGTCGGCAGAGTGCTTGTACAATATGGCACAAACGGAAGCCTATTTTATAAAGACTGAAAGCCGCAGGAAAGGATAATGAGGGATGACAAGAGAAGAAATGTGGAAAGAGTTTGAAAATCAACTCATAAGAGAAACACACACACCAATCACTGTAAGTTATGACGTGTCTGAAAAAATGATAAAATCAGCTATTAAAACAACTGTTGCAAAATGGAAAGAACGATTAGAGCGAGAATTAAGTAATTCGGGAAAATCGAACAAGTCAGAAATTCCGACAGGTTCAACTATTAAGAATAGTTTAAGAGTTGATTGTATATCAAGAAAATCGGTAATTAGGATTATTCAAAATCATTGGTGGAATTGTAGAGATATAGACAAGCTAGTAAATGAGTTACCCTCAGTAATACCAAAAGGGCATTGGATAAAAGAAGAATCAATATATGGTTGGGATGGATATTCATACCAATGCTCAGAGTGCGGTAGAAGTATACACTTAGACACAATAATGGAAGATTTAGAAGATTATCCATACTGTCATTGCGGAGCATATATGAGGGAGATTAAAAAATGACAAGAAAAGAGATTATCAATGAAATCAATTGCCTCCTATCTGAACTAGATAACGGAGATGATGCCGTATCATATCTCACTCAAAATGATGTGAATTGGCTTAAGGAAAACATCAAAGCGTTAGAGCAAGAGCCAAAATGGATTCCTGTTACTGAGAGGTTGCCCGATAACAGCGGGCGTTATTGGGTTAATTATAGTTCGGGCTATGTAGGTATAGCGCATTATTATGAGTCGGTTTTAAAGTGGGGTTGTACAACCACCGAAAGAATCGTTGCATGGATGCCATTGCCCAAACCTTATAAGGCAGAAAGTGAGGGATAAGATGCAATTAGTAATTGAAATATCAGACGGTTTATATAATAATCTCGGCACAATTAAGAACGGGAGCATTGCAAGCAAAATCATACTTGATTGCGTGAGAAAAGGACAAGTGCTTCCTAAAGGACATGGGAGAATTGCTGATGTTGATAAAATGTTAGATGAAATGAGAATAACAAGAACTTATGATGTTTTATTCGCATTAGAGAGAGTAAAGCCAATCATAGAAGCAGACAAGGGAGATTGAAAATGTTTATTAGTAAAAAGGCTTATATTGCATTAATAATCTGGTCTTCTATTTCTGGTATTTTTATACCTTCTGATGAAATTGTTATTGCAAATACAATTTTGTTTATGGGTTCACTAATTTGTCTTGAAATAAGAATGCTAAGAGAAGAGTCGGAAGAAAGAGGTAAGAAATGACAAAAGAAGAAACAACAGAAGTTAGAGAATTTGAAGGGATTGAGGTTACTTATCCACCAGAAGATATCTGTACATACCCCGAATATAAAGGAAAGCCTTATTTCGGAATCCGATATAGAGAAAATGAAGGAAGCGTTGTTGGGTATGGAACATATAACCCGCAAGTATTATCGAGATATTTAAAAGATTATTTCATGCCAACCACTAATAATGATATTCGTGATAATCGAGTTAAAAACGAATTAAATCGAGTTAAAGACGAATTAGAGTCAACTACTAAAAATAATTTAAGAGTTGATTGTATCAATAGAACACCAAGCATCCCTAAAGAGTGGCAAGACGTATTCAAAGACGTTGACGAATTTATTGAGTTCATATGGGATAGGGTAGATACAAGCGATTTTGAGGACAGCTATACATCACCCGTAATAAATGCAGAGCCAAACGAATTGTTCAAAGTGACAGCAAGTGATAAGAGAGAGCAATTATACGAGTTGTTTGTAGAAATGATTACAAGAAAAAATACGCCCTCTGTAACACTGCAAGAGTCCATTCTTGATAAGATAAGAGCCGAGACTTTGGAATATATTGATGATTTAGATATTGCCGCAGAGATATGTGATATATTTGACAAATACAAGGCAGAAAGTGAGAACACATGAAAACATATAAAGTCAAGTTAATAAAAGAGTATGTAAAAATGGCAAATAGCAAAGAAGAAGCCATTGAAGGAGCTAAATTTGAGTTTGATAATTCAAATGATAGTTCATTTTGCCAAGAGTGGGATAAAGTTCAATGCAGAGAGTTAAAGAGAGAAAGTGAGGGCAAGGAATGATTTACGATATGGAAGAAATTAAAGTACTTATAGCAGGATATGTAGAAAGACACCCATTGGTAGAAGAATGCGGAAGTGAATATATTTATCAAGATGATAAGGCACAGGAAGATGCAATTCAATTAGTTGCTGACATTTTTGATAATATGGAAAACTGAGTGAGAAATAATGAAAGGAGTTGTAGAAGATGGGGATGGCGATTGATGATTGCATACATAAATTAGATTTTTCTATTGGCGCATATCAAAAGCTGATAGATGAAAACGTGTCTAGCGGAGAGGTTGTCGGAACAGGAGTTAGAGGAACATGGACAGCAAGTACAGCACTTAATAAAGCTTATTCAGATATGATTGAAGCATTGCAGACAGCCAAAGATACTGTGCGTAAGTATCAGAAGTTAGAACAGATAGTAGACGCATGGGATGATGATGAAAATGCAATGATATTGGCGAATAGAATCAAAGAGGTAATAAAAGATGGGAATAACGATTGATGAAGCTATGAACAATCTGAACGGAATATTAGCAGAAGCCACAGAGGATGAAGATTCTGTTTGTTATGTTACGAAAAATGATTCGGAAACATTACAGGTTGCAATAGATACCATGTGCAAGTATCAGAAGATAGAGCAGATACTCAAAGAACCTTGTATTATTCCAGAAGGGTGCTATCCAATACTTAGGAAAATTAAGAGAGAGGTAGAAGATGAAAAAGGCGATTGATAATAATGATAAACAGCAATTATTAGATAAATTATCAGAAGAATCAATAATGGTAATCGAAACGGCTTATGTTTATGCCAAAACCTATGTTTTGTACGGAGCAGATATTACAAAAGCATGGACTACCGCAGTACAACAGGCATATGTATTAGAACAAGTTAGGGTAAAAGCGTTTACGGAAGCCTATGATTCTTTTAAAAAAGATTACGAAAACCGCTTGAAGGCTGATATGGTGGCTATGCTTACAGAGATACAGTTGGAAATTGAGGAATTATATCCTGAGCATCAATGTACTGGGGAATTAACAGGCTTTGCTGATGCAATAGAAACTATAACACCAATTATCCAACAGAAAATCAATGCGTTAAAGTCAGAAAGCGAGGAGAGAAAATGACAAAAGAAGAAGCAATATTTTGTGAAAAATCATATATAGGAGAATCAAACTGTACTGATTGTAAATATTATGGTACAGAAACTTGTCAATCTAGGGAATCACATAAAATGGCAATAAAAGCACTAGAGCAAGAGCAGGGCAAGCCAATGGTAGAAATAGACCTTTATTCAGTAATCAAGCAGAAATACATTGAGCGTGAGGTATTAGACGAGATAAGAGCCGAGATAGAAGAACAGGTGCTTGAAAGCCTTTCAGATGGCGGTGACGATTGGTTTACAGCAGAAAAGGTTAATGAGTGTTTAGAGATTATTGACAAGTACATGGCAGAAAGTGAGGGAGCATGAACCGCAGACAATCGAAAAAGCGAGAAAAGAAACAAACCTTGAAATATTTGGAGTATTTAGACAAATACTTTGATGAAAACGAAAAATGGTGCATCCTCAATAACTGCCCTTATTACGATTATAGCGGCAGACATGGCGGTGGATGTGCAGACCATTTAGCACCAAAGGGTTTTAAATGTAAGAACCCGCATTGTTGACGAGAAAGCGAGGGGTAAATATGGCAACATTTGAAATCACGGCAGAAATGAACTTGAAAAAGATTATTGCTGAATCAAGGGAAGTCGCGCAAGCCTTGAATGACTTTGCTGATAGCCTTGAACAGATTGAAAAGAAGTATGCAGAGCCGCAGGAAAGTGAGGTATAAGGAATGAAAATACACGACAAGTTTGTGATTGAATTAGCCGAAATTATCAAAGGTTATGGTAATGATTATCGAGTAGAAGACCCATTTCATTTGCCATGTGATTATAAGTTTTATGAGATAAGTGGTGTGGCTATATGCGAAGAATCTTTCAAGAAAATGAAACCACTTACCGAGGAAATCAATTCAGTTCTTGACAAGATAAGAGCCGAGATAGAAGAAGCACAAACGTATGATGGTATCTATATTGATAGAGCTTATGTATTGGAAATTATTGACAAATACAAAGCAGAAAGTGAGGAATAAAATATGAGTTGGGGAATAAACGAAAATGCAAGTGAAAAAGAAAAACTAAAAGCAGAAGTCAATGATTATTTTCACGGATTAAATGCAGTAGCGAAGATAGACTATATTGCATATAGCAAATTGTATGATGTTTGTATGCCTATTCTTGAAGAATGTTATGACAGAATGGAAAAAGAACGCGAGGCAGAAAGTGAGGATAAGGAATGAGAAAAGACGAATTTCCATTGATTGATGCTTATGCAGATAGCAAGGTTAATGAGGTTCTTGGCAAGATAAGAGCCGAGATAGTTGATTTAGGACAGCGTACTATGAATGATAATCGAGCAAGCGGTATATGGGCTTGTAGAGATATTATCGACAAGTACAAAGCAGAAAGTGAGGATAAATAAGTGGGATGTATATTTGACGAACCATTAAAACCATATATTTGCGAAGCAGATTTGAATTGTAAGGATTGCCCGAATTGGAGAAATGAAAAAGCAGATAAGGAAAGAGAGGTAGAAGATGGCAAAGCGTGAATTTATATCAAGAGAAGAAGCGTTATCACATCCGTTTGCCAATGGCAAATACGACCATGAACACGCAAGTATGGACTTTATATTAGGACACGAAAGTTATAAAGAATGGCTAGAAACTCTCCCCGTTTTCACCGAACAAGATATAGTAAAGCCTTATCTCGAAGCCATAGAAGCCGAAGCGATAAAGTATAGCGGCACAGGCGAAGGAGAGATTCAAGCCTACGACGAGGGGCTATTAAAAGCAATCGAGATTATTAAAAAACTATTATCAGAACAGGAGGCGAAAGAATGAGATTAGTTAAAATCGACGGTATATATATCAATGTGGATATGATAGACGCGGTATCATTCGGAAGCACAAAAGAAACAACACATGTATTCATTGGAGGTTCAGAACACCCTTTTATCTTCAATAGGAACATTGATGAAGTGGTGGCAATAATAGAAGAGGACAAGGAAAAAGAAAGTGATTAAGCGAATAAGATATGTTATTGTGCGCGCAGAGGATGAAGCCGTGTTTTGTGGGCTTGCTAAAAACTATCAGTTTAAGACATTGGATAAACTTGGCGATACAGAAATTAAAACCTATATGTCCGAAGCTAAAGCAAAGGCAAGTTTCCTAAACAGTTGGTGGAATAGTAAGAAAGAAGATTTTGAGAACGGAACATACAAGGTGGTTAAGGTATTTCAGATTTTAGAAGCAGATAAGGCAGAAAGTGAGGATAAGGAATGATACGTTGTATTGTATCTTATTACCCAAGTACAAATAAAATTCATAACATTTATGATTCAGTGGAAACTGCAAGAGAAGATATAAAAATGTGTAATCTTTTCAGTAATGGACATGAAAAGTTAGCAATTAGTGAAGCTGAATTAACAGATGAAGAATATCGGCAAGTACAAGGCAGAAAGTGAGGACAGGGAGAATGAATTGTGAAAATTGTATAGATACAGATATAGCAGATTGGGAAATAAATGTAATCACGGGAAAAGTTACTCCAGTGCTTTGGTGTGAGAGATACAAGAAGTTATGTAGTGATATAAACGAGTGTGGGAAGGAAGGCAGGAAGAATGAACAATAGACAGAAAGCTAAACACTGGAAACAGCTATATGAAGGCATTATGAAAGAACCAAAGCCTATAATTATTCAACAGGACCCATTGGCTCATCATCGTGCAAATTGTTCAATACCTATGAGTCAGTATATGGTAATGTTACCAGACACAATTAGGGAAGACAGAATAATGACCAGTTTAATGCAGGAAGCCACTAATATTTTAGTAAAGCATGTGAAATGGAAAACTAACCGTATTACAGATACAATAGATTTTTCTGTAGAGTTTTGGACAAGAATGTGGGAGGCGGAAGAATGACAAGAGAAGAATTAAGAGATTATGTAGAAGGATACGCCGATACAATCATAGAAGCAGATAAGGAGGGAGAGTAATGTCTAAGACATATGAAGATGGATTAAATGATGCGTGGGAAGCGTCAAGAAAAATTCAAAGAATTGCATATTGGGATTTAGAGAGTGTTTTTGGTTGTAAAGCCAAATATATTTATAACTTATCAGCATCAGAAGCAATCGCAAAAATCAAAGAGTATGAAGAAAACAGAACAAAAAACAAAGTTGAGATTCATGTTGGGGATGAAATCTATTCAGAACTAACCGACAGCAAAGCAGTGGTTCAGCGCATAGACTCTTGGCACAGGTATCAGTGCTTCACTGATAAAGGAGCTCAGTTTGTTATAGACACGGAAACATTCAATAAAAGTTGGGTAAAGACTGGTAAAAGCTACCCACAGATAGCCGAAGTATTGAAGCAGATGAATGAGGTGAAAGAATGAATAGATGCGTTATAGATGCAAATACCAATGAGTTGATAGCTTATATCTCGGATAGCCACGACAACGTAATTAAGGATGGATATGAGCTTATAGAATATGGATGTACTGAGCCTATTTTTCAAGATGTAAACGGGAAAGTATATGTAAAAACTAATGCTTTTGGGATTGATTTAAGCGAAGAAGGAGGCGTGGAATGTATTTAATGGCAATAACAACAGTAATAGTAGTTGTGATAATCGGATTGGTAATATTAGGTATAACATATATAGCATCAAAGAATGCAGTTGAACTGAAAAAACTTGAAAGAGAAGCTGAAATCGCAAAGAAAGCTTTGAGTAATGATGTTGTTAGGGTAAAAATACATGATATTGATATTCCTACTCCATGGAGAAAACAGGGAGACCAGTTAAAGTATTCAGATTCAGAATGGGGTGCATATCAACAAGGCTTTATTGATGGAGTTAGGAAAGCAAAAGAAGAAGCGAAGAAAATTGTACAAAACACTAGACAGGAGTGATTCATTGAAAAATCTAATAATACCGAAGCCAACTATTAATGAGATGAAACAGTTTGTAAAATGTAGAATTTTAAGAGATAAAGTAATACCCGACAGTGACTTTAAGGCTATATTGAAAAATACTACAGCGGGAGCGGAATGCGATTATACTTTTTTATGCTTTGAAGAAGGTTATTATAAAGTAAGAGATTCTATTGACGCAAGCTATACGATTATAGATTTTGGTATAGGGTATGCTTTTCAAGCGTATTTGTTTAAGGACTTTAAGAGGTATATAGGTGTTGATGTTGATAACGGGGGAGCGTTTGCTTGTAGTATGCTTCCTAACGCAAAGTTTTATCAAATGGATGTAAACAAATGGATTGAAACATGTTTAAGAGAGCAAACGTTAGACCTGCAAAAAACAGTGGCAATATGTTCATATAATCCAAGTTATAGCAATGCTGATAAGTGCAGTCTTATAAAAGAAACATTTCCGAAATATTATTTGAAATATTGCTCTTGGGAAGAAGTTCGGCTTTGAATTGCATGGACAGCACAAAAAAAGATTGTTAAGGAGAATAAAATGAGTGGTGGAAGTTACAATTATATATGTTATGCATTATCAAATTCATGCGAAGGGCAAATGCAGGACATTGAAATGGATGATTTGATTAAAGATTTATGCGAAGTGTTGCATGATTTAGAGTGGTGGCAAAGCGGTGATATATCAGAGGATGGCTATAGAGAAACACTTACAAAATTTAAAGCTAAATGGTTTAATGAAAGTAGGGAAGTAAGATTAAAGGGCTATATAGATGAACAAATAGGTCTCGTAAGAGAGAAGCTATATTCTTTAATCGGGATTTCCGAAACAACAGAAAGTGACATGTAATATTTAGAAATAATTGAAGAAACGTGTTGACAATGTTGCCCTTATAGGGTAACATTGTTTTTGTAAGGAAGTCTTGATATTACGAAAGGAGAATCAATAAATGAGTGAGAAATTGATAGTGACATATGATAAATCACAAGAAGATGTTCCTGTGTTGGTGGTTGGAAGAGAAGGATATGGCTTAGGCTTTAACCCTTCAATAAATATTGTAAAAGTAATCACGGGAGATAAGGCAGAACAGATGTATAGAAATTTGACTTTAAAAGAGCCAGAGCTTATGACGAAAATATTAGGTAAGCCATGCGATGAGGAGGATTAAAATGAGTGCAAGCAAGAAAGAAATTATGAAAGACCTAACGTATTGCAGAGAATCGCTTGATAGAATTATCGAGCTTGCAAAAAGAGAGCTAAGCGAAACGTCAGTTTTCTTTTATGGAAAGCGCACTGTCATTCAATCGGATATCATCAAGCTTAGAAGAGAGCTTAATGAAGTTAGATGTAAACTTGATGGTGATTTTTAGGCAAAGAGGAGTGATAATGGAGATAACGCAAAAGCAAATAGATGACGCGATTAATAATTGCGAGTGGAAGAAAGATTGTCATGGAGTTACTGTTTGCGGTGGCGAACTAGGTGTTTGCGGAAGAATAATCGAAAGCGGTAAATGTCCTATTTTGAAAGAGTTGTTCGCGAAAAGATAAGATAGGAGTGAATGCGCAATGGATTTTGAGAAATTTGTTAAGTTAATAGGATGCGCTGTGGTCTCTATGTTTATTTTGCTCATACCTGTTATATGTACTTTGTCATGGGCGCTAGGATGGAGCAAAGGAATGAGAGTGTTTTCTTCTAGTTTAACAGGCGCACTATATGGGAATGTATTAATTGTGTTGAACAGGCATCTCGATGAAGATAAGTAATTAAGTGTAATAAAGGGGTTTAAGTGATAAGAATAATTATAAGCATTGGAATTTTAATAATGGCAATAGCTATAACAAAATGGATTGATAATGATATGGATAAGAGGTGATAGCATGAAAAAAGGATTGCTATTGTGTTAATTGGGCTTCTATTGACTGGTTGCAATGAGCGATTAACATGTAGTGTTACATATAATAAGGCTGTTATAGAAGGATATGGCGAGATTGAAATTTCAGCATGGTCGGTATCGAATGGCGTGACTCAAGTGACGGATAAAGATGGAAAAACTTATCTTACACACTCATCAAATATAATATTAATAAGTGATTAAATAATTTGGCGGCTTATCGAGAGTCGAAGTGTTGGGAGGGGAGATATGAGTAACTATAATATTGATTTTTCTAAAGTTTTTAATAGCGATTACCTTGTTCCTGCGGAACAATACGAAAGCCCGATAACCTTAATACAGAAAGAGGTGAGCAATGCCTATGGTTGTTGGGTTGAGGATAATGTTTTTAAAATGATTTCGTCAATGGGTATAAAAGTTGATAGGGATGAGCTTGTCAAAGCTTTGAAGTATGATAGACAGCAATACGAGCATGGTTACAATGTAGCAAGTTTGGAATTTCAGAATAAAGCATTAGATGCTATGTCTAAAGTTTCATTAGCTGTCTATAACTCAGATAATCCGCAGTATAAAAAGGCTATGGAAGATGCGCTAGCCATAATGAAATCCGTATGGCTTTCGGAAGATGGTAGGGAAAATAAATGAGTATATTGCAGTATTATGTGGATAAGATTATAAGTGAAGAAAAAATTATGGGTAATGGCAAGAAGGGCGCTGAATTTTATCGTGTTACCGCAATTATTAGATGCGGTGAAAAAAGAAGTATGATTGATGAATTATTTATCGCAAAAGAGTGGGAAGAAATAAAGGAAAAGGGTTATTATTTTAGTTGAAGAAGGAAACAACAATGGATAAGAAAGTAAAAATGTGTCCAGATAGGAGAGTCACGCAAGTACATCCTGCTTTAACGTACGTTGATGGTGATACTACGATTGAATATTTTACAGAATGTTTGCAAGAAAAGTGCATTGCATATTGTGGCGGAAATTGCAAGAAATACAATAATAACGTCTTTTATCAAGGGGAGTAGAAGTATGAATGATGATTTTATAATAGACAAGAGCAGTAATGTAGATAGAGCGATTCCTATTAAGGATTTAATAGCGATGCTGAAACATGATGAAAAATGTGGTAAGGACTTAGTTTTCTTGTATAATATAGAAGATTACTTTAGGAGATATTCGGATATATACACTAAGAAAAAGATGTACTCAAGAAGGGTTTGTAGAGCAAGATACATAGGAGGAAAAGATGAACAGCGTAGACCATCCTGCACATTATAATGTAAAAGGAAAGAAAGAATGTATTGATGAAATGGTTGATGATTTGGGATTGGAAATGACAATCTCATTTTGTCTGACAAATGCTTATAAGTATTTATACAGAGCAGGAGAAAAACAGAATAACCCTAAAGAACAAGACATAGCCAAGGCAAAATGGTATTATGAATGGGTCAAGAACAAATATAGCGATATTCCTAATTTGTTCTCGAAAACGAAAACTAACAACTGGTTGGCATTGAGAAAAGCGTATGTTTATATAAAAGAACGCTTGGAAGGAGAATAATTTGTATAAGAGGGTTGTTTTTCAAGGGATAGATGATGCTATCGTTTATATGAATAAAAACAGAATTCCTAAAGCAGATATCATAAAATTAGATATTGTGAAGGATGGAACGTGGGTATCGCCTATGGAAATTGTGGAGTTGATATATTTTCAAGAAGAGGAGCAGGCATGAATAAGTATAGCAGTTTAAATGTTCTTAATAGAAAGAATTACATGACAGATGACGTGATAGGCGATGTTGCCAACATAATAAATGCGAAGGGTAGAAACCGCAGTCAGAGACGAAGATTAGAAAAATCACTTGGCAAGGTTGAGACAATAATGGCTCATGCGCAAAAGCATCTTGATTATAAGGCGTATGAAGAGTATCAGAAAGCAGTAGATTCTAATTACATACATTTCTTTGCGTGTCTTGGCATGACGATGATAGAGGATTATAATTGGAAAGAGTCAGAAGATAACGAGCATGGACAGATAATGTCTTTATTTGAAAGAGTAAATAAAAAAATCGTAAAATATTCCAATATGGGGTATAATACAGAAGACATTGTTGACCGTCTTGAAGAGGTTACGGGAATAAAATTAATACCAGATGCGCACTAAAAAGATTGATAAATTGGAGGTACTGTGTTAATATGAGCAATGAAAAAGAAAAAGCTGAGTCTTTAACCGTATCTTATTTGGCTTTTGAAAGCTCACAAGCTAGAATGGAACGATTTGTAATGAAATTATGGATTGTGATATTGGCGTTAATACTATGCCTTATAGCGACAAACATAGGGTGGATATGGTACGAGTGCCAGTGGCAATGCGTTCAAACAATTACAACTATTGATGCTCAGCAAGATGGAAGTGGTGTAAACATAATCGGAAATGGAGATGTGATGTATGGGGCAGAAAGCAAAGATTACTCAGACAACAACAAGTAGAGAGAAGAAAAGCGACTCTAACAAAGGACAGACAGTAAGAGTCAATAAGGCAACTGGTGAACAGAAAGTTCCGAAAAAGAAGTAAGGGTTAGAGTAGCGAAAGCTACTCTTTTTCTTTGATAACATTGGCGGCGCACAATCGTGACTTTAGTCGTGTGAGCCTTCACAATAAAGGTAAACTGTAATATAATATTGAGAGAGCAAATGTTAGATTAAAGAAAAGAGGTAACTATGTCGGTAATAACACTTTCTTTTATGCAGAGATTTATGGGAAAACTAGATACTGCGATAAAGACTTTTGTTGAAGAAAAGCTAACGCCTATAACAGAGACTATGGGAGGTGCGACTTCCGATTTAATGATAAGAGCGGGAGAAAGCATTGAGACGGGCGCTGATGTAAATGATATGACTATAAAAGGAGTGTTTTATATAGAGAGTGATTCAGATACCTCTGAAATTGCTCATTTGCCTGTTGAAAAAAGTGGAAAGTTTATTGTAGCTGAAACAGGAAACGGCGTTGTGCAGATATTTATAGTCAATGAAGACTCTTCTTTGTATATGAGGACTTATACATCTAATTGGAACGCGTGGGTAGGATATGCTTCTTCTGATAAACTACTACCTCTTGCGGAAGGTGAAGATGGTGAATACGTATTAACAGCTACTATTAGCAACGGAACTCCTGTGTATTCATGGGAAGCGAAAACTGGCGAGTGATGCTGTATAAGGAGAATTCAAATGCAGTATGTATCTGATGAATATAAGGAAGAAATGAAAGAAAGATGGCGAGGACATACATCTGTTACTGCAAAGCTAAAGCTGTATAACCCCTACGCTCAAAAGAATGCTTCGATTTCATCTTCTTTTACGGGAAGCGAAGAATTATTGTATAAGGATAGTCCTTCTTCTTATCAAGGCGTTGTGAGTACGGAAGGTGATGGAAGTATTACATTTACGTTTGGACAATATCACGAACTTAACATTGCGGGATTAACTCTTGTTTTTTCTGGAACGTTGCCTTCGACTATAACTGTTACTAACGGAACAAAAAGCGACACGGTAGCTGTTACTGAAAATCCGTTAATATATGATGAAGGGTTTATGTCGTCTCCATATATTAAAATAACCCCTAATAGTGGTAAACTTGCGTTAAAAACTGTTTACTTCGGAATTGAGCTTGAGTTTACTGACAAGCAAATCATTTCAACAGTAAGAGATAATGCCGTAAGTCATATATCTAATAGCTTGCCAGTAAAGACGTTTACTCTTGTCGTGGATAATAGAAATCATTTATTTAATAAGGATAACCCTTATGGTTATGCAGAGTATATTCAAGAACAGCAGATGGTTGAATATAACTATGGTTACGAAATGTCTGACGGCTCTATTTATACGATTAAAGGTGGCAAGGTGTTTGTTAAATCATGGAACAGTGATGACTACCAAGCAACATTTAATTGTATGGGAAAGCTGAATTTCTTAGTAGGAGATTATTATAAGGGGCAATATTACAAAGACGGTATTTCAGCGTATGATTTAACTGAGAATGTCTTGATTGATGCAGGAGTAGAGGATTATATTATTGATTCTTCTTTAAGGAAAACAGTTTTCTTTAATCCGTTGCCTATTTGTCCTTATAATGAAGCGTTGCAGATGATAGCAAACGCCTCAAGAAGTGTATTGTATGAGGATAGGGATGGGAATATTTGTGTTGTTAGCGGTACGAGAGCAGAATATATAAAGGATATATTCTTTGAAGGTGCTACTTCATATTCTATTCCATCGGCTATTTTTAATGATAATTCTTTGTATAATTATGCTGACGCAGAACATGAATATGTATATGCAGATGGTTCTCTCTTGTTTTTGCCAGAGAATGAAACGTATCGACAAGTAGGTTATGTCTCTGACGAGATAGCTAATTCAAATGGAGCATTTACGCATAGCCATAAGATAACTATGACGTTTAAAACGGAATTTGACCTTAAGAGAGTTTTCTTAAAGTTCGCGGTAGTTATTCCTACTTCTGTAACAGTTGTTTCAAAGAGGTCTGGAAGTGTAGTGAATACTCAGTCTTTAACAAATCTTAGTATTACAACTGTTTATTCTTATGACGGAATTGTAGATGAAATAGAAATAACGTTTAATGGAGCATCACCAAATCAGAGGATTCATTTAAACAGCATTGAGCTTGATGGTGGTGTTAGATATAATCTGACTTACCATGAATTAAAAAATGTTCCTATGGTGAATGATTTAGAGCGAGTATCTAGGATAGATGTTCACAACTATGTTTATGACTTAGAGAAGACGGATTCGGAAAGTGGCAATTCACGAGTTAATATCGTTACTACGCCGAATGAAGAAGGTGGGGAAACCGTAGATATTACAACCATAGAGGGCGCTTACGGTTCGGCTATTGGTTCAATCAGTGCTGTGGTTGGAGACAATAGAATGACTTTCTCACAGCCATACTACGACTACAAGGTTTCCAATGGTACTATAAAAGAAAGCGGAGCGTATTATATTGTTGTAAGCTCTGATAAGGAGCAGGATGTAGAAGTTTATGCTCATCCCTTTACTGTTACTGACAATATATATACTCTTGATGTTCACGAAACGGGAGTTGAAAAGAAATCAACAAATCCATTGATAGGTTCGTCTATAATGGCAAATCAGCAAGCAGAGTGGCTTAAAGAATATTATGATAATGATGTGGAATATTCTTTAACTTATAGAGGAGATACTTCAATTGACGCTGACGATTTAATTTATCTGGAAAATAATTATGTTGCTGATAATGAAGTGAGAATCGAAGAAGAAACTATTAATACAAGCATGGGAATGGATTTTTCATGTAAACTTGTAGCAAGAAGAGTGTCTTACAGGACGGATGCAAACTTAGAACGAGCTATTGTAGGCAGATTTAAGATTGGAGAAAACTTATGAACTATAATAAACACGTATGGGTAACTGGCGAAATTGTAACTGCGCCTCTCTTAAATAGAATGGAAGAAGGTATAGAGAAAGTTAGTCGAGCGCAAGAAGAGGCTAGTTCTACGGATTGCGACGAATTGTTTGTTGATTTTTTGGAGGATGAAGAGTGAGCTACGAATGGATAACTCCTAAAACAGACTGGGTTAAGACCGACCAGTTTACATATCAAGACTATAATAGAATAAGAAACAATCTGTTATATTTAAACGAACAGATTAATGCAACTTATACGAATCTTTCAAAAGAGCTTGATTTAGGCGAAGAAAAGACAGGGTATGCTAATGATTATTACCCTTCTGAATTTGAGGCTTTTGAAGATGCTCTGGAATCATTTAAGAGAATAGGAATAAACGTTAATTTAGGAGAGAGAATTAATCACAAAGGGAATAACTCATTTATTGATTTTGCTTCACTGAATAGAATAGAAAAAAACTGTTTAAATTGGAAGTCGAACATAAATATAACATTCACTGTTGAGACGGAAATGACTCCTGCCCCCGACTACTTTATATACCGCTCGAATAAATATGGTGAATATGACACTTATGGGTATTTCCCAGACAAACAGATTACGCTCCTTTACACTATCAAGCCAACTCCTCCAAATGGGTATCGAGTGAACATTGGCGGAACTCCTATAAATTCTGATGAAGTTGATTTGTTAGAAGAACAATATACTCAGAATAAAGGTAAACTTGTTATTAAATTTAAAAATCGACAAAGCTTGGTAGATGAGGATTTGATTAGGCATATTCTCTACATCTATAACCCCGAAGGAAAATTAGTGTACTCAAAAACTGCCATATTTGGTAACATTATTAGAATTAATAATTTTAAGATGCCTCGGCATTTTAGCCATAGTGCATATGATAATACTAGAGGCAGATATTCGTCTGAAAGAATTTTTGGTGGGGATTTTACAAATGATTCATTAATATTGAACGTTGGAAATCCTTCCGATGTACCTATGATTCAAATGACTCCACCCGCTCCTGCATCGTTGAAAAACCGCGTTGCAGGAGGGTCGTCTTTCGCATTCTCAACCTTAGAGTTTGGTGAAAACGGTAAAGATTGGTTGTCTTATAGGTTTAATACGAACGACTGGTCTATGGGTCATTGGAGTGATTATTATAAAAATATAAAATTTGCGAATAATGTAGGCGTTGAATGGTTGGAGACATATGGGGATTGTTACGTGGGTGGACAGGCAAGTGCAAGCGGAGAGTCTATCGGCAGAAGGATGATTTTTACTGGCAATATAGGTGAATGGGCTGAATCTGGTGAAGTCATCAATCTCCCTAGTGACATTGGTAAGAAAAATATTTGTTGCACAAGCGCTCGAATAATAAAAGGTAACGGTACTATATCAAGAAACCTGTGTTATATAATGGGTGGCAATAGTGATGGTGTTTTGTCAAAAGCTCTTTATAGATTTGATGAAGATGCAAAAACTTTTGAAAAGAAAAAAGATTTGCCGATAGGCATAGAAGGTGGATGTTGTTATTATTCCAGATATTTTATGGAGTCTCAATTCGATTATTATTTTATTATTGCATACGGAAAAAAGGGAGATGATTGGTATATTTATAATATAAAAACAGACGCTTGGGTTACTGGCGGCAAACTGCCTAGAGATTTTTACGGAGGTCGAATCGCTATAACGTATAATATGAGTAAAGCTCCGTCTTGGAAATATGACAACTCAAGGATTTATCTGGTTGGAGGAAACTCTAGTACAGAAATAGATGGAGTAACTAATGAAATCACCTTTTTAGCGTATGAGTATGATTTGAGGGTTAGAAGCCGCGATGCAGTGTAAATTATAAAGGTGTTATTTATAATAGGAACGCTTTGTTCTCAATTTACGAGAAAAAAGTGTTCCTATTTGATTGTAATGATAAATTTCTCGAAAATTGCATGAAAATTTCATAAAAATTGCATGTTTTTTTCATGTTTTTATTTGAATAAGTATTATATAATACAGTTCAGAGGGATGACAGCCCCCATAAAAATAAATAGTCATCCTTCTCACGAAAGGAAAGCAAGATGGCATACGTGTATTATAACCCGAATCCATACCAGAGACGCGGAATAGGAGATTGTACTATAAGGTGTTTAGCGAAAGCGTTAAATACGTCATGGGATAGTGCGTATATCGAACTAGCTTCGCAAGGATTTTTCTTGAAGGATATGCCTTCATCGAATATTGTCCTTAATTCGTATTTGCATTCAAAAGGCTTTAGACGATACGCAATCTCTAATCTGTGTCCAGATTGTTATACCTTTAGGGATTTTGCAAAAGACCATCCTAAAGGAACATTCATTGTTGGAACGGGTACACACGTTGCCTGTATCAAAGATTCAAATATCTATGATTCTTGGAATAGTAGTGACGAGACCCCGATATTTTATTGGAAAAGAGAGGAAAAAGAATGAACAACTATCCCTATCCTAGCTATTATCAAAGCTATCCAAATTTTCAACAACAACTTCAACAGCCAGTAATGCCACAGCCTTCACAAGCTCAGAATCAAATACTTGCTTGGGTTCAAAGCGAGGAAGAAGGTGTGAATTATCCTCTTAATGCAGGACAAAGCATCTTTTTGATGAATCAAAGAGCTGATTATCTTTACATGAAGTCTGTAGACCAATTAGGCAAAGTAACTTTTATTAAGAAAAGGCTTGTTGATGAAACTGAACCGAAAGATTCTGAACAGCTTAAAGATTATATGAAGCGAGAGGAGCTTGAAAGTCTTATATCAGATAAAATAGAAGACTTAGTTGAAAGGATTGTTTCAGACAAAATAAAGGAAGAAGTTGAAAAGAAAATTTCCGAGATTTCGTTTAAGCCCACTAAGAAAAAGACAAATGAAGAGGATTAAATGATGAATAGTTTTTTTAATTTAATGAATAACCCTATGATGAATTTTTTTAATCAATTACAGCAAATAAGACAAAACCCAAACATGCTGTCTAATATTTTGCGCCAACGCGGGATGATAAATGATGTTCAAGCGGAAGAGATACAGAAAATGGGATGTAATTATGAACAAATAGGGCAATACCTTATACAAAACGGTATGATGCCTAATAATGTTCGACAATTTGAAGGTCAAGTTAATCAAGTGCAAAACATGATGAATGAAAAAAGCAATTAACTTTAATGGGTGGTAAGTTAATTGCTTCCCTCGCAAAACTAATATGTAAAGTAACTATACGGATGGTTATATTATATTCCTTTTGTGAGGTTTAAGCAAGGTTTCTATTATGCGCATATGGAAATAAATCAAACGAAAGGAGACGTTATTGAATGGTAGAAAATAGCTCACAGCTTTACATGCCAGTAGCTCCTGCTTACGCCGCTAATAGTGGTATGGGCGGAGGCTTTGGCTACAATGGTGATTGGTGGCTTATTCTTATCCTTCTTTTCGCTTTTGGCGGTTTCGGAGGATGGGGAAACGGAGGATTCGGAGGCTTTGGTGGTGCTGACGGAAATCTTCTTTATCCATGGATGAATAACGCACAGGTTACTACTAATGGTTTCCAGAATCAAGCTTTAAACACCGCTATTAGCGGACTGCAAAATTCTGTGACATCTGGTTTTGGTGATGTTCAACTTGGCATTGCGGGAATCAATCAGAATCTTTGTCAGACAGGAAACGGAATTGTTCAAGCTGTAAATAGTGGTTTTTCACAGGCTGAAATAGCTGATAATGCTAGACAGATGGCTAGTATGCAACAAGCTTTTGCAAGCCAAACAGCTACAGCACAAGGCTTCAATGCTGTTCAAGGACAATTAGCACAGAATAATTCTGATGTTAAGGGTGGATTAGGCGATATTCGCTATACTATCGCAACTGAGGAATGTGCTACAAGAAATGCTAGTGCAACAAACACAAGAGATATCATAGATTCTCAGGCAATGGGCACAAAAGCAATTCTTGATAAGCTCTGTCAGCTTGAACTGGATGGAGTTAAGGCTCAAGTTGAAGCAAAGAATGATAGAATTTCAGAGCTTCAAACACAGCTTAATATGGCTACGCTTAGAGAATCACAGACAGCACAGAACGCATTTATTTCACAGGGCTTTGCTAATGAGGTAGACCAGTTGTACAATAGGCTGAAAAATTGCCCTGTTGGAACAACACCCGTTTACGGCAATACTCCGATTTTTAGTTGTCCTCAAACAGCAGGTTGTGGATGCGGTCAATTTTAATAGGAGGATGACACTATGGCTGAGTATATAGAAATAAGCAATCAGACTGTAGCTTTAAACAATCCGATTGTGTTTAATGCTTCCATCCCTTGTCCGAGAGGTTATGTAATACATGACAACGGAACAGGGAACTTTACTCTCCGAGGTGCAACCCCTAATTGTTTTGCTCGTTATCAACTTATTTGGAATGGCAATGTACAGATACCGACAGGTGGTGAAGTAACCCCTGTTGGTATTGCTATCTCAGTTAATGGTGAAACTCGTCCGAGTAGCTTAGCTATTGCTACTCCGCAAGCAGTAGAAGAGTTTCAGAATTTGACTAGCACAGCTATTGTAACAGTTCCTAAAGGGTGCTGTTTTAACGTGTCTGTAAGATACGTAAGCGGTGTAACAGATGGCACTACAACGCCTACTCCAACAGTTGAAGTAGCAAATGCAAATTTGACTGTATCGAGGATAGCTTAGAAAGGAGCGTAATATGAGAGTTTATAATCAGATAAAAGAACTTATGTGTGATGAACTTGAGCATATAAGCCGTAAAAACGCTCTTGATATGAACAGCCTTGAGGTAGTTTACAAAGCAGTTGATGTTATTAAAGACATTGATACAATTGAGGCTATGGAAGATTTTAGAGGAAGCTCATACGCAGGAGCATCTTATATTGGAAATTCTATGAATGGACAAGATGGATATTCTGGTATGTACCCGATGGGCGGTTATTCTTTTGCGAGAGGACGTGGTGCTAATGCACAGCGAGATAATCAAGGAAGATATGCCGATGGATATTCAAGAGATAACGGGTATTATGCGGGCAGTTCAAACACAAAAGAGGAACTTCAAAGGCTAATGGATAAAGCAACTAATGAAACCGAAAAAGAGGCTATCAGAGTTGCAATTGAGTCAATGAACAATTAAATTGTTTGTTTAATGAGGTAAACCATGCTACCATTTAGGTAGAGCCAAAGAGAGCCGAGGATTTAATCCTTGACTCTCTTTTTTAATTAGAAGGATGGTGGTAGTATGGAGTGGATAATTAATAATTGGAGCTTAATTATTTCCGTGGTAGCTGTTGTGGTATATTTCTTGCTGAACGGTAAACGTTCGGTTGTCGAATTTCTGCTACAGGCTGTTGTCATGGCTGAAAAAGATTTAGGCAGTGGCACAGGAAAAATAAAGCTCTCGGTGGTTTATGGTAACTTTATTGAAAAGTACCCGATTTTTTCAAAGATTATTCCTTTTCCTGTCTTTAGCGCATGGGTGGATGCCGTACTTGAAGACATGAAAGATATTCTCTCAAAGAATGAAAAGGCTAAAGCTTATGTCGAGAATGAGAAGGAAACTTTGTGATACGGGTATCACAAAAGAATATGTGAAGGGTTTTGATTATGCGGTTGAAGATTCGATTAATAATTTTTTTGACACTCTGGACGCTTATGATTTTACTATTGACGGCAAAAGTGTTGACGTTGGTAAGTATTTAAGCGACAACCCAGACGGATTGGAAAAATTTAAAGAAGTGTTGAAAGAATATTTTGACGAAGAACGACAAAGATTATTAGCTTCTTTAGAAAACAATTATTGCAACAGCAAATATGATTACGAAGAGGTGGATGACTAATGAGTGTGACAATAGCACATGCAAGTATAAGTGAGAATGGAACTGTAAAAAATGGAACAGCAGGAGACCAAACAAAAAAAGAGGTTTGTACTCGTCCGTGGTATAGAAACGGATGGACATGCGTTATAAGATTTAATGAGCCTCGCATGGCGGAAAAGGTAGCTCAGTGCATGGAAAAAGCTTGTAAAAATGACAATATTGGCTACGACCAACTTCAAAGAAACACGCTTCTTGCTCAAGCAAGAAAGTATAATTATGATGTGTCGAAAGTCAATACCCCTTGTGAAACTGATTGTTCCGCTTTAGTTAGTGTCGCGTGTATGTATGCGGGCGTTCCAGAGAGCGCATTGACTCTTTCTGGTAATTGTGCTACAACTAGAACATTACAAGCAGTACTAAAAGCGACTGGTGACGTTCAAATATTTACAACACCTCTTTATACTGCAAACACAGCGCGTTTAAAACGCGGAGATATTCTGTTAAAAGCAGGTCATCATGTTGTTGTAGTAGTAGATATTGGTGACAATCCGTACAAGTTGACAAGTTCACTCCTTAAAGAAGGTAGTATTGGAGAGAGTGTCGCATGGCTTCAATACGAGCTAAATCGTCATGGGGCTAATTTAGATGTTGACAAGCAATTTGGAGTCAAAACAAAACTAGCCGTTATTTTATTCCAAAAAGATAACGGTTTAACTCAAGACGGAATTGTTGGCAAAGAAACAATTGATAAGTTGAATGAATTGAAGGCTTAAAGCCTTTAATAATTAGACAAAAGGAGAATGAACATGCCGAGAAAGAAAAATTCAGAGAATGTAAACGAAGTTGTAAAACCAATGAAAGATGATGCTTTCAATCCTCCTGTAGAAGATATTAAAGTTTCTATTGAGGATGAAAAGAAGGTGGAGAAAAAGATTTCCGAGAAAAAAGGAAAGAAAATAATCTCATCTTCTGCTAATTTAATTAATGTAAGAGCCACCCCGAACGGAGAAGTCCTTTTTAGACTTAAAACAGGAACTCCTGTTATTGTCGAAGAGGAAAAGGATGGATGGTGTAAGATTGTAGGGTATGTAATGACTGAATTTGTAAAAGACTGACTTTGGGAAGGGGTTTGAGATGAGTACTACAAGTGTATTATCAATAAAAGATTACATAACAATCTTAGCGTGGGTGTGCGGGGTAGTAATAACGGTTTCTGGGGCTACCACGATAGTTCTGAACAGCTTAAAGAAAATCAGAGAACCAGAGAAAAAGCAACGTGAACAAGTCGCTCTAATAGCAGACGGCGTGCAAGCATTACTGAGGATGAATATTATCAATTCATGCGAAAAGTATATAGAAAAAGGCTATTGTGATAGCGATGAACGCTTGACGCTTGATAAAACATATTCTATATATTCTAAGCTCGGAGGCAATGATGTTGCTAAATCGTACAAGGAAAAAGCTTTGGCTTTGCCAACAAAACAGCAGGAGAACTCTTATGAAGCAGGATAAGAAGAAGATGGATAATCTTGACAAATGGTTGCTTTTAAGCGTTATTTCTGTTATCATATATACGATTGCTCATACAATAATCCTTGCCGTTACGGGTGCTGAATCAACGGTTTTAACGATATGTTTTTATGGTTTTTTTGCAGAAGAGATTGGCTTGTGTTGTTTTTTAAAGAAAAATAAGATGCAAGATGTATTTAAACTTGTAAAAAAGAGTCATAATAACGATTCTGACGAGGCATAATTGCATCTACAATCAGAAGCTTTATGAATGTAGAGCCAAAGAGAGCCAACCTTTTCGCGGAGGTTGGCTATTATTTTGTCATAAATAACCCTTGCTTTTCAAAGGGATTAAGTGAGGACTAATGAGACTAAAAAATATTAACTATACCAATAGCGAGATGAGTGAGGTAATTGAAGAAAATATCCATTCACAAAGAGATAGACTTATTTTAAGAAAATGCTTTATTGATGGGCTTTCACACGAGAAAATTAGTGAAGAAATCAACATGTCTAATAGGCAAGTTAGTAATATTATAAGTAAGTATTCTGTTATGCTGATAGAATATCTTAGAAAGGATGGCTTGAATGGCTGTTAATCAAGTTAGATTTAATGGTGATGATTTAATAAATCTAAGACAGGATTCTGTTGACGAAGAAAAGCTCACGAAAGGCGATACAGCGCATAAGAAATCTGGCGTAGGAATAGAAGGTAAAGCGGATTATTACGCTGTAAAAGATGAAGAAGCGGATATTTCTGGTGAAGATTATATCCCTTTTTATGATGTGTCCGAAAAGAAGAAGAGAAAAAGCCTTTTCTCTTCTTTTATTTCAAAAATAAAAGATATTTTAAATGACAGTATTCCTTATGGCGGCTATGCCGTGGCTACTATTAGTGGCTCGTCTGTTACTGCGAATATAAATAATTTCTCTCTTAAGAATGGTGCTATGGTTATGATTAG
>JBGUXN010000020.1:0-20539 GCA_045222195.1 Bacilli bacterium | reverse complement strand
GCCACAAGAAGCATTTATGTCCATTCTTTCCATCGATGAAGAAGAAGACAATTAGTTTAAAATTAGTAGTTTTTTAGAAATAATTATTGTAAATAAAATCACCTTCAGTTATGATTAACATAGAAAGAAGGTGTTTTTTATGGCAGGCAATGATCTCGCAATGCGTTTTACTGAAGACAAATACGCTACCAAAAATGAAGTTGCTAAGGAATTAAGAGTCCTTTCTGCTGATACATTTTGGTCCAATATCTTAGCGTATCGTTCTCACTTTTATCATTATTTAACAGTTCGTACAATCGAAAAGAACATGCTCGTGTTCTGTGGTTGCCCAGCAATCAATAGTTTGGTCAACAACATCGAAATGAAGCTCATTAGAGCTAATCGTGAATATGGCATGATTAATCCAAGTAGCAAACAATATCGCGCTATTAACCTTAAGTTCAATAGACAAATCCTAAAGATTTTAAACGACTCTGAACAATTAGGTGTTGGCGAAGATTTCTATGATAGCGTCATCCGTCACGAAGTGATTAGCGCTATTCCTAATAATATGCTCTTAGTAAACTACTTAAAAGCTTTGAGCTATATTAAACGTTCTTATGTTAATCCAATCGATGAAGATTTCCTTGCTGGCTTATACGCTAAACTCGTTGGCATGGAAGAACTCGTGGACTTCTATCGCGTTAGCGAAGACAGAAATCCAGAAAACAGAGTCTTAATTGATCGTGTTTACACATCCGCACCAGTTAACCTCATTGAGCCTATGATGGGCTACTTATTCACCTTCATTTCTAGTAGTACATTATCCGCTTCTTTAAAAGCTATCATTACTTATTTCTACATTAACTATGTTAAACCATTCTCCAAATACTCCGAAGAAGTCGCGGTTTTAATGGCAAAAGCCATCTTAGCCCATGATGCATTTGGTGAAACAGTCGTGGACTTACCACTTGAAAAGCTCCTTCTCTTACCAAGCGAAGAAGCTGCTCGTGTCTATGTTGAAGTTCAAAAGACTGCCGATATCACATACTTTGTGAACTATGTCTTCAAGTATTTAGGCCAATACTGTGATGGTTTCTTAGATGACATTACTAAAAGTAAAGTCGAAGAACTCAGAGAAGATTTCTACCAAGTGGACGAAAAACCACAAGAAGTCCCAATCCCAGAACCAGAGCCAGTTAAGCAACCAAGAGTGGAAACAATTGACTTGTTCGCTGCTAGTGAAGAACCAGAACCAGTTAAACCTGCTCCAGCAAGAGTAGCGGAACCAGTGGCTCCAAAGCAAGAAGAACCAGAAGAACAACCAGTCGTTGAACAACCAAAGAAAAAGACTGTCAAAGTGACCTATATTCAAGAAGAATTGGCGGTTGCTTATATTCCAGTGGCTTTAGATGAAAAACAAGCTGTTCTTTTAGAACAAGACCTCTTAGAAAGAGATCCTGAACTCAAAAAAGGCGAAGCTAAGTTCTATGCTAGACACTGTACCAAAGGTAAAAAGTATACAATTGCCCAATACAAGAAATCCTTAAGATGCGCCTATGAAACAGCGAGAACATCAATGGATCATTTAGCGGAACTTCTTTACTATCGCAAAGAAAAGATTAAAAATAAATATGTTTATATTCCTGTTGAAAGAGAATAGGAGGAGAAAAGTATGAGTCCTGTTATTATATTCCTCATCGTCTTAGGTGTCACAGCGGTTGTCGCTTTAGTAGCGTTTGTTATTTATCGTACAATTCGCCCAAAACTTAAAGAAGAAAAACCATCCGAAGAAGAAATCTTACAAGACGAAATGAAACGTGTCCTCCAAGACGTGGAAGACGAAGAAGTCGCTAAAGAAATTAGCAACT
Source organism: Bacilli bacterium (assembly GCA_045222195.1). Lineage (GTDB taxonomy): Bacteria > Bacillota_I > Bacilli_A > RFN20 > CAG-826 > RUG14515. Next base: position 18,689 of record JBGUXN010000020.1, on the reverse strand, counting down.
ACAAGGAAGATGAATAAAATTCATTCCCTCTACATACATATTCCATTTTGTAACAAGATTTGCGATTACTGTGACTTTACGAAGTTGCAGTATTTTCGTAATTTCGCCATTGATTATTTAAAAGCTTTAAAAGACGAACTAGCAAGTTACAACATCGGAAAACTCAAAACCATCTATGTTGGTGGTGGCACACCAACCGCTTTAGAAGATGATTTGTTTTTAGAGTTGCTTAAGATTATTGACCCTTTTAGAGAAGGCGTTAAAGAGTACACGTTTGAAGCAAATCCTGAATCATTATCCTTAGAAAAGATAAAAATGCTCAAAGAGCATGGTGTTAACCGCGTCTCTCTTGGCGTGCAGACCACAAACGACGCTATCTTAAAAGCAGTCAATCGCGATCATAGTTTTGAGCACGTCAAAACTGTGATTAAGAACCTCAAAGAGATTGGCATCGATAACATCAACGTTGATTTAATTCTTGGATTGCCTCATTCAAGCGAGAAGATTCTAAAGGAAGACCTCTATAATATTCTATCTTTAGATGTAAAACACGTTTCTTGCTATGGCTTAACTGTTAATCCACATACCGCTTTATTCAATAAAGGCTATAAAGAGCCAGAAGGCGACCTCTTAAGAGCGTATTACGATATTGTGGAAGAAATATTGACCAGTAGTGATTTTGTTCATTACGAAGTATCTAACTGGGCAAAACCAGGTTTCCAAAGCGAACACAATCTCACCTATTGGCGTAACGAACAATACTATGGCGTGGGCTTAGGTGCCTCTGGATATATCGCTGAGACAAGATATAAAAACACTGTCAACTTGTCTCAATACTTGAACCGTGTATTCATTTTCGAAAAAGAAAATGTCTCAATTAGAGACAAATTCACCTATCAAGTGATACTGAATCTACGAACAATCGAGGGTCTCTCTTTAAAATTAGTCAAAGAAGAATACGGCGTCGATTTATTAAAAGACAAACAAAAAGAGATTCAAGAATGTCTCAATGAAGGTCATCTCATTCTAACCGATGAAAAACTCGTTCCAACATATAACGGAATGATGGTTTTGGACCAAATCTTATTGAAAATTATTTAGGTTTTAACAGGCTTTTTATAGTGATAAGGGCTATTTTGAGGCCCTTTTTCTATATCCTTATTATAAATAATTATTAATATTTAGCAGATATTGCTTGACAGTGCTAACAAAATTCGTAAAATGTAATTAGCACAAAAAGATGTAGAGTGCTAAAAAGGAGAACAACCATGGCGCTAAATCGTAGTGATACAATCCTTAAATATATCGTTGAATATTTCATCAAGAAAGCTCAACCAGTTGGTAGCCAAACACTCATCGAAGAATATAAGCTCCCATATTCCTCAGCGACAATCAGAAATGAGATGTATGCATTAGAAAAAATGGGCTTAATTGAAAAGACACACTCTTCTAGTGGTCGTGTTCCAAGCGCTGCTGGTTATCGTTATTACTGTGAAAACTTAAGAGACCGCAATGTTAACGAAGAACTTAAAAATAGCATCCAAGTGGTCCTTGAACAAAAAGTGAAATCCATAGAAGAAGTGATTAAAGAGTCCTGTGAGATTTTATCTCATATGACAAATCTTGTCACCGTCGTCATGGGCCCAGATGAAAAAGAAGAAAAATTAGCGTCCATTCAAATGGTGCAAATATCCGATAAAACAATTACCGCCATCTTCGTCACCGATAAAGGCTATGTTGAAAACAAAACCTTCATCGTTCCAGATAACATCAATGCCGAAGAAGTGGTCAGTTGTGTCTCCTTATTAAACGAAAGATTAAAAGGTACACCAATCGTTAATCTCGTCGAGAAGACCGAAGCCTTAAAACCAATCTTAAATGATTATATCGTTGATCATGACCTTGTCTACCAAGCTTTGCTTGAAACATTCGTGAGATTTGCTAGTGACCGTTTAAGCTTATACGGTAGAGACGAACTCTTCTCCAGGGAAGAATACAAAAACGACGCGCAAGCCTTAGAAAAAGTCTTCAAATTATTAAGCGATAAATCCTTATTAAAGGAAGTCAAAAAAGATATCAAAGAAGATCGTGATGGCCGAATCATCCGTATCGGTGACATCGAAGGTAATCCTGATGTCTCAATGGTGACTGCGAAAATCGACTTAGGCGAAGAAGGTAATAGAGCCATTACATTACTTGGCCCAACAAGAATTGACTACGATCAAGCCTTATCCGCTCTTGAATATATCGCTGAAACCTTATCCGAATACTTCAACGGAGAAAACAAAGGAGGTAAAGGTGATGCCTAAAGACAAAGAAGAACTAAAAGAGAAAAAGTCTAAAGAACAAAAGAAAATCCAAGAACTCGAAGAACAACTCGAAAAAGCAAAAGCCGACTTAGAGCATTGGAAAAATGAATACTATCGCGCTTATGCTGATACCAAAAACTTAAGGAACTCTTTAGAGAAAGAGCATTCCGAAGCGATTAAATACCGCGCCATAGGGTTCATCGAAGAACTCTTACCAGTCTTAGATAGCTTCCATATGGCCTTAGCTAACGAGCCAACAAGCCAGGAACTCAAAAACTACTTAGTTGGTTTCCAATTCGTCTATCGTAACTTGATCAGTGTTCTGGAAAACGAAGGTGTCGAAGAGATTAGCCCAAATATCGGCGATAAATTCTCAGACGCGACCATGAACGCTGTTGATACAACCGAGCAAGAAGGCGAAGAAAATCTCGTCACTAAAGTCTATGGTAAAGGATACAAATTACATCAACGCTTAATTAGACCAGCCATGGTCTCAGTGAGCAAAAACAAAAAAGAAGAACCAAAAGAAAGCGTCAAAGCGGACGCTTAATAGGAGGAAATAATTATGGCAAAAGAAATCATCTTAGGTATCGACTTAGGTACCACAAACTCTGTGGTCAGTTATCTTCAAGCTGACGGCACAGTCAAAGTTATTCCAAATCCAGAAGGCACAATGACAACTCCTTCTGTCGTCGCTTTTAAAGCGAATGGTGAAGAAATCGTCGGTAATGCCGCTAAAAGACAAGCGGTTACCAATCCAGATACAGTCAGTTCTATTAAAAGAATTATGGGTACAGCGGAAAAAGTTAATATCAAGTGTGTGAACAAAACATTCACCCCACAAGAAATCTCCGCGAAAATCCTTGCTTACATGAAAAAGTATGCTGAAGCCCACTTAGGTCAATCCGTCCAAAAAGCGGTCATCACCGTTCCAGCTTACTTCAATGATGCCCAAAGACAAGCCACTAAAGACGCTGGTCAAATCGCTGGTCTTGATGTCGTTAGAATCATCAACGAACCAACCGCCGCGGCCTTAGCCTATGGCTTAGAAAACGATAAATCCGAAAAGATCTTAGTCTTCGACTTAGGTGGTGGTACATTCGATGTTTCCATCCTCGATATCGGGGACGGCACATTCGAAGTCGTTAGTACCGCTGGTGATAACCACCTCGGTGGTGATGACTGGGATCAAGTCGTCGCTGATTGGATTAAAGCCCAAATCAAGATTCAATCCAATGTCGATGTCACAGATAAAGGTTCCTTACAAAGAATTAGAGAAGCTGCTGAAAAAGCTAAAATTGAATTATCCGCTTCTATGGAAACAGTCATCAGCTTACCATTCATTAGCATGACAAGCGCTGGCCCAGTTAACTTTGAAACAACCTTAACCCGTGCTAAATTCCAAGACTTAACAAGACATCTCTTAAAGAGATGTGAAGAACCAGTTAGACGTGCTTTAGCCGATGCTCATATGACCGCTAGCGAACTCAACCAAGTCTTATTAATTGGTGGTTCCATCCGTATGCCAGCCGTCCAAGAACTCGTCGCTCAATTAACCGGTAAGAAACCAAACTTATCCGTCAACCCAGATGAAGCTGTCTCTATCGGTGCGGCTTATCAAGGTGGTGTCGTCTCTGGTGACGTCAAGGACGTCGTCTTACTCGATGTCACTCCATTAACCTTAGGTATTGAAACCTTAGGTGGTGTTATGACTCCATTAATCACCCGTAATACAACCATCCCAACCACCAAGAGCCAAATCTTCTCAACTGCTGCGGATAATCAACCAGCCGTTGACATCATGGTTTATCAAGGCGAAAGACAAATGGCCCATGATAACAAGTTATTAGGTCACTTCCAACTCAATGGTATTAAACCAGCCAGACGTGGTGAACCACGTATTGAAGTCACATTCTCTATCGACGTTAACGGTATCGTTAAAGTCAGTGCCAAAGACTTAGATACACAAAAAGAACAAAATATCACAATTTCTGGCAGCAATGGTCTTTCTAAAGAAGATATCGATAGAATGGTCAGAGAAGCCGAAGAACACGCTGAAGAAGACGCAAAGCGTAAAGAAGAAGTTGAACTCAAGAATAAAGCCGAATCCATGATTAACGATATCGACATTGCTATGCAAGAAAAAGGCGATAGCATGGATCCAAGCCAAAAAGAACAAACTCAAAAATTACGTGATGAATTAAAGGCCGCGTTAGACAATAACGATATGGAAACTTTAAGAAAACGTATCAACGAATTAGAACAAGCCGCTGCCTTTATGCAACAACAACAAGCTAATGCCGGCGCGCAACCAAACGGTCAAGCTAACGATAATCCAGGTTCTAACCCAGATGATGTCGTCGATGCTGACTTCACAAACAAAAACTAACTACTAATTACAACATTTAAAAGTGCATTCACCAGCATGCGGGGTTGACCTGCATGCTTTGGTGAATAGAAAGGGATATCATGGCAGAGAAAAGAGATCTTTACGAAGTATTAGGCATCAAAAAAGGTGCCTCTAAAGATGAAATCAAAAGCGCTTATCGTAAACTAGCTAAGAAATACCATCCTGATAATCATGAAACTGGTAACGCTGATAAGTTCAAAGAAGTACAAGAAGCTTATGACATCCTTTATGATGATCAAAAACGTAGCGCTTATGACCAATTCGGCTTCGCCGCTTTCGAGCAAGGGGCTGGTCAACCAGGCTCTAATCCGTTTGAAGGAGGCTTCGGGTTTGGTCAAGACATGGACTTAAACGATATCTTCTCGCAATTCTTTGGAGGAGGTCGTCGTCAAAGAGCTAATAACGGACCAAGAAGAGGAAATGATGCGATTATTCGTGTGAAAGTCGACTTCATGGACACCATCTTAGGCCGTGATATTGAAATTCCATTAACCGTTGATGAACCATGTGCCGCTTGCCAAGGAACAGGCGCAAAAACACCAAGCGATATCAAAGTTTGTCCACAATGCGGTGGTCATGGCTATGTTAGAGTCCAAAGACGTAGTCTCTTCGGCATGGTCGAACAACAAGAAACATGTCCGAGATGTAATGGACGTGGCAAGATTGTGACTGCGAACTGCCCATCTTGTGGCGGCAAAGGCTATAACAGAGTTAAGAAAAATATTAAAGTTCACATTATCGCTGGTATTAATAACGGTCAACAAATCCGTGTCCAAGGCATGGGTGAAAGAGGCGTTAACGGCGGACCTAATGGTGACTTATTCGTCGAAGTGAACGTCAAACCACATCAATACTTCACAAGAGACGGTAATGATATCCACTTAACAGTCCCAATCGACTTTGTCGATGCCATCTTAGGCACAAGCGTTGATGTACCAACCGTTTATGGAGAAGCCACATTAAATATTCCAGCGGGCACACAACCTGGTCAAATCTTCAGAATGCGTGGACAAGGTGTCAAAGATTTGCGTTCTGGACGCCCTGGCGATCAATATGTCCATCTCGATATCAAGATGCCAACTTCCTTAACCAAGCAGCAAAAAGATTTGCTCACTCAATATCGTGAAGGTGTTAAGAAAGACGACTCCTTGCTAGCAAAATTCAAAAAAATGTTCAAAAAATAAACCGGTTTTTAACCGGTTTTTCTTTTTCTTTATAAAAACTATCACAAAAATTAGCCATTTTTCGAAAAACCTTCCTATTGGGTAAGTAGGAGGTGCAAAAAATGTACTATATTCCACAAGTGACAAAAAGCGACTGTGGTTTCGCTTGCTTGAAGATGCTTCTTGCTTGCGTCCACAAAGATGAAAGGTATCTCTATCTAAAGGAAGATGAGAACCATGGACCATATTCGTATGCCGAGCTCGTTAATTATGCACAGCATTATGATGTAACGCTCATCGGTACGAAATATGAAGATAAAGGCGATCTAAGAAACAATAGCAAGTTTCCCTTAATCTTAACCGTCCAAAGAGATAATCAAGCTCCACACGCCGTTTTATTAGTAAAGAAAAGCGGTAACCGAGTGAAGATTCAAGATCCTGCCAAAGGAGTTTATTGGCAAAAGATTGACCAACTAATCAAGATTTGGGATGGAACAGCCTTAGCAATCAATAAGGTTTTAGACCGCCCATTCATTTCGCGCATAATTGACGTGCGTGATACGAAAGGGGACATCGTTTCCTATCTGATTCAATTATTTGCCGCTGTATTTATCGCACTAGCGACTATATTCGTGAAGCCTGAGGGCACATTCGTATGGCCGCTCGTATTCTGCGCTCTGTCGCTTGTATGCGAGATTGTGCTACGTATGCATTTGCTCAAACGCATGCAAAGGTGTGACAAGTATCTGCGCAAGTTCTTGCCTTACGTGAATAAGAAAGACTATTTCGAGTACTATAAACGCAGCCAAGAATACAAAACAAGCGCTTTGACGATGGGTCTTAACTTTGTTTTCTACCTTTTAGTGGTCATTTTGATCATTACCATCTCATTAATTAACTCGATGACATTCGTAGTTTCTATTGGTGTTGCTTTACTAGCCGCCTTGATTAATGTATTTTTCTTTACCCCTGTCAAAAAGAACATTAACAAGGAGTTAGAAGAGCAAGAAAATGAGCTCCACGCTGTCAAAGAAGAAGATGATATGGAATTGAAGGTTAAAAACATCGAGGTCAAATCTTACCGTTATGCTTACCTTGAATACGCTAATAGAGTGGTAGTGGCTGCTTTCTTCATTTTTGCGAGTTTCTTCATCAGCATGGTGGACAACACCCTCTCGCTCATCAACATTGTCTTTTACACTTGTGTCAGCTTTTTAATCTACCAATACTTGGTGCCTTTGTTCTCTTACGATTACAAAGTTAACGAAAATACGATTAACAAAGTGAGAATCAACAATCTCATTCATCAAAATGATGAAAATAATAGCAAAAAGGTCTAATTGATGCTATTATCTTCCTATGGAACTAGATTTCAATTCCTTCGAAGAATCATTAAACAATTATCAAAAAGCATACGAGTCATTACTTTGTAAGACACTTAAGCACTTGTCTTTAAATTTTGACCCATACATCAGTGTGACGCTTGTTGATAATGCCTACATCCACGAGATTAATCGCACTTATAGGCACAAGGATGCGCCTACAGATGTTATCTCATTTGCCTTTTTGGATGACAACCCTGAGAGAAATCAATTATTCCAATCAGGCAAGATGGTGGTGTTAGGAGAAATCTATATCTCTTTTGAAAAGGCTAAAGAACAAGCCGTGGCCTATGACCATAGCCTTGATAGAGAACTCAAATTCCTCTTTGTTCATGGTTTGCTCCATTTACTTGGATACGATCACATGACGGAGGAAGATGAAAAAGTGATGTTCCGTTTGCAAGATGAAATATTAGGGTGAGGTATCGTATGAACGCACAAGAATTAATTGGTGAAGCTGTTATAGCAAGAAAACTCTCTTATAGTCCTTATAGTAAATTCGCTGTTGGCGCCGCTTTACTTTGTAAAGATGGGAAAGTATTTGCTGGGGCAAACGTCGAAAACTCTTCCTATCCTTTATGTATGTGTGCGGAACGCAACGCTTTATATAATGCGATGATGAATGGCTACAAGAAAGATGACTTCGTGGCGCTAGCCATCGTGGCCGATACCGATGATGCGTGTTCTCCATGTGGAGCGTGCCGTCAAGTAATCAGTGAACTATTCCCAGAAGGTGGCAAGATTTATCTTGCTAACCTCAAGGGTGCGTTCAAAGAAACTAATATTAAAGAACTCTTGCCATTTGCTTTTTCTGGAGATGATTTAGACTAATGAAATCTGGATTCGTAGCGATTTTAGGCAGACCAAACGTCGGCAAATCAACAATTATTAACAATATTGTTAATCATAACGTCTCAATCGTGACTGATAAGTCTCAAACTACCCGCAACAATATCATTGGTATTTATAATGCCGAAGATGTGCAAATTGTTTTCCTAGATACTCCTGGCATTCATAAGCCAACCGCGCAGTTAGGTAAAGAAATGAACAATATGGCCTTCAGTGCCGCTCACGATGTCGACGTGGCCGTCTTCGTCGTGGATGCTTCTAAACCATTTGGTACCGGTGATCAATTCATAATTGACCATTTAGACATCCATAACGTGCCACTCATTATTGTTTTTAACAAAATCGATTTAGCAAGATTAGACAAAACCGAAGAATTAAAAAAGACATATCGCAATATATTTCCTAAAGCTATCTTCGTCGATACCGTTGCTAAAGAAGCTTTCAACATTGATGAATTAATCAAAACAGTGGTGAACTTCCTTCCTGAGGGACCGGCTTATTACCCAACGGAAATGGTGACTGACAAAGATGAAATCTTTCAAATTAAAGAAATCATTAGAGAGAAGATTTTGAAACAGCTTTCTGAGGAAGTGCCTCATTCAATCGCCATATACATGGAACACATTGATTGGGAGCATAAGCCAATTCAAATCTTAGCTTCTATTGTCGTTGAAAAAGATAGCCAAAAAGGTATCGTTATCGGCGCTGGTGGTAAACGCATTAAAGAAATCGGTAGCCGTGCACGTAGAGATATCGAAAGATTACTCGGCAAACATGTATTTTTAGAATTAAAAGTGAAAGTTGATGAAGATTGGAGAAATGAACCTTCCGCTTTAAAGACTTATGGATATAAGTACGAAAAATAGTTATGAAAATAATTGTTCTTTCAATCAACCAGTACAAAGAAAAAGATGCGATAATTACCGCAATTTCACAAAGTGAAACCATTACCTTTCTCGCTAGAGGTATTAAAGATCCAAAGAGTAAAAACGCTGCGTTAAATAACCCCTTAACTGTCGCAGACATCGAACTCATGGATGGGGATTTTAAATATCCCGTTTTAAAGGCCTCTAAAGAATTATTCATTCCAATGAAGTTAGAAATGGATTCCACTTATCTTGGAACGCTTTTACTCATGAATGAAATGATGGTCCATCTCTTTTCCGATGAAGATAAGGCACAAATGTTCCCTTATTTAGAAGAAGGAGTGGTCGGTCTTAAAAAGACAAATGACTGGATCATGACACTTCTAGTGTTTTTAGCCCAAGCCATTAGAGTGGGTGGCTTTGAACTCGAAGTCAACCGCTGCGTTATCTGTGGACAAAAGAACAGAATAGTGGCCTTTTCCTTTATTGAAGGAGGCTTTATTTGTGAAAACTGTTTCACAGAAGAGACCGAAAGAGATCTCAGCAAAGAACAGATGATTCTTTTAAGAAGCGTCTTCAATTCTCGTGACTATCACCTCCTTGACTCCGCTTATAACAAGGAAGATGCACTCGTTTTGCTTAGAAAAACGCTTGATTTCATGCAAGAAGCCTTTGGCTATAGACTTAAAAACCTCAGATTGATTTTAGACTAGAAATAGTTATAGATAACACTTATAATAGGTTGACAACAATTCACGGAAATTATAGTCTTTTCATCGTGCATACATGTCAAACATGTAAAGAGGTATATAGCTATGGCAAAGTTCGAATTTGATAAATTATGTAACCATTTCATCGTTTCTGGCTACTATTTTCAAGGCTCAGAAATCTATGGTGGATTAAGTAATACATGGGATTATGGCCCATTAGGTAGCGAAATCAAGCAAAACATCCGCAAGATGTGGTGGAAAAAGTTCGTGCAAGAAAGCACAACTAACGTTGGTATTGACGCTGCCATTTTAATGAACCCAAAAGTTTGGGAAGCCACAGGACACGTTTCCACATTCAATGATCCATTAATCGACTGCAAACACTGCAAGCAACGTTTTAGAGCGGATCAATTAATTGAAAGTGAGTTCCCAGATGCCGATGTCAACGGCATGACAAACGAACAAATGATGGAATTTATTAGAAATAATCACGTCAAATGTCCAAACTGTGGTAGTGAGAACTTTACCGATATCCGTCAATTTAACATGATGTTTAAGACACATGTTGGTGTTACAGAAGATAGCAAATCCGTGGTCTATTTGAGACCAGAAACCGCTCAAGGTATGTTTGTTAACTTCAAAAATGTCTTAAGAGCGACACGTCGTAAATTACCAATGGGTATTTGTAACGTCGGTCGTGCTTTCAGAAATGAAATCACCCCAGGACAAATGACTTTCCGTACGCGTGAATTCGATCAAATGGAAATGGAATTCTTCTGCAAACCAGGCGATGACCTCAAGTGGTTTGATTATTGGAAACAATACTGTCTCAACTTTGTTGATTCTTTAGGAATTAAGAAAGAAAACCTCCGTTATAGAGACCACGAAAAAGAAGAATTAGCCTTCTATAGCAAGGCCACAACTGATATTGAATACCTCTTCCCATTTGGTTGGGGTGAAATCTGGGGTATCGCTGACAGAACTGACTATGACTTGAACCGTCATATCAAGTATAGTGGTGAAGCTTTAGATTATTTAGATCCTGAAACAAACGAAAAGTATGTCCCATACTGTATTGAACCATCCGTTGGTCTTGACCGTTTAGTTTTAATGACCTTATGCGACGCTTATGATGAAGAAGCTGTTGGTGACAACGATACACGTATCGTTATGAGATTAAATCCCGCCGTTGCACCATTTAAAGCGGCTGTTCTTCCACTCTCTAAGAAATTAGAAAGCCAAGCGCGTGAAATCGAACAACAATTAGCCAAGTATTTCAACGTCATCTATGATGATACAGGTAGTATCGGTAAACGTTACCGCCGCCAAGATGCAGTTGGTACTCCATTCTGCATTACCGTTGACTTCGATACCGAAAATGATGGTGCGGTCACCATCCGTGAACGTGATTCCATGCAACAAATCCGTTTACCAATTGGTGAATTAAAGGCTTATTTAGAAGAAAAAGTGTTTTTCTAAACAAGTGAATTATTAGTAGGAAATTAGTATAAGATAATTTATTATATGCCATTTGACAATGATTTAGCTAACGAAGTATTAAAGCATGCTGACATCGTGAAAGTGATTCAGTCGTATTTACCTTTGGTCAAAAAAGGCAAAGACTACTTAGCCAAATGCCCATTCCATGACGACACTAATCCTTCCATGCACGTTTCGCCTGAAAAACAAATTTTCAAATGCTTTGTGTGCGGTACTAGTGGCAACGCCATTGGTTTTGTCATGAAATATGAACACCTCTCTTTTAAAGAGGCGATGAAAAAAGTTGCTGAAATCTCTGGCTATCGTGACCCAAGATTAGAGGGCATTTCCGAAGCTAAAGTCATCGATCCACGTAGAGCGCCACTCATCAAATGTTTACGTGATTTAACCACTTACTATCAATATGCCCTCAATTCTCCAGAAGGTAAAGCGGGCCTAGACTATTTTAATAGTCGCCATCTCGATAATGCTATGAGAACCAAGTTCCAACTCGGTTATGCGTTTAAAGATGGTAAAGCGACATGCCGCTTCTTACAAGAAAGAGGTCATTCTTTAAAGACTATCGAAGATATTGGTATCGCTTCTAACATCAACGGCACCTATTCCGATAGAAACCAAGGCCGCGCCATCTTCCCAATCTTTGATATCGGTGGCGAGGTAGTGGGCTATTCCGCTAGAAGAATTACTAATAGCGACGAAGCTAAATATGTCAACTCTCCAGAAACTTATTTATTTCATAAATCCAACATTCTTTATAACTACCATAATGCTAAAGAAAAAGCGCATATCGTTGGTTATGTCTATGTTTTAGAAGGTTTTATGGATGTGTTCGCCTTATATCGCATCGGTATTGAATCTTGTGTAGCGTTAATGGGCACAGCCTTAACCGCCGAACATATTCGCTTGCTTAGATCGCTTAATGCTGAAATAAGACTATGTCTTGATGGTGACCTTCCAGGCCAAAAAGCCTCCATGGATATTGCCACTAATCTAGTTAATAACGGTCTTAAAGTCCGTATTGTCGATAACCAAGGTAGCAGCAAGGACCCGGATGAAATCTTAAATACCGAAGGCGAAATAGCGCTCAATGCGTACTTAAATAAACTCATTTCACGTGTGGACTTTGTCCTTAACTATTACAAGAACACTAATCCACTCCAAACAACTGAGCAAAAATCGCAGTTAATCGCGGAATTCATTCCAGTTCTTCTTGGCATTCGTTCTCAATTAGAACTTGATAGTTATATTAATAAACTTTCAAATATTACCGGTTATGATCCAGATTCCATCAGGAACTTGCTTAAGACCGCACGCAATAAACCTCAGGAAACTGATTTCAAGAAGACAATCATGGAAATGCATCCTGAAAGAAAGGTCCTTAGAAGGCTCGCAACCGCGGAGCGTGAGCTTTTATACCAAATGCTCCAAAACAAGCGCGCAGTGACCTTTTATGAGACAAAAATCGGTGGTTTCTACGATGAAACGTACCGCATGATTGCAAATTACCTCATTGAATACGCTAAAGAGAATGAGGATTTCGTTCCAAGAGACTTACTTAACTCTCTAGAAAGTAGTGAACTTCCAGATAAAGACGAATTGATCAATCAAATCACCGAACTCTATATGGAAAGAACTCATCCAAATGTTTGTTCTGATGCTTTATTAGAGAACATCAACAACATTATTAACGAAGAAAAAGAAATCATCTTTGAAAAAGATACATTGAATCAATCTCTCGAAGGGAAAGATCCATTAGAAAAGGCGCGCATTATCTCAGAGCATAACCGCCGCAAGATGAAAAACAAAAAATAAATTTATTCGATAAAACAGTGAAAGGGGCATTGATTTATGGGTAGAAAGAAAAAAGAAGAGGCCGTGGAAGCGGAAGTTAAACAACCAAAGAAACGCGGTAGACCAAAAGTCAGTGAAGGTGCAGCTAGTTCACCAAAAATCAAACTAGACAAGAAGAAAAAAGTGAAAACCATCTATGATGACGATGGTGAAATTCTCTCTCTTGATGACATTAAAAATAGTTTATTAAAGAAAGCAAAATCATCTGGCATTATTGACCAAAGTGATATTTACGATGCTTTAAATCAATTCGAATTAGATGATGATACCATTCTTGATTTAATCAACTTCTTCAAAGATAACGGCATTGAAGTTATTTCTGATGAAGAAGATGACAACGAAGACTTCGAAGAATTCGATGAATCCAAGATGAATCTTGACGAAGAACCTGACGACGATTTCTTTGCCGAAGAAGGTGAAGAAGCCGAAGAAGACATCGATATCGATTATCTCGGTAGTGAAGTCAGAATTAACGACTCAGTTAAGATGTATCTTAAAGAAATTGGTAAATACGACCTCTTAAAAGCGGAAGATGAACCAATCCTCGCTAAGAAGATTCTCGAAGGCGACGAAGAAGCCAAACAAACCTTAATCAATGCGAACTTGCGTTTAGTTGTTAACATCGCTAAACACTATGTCGGTCGTGGTATGTTGTTCTTGGATTTAATCCAAGAAGGTAACTTAGGTCTTATGAAAGCTGTTGATAAATTCGACTACACTAAAGGCTATAAGTTCTCCACCTATGCGACATGGTGGATCCGTCAAGCTATTACCCGTGCTATCGCGGACCAAGCTAGAACCATCCGTATTCCAGTCCATATGGTTGAAACCATTAATAAGATGACACGTATCCAAAGACAACTCATTCAAGACTTTGGCCGTGAACCAACCGCGGAAGAAATCAGTGAAGCAATGAACGGCGAATTAAGCGCCAAACGTATTAGAGAAATCCAAAGAATCGCTATGGAACCTGTCTCCTTAGAAACCCCAATCGGTGAAGAAGATGATTCCCACCTTGGTGACTTTATCGAAGATAAGGAAAGCGAATCCCCAGTGGATTTCACCACCAGACAACTCTTAAAAGAAGAATTATACGCTATCCTCAAAGATTTGAGTGATCGTGAAGAAAGAGTCATTAGACTCCGTTATGGTTTAGACGACAATAGACCAAGAACTCTTGAAGAAGTCGGCCGTGAATTCGGTGTCACTCGTGAAAGAATTCGTCAAATTGAAGCTAAAGCCATTAAGAAACTCAGACACCCAACTCGTTCTAAGAGATTAGGTGACTACAAGGAAAAGATTTAATGATTAAGTTATCCAAACGCTTAAAAATCATCCATGACATGGTGCCAAAGTCTGTGGTTGCCGATATTGGTAGTGATCACGGAAAGTTAATGATTGCCCTCGTTCAAAGCGGGACAATCACCAAGGGCTATGCTGTGGAAAATAAAGAAGGCCCATTTGAAAGATTAAGAAGTAACTTAATCAGATATCATGTTAATGATATAGTTACTCCTCTTTTCAGCGATGGTATTAAAGATATCACTCGTGATGTCAGTACAATTGTCATTGCTGGTATGGGCGGATCTTCTATTGTGAATATCTTGAAAAGCCATCCAGAAAAGATGGTTTCTGTCCAAACAATTATTATCGACGCTCATACAGCAGTCCCTTTTGCCAGAAAAGAAATATGTCAAATGGGTTTTGCCATCGCCGATGAACAAATCGTCAAAGAAGATGATATTTTCTATGAAATTATCAAATTCGTCAAAGCCGAGAAAGCTATCATCAGTGATGAAGACTTAGAGTTTGGACCAATCTTAAGACAAGAAAAGTCAGCGACTTTCAAAGAAAAGTATCAAAATCGTATCGATGAGATTGACGCTATTTTAGCGAAAGGCGCTTTACCAGAATCCAGAATTCATTCTCTGAATGATGAGAAGCAAAAGTTGGAGAGATACTTATGAAAACAAAACTTCTCGTAAGAAAACTAGCGACTCGTTTTCCAAAAAGGCTCGCTAAAATCTATCATGACCATGTCGGTCTTATGACTGGCAAACTTCCAGAAGAAGTGCACAAGATTGTTCTTTGCCTTGATTTTGACTGGCAAGTCCTTCCTCTCATCAAAGAGAACAAACCAGACCTCATCATCACTCACCATCCATTTATCTATGGTACAAAGTACCAAGTTTTCAAATGGGACAAGAATAGAGAAATGCTTTGCGGTGAAATCGATGCCTTAGGCGTACCTGTTTACAGCATGCACACCAACTTCGATGCTGGTAAAGGCGGCATGAACGATGCTTTAACCGAAGCCCTTGGTTTAGAAAATGTTTACATGCCAGAAAAAGAGCCTTGCATGCGCATCGGTTGGCTCAAAGAAGCCATGCCAGTGGAAGAGTTCGCTAAATTTGCTAAAGCAAAACTTGACATGGACTATGGTCTTCTCATCGCGGAAGGTCCAGAGATGGTCAAGAAAGTCGGCATTGTTGGAGGCGGTGGTTCTCGTGACTGGCCAATTGCTAGAGATGAAGGCTGTGATATTTATATATCAGGCGACGCTCCACATCATGTCAGAAGATCAATTGTTAATGAAAACTGCAACTATTTAGATCTCCCACACGAAGTGGAAAAAATCTTCATGCCACAGATGAAAAAGATTCTTCTTTCCATCGATCCAACCCTTGAAATATTGATGGTTGACCATGAAGAACTACCAAAAGTTATTTAGTAAAAGACTAGTAAATAATTAGTAAAATATATCTTTGATATAAACGGAGAACGATTATGAAAGCAATCATTGAAATTAATAAATTTGGAACCATTAAAGTGGAACTCTACAAGGATGTTGCGCCTATCACAGTTGAGAACTTTGTGAAGCTCGCCAATAAGGGCTTTTATAACGGCCTTACGTTCCATAGAGTCATTAAAGGATTCATGATTCAAGGCGGTTGCCCAAAAGGTAACGGTACAGGTGGTCCTGGTTATTGTATCAAAGGTGAATTCTCCGCTAACGGAGTTAGCAACCCATTAAAACACACTAGAGGTGTCATTTCTATGGCCCGTGCTATGGATCCAGATTCAGCAGGTAGCCAATTCTTTATTATGCATCAAGATGCTCCTTATCTAGATGGACAATACGCTGCATTTGGCAAAGTTACCGAAGGCATCGAAGTTGTTGATGCTGTTGCATCAGTGAAAACAAATTACTATGATATGCCTCTTGATAGAGTGGTTATTAAACAAATTAAGATTGAGGAATAATATGGCAAAAGACTTATTGATTGGCTCCCACGTTGGGATGAATGCTCCAGATTATTACTTAGGCAGTGTTAACGAAGCTATCGGCTATGGCTCTACAACATTCATGTTTTATACTGGCGCACCACAAAACTCATATCGTAAACCTCTTAAGGATTTAAAGATTGAAGAAGGACGTGCTTTGCTTGCAAAGCATGGTTACGACGAAAACAAGTTAGTTGTTCATGCTCCATATATCATCAACGCCGCCAATCCTAACCGCCCAGAGCTCTTGGAATTATCGATCAAGACAATTATTGACGAACTGCAAAGAACAGCGGCCTTTGGGGCTAAAATAATGGTTCTCCACCCAGGAAATCACTTAGGCGCCGGTCCGGAAGTAGCTATTAAGGTCTTAGCCAAGTCTTTAGATGAAGTTTTTTCTAAAGATGGAACAGATGTGAAAATCGCCATTGAAACAATGGCAGGTAAAGGCAGTGAAATTGGTACTTCTTTTCAAGAAGTCCGTCAAATCATTGATGAATGCCATTATCCTGAAAGGCTTGGTGTTTGCTTAGATACATGCCACGTCCATGATGCTGGCTACGACGTTAACGACGCTGATTCTTTATTAAAAGAATTTGATGAAGTTATTGGCTTAGATCGCTTATTGGTGGTCCATGTTAATGATTCTAAGAATATTAGAGGCGCGCATAAGGATAGACACGAAAACCTTGGTTATGGAGAAATTGGCTTCGAAGCTTTATGTAGAATCGCTAATCATCCCCTTTTAAGAAACATTCCAAAGATCTTAGAAACCCCATATATAAATGAAAAGCCCCCATATTCTGATGAAATCAGAATGATGAGAGCGGAATCTTTTGAACCTAATTGGAAAGAAAAATATTAGAGTAAACTGTTAATCTCGTTAATCAAAGTGTCATAGACTTCGGCTTCTGACACTTTTTTAATGATTTCACCTTTTTTAAAGATGACGTATTCGCCTATGCCACCCGCGACGCCTATGTCTGCGTGTTTGCCTTCGCCTGGCCCGTTGACGACACAGCCCATGATGGCCACAGTTAGTTTGATGTTATTTTCTTCTAAATATTTAAGAACTTTTAGACCGAGAGGCTTGCAATCAACCTGTGTTCTTCCACATGTTGGACAAGATATGAAAGTAGGATAATTTTCATATAGTCCGCAGTCGTGTAATAAACGTTTTGCGGCCAAGACTTCTTCTTGCGCAGGTCCTGTAATGGAAATTCTAATGGTGTCACCGATGCCTTCTAAAAGAAGAGGTGCTAATCCAGCCACGCTTCTAATAAGGGAAATGTCTTTTGGACCAGCTTCAGTAATACCAATATGTAACGGATATGGGAAGGTTTCACTAGCTAAACGATAGGCTTTGATGGTTTCGTGGATGTCGCTCGCCTTTAATGAGATGACGATATTGTTGAAGCCGTACTTTTCTAATATTTCAACTTGCTTTTTAGCGGAATAGACGAGTTTTTCGCAAAGCGAAAGGTTTCTACCTTCGAATTCAGAATTAATCGATCCTGAGTTGGCACCAACGCGAATAATGACGCCTTTTGCCTTGGCGAGTTCAACGATTTCCTTAATTTGATCTTCGTTTTTGATGTTGCCTGGATTAAGGCGGATCTTATCAGCACCACTTAGAATAGCCTGTTTAGCTAAACGGGCATCAAAATGAATATCAGCCACTAATGGAATAGAGATGCCTTTCTTAATTTGTTCGATAGCAAGGGCATCTTCCATGTCAAGAACAGAGACACGCATCAAATCAGCGCCCATCTTAGCGCACTCATTGATTTCATTAACGACTTCTTCAACATGAGAAGTCTTATGCTTACACATCGATTGAATCAAAACTTTGTTTTGCCCACCGATAATAGTGTTTTTGATCTTAAATTGTTTGGTCTCGTTTCTTTTCATAACTAACTAATTATACAATACTTTTTATTCTCAAATAAAAATATATTTGCATTATATTTCTCGTGTGGTAAGATATTAAACGACTTTGAAGGAGAAAATCAAATGGCAAAAGGCAAAGACGATAGAATCTCATTAACATTAAAGTGCACAGAATGTGGCGAAGAAAACTATCTCACTTCTAAAAATAAAAAGAAACATCCAGATAGATTAGAGCAAAAGAAATATTGCCCACGCTGCAAAAAAGTGACTCTCCATCGTGAGAAAAAGAAATAATAGGCTCTGCCTATTTTTTTGTTTATGACAACAGTTATTCCGTTTATTTACGAAGATTTAGATGATTTATACGCTAACACGTATCTTTTAATTGACTCCGATAACAACTGTGTGGTCATTGACCCTGCGAAAGAATATCCAGGAATCGTTAATTATATTAAGAAAAACGAGCTAAACCTC
>JBGUXN010000019.1:0-58225 GCA_045222195.1 Bacilli bacterium | reverse complement strand
AATTCATCTTTTCTAAAAAATGTTTTCAAACCACTGGATGAAAAATGTTTTTATGTTGACACCGAATATATTCTCTTTCCTGTTATTCATGCAAAAACCATCTATTTTTATGATGGATATTTATACAATTATCGACAAGGAATCTCTGAACAAAGCGTTAGCCTTCAGAGTTTATTCAAAAATAGACAGCAATTGATTAAGGTTTTATTTTCTCTCTTATCATATTACAACGATAATCAATCGTTCATTCAAAAGCAGACTCGACTTTTTTACTTGAGAAGAACGACCCGCATTATGAACATGTCGTATAGAGTTTTGTTCAGATATCCTGAATCAACCGTGTCATTAAATGAACTGAAATCTTTTAATGACGAATTAAAAAGAAGGTTTCCTAAACAATATGGTTTGTGCAGTTTTAAGTTCAAACTTCTTAGAGCGTTTAATTTCAAGTTCTACTGGATATTTAGAAAAGCAAAATGAATATAATTGATTCAACAATTAATGTTCCACACAGGAAAGAAACAAGAGAAATCAATCTGATTCCATTAGTTTTTGTTGCTTTACTTGTGCTGTTGGTTCCTATAGTTAGACTTCTTGGTTTATGCTCCGCTTCAGGTCTTTCCAAAGTTACATTTGCCATTAATTTATTTTTATGTTGTTTTGCCATCGTTTTAGAAAAGAACAGAACCTTCAGTCTATACAAGGTTACACTGTATTTCGTCTTAATCTTCTTCATATTATCTCCTTTGTCTCAAATCTATGGCTCATATAGTCCGTGGGGCTTTGCGTTTGAGGATAATTTAATCGTCCGATCTAACATTTTGATAATGCTTTTCCTTTGCATTTTCGTAGTAGTAAAGTGTTTTGGCCCTAACCACCGGATAAGAGAAACATCAAACAAAACACCAGTTGGATCCAAAACTACTGATGTTGTTCTGCTTGTCCTTTTTGTTTTTATTATTGCCTCAATACAATTATTCATTGGTTTCCAAAATGTTTTTATTAGACATGGCTTTGAATTTAATAGAGGCACAATTTTTGATATTGCTATTGATTATTTCCTTAAAGCTTTTCCATGCTTTTACTATTGTTATTTAAAATCGTCTAAGAAAAATAAAGCCTTTGCCTTAATTGTTTTGCTTTTAGCCCTTTTGATAAACAATCCCGTTGCCAACAATAGGTTTTTGGCTTTGTCTGCATATTGTGGGCTTTTGTGTGTAACATTTACAAAGCTTGGAAAAAACGGCATTTTTGACTTGCTTCTTGTTGTTGGAATCGTAATCATTTACCCTCTCTTTTCTCAATTTAAATTTTTTAATACAACCAACACCTTTTCACTAACCATTGATTTGTCTTCCGTTTTTAATGCCGTTGACTATGATGCTTATTCAATGTTGTGCCAAACCATTAGATATGTTGATGCCCATGGTGTTTTGTATGGGAAGCAAATCATTTCTTCCATTTTTTTCTTTGTTCCTAGAGCTATTCTCCCAATCAAAGGTATAAATTCTGGAGAAGTGGTTGTTACCTATTTTTACCCATCAGCATATTCTAATGTCTCTTGTCCTTTAATTGGGGAGGGCCTCATTGATTTCGGAGTTGCTGGTGTCATTTTGTATTCGTTTTTGTTCGCTCTAATTACTTGCTCAATTGATAAAAGAGCTTGCAAATCAAAAAACGGAATAACTTCAAAACTATATTTCTTCTTATTTGGATATTGGATTTTTATCTTAAGAGGAAGTTTGGCTCCGACTGTTTTGCGATTGTTCGGCTTCTTGCTCCCGTTTATTGTTTATTACTGTATCATTTTCCTAGGGAATGTTATTAGAAAGAGAGATGCCTAGTATGAATATTGTTTTATATGTTGATTTTTCTTTGACTGGTCATCATATTCCGTACTTGCGTTCTATCTTGGCAAAGTCTAACAGCAAGCAGAAAAGTATTCTTGTCCTTCCAAGTCTCCCTAATGAGTTTAAAGATTTCGAATGCTTTGAACTTGGCAGTTTCAAGCATCGCAGTTTTTTTGTGTATTTGAGATGGATGCGAAACATTAAACAAATCATTAAAAAAGTAAAACCTGATATCGTTCATTTTCTTTTCGGCGACGAGCTGTATCCTTTTTTTGGGTTTGGTCTTTCCTATTTAAGAAAAATCAAATCCATAGTTACATTCCATCGGGTTAACGAATCAAAGCTGGGTCTTTTTTCAATAAAACAGATTTGTAAGAGAATTGATTGTGGGATTGTCTTGACAGATTATCTTTTTAATAAGTTAAAAATGAGGGGGATTAATAATCTTAAACTCATTCCTTATCCTTCTTGCCTTCAGTATACAAAGGTTAGCAAAGATGAAGCAAGGAAAAGACTAAATATTGTCACTGATAATAAACTTTTTCTTATGATTGGCGCGACCTCATATTATAAAGGTCTTGATTTATTTTTAGAATCTTCATCTTCGTTTGAGCACGAGTGTGATGCTTTAATTGCTGGCAAATTTACTGATTTTGACTTCTCTTTCGTCAATGGGTTTTCAGAAAAGTTTAATGGTAAACTTTTCTGCCTTAATAGAGTTTTGACTGATGAAGAGTTTTTTCTATGTATTTGTGCGGCCGATTACTTGGTTTTGCCATATCGAAAAACTTTCAATGGGATTTCGGGGCCGATGATTGAAGCAATTCAATTAGAAATCCCAATTATAGGTCCGGATTGCAATAGCATAGGATTTGAAATAAAAGAATATGGGATTGGTCTCGTTTTCAAAGCGGAAGACATCAATTCGTTAAGTTTTGTCATCAATTCTACTTTCACTACTTCTTACAATTTTTCTCAAGCCCTTCAGCTACGTAAATCTGAGTTGGATCCCAATGTTTTGCTAGCAAAATATACGGAATTGTATAAGGAGATTATTGATTGATGGATTTGTTTACTTTTATTGTTGTTGTAGTCTTTTCTTCTATTTTAGCCATTAAGATAATAGTTTTTATTCTAATGGTTGTTTTCGTTTATTTTGTAGATTTGAGAAGAAAGAAAAAATACAATTCTTCTAAAAATAGTCCATCTAATTCCGTGAAGTCTGTTAATAAACAGTCGATTATTCGTTCTATGTATGAGAGCTTCTACAAGTATCTTCAATTTAAGATTGGTTATATGCCTTTTGAATTTATCCGTTTGTTTTTCTACAAACATCTTTTTCATTTAAAGATAGGAAAAAAAGTTAGAATATGTCATGGACTGGAAATTAGGGATGGATTCAAAATTACTATCGGTGACAATTCCATCATAGGTGATAATTGCTTGTTGGATGGAAGAAACAGCATTACTATTGAAAGCAACGTCAACATCTCATCAAATGTTCAGGTTTACACATTGCAGCATGACACTCAAAGCAGTTCTTTTTCTTGCAATGGTGGGGCCGTTGTTATAAAAAAACATTCCTGGGTTAGTTCAAATTCTACTATCCTTCCTAATGTTAGTGTTGGCGAAGGTGCGGTTCTTGCTTGCGGTTCAATAGCCACAAAGGACATTGAGCCATTTTCTATTTATGGCGGTATACCAGCAAGATTTTTGAAAAAGAGAAATAAAAATCTCGATTATCAACTCGATAAACCGCCATTCAATCTGCTTTAGTTTTTTATTGCGCGATTATTATCTCCATCGATTTGAATTGAATATTTTTTGGCAAAGGTATTTATGGGAATTAAATCTTTTTTAAAAAACGAATTATTTAAGTACAAAACTGCGTGTTCTCAAGTGAAAAAAAACAAAAGAACTAACTCTAAGATTAAGATTTTGCTTGAGGCTTTTGCGGTTAAAAAGTATAACTGTATCTCTGGGAAAGACTTAACAAGACTTTTTTCAAAAATACATTATCCAAAGCAAACAGGAAGATTTTTTTATTTTATAGATGAAAAGGTGGCTTTTGCTAACAAAGGATTGATTATTGGTAACATTCCAATTGATTATTCGGTTGCTCTTTCAAAGTCTCTTGAAGAGCTGAGAAACAGTTACAATAGCGATACGATAGACATCATTATCAATTCTATCAACAACATCGTCAGAAAAAATAAAGAAGAAAAGTTCTCCAAGTATTTAATTGATTTTAAAAATAAAGAATCTACTCATTTTGAGGAGTCGCTTCAAAGAATTCTTTTAGTTAATCAGCTACTTTGGCAAACAAATCACACGTTAGTTGGTTTAGGCAGGCTTGATTATATTCTTTCTCCTATTTTGGAAAGCGATTTAGCAAATGGTTTCATATCTTTTGAAGAAGCATACCTTGCTGTAAAGGATTTTTTGACATGCTTGCATAGACACTATAAATATAAGAGCAACACTTTACTTGGAGATACTGGTCAAATTATTGTGCTCGGGGGAAAGCAACTGGCAGGACAATACTTTTGTTCTCAGTTAACGTATATGTTTGTTGATGCAATTGCCGAACTCAAATTACCAGATCCAAAAATACTTGTTCGTTGTTCTGACAATATGCCAATCGGGCTAATGAAAAAATCACTTCTTTGCATATCAACCGGAATTGGCAGCCCGCTTCTTTCTAACGATAATGTCATTATTCCAGGCCTGATTAATAACAATTACTGCGAAGATGATGCATACAATTATGGCACTTCAGCTTGTTGGGAGCCTCTGATTCCAGGAAAATCTACCGATCAAAACAATGTGTTTAGTTTCATTTTGTCGGAAAGCGTTTCTCGCTTCGTTGATTCATCTTTAGAACACAGTATTGTTTTTTCAACCTTTGAAGATTTTATGGCTTCATTTCGCCTTTTTGTTATAGAAGATTTGAAGCGTAGTGTTATCAAGGCTGATTTGATTGAATTTGAGAAAGACCCTATTCAGTCTTTGTTCCTTCATAATTCTTTTGAAGATAAATCCGATTTGTCTGATGGATCTGTTGTTTATAATTCGTTTGGTATTTTGAATCCTGGTTTTTCGAATGGCATAAATTCTTTGATTAACATTAAGAGACTTGTTTTCGAAAAACACGTATTTTCTTTGAGCGAGTTCAACGAGGCCAGGAAAAACAATTTTATCGATAAAGACTATTCTGAGTTGTCAAATACAGGTGAAATGTTTGGAGAGGACAGCAATGAAGTGATTGCCTTAGTCAACCAGATTGTTGCGTGCCTTGATGAGTTTTGTGATAACAACAAGAATAAATATGGGCACAATTATAAATTTGGTCTTTCTTCTCCTTCTTACATTACTTCAAGTCATCGTTCTCCTGCTTCGTTTGATGGGCGCAGAAATGGCGATCCATTCGGAGTTCATATTTCTTCAAACAAGCAACTTCCTTTAACGGAATTGGTTAATTTCGGAGCTAGAATCGACTATTCGAATCATAACATCGATGGAAATGTAATAGACGCCATTGTTTCTCCGCGTTTCATCGAAATGAACATTGATAAATTGACTAATTTTATGATGCTTTCTGTTTCAAATGGTTTTTTTGAGATTCAAATTAATGTTTTATCGAGCAAGGTTCTTAGAGACGCTTTGCTTCATCCAGAAAGCCATAAGGATTTAATTGTTAGAGTGTGGGGCTTCTCCGCATATTTTAATGACTTGCCAAAAGAATATAAGATGCTGTTAATTAAAAGAGCAGAAATAAATGAAGGTATTAGTAGGTAGCATTCAAAGATTTTGTCTTACTGATGGGCCGGGCATTCGTACAACAGTTTTTTTTAAAGGATGCTCAATTTGTTGCCCTTGGTGTTGCAACCCAGAAAATTTAAGGAATGATGTTGTCTTAGGCAAAAGTGGTAATGTTTATGGACGATTAATGTCAGAAGAAGAAATTGCTAGTTTGATTCTGAGAGATAAACATTATTATTATCCAGATGGTGGCGTTACTTTTTCTGGTGGAGAATGCTTGCTTACCTTGCCAAAAACCAAATACTTGATAGGCTGTTTGAAAAATAATGGCGTGAACATTGCCGTAGAGACTTCGTTGTTTGTCCCGACACAGCATTTAGAATCAGTCATTGAAAATATTGACTCTTTATATGTTGACTTCAAGATTCTATTGAATGAACGCGCTTCCAGCATTCTCTCTGCTGATTTGGATCTTTTTTTACAAAACCTCGACTGTTTAAAAGCGAGAAATATGCTTCACAAGATTCATCCGCGCTTTCCTTTGGTCCCTGGATTTACTGACGATGAAGATAATATTAATAGTTTGGTTCGTATTCTAAAAGAATACAATTTGCAAACCATTGAGATTTTTTCTGTTCACAATATTGGATCAGAAAAATACAAGGATTTGGGCATCGATTATGTTCCATTTCAAACCATGTCTGACAACGAGATTGAAAGAGTTGTCAACATTTTTGAAAGTAATTCTATCCAAGCAAAAGTGCTTGTTTTTTAATTGTACCAATGGAAAAAGATTCTAAAAAAAGTAAGAGCATCAAAAAGAATTTTGTTTACAATCTAATCTATCAAATATTTTTGATTGTTGTTCCCGTTGTTGTTACACCTTATCTTTCAAGAGTTCTTCAGTCAGATGGAATTGGACAATTTTCTTTTTCGAGTTCGGTAGTATCTTATTTCACTTTGTTTGCTGCTCTAGGCTTTTCTTATTACGCTCAAAGAGCAATAGCTAAACACCAAAATAATAAAGACGAACAATCTAAAATCTTTTGGGAAATATGTATTATTCGTGTTTTTTCTACTGTTTTTTCTTTTTTGCTGCTTCTTGCTTTGGCTTTTTTAATCCCAAAATTATCTAGCTACAAATATCTTTTGTTGATATTGAGCGCCAACGTTTTGGCAATAGCCATTGATACGACTTTTATCTTTCAAGGCAACGAAGATTTTAAACAAATATCAATTAGAAATGTTATTTCAAAAACTATAACAATATGCTGCATTTTTATCTTTGTAAAAACCAGAAACGATTTATGGATCTACACACTTATTCAAGGTTTGAGCCCAGTTTTTACTGCTCTTATGATGATACCGTTTTTAAGAAAATATTTGGTGAAGGTAAAAATCTCAGATTTGAAACCTCTTAAACACTTGGGTCCTTGTTTAAGATTGTTTATTCCGACAATTGCCGTTTCAATTTATACGATGCTTGATAAAACAATGATTGGTATTATGATTCCTGGAGAAACAGTAGTGGAAGTTGGCGGAGAAGAAGTTGTTAAAAAAATCGCCGATATTGAAAATGGCTTTTACAATCAAGCAGAGAAGATTATTAAAGTATTTGTTACTACAATTACTGCTTTAGGCACTGTAATGATTCCAAGAAATGCTTATTATTTTGCGAACGGTCAAGAAGACAAAGCAAAAGATAATGTTTGGAAGGCCTTGAAGTTTGCTTACTTGCTGGCGCTGCCTATGATGGCAGGCGTTCTTTGCGTGGCTAGAATTTTTGCACCATGGTTTTTTGGTGATGGTTATGAGCCGGTTCCTATTTTGATGATGTTGTTTTCACCATTGATTCTAGCAATTGGTTTAAATAACGTTTTTGGTATTCAGTATCTTATACCATCCGGCCAAGACACCAAATATACTATTTCAGTTACTTGTGGTGCAGCGCTGAATCTTCTGCTAAATCTAATACTTATTTATTATTTCAAATCAGTCGGTGCAACAATTGCCTCAGTGTCTGCTGAGTTTTTTATTCTTTTGATTCAAATCATCATGCTTAGGAAAGTTTTTAATCCTCTTAAGGTTATTGGCTGTTGTTGGAAATATCTTGTTTCAGCTGCAATTATGTTTGTGCCTTGCTTTTTTATGGGGCAATTGTTGCAACCATCAATCGTTAATACACTTTTAATAGTTGTTGTTGGCGTCTTTGTTTATGGAATGTGCTTAATCATTTTTAAAGAAATGTTTGTAATGAGCGCTTTTGCTAAAATTCGTTCTAAATTTACTAAAAAAAAGCCAGAAGGAGATCAGCCTTAATTTGTTTGGCGTGAGTATACATATCTTTTTAAATGTTGTTTTCCTAGGAGGAGATTGAAATGAAAATTGCTGTTGCTGGTGCTGGCTATGTTGGTTTATCAATCGCGACATTGCTTTCGCAAAATAATGAAGTTACTTTAGTGGATGTTATTCCTGAAAAGGTTGATAAGGTGAACAACCGAATTAGTCCTATTCAAGACGACTATATTGAAAAGTATTTTAGAGAAGAAAAATTAAATCTTGTGGCAACACTAGATGGTGCTGGCGCATACAAAGATGCAGACTTTGTCGTTATTGCTGCCCCCACAAACTACGATCCAGTCAAAAACTTCTTTGACACAAGATATGTTGAACAGGTAATTGAATTAGTATTGTCGGTTAACAAAAATGCTGTAATGGTAATCAAATCAACTATTCCAGTCGGTTATACCAAGTCAATTAGAAAGAAATACAACACAAACAACATTTTGTTTTCACCCGAATTTCTTAGAGAATCTAAAGCATTGGAAGACAATCTTTTCCCGTCTAGAATCATTGTTGGGTGTGAACCAGAACAAAAAGATAAAGCAGAAACGTTTGCTAATTTGTTAAAAGACGGCGCCATCAAAAAGGACGTTCCAGTTCTTTTTATGGGTTTAACAGAAGCAGAAGCAGTAAAACTATTTGCTAATACTTATTTGGCCCTCAGAGTGTCTTATTTTAATGAATTGGACACATATGCAGAAATGAAAGGATTAAACACTGAAGATATTATCGATGGTGTTTGCTTAGATCCAAGAATTGGTACTCATTACAATAACCCATCATTTGGATATGGTGGCTATTGTTTGCCAAAAGACACAAAACAATTGAAAGCAAATTTCAACGATGTTCCAGAAAACTTAATATCTGCAATTGTTGAATCAAATAGAACAAGAAAAGATCATATCGCTGACGCAGTATTAGTAAAAGCGGGATTTACCGAAAAGAAAGCTAACAAGATAACCATTGGTCTTTTTAGATTAACTATGAAATCCAATAGTGATAATTTTAGAGCATCTTCTATTCAAGGTGTTATGAAAAGGATTAAGGCCAAAGGTGTTAAAGTGATTATTTATGAACCAACTTTGGAAGATGGCTCTGAATTCTTTGGCTCATTAGTGGTTAATGATTTAGATAAGTTCAAGCAACAATGTAATTGTATTATCGCGAATAGATATGATAGCTGTTTAGATGATGTTGAAGAAAAAGTATATACAAGAGATTTGTTTAGAAGAGATTAGTTGGTGTTATTATGAAATCTAGAATGAATGTGGTTTTATTGTCTGGTGGATCAGGAACTAGACTTTGGCCTCTTTCTAATGAAGTCCGCTCAAAACAGTTCTTAAAAATTCTAAAAAGACCTGATGGGCAGCATGAATCAATGGTCCAGAGAGTCTATAGAATGATTAAAGAAGTATCGTTTGATGCAAGAATTATTGTTGCGACTTCCGAAACACAAGTTGCTTCCATCAAGAGACAATTGAGAGAAAAAGTTGAAATATCGATTGAACCATGCAGAAGAGACACCTTCCCTGCTATTGCATTATCAGTAGCATATTTGCATGATGTTTTAGGAGCTTCAGAAGATGACTCTGTGGTTATTTGCCCTGTTGACCCTCTTGTGGAGATTGGATACTTCAAAGCTATTAAAAAGATGTATGACATTGCGGGCCAGAGCAATCTAACTTTGATGGGAATTAAACCAACATACCCATCTGAAAAATATGGTTATATCATTCCGAAAAAAGATAGCGTTGAATTTAAAGAGAAACCAGACACCAAAAAAGCAGAAGAATATATTAAACAAGGCGCCTTATGGAACGGTGGTGTCTTTGCTCTTAAAATCTCTTACATATTAAATAAAGCAAAAGAATTGTGTGGCTTTAATTTGTATAAAGATTTATTTGACAATTACTCCAGCCTAAACAAGATTAGCTTTGACTATGCTGTTGCGGAAAAAGAAAACAGTATCAAAGTTGTTGAGTATGATGGAGAATGGAAAGACTTAGGCACTTGGAACACGTTTACTGAAGCTATGGAAGACGCTGTTGGTGGCGACGCCATTTTGGGCGAGAACTGCCAAAATGTTCATGTTGTTAACGAACTACAAATTCCAATCGTTGCGCTAGGTCTAAAAGATGTTGTCGTAGCGGCATCTCCAGACGGCATTTTGGTATCAGATAAAATCGCTAGTACTCAACTGAAAAAATACGTACCAAAGAATCGTCCTATGTTTGAAAAGAAAGAATGGGGCGAATATAGAGTTTTAGATTACCAATCTTATCCAGATGGTTCTAAATGTTTAACAAAAGAATTAGTAATCTTGCCGAATAAGAATATTAGTTATCAAAGCCACGAACATAGATTCGAAACCTGGACAGTTGTTAAAGGTAGTGGTCAATTACTTATAAACGACGTTGTGAGAATGATTAATGCTGGCGACAGCGTTTCTATTGGAAAAGAAGATAAATACTCTATAAGAGCCTTAGATGAAGTGTTGCACATCATTGAAGTTCAAATGGGTGACGATCTTCTTGAAGATGATATTCAAAAATATGAATGGGATTGGCAAAGGTGAGTAATATTTTAAACTCTTCAATTACTATTCTAATTACGGGTGGAGCTGGTTTTATCGGCTCCAATTTTGTATCTTTTATTTTAAAAGAAAGACCTAACTGGAAAGTGGTGTGCGTTGATGCTTTAACATATGCCGCTGATATGCGCAATTTGGATGAAGCAATCAATAATCCTAATTTTGTGTTTTATAAGGAAGACATAAGAAACAAAGAAGGTATAAATAAGATATTTGAAAAAGAAAAACCAGATATCGTTGTTAACTTTGCCGCTGAATCATCAGTGGATAAATCAATAGAAGAACCAAATATCTTCTTTGAAACAAATGTATTAGGTACACAAGTATTATTAGATGCTTGTCTTAAATATGGTATTAAACGTTTCCATCAAATAAGCACAGATGAAGTATATGGCGATTTGCCATTAGATAGACCAGATTTGTTATTTAATGAGAATTCACCTTTAAAACCATCATCTCCATATAGCGCTTCTAAAGCTAATGCAGACTTATTAGTGCTCTCTTATCATCGTACATATGGATTACCTGTCACCATATCTAGAAGCGGTAATAACTATGGCCCACATCAATATGTAGATAAGTTAATACCACTGATGATTAGAAATGCATTAAATGATAAACCATTACCAATCTATGGTAGTGGTCTTAACATTAGAGATTGGATATATGTAGAAGATCATTGCTCCGCTTTATTAGCAATATTAGAAAAAGGCAAAGATGGTGAAATATACAATATCGGTTCTAATATCGAAAAGAGCAATTTAGAAATAGTAAGAACTATATTAAAAGAACTTAATAAACCAGAATCATTAATATCTTTTGTTCCTGATAGAAAAGGGCATGATCTAAGGTACGCTTTAGATTGTTCCAAAATTAAGAAAGAGCTTAGCTGGAATCCAAAGATTGCTTTTGAAGAGAGCTTTAAACAAACTATCAGGCTATATCGTTAGGGATTATTAATAACACCAAGTTATCATATGGCGCTAGTGATAGCGCTTTTTTTATAAATGTTCTTGAGCTGTTCGTTACCTATCTTCTTGTTGAATAGTTATGGTTATATAAGTATAATGGTATCAAATGATACCTAAGGAGGTGAGCACATGAACAATGGTGAATTAGAACTTAATGATGTAATAGCCATTTGTTCTCGTGCAAAACTTGCGGATCATAGCATGACTTTCGATTCGTTTGGAACCGATGAACCTAGGATAGATACTCTAGAGTTTCTAGTCCGCATTGGAAAAGAGTGGGAAGATGCTGAAGCAATAGTGAACAGTTTGACAGCCGCAGATTATGTTGCTGGTCCTGTGACGCACTATGACAGCAATCGTAAAGAGCGCAAATTATGGATTTTTAAAAAGAGCGCTTTCGGTTTGAGAATTTACATTAAAGTTCTACCATACAATAAAAACAGATATATTGCAGTAATTAGTTTTCATGAAGACAGGTAAATGGAGCGTATGATTATGACAAAGATTTATTGCGTAAATTGCGACAAAGAAACACATTATTCAACAAGAAGCCTTTTAAAGGAATATGTTGTGAAAGATGTAAAGATTAAAGAACTCATAACAGAGGCTTTTTGTGATGAATGCGGAAATAAGGTGTTCGTATACGAAATTGAGAAAGACAACCAAAGAAGAATCTATGACGCATACAAGAAAAAAGTTGGTCTTCTGACTAGCGATGAAATAATTGCAATCAGAGAAAAATATCACCTTACACAAAAGAAACTCGCAAAATTAATTAATTGCGGAGAAAAGAATATCGCGAGATATGAGAACTGCGCGATTCAAGATAAAACGATTAATTTGCTTATTGTGCTATTGGATAAACACCCAGAATTATTTGGCTTACACAGATACGAATATATTTCTGCTGGCTGGATTGTTTTAAATTCCATTTACCAAGAAGAAAGCCAAAAACAATCTATTGAAACGACTTTTAAACAAAGAGCATATAAATTGAAGGAGGTCAATTGCAATGCTTAATATGAGACTTGAAAAGTATTGGGTTGAAAATATCAACTACACACTTGATATTGATACATATTCTTCTTTTTCAGGGAAAAAAATAAACATTAATCCCGAGCTCAAGAGAGATATCGTTGAAGTTGATGCAGATAAAGCGATTGTAAAACTTTCCATCAAAATCTGCAAAGAAGGCGAAGTTCCTTTTGGCGTTAATGCCACTGTTTGTGGATCATTTATTTGTGAATCTTGGAAGCAATCACCAGAAGGGCAAAGCTTTATTAAATTCACTTCTGTGCAAGTTCTCTTTCCATATTTGAGACAACTAATCTCGACAATTACTGGTGCGTCAAACATTCATGCATATGTTTTGCCAATTATTAATGTCTTTGAGTTTTTCAAATAAGCATTAAGCAAGCAACGAGATTAATTAGTTATGAGGATTGCTAAAAACAAACACTATAAAGTTGAAAAAGTTCGTAATGGAGATAGTATCAATTTACACATTACTATTCCCGATGAGGATTTCTCTCTTTTTAGATATAGGCCTATCAACAAACATACTATTCAGCAGTTTCTCAACGACGATCTTTTCGCTACTTGCACTTCCGCCTTTAACGACCCATATGATGCAACCATTAGGTTTTCTTCCAAGAAAATTAAAAGCCACATTAAGAACAGGCTCCTAAAAGATGGTTCTTTGTTAGAAAGTCTATTAATCGATAGTGGTCTAAACAAAAACCAGATTGATAAATTGGTTGATTTACTATATTCAAACGTTTTGGCTCCTAGTATTAAGTTTGATAATAACGTTTATGCACTCGCATGTTTTTCAACCGATGTTACGCAAGAAATAATGTGGGCCCATTACGCTGATATGGCAACTGGCTTTGCGCTTGAATATGACTATTATGATTTGTGCGAGCTAAGCAAAGATCATCAGATGATGATGAACAGCCTTGTTCAACAACTAGATTTTTTGAAAGGCTATTTAGATGAAGCTGAAATAATAGAGCATCCTTTATTACCGGTTGTTTACACTAATGAAAAGTATGATGCATCTGATATATACATTGAAATAATTGATGTCTTTCTAGACAAAGTTAGTAAAGGAGAAACATATAATCCTTTAAACATTGTGCTCGAAATGTCTGCGAAGAATCGTAGTATGGAAAAAATAAACTTCTTTATGCAGAACGTTTATTGTAGAAAAAAGATGCCTTGGAGTTATGAAAATGAATGGAGACTCGTTTGTTATAACAACAATGTATTTATAGGCCAGGTAAATGATGTTTTCGTAAACGTTGGCAAAATAGTTCCGAAAGCCATTTATTTAGGAGAAAAGATTAGCGAATATGATAAAAAAGCAATTACTGACATTGCATTTAAAAAAGGGATAGAAGTTTTTATCATGAAAACAGTAATTGTTGGCAATACCTTAAAACTCAGACCTAAAAAGATTTCTCTTCCTCTATAGTTCTTTACTGCAATTGATTTTTGTTCATTTCGTTTATACAATTTAGACAAGGATTCAAAACAGTACATGGCTCGCAACACATCGTAGTGTGCGTTGCTCGCCGAATAACTAATATGGATAACGATAATAAAGAGAATAAGAAAGAATATTTAGAAGATAATAAAGAGAAAAAGCACTCGACTATTAAAGTGGTCATTATCAGTGTGATATCTACTTTATTAATTGTCGCTATGATTCTTTTATTAACTTTATTAGGTTTAAAGAAATGTTCTTCTTCTAATAATAAAAGTAATAGTAATAGTGAGTTACCAATAGATACTGAAAGAAATAATAAGATTACGGATGTATTTATTGATATAGTAAATAAACAAATGACATTTGATGGATATGACGCTGATACATTAAAAACCGTTAATGTTGTGGCTTATGAAGATAACTATCCATCTATATTTAATTTAAATATTGTTATTAGTAGTGAATCTAAAGTTTATTACTATTATGCAAGTGATGTTAATTATCCTAGTGATAAAAATGGATACGATAACTTCGTATCATATTTATTAAAAGAAGATAATAATCATATCTTAGATGGTGATATCTCTTTAAGTGTATTAGATAAAGCAAATGCTTCATTTAATACATCTAAATCATCTTATAAAGCAGTTATCTCTAAAGATGTTGGTGATAATAAATATCTATCTGGATTCACTTATGAAGAAAATAGTTTCTTTATTTATCAAAAAAGATTAATAAGCGAAGGCAATGATCCATTCAATGGAGTAGGAGATCAGAAGATTAGTAACGATTCTCCTTTATACGATTATTATCGAGGATTATTAGCCCAATAATTAATAGACATATTTCTAAATAAAAAAAGATAGTAACGGCCGTGTATAAAGCGGCCGTTGATATTATTTATAAGAAAGTTTTATTTGTTCTTTATTAAGAAGTTATTTTTAAATAAAATGATGGTGATATAATCACATATTTTTGCTTTAAAAGTAAGGAGACTTTTTTATGAAGAAAATGATGTGCCAAATTTGTGGCTCTTCACAAATTAAAAAAGAAAATGGTGTTTTTGTCTGTAAAGAATGCGGAACAGAATATAGTTTGGAAGAAGCTAGAGGCCTATTAGTTGAAGTAGAAGATAATGCCTCTAATGCTGCGGTGGAGAAAAAGGCTGAAGAAAAAACTGATTCGCCACAAAATAAAGAACAACTCATCAACGTTTTACACGCTTGGTATGAATATGCATTTTCCTTCGAAAAGGTCACCAGTTTCATCTACAACTGTTTAGTGGGGGAAGACGGAAATAGAACAAATGACTATTCCCCAGAAGCAATTAATAGTTTAAAACTTAAATTCTTCCCAGAATTAACTCCTCAAGATTTTGTTAATAAACCTTATGATGCTAAAGTGGATGAAAAATATATTAGATTCCAATTTAAGGATCGAAACGGCAATTATCAAAGGGCACTATCACCTCACTTGGCATTAAGGCATTATTCAGATGCAATAAATAGCGAATACATGAATAATGTGTGTTTTAAAATGCGAGACGAACTCAAGAAATTTAATACATATAAGTCTGAAAATAACCG
The DNA here is from genome assembly GCA_045222195.1 of Bacilli bacterium. Classification (GTDB taxonomy): domain Bacteria; phylum Bacillota_I; class Bacilli_A; order RFN20; family CAG-826; genus RUG14515. The sequence continues at coordinate 42,632 of JBGUXN010000019.1, read as the reverse complement.
AGATTATACAAAGCACAAAACCACAACTACTGAAGTAGTCGTTAAATCAAAAAAGACTGGCACAATTTATTATCAAGTTAGAGAAGATATGCCATTACTTGGAACAAACATTATGAGAGCCATTACTGATGGTGTTCCTTTTGAAGATATAGAAGTTGTCGTTAGAGAAAGAATAAACACCACAGAGATGGTCGCTGAAAAAAGAGGTTTGTTTTCAAAACCAACATATAGATCGGTGGAAAAGTCAACAGATAGAGAATACCCATTTCAGTATGCTTCTTTGATTTTAGGGTATTGTAAGAAAATATATGATTTTGCAAAATCAATAATGGATTTTCAGAAAGAGCAGTATGAATATCTTAATAGTCTAGTGCCTGATATTAAGAAAACGTTTATTTCACTTTTAGAACAAAAAGACATTTACATGAAAATGTTTGATTTACCAGGGAAATATCAAACAACTCAAGCGATTTCCGCTTTAGCAGAGCTACTTTATATCGGAAGAGCCGATACTTGGAAAGAGGCGATGAACTTGTACGAAACCGACAAATTCCAAGCAACCGTTCTTGGTAGTTTAAGTTCAATCAATTCCAATCTAGGAAGAATCAATTCTACTTTAATTTCTGGATTCTCATATCTAGGCCAAAAATTAGATATGACAAGCCAACAATTAGATCAGGTTATTAATAACACTTCAAAAGCAGTAGAAGTCGGCAATAAGATTTATAATGGTATTAATCAAATCGCCAATAAAGATGAATACATCAATATAGGCATTAAACTTGATACAACTGTAATTATTAAGTAAAACTATTTATTGCCAAATAAAAATCCCTCACAATCGTGGGGGAATTTTTATTGTTTGTTTAGATTACTTTTTTTCTTCTAAGATTTCAGCACGGCGAGCTTTGCAGAGTTTAGCTAATTCGGCTAAAGCTTTTCTAGCTCTACCAGCAGCGGCTTTGTTACCTTTTTCGACGAACTTTTGGTTTTCTTCCACGAAAGTTTCATAGGCAACCTTGATTTGTTCTAATGTTGACATTAATATATGCTCCTTTTAATAACATTGTATCAAACTTTTCTTGTTATTTATTAATAAAATGCATATTTTCTTTTATTCCTTTTATATTGAATGCCCTATTAAATAGTGCAATAATATAAATATCCTATTAAATAGGAGTAATAACCACAATCAACGTGAAGTTATAAGGGGGACTAAACAATGATCGAAAACAGTGAATATAAAGCAAAAAATGGTATCTCATACATTATTAAAAGCTTTCCAAAGATTGATGCTAATTACGTTAAAGCTTTAAGAAAGAAACTAGGCTTATCTCAAACACTCTTTGCTACCTTGATGAGAGTGTCAAACAAAACGGTGGAAAAATGGGAACAAGGCGCTAACCCAGTCACTAATGGCAACGCCGTAGCGATGGTCCTATTTAATAGAGACCCATCATTAGTCAATTTATTTATTGAAATGCACGAAGAGATATTAGAACCTGATTTCTCTAATGTGCAAGCGGAAGAAGAGGCACCTATTCAAAAAACAAAACTCGCTCCCGCAAAATAAGAATATTTGTTAACACGTCAAAGACAAGACGCTAAAACTCGGAACGGAATACCTCCATAACAATAGGATTTCCTATTCGTTTTGAAAGGAGGTAATGCTGCATGAAAGAAGATACCAAAGAAGTATTAAAACTTCTCAAAATCACCCTTTTGTGCCTCTTGCTTTGTTTGATTATATGCTTATTCAAATAAAAAGCAGAGCCCATGACTGAGTAACCGCTTAGTCGAGTTATGGAGGCTCCGTTCTTATGGTTACATTATAGCATTCTATACATCAAAGGCAAGGCATTAAACCCGAAGAGAAACAAAGTTGATAATAATAGAAGGAATTAAACTGATGTCATTAATAAAAGCAATCAAATCTGGAAAAGAGCATAGAAAAGAATACTATGACAGTCGTGCGGTTGATATAACTTGCCGTAGTCATGGCTCTTGTCCGTGGTGCAGAAGGAATAGATTTTATAAGTATGATAAGCAAAAATTATCTGCTAATGAGCAAATGAAAGAATATTTGTTCTAAGAGGGCGCTTCAATGAAGCGTGATTTAATTACTCTCGATAAAAAACATTTTGATCAGTGTTTACAAAGAGTCCATTAGAAGGTATAAAAAAAGAAGATGAGCACTTTCTTAAAAACAATAGAAAAAGATGGTCGTGGTGGTTCTTATCATAGTTTTAATAAAGACTATCGTTTAGTTAATGAAAATACGAAAGTCGTTATTGTAGGAACCATCACTTCCCCTCAAGGGAGAGGCATCAATAAAGACTTCTATTATATGAGTCCATATAATCCAATGTATCGTATATTAGATGCCTATTTTAAGACAACACATTTTGTTATTAACAAAAAAGCGGGCAAGATATCCGCTATCATGGATGAGTTAAAAGAAAAGGGCATTGCCTTTATTGATGTTATAGAATCATGTGATAACCCTCATAATTCTTCATTAGATAATGATTTAGAAAACATTAAATTGGATTATGACGCCTTTAAGGATATCAATCCTAATATTGTTTTGATTGCTAATAGTAAAAATGCTTATCAAGCCTTACTAAAAATAGTGGGTCACAATCATTTAACAAATAAAACCAAATATGTTTATGGCTTCCGCTTCTACAAGCAAGAAGATTGGAACATCGCTCTTAATGAGATATATCAATAATTACATCTTCTGTGCTATCTAAAAGATATAATTAAAATATGTTGAGTAATCTTCCATCATTTAAACATAGACCTTTTAGGATGTATCTATTTTTAGGTCTTCATATTATTTTCGCATCTCTTATCATCGTGGGTTCCACTTTGCCAAGAACCGCGACATTATGGGTCAATGATGTTGGAAGTCTCATAGTGAACTCTATAGTGAATACCCTTAAAGGTGTTAAACCAGTTAGACCAGAAAGATTAGAAATCGGGGAATATAGTCATAAATACTATTCATATCTATTTGATGATGACCGCTACAAAGTATTTGTGGGCGATTCATTTCAAATGGAAATAAAAGAGATATTTCCTGAAGGCACTGATGAATCACTAAAAGAAAAGACGGTCAATATCAAAACCTCTAAAGGTTCTGATAACTATTTCATTTGTGACTATGATATAGGCAAACAAAATCTCACCATCTATGGTAAGAAAGCTGCTTCTAATCAATTCATCACCTTAAGTGTGCCATCCACGAATAGATTATTAACTATTAACTTTGATGTCGTGGATAAACAAGTACCCACTAAAGAGAATATATACGTTAGTAATACATCTCCTAAGTTAGGAAGTAGTTTCTATATCTCATCATTATTCTTAGAACCATATGAAGAAGATATTGTTAAAGATGGCTACAATATCTCTAAACAAGAAGACTATATTAGAGGTGGTGTTTACTATAACGCTTTAGAAAAGAATGGTCTTTATTATTCTCCATTTTCAGAAACTAGATTCCGCGATGCTTTAGACTTATCAAATCACCATTATATAAGTGATGACTCTAATATCATCATCGATGAAGAAAACGAAATAGTGAAAATAGGCGAAGCTACATCTCCAGGAGAACACGTAATTACATCTACATATGGAAGTTCCGTGTCTTTCACTGTCTTAAATGAAACATGTTCTCCTCTCTCAATAAGTGAATTAACTATAGAATCCGTTAAAGATATTGTTTGTCCAGAACAAATCATCTCTTCCTACATCGGTCAAACTATAAAGCTAGGGGGAAATGAGCTTTCGGAGCACGCTCTCATGGTGAAAAGCAACGATGAAGGTATTTGTCATGCCCAAATCAAAAAGTCGCTTAAAAACGGTGTTTTCGCATTTAATAACGAACTCTTTATTAGAGGTAATAATGCTGGTAATACTTCTTTAGATGTTCATTTATTAGATGATCCATCAATAAAGTTAAATAACCACTCTATACTATGTGATACATTTTCTAATCAATTCAATATTGATGTTGATCTCTTATTTGAAGGCGTCTCATATTTAAAACAAGAATTAGTTAATAATCATGATTATCGTTTAGATATCATTATTAGACATCGTGATACAGGTATAGAAGAACATCCTGATTATGTATCATGTACATTAATCGCTAATTACTATTCATTATCTAAAGTAGAAAATGGTGTTTATAACTTTAGATTCGTGGGAAGTGGTGAGCTATCTTTAAGTTTCTCTTTTAGATATGAAGGAACATATTGTCAAAATAGAATTATCTTTAATGTCGTGGATCCCACTAAATCGGAATTAGCGGACGTCGATCCAGTATCAGTTAGAAAAATCGTGGGTCATGCTTTCTTACATCTATTAAGTACATTATTCTTAATTTTGTTCTTCTATACATATTTAGAACCTAAAGCAAAGAAAGATAAGTTATATATTCTTTTGATTACTGGTGTATTAGCTTTTATGCTCGCTACATTATCAGAAGTTATTCAATTATTCGTTCCAGAAAGATATTTTGGTTTTAAAGATATATTTATTGATTATCTAGGACCAACACTTATCACTCTAGTGTTCCTCGTATTAATATTCTTTTATAAACCAAAACAAAAAGAAGAATAAAAAATCCACCCATTGCTGAGTGGATTTATTTTTTCTAGGTATTACCTGGTAAGAAGTGTTTGATGATTTCCATCAATTCTTCAAGAGTGAAGTAGCCTTTACCAATTGGTACCGCTAAGTATTGACCATTGAAGAGATCGTATTGTTCTTCAGTGACATAATCAGCAAATGCTTCGTATGATAAGACACCATATGTTTCAAGATCTTGTCTCATGAGTTCTTCGTCATACTTGTAATCTTCATTAACGGTGAACCAGACATGTTCGTTAATTAATGGTTCGATAGTTAAGATATCGTTAGCGACGATTTGATAGCCATGGCCTGAGTGAATTTCATACGTCGATGTTAATTTCACTTCGCTTGTTGCGGAGACGATTCTCTTGGTAACTGGAGTATCTCCGTCGAACGCGAGGACATTTCTTCCGACCGCATCTTGATAGTTATCGTCGTTGACGACGAAGTAGTCTAGTAAGTCGGTATCAAAGAATCCTTGTTTCCAACAGACATCAATAGAACTATTGTCATCAAATGTCAATGTAATAACTCTTGTATGAACATCTATAATTTCTTCTAAGAAGATGATAGGTTCAACGACCCAGCCACCAGTTTCAAAACTCCATGTCTTCACTAAATCACCAATATGGAGATTTTCCGCTTTTGTGGTTGTGCCATCTGGGAGTAACACCAAAGCATCAGCGGTAATACAGCCCGCAGTGAAGTCGAAGTGGACATGGACATCACCGTTAACACGAACGGCTTTGTCGTGTGTGAAGCCATCTGGTAAGTTCTCACTTCCTGATTTAATGGTGTGCGATGAATATGAACCACCAGAACCTTGCATCTTGACTCTAATGTAATAGCCTTTTGGCATTGTGATGGTTTGGTTAGCACTAGAAGTATCTATAGTGGTTTCACTTACCGCGCTTGTTGGACCGAGTTTCACGTTGTATGTCAAATAACCAGCGCCACTCTTAGACTCTGTGGAGATTTGGAAGTTAACCGCTTCAACTGGGTTAATTGTCACTGTGATATCACCGGAGAATCTAATCCAACCATTAGTGATAGTGATTGGGTTACCAGCGCTATCGGTTGCAGTAAATGTACAGCCATACTTGGTTGTGATGTGGATGTAGTTGCTTGTCTTGAATGGATAAGATCTAGCTTCTGTGACATCTTCAGCAATCACTTCTTGGTTAGAAGCATTATTTGTGGTGCCTTGATAGACACTATAAGAAATGAGTTTGCGTGTGAAGCTTGCTTCAGCAATGATGAATGTGATATCGCTTGAATCGATGTATTCGCCATTCCAATAGTAGTTATTGCTTGCATAGCCACTTGTATATGTTTGGCCACTCTTGAATTGAGCGTTAACATATTCGCCATTCATGTTGAATAAGCCGATTGATGTTACGCTGATATCCGCGCCATTAACTTCTTCAATTGTAGAAACAGTTAATTTACTTTGGGCAGAAATAGCGGATAAATTAAGAGAACCTGTACCACCGGTACTGGAGTGAGTGATTCTTGCACCGATAGCAGCGGAAGTACCACTAGCCACTAAGCTACCATTAACTTCTAAAACTGCATCATTGGTCTTGTTTCCATATGACCATGATGATGGAAGTCTGTCGACTCTATAGAATGTTACTTGGTTGCTGAAAGTAAATGTACCATTGTTTCTAACGTGGAGTTCGCTACCTGGGAGGAATTTAACTCTCTTTGAAGTTTGTAAATTACCACCGGATAAAACGGCAATCTTAATATTGTAGCCGATTGGTAAGAAGAAGTTATTTGTGTCAACGCTTTGACCGCTAACAGTAATCTTGATTCTGCCAAGGCTAACGGTACCATTGATACAAATCTTGGTGCAGGTGTTAGTAGCACCTGTGAAGTATTCAGCATCCTTAGGCACGTATTCAACATCAATGGATGCTCCGCTGCTTAATTGGAACATACTATCGGAAGATCCATTGTTGATGACGGTAAATGATTCGCAAACAGTTGTAGAAGAAATGAACATGACTGCATAGGCAGTAACTGTTGCACCGTATTTAACAGACATAAAGGTTTGAATGCCAGGGAAGTCATACGTATTAAATGGACAAATGCCCTCATCGTTATATGACAAAATGGTGGCACCTGATTTAGCGTCTTTTAAGCAGATGTAAGTTTTAAGTGTGCTTCCACTATAAATGATGACGCTTCTGCCTGAGTCATTTGTGTTTCCGTATGTTGTGGTGTCATATGTGGTGTTTGTACTATCTTTTTGCTCTTTAATAACGCCATAACAGTTAATAGTTCCGTTACACGCAATAGAAGAACCTGAACCTAAATTAATTTCACAGTATTCTAAACAGACACCAGTTTGATAGAACTTACCACCAATGGTTAAGGTACCACCTTGTTGAATGGTAATGTCCGCGCCTTCTCTCATGTTCAAACAGATTTTTCTATTTTTATGGACATTAGTTAGGTTGGTATCAATTCTCGATTTGTTACTAAAGTTATGCATGGTGCTTGTATTCATTTCTGATACAGAAGTGCCACTGAATGGTAGGGCAAGTGTAACACCGTTTTTAATAACAAGATTGTTAGTCTCTGTTACATATGTTGTTAAAGTTGGAGAACCGCTGACAACTGTGGAATTCTGATGTAGTGAAGGATATACATAGATTGTTTGACCACTTGTTGCTGCATTTAAAGCACCATAAATGGTTGGATATTTAACGTTTGTGGAAGCGTTATAGCAGATAGGTTCTTGCGCTGAACTTGTAAAGGCTTCACTGACAGGATTGGCGTTATCATTTCCGTTTCCATCGCCAGTTGTCCAACTTGCTTTAGCGAGTTCTGCTACTCCACCAATAGCGAACGCCATGAACATGAATATAGACGCAATACGTTTAATCGCTCTCATGTTATGCGTTCTCCTTTGGTGTAAATTTAATGCTGATTGGTGCGGAACTTAAATCTGGGAAGCTTGATAATGTTTCGCCATATACTAGTTTCACAGAAAAATCAAAAGTGAAATCTGATTCGTTACTGCCACAAGTAATGGTGAATGTGGTGGTAATCGTTGTTGAATCAGTTGGATTTTGACTTCCGACAGTGAAGTTTGTGCTTGTCAAAGAGATTTCACTAGAAGTGATGTTCAAGCCAGATAATCCACCGCTTGCTGTTGTTGATAGTTCAACATCAAGCTTGAATGAGTTGCTGTCTCTGAAACTTGTAAAACACTTTTTGCCATTAGTGGCATTGAAAGAACAAGAACCGGTGAGATAGCATTCGTCATCATAAACGCCATTATTGACGAAACCATTACCAGCATAGTATTGATATTCATCAACGTTTGTGATGGTCACGACATCAAGATTTTGTGGAGTGTGGCTACCGCCTCCACCTTCAACTGTATCGGCATCAATAGTGCCGTTAGCAGTAGCGTTACTACCACCAGTAGTGATCCAAGCGGCAAAGCCGACAGATGTACACATGAGCATGGTGAAAAGAGCCACTAATGCGACTAGAATCTTATTTTTGTTTCTAATTGGCTTACCTCTCATGTGTATCCTTTCTATAATCTAATTAATCTTAATTAATTCCATTTAGCGTATAGAGTCATATCACTCAAAACTGGTGTTAAGTTATTGAAAGCACCATGTGTGACATTTGGAGTTGAGGATGTGTACCATCCACCGAATGTATATCCAGATCTTGTTGGAACTGGCATGTCTAAATTGGATGAATAGAATGTTTCACCTTTGCGAATGACATATGAGCGTTGTCCAACTGCAAATGTAGCTGGTTCAGCTGTGGTGTCATTTAATTCGAAGATGACTGAGTATTCAGCGGAGTTTGTATTAAAGTCGACTGCGACTGTCCAAATGCCGTTTTCTTTGATGTAAATGATGTCATGGGAAATATCGAAGTAATAATCTCCGTCGTATCCGAAACCATCACCAGGTTTAGCATTGCCTGTTGTCCATGATGGTGCAGCATCGAAGGAAACTTCTTCAGATGTATCGTCAGTATATGTAATCACTAAGAACACTTTTGTGCCTTCTTTTCTAGTGATGATTGATTCAATGCCTCTGCCTTCCTTTGGTGCAGGAATATCAACGTTATATTCCGATTCATCGGTTAAGGTGAGAGTTAATGTGGCGCTACCATCGGCGTTATAGTTAGAAATGATGGAAATAATGCCTACGCCTTGTTCACCTGTATCGCCTTTGAAAACTGTGATTGGTGATAATTCATTACCATCGCTATCGATAAAGATAATCAAAGTGTTATCTGATTCGTCTTTTTCGAATTTAACGTCCGCAATGCTCTTACCAGGTTGTAAGGTGAATGAAACTGGATCTAAAGAATTGGTGAATGTAATGGTGACTGTGGTGACGCCATATTCATCAGAGGTGTAATCCACTCTTTTAATACCGGCGCCATCTTGACCGTTCTCGCCTTTTGGAAGAGTAAAGGTTACTGGTTTCTTAGTGCTATCGGTATAGTGAATGGTAATAATGGCATTACCTAATTCATCTTGAGTAACTTCAATGTTTTTAATACCATTTTCACCATTGTTGTTACTTCTAAAGAATGAACATGCATTGAGTAGTGGCATGCCTAAGCACATTGTGGTTAATACTAATACTTTTGCTAATTTCTTCATAATCATTTCTCTCCTTTACTTGGCGTTATTGATTAAGTCTTGCACCTTTGGTGCCTCGTTGTATAAGTAGCCATCACCTTTGGCTAATGTGAATTTAAATGGGTTGAATCCTGAGACGATGGTGACACATTTGAGAACGATGTTTGCCGCGTTAGCCATAATGCCATCACCTGCTTGTGGAATCTTGGCGTAGGCCTTCAGGAAGTCGACATCCATTGCGTCAACATTGGAATCATCGCTATCCAAATCGATTAAGTGCTCTCTATAAGTGAATGTTTCATCGCAAGTCACTCTAGAGATGTTAATGCCACCTCCGTAGAAGGCGATTGGAACATTAAGGTTGTTTGATCCATCAGCCTTGAGGACTGCGCCTAACTTGCCTCCGTCTTCTAACAAGACATCTTTGATTGGGAATATCCTATCTAAACTAATTAGACCGGCATATTCGGGCGCGTATGTTCCAATGATATTTGAGATGTGTTCGCCTACGAGGCCATTGATATCAAATAAGTTTGATGTCTTGTAATCGTAGAACTTTGTTTCTCCAGAGAGTTTTATCTCAACTGGGAATGAGATACCTCCAACTTGTCTTGGAAGCAATGGTACAAGGCTTGTATTGTCTAATAGGCCTTCCGCTTTAGCAAAGATCTCGCCAACAAGTGTTGGAGTGGCGTTATAGAGGAATGGACCATTGAACAAGCTTTCTAGTGCGATGCTTGAGATACCTGAGCGGTAGAACAATGTGTCATTAATGGTTAAGTCTCCATAGTATCTATTACCAGGTGTTCTAGCGAGGTCTAAGCCATTTTGGATTGATCTCATGGTTTCTAATAAGTAGCCTTTGTCGACGCCCATCAAGTAATCTTCAAGGGCTTGGTCGCCTAATGACTTCTTGCCATCCACTTTAGTGTCGGATAGATAGTCATCAATCTTATGCATTTCTCTCTTTCCATCTTCATGGACGAATTGATATGTTCTAGAACCATCAACTTTGTTGAAGTTATAGTTGCCTGAACTGACTAAGAAGTTTCTGGAATAAGAGAGCATACAGTTATCTAATACGATATTAGCGTTGTCCCTGGTTTTATCACCAAAGCTTCTAAATACTGTCTTGCCGTTTGATAATCTTGAGTTCTTAACAGTGATGTTAGAACCATAAACTTCCATGACTGTACCAACGGTATCTAAGTTCGCTAAGTTATTACCAAAGTCACAGTTCTTGATATTGACATCGTTGATGGTGATATCTTCACCTTCGACGTACATACCAATATTGTCTTGTCCATAAGCGGTCACAAGTGGCATGTTATTTGGATCCCCTAAGGTATAGTAAGGTAATGGTCCTCTAAATAAGTTATCTTCACTTAACTTAGGCACAATTTGTGTATTGCCGTCTTGGTCAATAACGGACATCGTTTGATATGGATAAGTTAAGTTATGTAAATTGAGTGTGAAGCCATTACCGTAGAAGTCTTTTTGCACATGTAAACCAACATTGACCTTATCAGTGACTGGTTCGTATCCAGAATTATTCTTAGCGAATTCATTCCACTGTTTAATGAATTCTTGATTGTATTTTGTTTCAAATTGATAGATCTCATTCTTGAAAGAATACTTGCCGTTGCTATACTTACCAAATAGTTCGGTCTCATTGTTCTTTTTTTGGCTTGTAGGACGGCCATTACTATCTAAGACATATGTATTGCTTAAAGATTCAAAATGACGTCTTAAAACGGCGATTTCGCCATTTTGTGATTTATTGGTGCAGAAGAGCAAATCATCGTAATCATAAACATTGACACCATCTTCCACAATTTTGAAGTTATAGGTATATGTATCAGTGTACGCTGGACTATCAAAACCAAATGTTAAGTAGGCATCACCTGCGGACTTAAATGAGACGACATTCTTAACGGTGTCCACACTGACATTCGTGGAGTTATCAATTAAGATGACTTTAGAATCATGGTTCAAGCAATCACTCTCTAAGGTATAACCAAATGAAGATAATACTTTAGTGCCTCTATCGTTCACATCGTATTCGCCGTAGTACATTGTTGAATCAACATTAGATTGCGATCCCTTAGTGGTGGTATTAAAGAGAATAACGTTATTGTTATAGATAATGGCGTTCATCTTCTTTTGGACATTGCCTTTATCGTTAGATACTGTAATAACAACATTGCCCACGCTTAAGGTATGTAAATATGATTCGCTACCTTTAGTGACGATTTCAGCGTGATTGCCTAAGTCCGCTGCATCAGCGTTATAAACTGACCACACTAATGTTTGAGCGGTTGGATAATTTCTATCGTTAATCGCTGTGGCTTTTAATTTATGCGCGTATTGATTATCGGTTAAAGCGAAGGACTCATTGTCTTTATAATCCCAATCAATATTCAAAATATCGTTATCGATTAAATTAAAAGTCATATTAATCGCGGTAAACGAAAGAATAGAGATGGCAAAAGGCATGATAAGTAATACAACGAGATTCTTCTTAGAAGCCATTAGTTAGCGACCTCCAAAGAAAGGAAATCATTGTCCACCCTCTCTTTAAACTTAATCATATATGGAACAAGTGAAAGAATAACCACTCCTAAACCGATGAGGAAAATGAAGTGATAGTTCACTTGGAAATAGCAAAGTAATAACGCTAATAAGAAGTAGACTACTGGAACAGCGTAAGTATAGATACCACTTAATAAGGTATTCTTTTCTTGGTAGCGTTTAACATGTAATTCTTCAAATAAAGAAACTATAGATAATGTAACTATAAAGATAATGTTCATTAATAATCCGTATAATGTTGGAATGATTGATAATGTCTGAGTGGCCGCTAATAAGATATAGCTAATGAGTAAAGCCGCTAAAGACATCGATAGTGGGATTAAAACTTTAATTGCTAATTGCTTGTAGGAAGATACTGGCATGGATTTCATTAATCTCACCGCTTTATCTTCATTAGTGATATAAGCGTTCGCGCCTTGATAGATAATCGCACTAATTAACATCATTAACATGACATCTAAAAAAGCGATGATGTTTGGCACACTGGCTAAATAGTAAGCAAGAGAACCAGATGTGAAAATAGTGTTCATTGATTTGATGATTAAATAGCTTAAGAATGGTTCAACCATTAATAAACCAGTAAAGCTAAAGATGAAGTTAGAGTTTCTAAGAAGTAACACTAATTCTTTTTTAATAAGTGCTTTTGTAGGACTTACCATCTTTAAAGATTCTTTTTTAATACTTCTTGTATCGTTAGTGAAGTTTTGTAAGAACTTGTTATAGAAGTAGATCGCTACTGATAAACCGATGATAAATACACCAATAGAAATAGCGATTGATGGGAATATCGCCGTTCTAACGTTATTCACAAATGCTTCCACTAAGAAGTTAACAGGAACCATAAATTTAGATGCTGAATTAACCGCGTTAATCGTATCAGTGGTGAATAACTGCGAAATATTGTTATTAGCCACTAAATTGATAAATAAGTTCAAAGCTTGTGAATAAAGGAAGGCTAAACCAAAGGCAAGAATGAAGACGACCACAAACTGCACAATGATATGCTTCTTTAAGAAGTTAAGTAATAACTTCACTGGATAAACAAGTAATAAGGCCACCCCTGCTTGGAAGAAGAAGAGGAAGGCTGGATAAAATACCGCATTAAAGTAGAAAGAGAACATCTTCCTATAGATCACACCATAGGTGATAAATAACGGTAAGTTGAATGTTAAATTCATCGCATACATGGTGATGAATAAGAATATTAATTTAGATAAGACAATCTTTGATTCACTAACTGGTAAAGCACTTAACTTCACGTTATCAACGGAGTTAAAGAATAACTTCATCGCCGTGAATGTGCAGAAGATAGTTAACAAGGTAGAAATGATAAATAGGAACAAAGTGAAGTAAGAACTACTCGCACCCTTAACCGCTTCCATCTTGGTAAAGATTGCTTGGAATAAATACACTTCAATGACAATAAATAAAATTCCCACCACGATAGTGAAGAGCAAGCTTAAATACTTACCTAACTTATTTTGTTGGGTACCTGCAAAGATTAATTTAAAGTCTTTGAAGATTAAAGATAACATTATTGATTAGCTCCAAAAATGTTTAAGAAGATACGACCGAGTTGTAATCTCTTATTTGGATCTCTATTTAAGTCCATTAATTCGACGACTTTACCATCATTGATGATGGCCACTCTATCGCAGATCTTGGCGATGATATCGATGTTATGAGAGGTAATAAAGACGCACTTATCATGATTCGCGTATTCTCTCATCATCTTTTTGAGTTCTTCAACCGCCATAATATCAAGACCGACGGTTGGTTCATCTAAAATCCATAAGTCTGGATTATTGAGTAATGAAGCCACTAAACATAGTTTTTGCTTCATACCATGAGAATAGGAAGAAATATATTTGCTTAAATCTTCATCTGTAAGCACTAAACGTTTAGTTAAATATTCGACGTTAGAGGCAAATTCCGCTTCGCTGATTTGATAAACGGAAGCGATGAATTCTAAATACTCATAACCAGTCATCGTTTCATAGCACGTTGGTTCGCTAGCGACATATCCAAATCTAGACTTGGCAATTAAAGGTTCTTTTGTAATGTCATAGCCTTCAATTTCAATCGTGCCAGAGTTAAATCTCTTAACACCAATCATGCAATCGATAGTGGTACTTTTACCAATACCATTTCGACCAATAAAACCGAATAATTCGCCTTTAAAGACTTCAAGGTTTAAACCTTTTAAGACTTCTTTTGGACCATATGATTTATAAAGGTCCACAATCTTAATCGCTGGAATATCTTCACTTGGGTCTGTAGTTTGGATTTTATGTCTTTCATATAAATCAACAATTCTCCAAACTCTCGCTCTGATGACTTCTTGGCTTTCAAATGGTTTTTTAATGAAGTCCAAAGCGCCCATTCTGATAGCTTCGACTTCCATGGCTTTTTCACTAGTTAAAACAATGACAGGAATATTAGCGATTCTTCTTTCTCCGACTTTGACTTTGAGCATTTCTAAGCCATCCATGACCGGCATTAAAATATCGAGCAACACTAAAGAGATGTCTTTAGCTTGCGCTCTTAAAATGCGGAGACCTTCATCGCCGTTATTAGCGCGCAATATTTCATAATCATCCTTGAGCATCGTGGCTAAGATTTCATAAGAAATATCTTCGTCTTCGACGATTAATATTGTTTTCTTTTTCTTTTCTTCCTGAGCTTCCTCTTGTGGAGCTTCTTTAACTAGTTTATTTTCTTCCATAATTGATTAAGTTACTAAATACGATATGACCTCTATTTTGTTTGTCTTTAACAAAACGGTAGACTGCGCCACAATCAGCGCAGACATAGAAACCATTCGTTTCTGATAAATCTTTGCCTTTACAAGATGGGCAATATGATGAATAGATCTTTTCGGAAGCTGATACGACGTAGTGGTGAGAATCCACAAATGTACGCATCATTTCCATTTCACTCTTGAAGGTCTTATTAATCTTCACGAGTTTTTCATTTAAGAGCATTGATAAATACCATAATGATAATGTTTCAATAGATACTACGAAGTAATCTGGACCAATATCTTCATATTCAAATGGAGCATTATCATCACTTCTAATATAGAGTAAGTGAGTGGCCTTATTAGACCCATCATGTTCACTATAGTTAAAGATGAATAAATTCTTATCGATTCTAGATTCCACTTCGATTTGATAGTTGTTATTAGCTAAAGCAATCTTTTCTGGAATGGCTAACTTACCATTAGAGAAGATCTTTTCTTTACCTTCTTTAAGTCTAAAGTCGTTCTCGCGTAACTTTCTTAAAATTAAAACATAATAATATATAAATAAGTCTTGATCTAAGGAGCCTTCTTCTTGATGGATGAAGAACTTCTTATAGAACTTAAAGCAAATATTATAGAGTCTATCTTTAAGTAAGATGTTCGTTGGACTAAAGACCTTTGGTCTAGATTTAGCTTTACTCACTTCTTTATAGAAATAAGTGTTCTTAATTTGCTCAATACGATGAAGAACATTATTGACTTCATCCATCGCTTTCATTTGATAGGTATCATCAATTAATAAGACATTAGTTTCATGGTCCGCGACGCTTAATAAAGAAACGTAAAGAGCACTATATTGATGCGCTAACGCGTTAATCTCATTGACTAAATAAACGATGAAAATATTTTCATAGATTCTAATCTCATCTTCGTGCTTATGGTAATAGAGGTATTCTGGTAATAACTTACCGTTACCTTGATTTCTCCATATGGAAGAATCTCTTAGAGTCTTTTGAAAATCTTCTTCGCTTAACGCGCTGACTTCGCCGCTTCTAGCGATGACTTCATCACTCTTAGTGTTTAAATGTGGCTTAGCGATAATTGATAAGACAACCGAAAGAATGAATGAGAGTTCGTTAAATAAAGCAATGTCTTTTTCAAATGATAAATCTTGAATCGACACCAGTGGCACATTATCGATTTCTTTATAGAAACTAGATAAGTCACTATGCTTTTTGCTAAAAGCTTGAATAGTCTCAATCTGGTTAGTTAAATTGACTTGTTCACTTCTTTTCATAAAAGAGTATTAGAGTTTTTTAATTAAGCTATTGATGAACTTTCTACTAATTGGGAATTCCTTTTCCCCATAGACTTTGTCTAATAAGTCTAAGATATTCTTTAAGGCTGGTTTGACGAATTCTTCAAATCGACCCTCTAATTTAATTAAGACTTTTCTTGCTAAGATAAAGTCTAAAGCGTTTTCTTTCTTACCACCTGAGGCCACGAAGATTGGCACTAAAGCGTTAATTTGATTCATGACACGGTTACCAAAGGCCACTTCAAATTGTTCATAGATGTAATCTGTGATTTGATAGAGCTTTTCATAATCTCTTTGGCTCATTTGATATTTCTCATCCTTAGTGGCACCCTCGAATAAACCTTTTAATTTGCTATAGGACATTCTGATGCTACCAGCGTCACCAGTGACTTCGAATGGTTCGTTTCTATTATCAAAGCTAATGACGGTACTTCTATCGTAGACTTTGTCTGCGATACTGAATGTAGAATCGTCTTTATTCGCTGTACCAACAAAGAAACAGTTTTCTGGAATGGTGATATAACCACCTTCTAACTTCGCTGGTGGGACGAAACCAAATGGAAGTTGCATAATTCTGATCTTCCATTGATCGCTTGGATACTCAAGAACGCTTAAGAAGTCCGCAAAGTAGTATTCGATACGAGAGATGTTCATTTCATCTAAAACGAAGATATGGATAGCGTCTGGATTATAGGAAGCTTCATAGAGTTTAAGTAAGAAGTCGGTTTCGTTATAAATCTTTGAGAAGTCATTAAAGTAACCTAAGATAGAGGTCTTATCTCTCCAAGTAACTTGGACAGGTAAGAATGTAACGTTAGCGTTAATGAACTTAGCAAAGTATCTTGGTAAAGATGATTTACCTGTACCAGATAAACCTTCTAAAATACTTAATCTAGTAGCGTTAAGCCCAGAAACAAAGATACGAATGGTATCGATGTCGTAATAGAGTTTTTCTTCTTTGGCTAAATAGTTTCTGAATCTATTGACTAATTGTTCCAAGTTAATGTCATCGCTTGGAATAGTGTCGATAGAATAACCATCATAGTCAACGTCAATCTTAGAAAGACCTGGGAAGACTTTTTCTCTATCATCTAATTCTCTGGCTCTGCCATCTAAGGCAATCGCTTGGCCTGAGCCATCACCAACTGCACCTTGAATATAGTTTTGGACAGTGGTGTTCTTTTCTTCTTCGCCTTCAAAAGAAGAAATGACGTCGCCTTCTTGTTCTTCTTCTCTTTCGCCTAAGTCATCAAACTTATCACTATGGAAGAAAGCATAAGGCTTATCAACTTTACGGAAGTTAACGAATAACATGCAGATTGGTAAGACAATCGCGGTAATTCCTAACGCGGCAATTGAGGTGATAGCAAGGGACTCACCAATTAAAGTCATCATCATGCCGAAACTACCAATATCATCAAGTGTGAATAATAAAGATAAACCAATGGATAAACCAACGGAGACTACGACCACTCCGATATAGGCTAACCATAATTTAGGATTCTTCCACTTGACGTTATTAATGACTTGGAATCTTCTTACATAGATCAAACCAAATACTAAAACGACAATGTAAATGGCGGTCAAAATGAGCGATATCACCCCATTTGGTCCACTGAAAGTAATCATTGTAAATCCCATGGCTTTAGCCATGCCTAAGAACATATTTGTTTCTGCAATTACTGTGTCTTCGGTCGCGGTTAAACATAAACCGACAAAGACAAATAAAACTGCATATAAGGACGCAATTGCGATGGCAATTAAGTTCTTTCTTGTAATATAAGGTCTAATCATAATCTTATTCTCCTTGCTCACCGATATTTTCTTCGGTGTTTTCATTTTCATTTTCTTTTTGTTCTTCTAAGTCGTTGACTTTTATTAGCTCTTCACTAACACCATATTTTTCTTTCTCTTCCTCGTTCATCTCTCTTTTCGATGGCGTCCCATCGGGATCAACGATATAGGCGTAGCCTTTATAGAAGATGGTGTTATGTTGTCTAAGGGACATGACTTTCGGATCGCTTTCCGTCATGTCATCAACATTGAATAGCTGTAATAGCATTTCTTTTCTCTCTTCGGTGGCTTCGTCCATTTTTCTTGTAAAGTGGGAAATCATAAATGAACAGTAGACGACAGAGAGGATTGTCACAATTCCAGCGTAACTTTGGAAGAACATGATAAATATACCGATTCCTGGAATTCTCTTTCCCGTATATTTACCAATCACATCGCTCCTTTTTGGATGGTAGGTATCTGTCGCGGAGTTTGAATCCCCTCTCGTGATATAGCGGGGTTCACCCTCTGTATAATCGATACCGATAATCCTATGAATGACGTTGACATGTTTGTCATTCTTATAGGCAATTACATCGTAGGTAGCGAGCGTAGTACTTTCCTTAACGCCTGATAAGACAATAAGGTCGTACGTGTTAAATTGATTAGTTAAGTTATGCTCAACGAGATATTCATTAGCCTCATTTCTTTGTGACATTGAACCGGATGCCACAACCATCACGAAGTTTTCACCAAACTTAGTGACATTGTTTTTAATCCTGCTATAGATGGATAAACCAAATACTGGAATAACAATGGCTAAGAAAGCATAGTAAATAACGTTTTTCGCTATTGAACCTGCTTTCCTTTTCTTTATGACGTTTGGATCTCTTTCATAAATCATCAAATCAATAATCTCAATATCGCGATTACCAAGATTAATTTCCTTGATCTGTGACCTTATATAGTTACGAAAGAGAATCGTGACGACTGTGGCAAACGAGGCAACACCGATAATTGTAACTATGAGTGCAATAATATCTGTTGAGGACATGTTTATAAATTAATCAATTTTGTGGTTTTTAATAATTAGTTAACGTGAGCGATAATCTCCACGGAAACTTCTAAACCATCGAGTAAACCGTGCATCGCGGTTAATGTGTCGTTGATCTCAGAAGTTGGAACATCTGTTTCAGACATATCGTCATAATATTCCGCTGGATTCATACCGTTAAATAAGGAACCCCAACCAAATTCCACTTTGAATGAGAAATCAGCAGTAGTAATTCCATCGTTAACTTTGATTTGATAATCTGTGTTTTCCACTAAAGTGACTGTATCAAGCAAGCATGCTGGAACTGTGATATAGTTCGCTTCTTTTGCTTGGCCAACTTTATCTGGGACAGATTTTGGTCCAATGGTTAATGAACCGAGGTTTTGTGCTTCTGTAATAGTACCGGAGATAGTTAATGATAAGCGTTCACCGCAATCATCACCTTCAGCACCGAAACGGACACGACCTGTATTGTCGTTCCATTTTGGGTTGAATGAGAAATCATTGGTTTCGATTTCTTCACCTAATGTTGGACTACTTCTTTTGGTATCGAGGCCTTTAACTTTGATATTTGTAATTGTCATTGAGTTTTCGGCGACAACACCAACTTTGATACCAGTAGATTGTTCTTTACTGGCATTTGAAGAAAGAACCCAAGCCGCAAAACCTGTGGATACTAAACCAATAGCACCTAATAGGGCAATGCCCATTACGATTTTTTTACGTTTGTAGGATCTTCTTGTAATTTTTGACATGAAAAACTCCTATTAATCAGCAAAGCTTAAGGACAATCTGTAGCTGATTCCGCTCAAGAAAGTATTGAGAGCAGATAAAGCTGTGTTTGCATCAGCGGCATATGTTGTTGAGCCGGTCTTAATGTCAGTAGCCTTATGAGCGTTATAGAAATAATATGGGTTTTGATTTCCAAAGTATGCGCCCCAAGTGAATGTGACTGTCACGGTTGTTGACCATGCGCCATCTGAAACTGAACCATCAGCAACGACTGGTGTTGGTAAAGCGCCAACATATGTAGCGGCGGCAGCACCAAGATATCCTGCATTAGAAGCGTCTTCAGTGAAGTTTTCACCACTGACAACGCCAGATTTGAGTGTGGCACTGAATTTGGCTTTCGCGGCAGCAGCAGTTCCGTCAACATTGGCAACGCTAACATTAAATGAAGCAACTAAGTTTTCATAAGTAGATGTTGTTTCACTTAACCAAGAATAAGTTGTAGCACTTGGAGTTTCTGGTCTTGTGAAGCAGATTTGTGTGCCAGTTGTTGGAGAAACAGTGATTGTGTGTTGTTTTGTTTGAACAGTATCAACAACAATGCTTCCGTCAACTGTCTTGGCATCACCTTGGGAAATAACCCAGGAAGCAAAGCCAACAGAGACTAATGATGCACAGGAAAGCGCGATAACAGCGCTAATTAAACCACTTTTCTTTTTTAAATTCATAAATTTCCTCCTTCCTTATATGCATGCCTATATAATATAAAAGCGCAACAAGATAAAATCAAGCGTTTTGTAACACTAAAAAAATGCTTTTCTTGTTATTAATAACAATATTTACAAAAAATACCAACCTACAATAGTGGGAATTAAAGAAAAACCGCAACAAAGTGATTTCCTATTTGTTGCATGTTTGTTGCGGTTGTGTTGCACTTTTTTATGGCCTTTTGGCAGGTTTTTTGCAATTTTAGACCTTTAATAAAAATTAACCGACCTTTGATGGCCGGTCATTTTCTTTTTGGTAGTGGAATTTATTTTTTAAAAAGTGGCAATCTTTTTCCAGGAGTATTGCTCCATGTAGGTGCCACGATATGCCTTAACAGCGTACGCCTCACCCTTTAAATAATCATAATAATCACAGGAAATAACAGTGATATCTATACCATAAGAATTGAAGCGTTTAACGAAGGCATCTTCGATATTTAATTCCTTCAAAGCATTGCTTAAATCTGCGACTAAATTTCTGATATATGAACCCTTATCTTCCCCGAATAATGCTTCTGATAATTCTTTAACAGAAACCATCGCACCTCTTCTATCAATTAAGTACGCTAACATCTCTTTTGTTTTGCTTCTAGAGAACTTAATTGGCTTATTATTATAAAATACTTCAAATTGTCCAAAACACTGCGCTCTAAGCTTATTTTGGTCATTAGTAGCAGGCATTGGATATCTTAAATTAGCGAGTTCCGCTTTGATGCGATCGGCGCTCACAGGTTTAGTTAAATAACCAGAAGCGTGCATTGAATAAGCATCAATCGCGTATTGGTCATAACCAGTTACAAAGATGATATTGATATTTGGATTAAGTTGTTTTAACTTCTTGCCTAATTCAACGCCGTTCATACCACCCATTTCAATGTCTAAGAAAGCAACATCAATTTTAGCTTTCTTAACTGCTTCATAGGCCACTAGAGGATTATTAAAAGATAAGATCTCAGCACTTGGATCAGCTTCTTTTAAAGCATCAACGAGCTTATTAAGTTGGAGGTTTTCATCATCAACAGCGAGAAATAACATCTTCTATTCTCCTTTTTTAGGAATATGGATGGACATCCTTGTTCCTTTACCTATTTTACTATAAATTTCTAATTTACCGTTAACCATACTCTTTAAACGTCTTTCAACGTTAGTAAGACCAACATGGACTCTACCATCATCTGGTGGAACTTTAGGATCAAAACCGACACCGTCATCAGTCACTTCAACAAGATATTCTTTATCTGTTTCACTTGTCTTAACAACAATAGTGCCACCTTCCGCTCTTTTACATATACCATGCTTAACAGCGTTCTCCACAAGTGGTTGTAATGTTAATGAAGGGATTTCAAAGTCATTCGCTTTAATATCAAAATAAACTCTAACTCGTTCTTCAAATCTCATCTTCTCTAATTTTAAGTATTTCATCGTGTGCTCTAATTCTTGAGTGAATGGCACAATCTTATTTTGCGAAATATTAGAGAAGTTGACTCGTAAGAACTGGGAGAAATCATCGATAGCCTCAACCGCTTGCTCCGGGTCTTTCGTACACAAGTACGAGATTGATGATAAACAGTTATAAATGAAATGAGGTCTAATTTGAGAAATAGTTAATTCAATCTGTTTCTCGGATAATTCTTTTTCTTGTTGTTGAATCATAAGACCTCTTTGGACATAGAAATATAAGAACAAGGATAAGAAAGAAGCGATAATCGCGAATGTAAATATTGATAATTCTGGATAAATAACGTGGAACACTAATGCGACAGTCGGAATGCTAATAAATGATAAGAAAGCAATCTTTTCACCAGCTTTAAGCCCCTTAGCGATGATAAGGAAAACTATCTCTACTAGGAATAAATACCAAATATAAATATAAGGAATGAATGAAACACTGGTTTTTAATAAACTAATGCCATTTTCAGTATCAGTGTTAAAGAATAGGTTGGTGAATGTTCCAACTACAACAGTAACGGTAAAGCCAACTCCGATAATAGCGTTGATGATATAAATAACGCGCTTAAGCTTTTTTGAGATGCCACTGAAGTCTAAGGCATATAACATAAAGGCATATGCGGCACCATAAAGCGAAATAAATAATAAGGAGCCCAATAACTTTAATACAAATGATGGTGTGTCAGGAGAAAACCTCACAGCGTAACAAGCAACCGCAATTAAGGTTGGTATTAACGCGGACACTAAAGACCATAAGAAGAAATAAGCGGTCTTTCTTTTTTCAACGTTAGAGAAAACAGAAATAAGAATTAAAACCACGAGCACGAATGCGCCAATAATATTAATAAAGAGATTAAATAGTAAGCGGTAATTCATATATCAAATATATTATCAGTTTTCGTTATTTTGCTCATTGATTTGTTGATTAGCCTTTTTCTTTTTGACTAAACGGATGATTAATCTTGTTAACCAAACAATGACAATCGTTAAAGTGGTAATACCCGCGAGTAACGAGAACCCCGCAAAGTCGAGCCAGACATCACTCCATAAGCCACATCTACCCGGTACATACTTTTGAATATCTTCGGTTAACCAAGATAAGCCAAAACCTAAAGCAAAGTTAGCAAATACTCCGACTGGGAACCATTTCTTACCTCTTAACCACAAGAACCAAGTGATTGCCCCTAATAAACCAACAACCGCGAAAGCACCAAAGTGGCCAAGTGCTTTTCTGACCTTTAAGAAGAATGACTTCATATCGGTAATAAATGGACGTTTATTAATGGTGATGTTTACATCAAATTCAATATAAGTGTAGTTACTATCTTTAACAGAAACATGGATCATAGTGGAACCCGCTTTTAAAGGTGTGATGGTGCCATCATCACCCACTAAGACGATATGTTCATCATCAACTTCATAGTTAACTTTCTTATATGAACTATCAGCGGTAAAGTTAATAGCCATCTTCGCTGAATCACCATTAGTCATTGTAATCGTGTTAGTTTCTCCATCATATTCAAATAAACCTGATAAGGAGAATGGTCCTACGCCATCTTTTAAGGCGACTTTATGTCTGACAGCAATGTCGTATTCTTTAACAATACCAGAAACACTTTCAGTGATTGTTAATCTCGTATTACCAATCTTATATGGTGTAATAACGCCATTTCTAATCTTAGCGTTAGAGTTATTTAGTTGCATTGTCACTTTACTCTTGGTGACTTTTTCATCTAAAGCGTATTCCACTTTTAATGTTTCATTCATATATAGGAGAATGGTTTCTTCTAAGTTTTCGATTGGATTATCACCTTTAAAGATGGTGACATCTAATTTAGATGAGATGATATCACTAACCACAAATGTGACTTCTTTAGCGTATTCAGTTAATTCAATATCATCTAAGCCTTCTTGTTTAATAACAGGCACAACCTTTAATGTCGCGTTACCAGCATCTTTACCGGTGATAGTAATGCTCTTAGAAGCATAACTTGCAATAATAGCGCGGTTATTTTCATTAATAATCCTATAGGATTGACCAGTTAAGCCATTATCTTTAATAGTTAAAATCTCAGTGGTGTAGACCACTAAATCGAGAGAGGAGATTTCTTCTTCTCCTTTATAGATAGAGAATCTATCCATAACCATGAAGCTAATCTCCTTAGAGATCACGCTATCATCTTCATTGGTAAACGTGATCAAGCCTGATACTTCACCGACCTTATGAGCGGTATATTTATGACTAGAGTATTCACCATCTTCAGGATTCACAGCAAAGCTAAATTCGTATTTTGTGTTATCAAGTGTGCCAGTATTACCCACAAAGCTCTTAATACCGAAATAGCTATCTAAGTTAATTTCTTCATCAGCAAAGACCACTGGATTTTCGCCTTGCTTATAATTAATTTCAAAATCAGAAGCACAGTTAAGTGGTTTTTCAACAACTTCTACGCTAAACGTTGTGGTTTTTTCCGTACCATATGAGTCTTTTACTTTGACGGTAATCGTTGACGTACCTAATGCTTTAGCGGTCAATTTACCCGCATTGGTAACGGTAATCGCTGATGTATTATTAGAAGAGAATGTCTTAGTGACTTTCGCTGTACTTGGTGTGACACTGACAGAGACAGTTTGAGAAGCACCGACATACATAACTGATGAATACTTACCAAGCTTAATGCTAGTAATGCCTGGTCTATTTTGGACAGTCACCTTAAATGTCGTTGTGATTGATTCATCGTAAGTGGACGTCGCTGTAATGTTCGCGGAACCCGCTGTTCCAGTTGGTTTTAGTTTATTTGATTGAACAGTGACAACTGATTCATTGTCGCTTGTTAATGTATAGCCCTTATATTTCGCTGAGGTGTAGCTTGGAATATAACTAATTGTTGGTGTGAACGCTGATGTTTGATCCACATACTTAGTGGTATTACTAGCCTTTAATCCTTCAATTGGATAATCTTCAACGACAGGGGCAGGAGCATATGTCTTTACATTCAATGTGTTAGTGATTGAACCACAGGTAATATTAATTGGGAAAACAGTATCTCCAGAATCCTCATTCACTTGAATAGTGTCATCAACGATTTCAAAGAATGAATTAACTTCGTAATCATAGGTCACTGATTTATCAGTGGCGCTTTCAGGCTCAATGATATTAGAAATGACATAGGTCTTATAGACCTCAAGAATATAAACATCGTCTTTTAGTTCAGCGTTAATGCTAGAAGCCATCGATGTGACTTCGATATTAGAAACAGTAAATGTGATTGTATCTAGTACTTCAGGAACTTTAGTGTTGGTCGCGGTAATCACTGCGGTACCCGCACTTAAGAAACTAACAAGACCAGTTTCATCAATCGAGGCAACTTCCTCATTGTTGGATGAGTATGTATATGAACGATATGTTGCATCTTCTGGTTCAGTTGTGACATCAATTTGGACTTCTTCGCCAACTTTAAATTCTGTTTGCTTGTTATTGATAATTACTTTAGTTGGCAAGACTTCTTTTGCCTGGTCACCGTTCATGTCGTTAACAAGACCACCGACAACGGCACCGACTGCATTGGATTTTTTCGCTGATTCCGCAACTGGTAAACAAGATTCGACAATTAAAACTGCGGAAGCCGCACAATATGCAACGAGGAAAAGAATCCTTAAAGCCCAATACTTCTTGCTATACTTTTTCATTTCGCCACTTATTATTCTATTTCAGCGAACAATAAAATGCACAATGTTTTTAGTATAAAACATATTATGTACGATAAACATATCGCATTCGCATGAAGCAGAATAGGGGATGTAAACAGAAATTACTAATAGTAACGACTATAGTTATAACAAAGTTATAATAAATAACTAACTTGCCATTAAGTAAAGAATTCTTTACATTTGTGTTTCAAACAACCATATATTTCGGTATGATGGTAGTACACAGCATAAGGAGCAAGCATATGACAATTGGTGAGAAAATTACTCATCTTCGTATTGTTAACGGCATATCGCAAGAAGAGTTATCAAACATTTTAAAAGTCTCTCGTCAATCATTATCTAAATGGGAAAACGGTGATGTTTTGCCTCCATTAGATAAAACAAGAGAACTCTGTTCTATTTTCAAAATCAGCGCGGATGAAATGATTGATGATAACATCGTCATTCATCGCGGCAAGAAGATTAAATTACCTAATGAAAACATCAAGACTAAATACTTTGGCACTGATGGTTTTAGAGGGGAAGCTAATGATTTATTAAACGCTGATAATGCTTATAAGATTGGTCGTTTCTTAGGTTGGTTCTATTCTAATCCAAAATACAACATGCAAAAGCCAGGCTATCGACCAAAGATTGTTATCGGTAAAGATACGAGAAGATCTTCCTATATGTTTGAATACGCTGTCGCGGCTGGAGCGTCTGCTTCAGGCGCAGATGTTGATTTGCTCCACGTGACCACAACTCCATCAGTTTCTTACATTGTAAGACAAGACTGCTTTGACTGTGGTGTCATGATTACTGCTTCACATAATCCTTTCTATGATAACGGCATTAAAGTCATCAATTCTCATGGTGAAAAATTAGAGGACGCTGTTGCCTACTTAGCGGAAGCTTATATTGATGGAGACTTCAAAACCTTGGGTTTAGAAGGAGAAAATGATTTACCATTTGCGAAAAGAGAAAATATCGGCATCATTTCCGATTACTCTTCTGGTAGAAATAGATACATTGCTTATCTCATCTCTTTAGCAAGACACTCTATGAAGAAACTTAGAATTGGTTTAGATACCGCTAATGGGGCTTCTTGGATGATTGCTAAGAGTGTTTTTGAAGCTTTAGGCGCTCAAGTTTACATCATTAACAATAATCCAGATGGTTTAAATATAAATTTAAACGCTGGTTCCACTCATATTGAAGGATTAATAAAATTAGTCAAAGAAAATAAATTAGATGTCGGTTTTGCCTTTGATGGAGACAGTGACCGTTGCTTAGCCATTGATGAAAATGGCAAGGTTGTTGATGGCGATAAAATCTTATATCTTCTCGCTAGCAAACTTAAGAATGAAGGCTCACTTGATAAAGACACTGTCGTAGCCACAATCATGTCTAACTCAGGTTTGGTCAAGGCTCTTAAAAACATCGGTATCAAAACAGTTCGAACTGATGTCGGTGACCGTTTCGTTTTAGAAAGAATGAACGAAGAAGGCTACTCTCTAGGCGGTGAACAATCTGGTCACATCATCATCAAGAAATACGCCACAACAGGTGATGGCATCTTGACCGCCATCATGGTCACTGAAGAAATGTTAGAAAGAAAAGAATCGCTTTCCAAACTCGTCGCTCCAGTCAAAGAGTTCCCACAAAGACTCAAGAGTGTTTATGTCACTGACAAGAATGCTGTCATGGAAGATCGTGAGGTTCTTGAAAAATATAACGAGATTAATCTTGAGATTGGAAATGACGGTCGTATCTCATTACGTAAAAGTGGCACAGAACCAATGATTCGTATTATGGTTGAACACCAAAACGCTACTAAGTGCGAAGGCTATATTGAAAAAATGGTTCTTCTATTGAAGAAAAGAGGATATCTCATTAATGAATAAGAAAGTAATATTAACAAAAGACCTCATAAAGTGTGACATCTCTCACGTAAAGGACTTCTTTGATAAATATGAATATCCTTGGGAGATGATTCCTCAAATTAAAGCCTTAGTCAAAGAATTATTAGCCAAAGGTATTCCTGGATATAAGCTCCTCAAAGAAGATGTTCTCGTTGGGGAGAATGTTTCAATTGCAGATACAGCAACAATTATTGGTCCAGCCATTATTGGTAGTAACACAGAGATTAGACCAGGCTGCTTCATTAGAGGTAATTTTATCTGTGGTGATAACTGTGTATTAGGTAATTCATCAGAGTTCAAAAACTGCATTCTTTTACACCATGTTCAAGCTCCACATTATAACTATGTTGGAGACTCAATTTTAGGAAATTACGCGCACATGGGCGCAGGTTCCATCTGCTCTAATTTAAAGAGCGATGGAAAGAACGTGGTCATTCATGGCGATGTTGAAATAGATACAGGTTTAAGAAAAGTCGGCGCTATTTTAGGCGACTACGCTGACATCGGTTGTCAGGCAGTTCTTAATCCAGGAAGTATCATTGGATCCCATAGTCAAGTCTATCCATTAAGCTTGGTTAGAGGTGTTGTTCCAGAAAACAGCATTTATAAAAATCAAAACGAAGTAGTTAATAAGGAAATTCGATAACTAATTCAATAGATAAAGAGGCTTTCAAAAACGAAAGTCTTTTTCTTTTCTACTTACAAAAATCGACAAAAAATGTGATAATTAAGGTGTATGTTTAAGATAAGCGACAACGTTATACATTGCCGCGAAGGTCTTTCGACAGTTGTCGGAATTAAAGACATGAACGGTAAAGATTATTTTCTCGTGAGTGTTAAGCACAATAGTGGGGAAACAATCTATGTTCCAGTTGATACTGCCAGCAGTATCATCCGTCCTTTAATGAGCAAGAAAGAAGCAGATGATTTGCTGCGATATATCAAAGATATCAATAAAGAGTTTAACTCTAATACCAAGCAAAGAAGAGATGCATATAAAAGAAAGTTGTCTTCAGGTGATGTTAAAGAAATCGCCTATTTATACAGACAACTTTATTTTTATAATTTGATTGGTGGAGAGAACAACACTGAAATCAAGTTAGGACCAGTCGATATTGACATGTTGAGCTTTGCAGAAAACATGTTAATGGATGAACTTTCGTTAACTTATAGTGTTCCTAGAGAAGAGATTAAAGAATACGTAGAAAAGAAAATTTCCAAATTATGAGTTAACCCACAACATTATAGCGTTGTGTAGTTCTTCAACAGTAGAAATCGATGTGTCGTTAGGGCACATTTTTTCTAACTCTTCTTTGTTTCTAAAACCATAATTGACTAGTCGATATTGTAGTCCAGCGTTGTCTGCGCTCTCTTTATCGATGTTGGTATCACCGATATAAAGACAGTCTTTTTTATCTAACTTATTCTCTTTTATTATTTTATTAATTAAATAAGGATTAGGCTTTTTTGGTTGATCAAAATAGCTTCCTTGAACGATGTCGAATAGACCATCAAATTCTTTCTTGATTAGCATTCTTGTAAGGTCATCATCCTTGTTTGAAACCAAGGCTAAACGAACTTTTCCTTTAAGAGATTTAAGCATTTCTTTGATGCCTTCAAATGGTCTTGTATAGTCATCATAATGTTCTAAGTAATAGTTTTTAAACGCTGTAAAAACAAGCGCTCTTTCTTCGTCTGTTAGGTATTCTGGAGTACATCTTTTGATTAGAACCTGAGTTCCATTTCCAATAGCCTTTCGGACGAATTCTAGGTCTTTTTCCGGCAAATTACGAGTTTTTAATCCGTGATTTACGGCGTTTTTCAAATCAATTAGCGTGTTTAGAACGGTTCCATCTAAATCGAATATGACTGTTTTCATGTTTTACTTGATGTGGTTGATAACATTTATAACATCTTCATTAAATACGAGATCGCACATGTTATCGTATGATGTAGATTCTTTATTGATGACGACTAAATTACGTCCTTTGAAATAACGGATGAATCCAGCGGCTGGATAAACTCTAAGTGAGGTTCCGATTACGATCATTGTGTCGCAAGTCATGATGGCGTTGATGCTTCTGCCAATCGTGTTTTCGTCTAAGCCTTCCTCGTACAAAACGACATCCGGTTTGACAATGCCGCCACACTTATCACAGTGAGGAACACCTTTAGAATTTAAGACATAATCAAGACCAAAAAGTCTTCCGCACTTCATGCAGAAATTTTGGTGAATGGTGCCGTGCAATTCATAAACAATTTTGCTTCCAGCTTTTTGATGGAGTCCGTCAATGTTTTGAGTTACGACAATTACGTTTTTACCCTTCTTTTCTAAATCTGCAAAGTATTTATGTGCGGCATTTGGCTGAGCTTTTGGGTAGCACATTTTCTCTTTGTAGAATTCATAGAAGTCTTCTGGGTTATGCATGAAGAAAGAATGAGAGATGATTTCTTCGGGAGAAGCGTGAATTTTGGTTTTTTGATTGTAGATTCCATCCGCGCTTCTAAAATCTGGAATACCACTTGGTACAGAAATACCAGCACCAGTGAATACTACAATACTATTTGATTCGTTAATTATTTTTTTAAGTTCTTCGTATGGGTTTTTCATAGTCTTATTTTAGCAACATTTATTAACTTTGTATAACAACTAATAGTCTATTTGATAAATCAAGCTTTGCTTTTGATTTATTTTTGCTCTATAGTTTTAATACTGAGATTTTTTCTTGGTATTAATAAAGGAGTATTTGATGAACGGTGATGGCATTAAGATAATCACTACCAATAAGAAACCCCATTTCAATTACTTTTTAAGCGATTTTACCGAATGTGGCCTCGTTTTAGTGGGCACTGAAATAAAATCATTAAGATGGCATGGATGTTCCTTAAACGATAGTTATATCGTTATTAGAAACGGCGAAATGGAAGTTTTAAACATGCACATCAATCCTTTTGATAAAGGAAACATCTTTAATCATGATCCTTTAAGAACCAGAAAATTATTACTCCACAAAAAGCAAATTAAATGGTTCGAAGATAAGGTCAAACGTGGTGGCTACACTATCGTACCTACACGCGTTTACTTACATAAAGGTAAGGCCAAAATGGAGATTGCTCTTGCCAAAGGCAAGAAACTCTATGATAAGCGCGAATCTATCAAACAAAGAGATATTAAACGCGGATTAAAAGAAGGGAAGGAAGTCTAATATGAACATCGATTTAAACAAGTATTTTGATGAGCTTTATAAGGACGATTATCAAAGGGAAAACTTTGATGATTTTCTTAAGAAAGTAGGCTTTAAATATAACGTCCCTTCCATCCATATTGCGGGTAGCAACGGCAAAGGCAGTACCGCTAATTATTTAGCGAATATTTATAGAGCTTTTGGGCTTAAAGTTGGCCTCTTTACTTCCCCTGCTTTAAACAAGGTAAATGAGATGATTAATATCAATGGAAATGACATCTCTGACGATGACTTTATTAAGGCCATTAACGATAACGAAAAACTCTTCAAAAAGTACTCATTATCACCATTTGAAATTCAAACATTTATTGCTTTAAATTACTTCCAAAAACAAGGTGTCGATTTAGCAATTATTGAATGCGGAATGGGTGGCGAAATTGATGCCACAAATGTCTTTAAACCAATCGCTTCAATCATCACTTCAATAAGCCTTGAACACACTGCTTATTTAGGCAGATCTTTATGTGAAATTGCCTATCAAAAAGCAGGCATTATTAAGGATGAAGTTCCAGTCATTACTGGCATCTTAGATGAAGAAGCAATTAACACAATTGTCGAAGTTACTAAGGATAAAAAGTGTTCTTTACGCTCATCAGTTGAACCTGCAAATGTAGTGTATAGCAATTTTGGCTATTCATTTAATTATATGACTTATAAAGATTTACGTATCAATAGTGCAGCTTTCTATTCTTTAAAAGATGCTTGCATCGCAATTGAAACAGTAAATGCCTTACTTGATAAATATCCAGTTAACGAAGAACAAATCAAAGAAGGTTTAATCAATACCTTCATGCCTGTTCGTATGGAAATTGCATCCACCTCCCCATTAATTATCATCGATGGATCACATAATCCAGAAGGTGTGCAAAACATGGTCAAATCCATACCATCAGTGGCAGAAAGTAGACCCGTGCATGTCTTATTTGCCTGTTTCACCGACAAGAATATTGAAAGAATGCTCTCTTATTTAGGGGAATATGCTAGCGATATTACTCTTACTACTTTCCCAAATAGAAGAGCCAGACAAATGGAAGATTATTTCTTATTCATTGAAGACTATCCATTCAAAGATGATGCCCTTGCTGCATTAGAGGAATTAAAGGCTCAATATCCTGAAGATGCCATCTTAGTGACTGGCTCTTTAGCTTTTGCGGCTTATATGAAAAACTTAATTAAATGAGGTTAAAATGAAACTGCAATTTTTTAAGACTAATTTGACCGTCATCCAGAAGATTTGCCTCTCTGGTCTTTTTATGGCGCTCATCGTTATTCTTCAAAAAGTTGTCGCGGTTAATTATCTCGCTTTTGCGCCCTTTGTTCGTATCTCATTTGGGGGTCCTGCTTTAATCATTTTTGCCTCTGTTTTATTAGGCCCAATTTATGGAGCGCTCATCGGTATGGGAAGCGATCTTTTGGGCTATTTAATTTTCGATCCAAGAATGTATCCGCCATACCTTCAAATTACTGCAATTTATACCCTTCTTGGTTTCCTTGCTTATTTTATTTTTTCACTCGTGTTCAGTGTCAAAAATCGTAAGGCCATCGCCGGTATCGAAATCGCTACTTTATCACTCATCTGGGTGGGGGTTTCTTTATTCGTTATTTTGAGTGAAAAAATCACTCTTTTCTCCTCCACTTATGATGTTCCATTATTAAGTAAAATTCTCATTCCTAGCATCTTAGGGGTGATGTTTATAGGCGTAATTCTCTTCTCCTTACTAGTGAAGAGTAAAGATGAGAATCCATACATGAGCCCATTACACATATGTTTCGCATCGTTACTATGCGATATATCAATCATCGTTTTATTTGGTTCAGTGATGAAAGCTTGGGCTTTTGGTTTTGCCACCTTTTTAGCGATTATTCTCTGTCAAGCGATGGTGATGTTTGTTAACGTCATGCTAGATACGTTATTTATCTCTACATTTATGAGATTCACTAAGAAGTATTTTGTGAGGTAGTTATGTTAGAAGAAAAGAACAACAATATTGAAAATATTGAAGATGATCATCAATACGATGAAAAAGATGAGCTCCAAAAGACTCTAAAAGACAAAGAATTAGATGAAACAGAAGTAGTGCCTGTCGATGAAAGAAAAGAGACAATGCACTTCCCTTGGGCCATCGCTATTATCATTGGTGTTTTGATGCTTTTGATCATCGCTTGCTTCATTGTTATCATGGTCCTTGGACCAGAAGATCCTGCTACTTCAAACAGCCAAATTACTGTAAAGATAATTAATTTTCTTTACAAAATATTAGCAATTTGATATGTTATTGAAAGTTAATTGTAATAGGGGGTCAGGAGATGAGAGAAAAAGTTCTTTTGATTTGCGAAGAGTGCCTCTCTCGTAACTACACAACCACAATTAAAAAGGAAGGTGCTAAAAACCTTCAAATCAAAAAGTATTGTAAGCATTGTAACAAGATGACCTTACATAAAATAAGTAAGTAATCTAGGAGGAAGTCATTATGGGTGTTAAAAAGTTCGCTCAAGATGTCATCAAAGAAGGCAAACGTGTTCGTTGGCCTAAAAGAGAAGTATTAATTCCATCAATTATCGTTGTCGTTATTATCGCCGCTTTAACAGGTCTTATCCTTATGGGCGAAGATGCTTTAGGCAAAGCCTTAATCGATGTTTTAAAGAAAGCGTTCTAATCGGAGGTACTAACAATGGCAGATGAAGCAAAAGAAATAAAATTTACTGATAGTACCACTGATTTAAGTGAAGGCGAAAGTACCGCTACGTTAGGCGAAAAAGCGTGGTACGTGGTTAACACATATTCCACCCACGAAAATAAAGTCAAAGTCAATCTTCAACGTCGTGTTGAATCTATGGGCTTACAAGATCTTATTTTCCGTATTATCGTTGCCGAACAAGAAGTACCAGTCATGAAAGATGGTATGCCAACTGATAAAACCAGAATGAAAAACTTATATCCTGGTTATGTCTTCGTAGAAATGATCATGACAGACTATGCTTGGTATGTTGTCCGTAATACTCCAGGCGTTACCGGTTTCGTCGGTAGTTCTGGTAAAGGTACAAAACCATTCCCAATTCCAAGAGAACAAATTGAACCAGTTCTTAAGAGAATGGGTGAAATCGACGCTGATATGTTCGAAAGATATAACATTGATGACTATGTCAAAGTTATCCATGGACCACTTGAAGGTACCGAAGGTAGAATCCTTTCTATCAATAGAGATACCAAAGTGGTGGAACTCGAAACAATCTTCTTCGGTAGAGCCACTAAAGTCGAAGTCGACTTCTCAGAAATCGATAAGATCTAATTACTTAAAG
Source organism: Bacilli bacterium (assembly GCA_045222195.1). Lineage (GTDB taxonomy): Bacteria > Bacillota_I > Bacilli_A > RFN20 > CAG-826 > RUG14515. The sequence continues at coordinate 8,776 of JBGUXN010000019.1, read as the reverse complement.
CAATTAACAAAGACCAGCGACAATGCTGGTTTTTTAAAACTTAACATATTGATTAATAATCACATATAATAAAGAAAGGAATGAAATTATGAACAAAAAAGAATTTGGTAATAGATTGAAAACCATTAGAATTCAAAAAGGTTTATCACAAAGTGAACTCGCTAAACGAATGGGTTATAAAGATCACTCCACTATAGCGAAAGTTGAAACCGGTAAAAACGACATTACAATTGAGACGCTTTTTAAGTATGCTGAAGCATTAAAGCTTGATGCTCAAGAAGTCCTTTTTGGTGACCCTAATATATCTTTTGCCATATACACAATTGATGAGATTAGAGAGAGAATCAAACCCGTCATGAAAAAGCATAAAATTAATGATGTGTATTTATTTGGTAGTTACTCTAGAGGGGAAGCAACTGACCATAGTGATGTGGATTTATTTTGCGACAATGGTGATGTTGCATCTTTGTTAGATTTGGTTGGATTTCAAGAAGAACTTGAAAATGCATTAAATAAAAAAGTTGATATAGTGACTTTTGGTTCGCAGATGCATCCATATTTCAAAGAACAACTTGATAAAGATAAGATTAGAATCATTTAAAAAACCAGCTTATAGCTGGTTTTGTTTTAATCTTTGAGGGAGATTATTTCTTTTTCTTCTTGTTGCCATTGATGGCTTCTCTGAAGTCTCTAATTTCTTTGTTGCCACCGACAACGAAGATAGTGTCATCTGGAAGTAATGAGTCATTACCACCTGGAACGAAAGAACGGCCGTTTCTATTGATTAAAACAACGTTGACGCCATATTTATCTTTAGTGGCTAAGTTCTTTAATTGTTGTGGCACATAAGCGCTATTAATGACGATAGAAACGACAGAATACTTATCATCTAACTTATAGAAGTCTTTAAAGTCTTCGTTACCTAATCTATTTGCTAAAGCAATACCTGCCGCTTTTTGTGGCATGATAACTTCAGTAGCGCCTAATTTTTTAAGAATGGATAAATAGTAAGGATCATCGACACGAACAACGATAGATTTAACACCTAATTCTTTGAGAATAACGGTAGTTAAAATAGAAGCTTCGATATGAGAACCGAAAGCGACAATGGCGCTATCGACATCTTTGATGCCTAATTCTTTTAAACTTTCTTCGTCAGTAGCGTTAGCGACAGCGACAGTCGGAAGCAAGCTAGAAATCTTTTTAACTGCTTCTTCATCGTTATCAATCGCGATGACGTCCATGCCGTTACCGACTAATTCTTCAACAACGGAAATACCGAATTGTCCTAAACCGATAACAGCGAATGATTTTTTGGATTGAGCCATAGGGAATATCCTCCTTTAGTTAGCCAATTAAGAAATCTTCTTCAACAAAACTATAATGCACATTGGCCTTTTTGTCTAAATGATTTTGGAATAATTGGAAGAATGTCATAGGTCCCAAGTGACCTAAAAGCATTAATAAACATAAAACAATTAATGAACCTGTTGAGAGGTGAGATTCAAGTCCAGTATAGAAACCAACATTACTAAATGCGGAAAATACTTCGTATAAGTAATAGGTAATTAATTCATTTTCAATTTTATCGTTAAGTGGTTCAGCCGTTTCTTTTAAACCAAATAAGTTCAAAGAGATGAACGCTAAAACAAGAAGTAATAAAACGATAAACACTAATGATAATGATTTCGCGGTCATACTTTCAGAATAGTAACGTTTAAAGACCGCTACTCTTTTACCTCTAAAATAAGAGATGATGGATAAAACGATAACGAATAACGTTGTTAACTTAATTCCACCAGCAGTGGAAAGTGGTGCGCCACCAATAAACATCATTAAGCAGCAAAGCATTCTGCCTGGTAAAGAGATATCGCTTTGAGGATACATGCTAAATCCGGCGGTTCTACAGTTAACAACTTGCATCAAAGCTTCATATAAATTCATTGGATTTTCTTTCTTCAAACCATCGGTTAAGAATAAACAACCAGTGAAGAAGACAATCATAATTAATGTCATCGATAAACAAATCTTGGTAATGACGGACCAACGACGTGGTGGTTTTCTACCAAAGACGACATCGATAATAACTAAGAATGAAACGCCACCAATGAGGGATAAAACCGCTAGATAAATTGTGAAATAGTAGTATAACCAGTTATCAGCGCCAATCATCGTTCCACCCGCCGCGTTAATACCTTCTAATAAGCCTTCATTCGCGTTGAATAAAGTAAAGCCAACATTGTTAAAAGCGCTGATGCTATGGAATAAGGAAAAATACAATCCTTTTAATATATCGTTAGGAAATACCTGTAAGAAAACAGGGATACCTAAACCAAATCCTAATAATTCACATACCGCGGTAATGATCATCATACGACGGACAAATCTTGCGATTTCACTGAAATCATTAAAGGCGATAGCTTGTGAAATAAAGAGTCGATCTTTGAACTGTAACTTTCTCTTAAATGTAGTGAATAAGAAGGTTAAAATTGTAATCGCCCCTAATCCACCGATTTGCATTAAGACTAAGACAACGATTTGTCCCGCTAATGAAAGGGTATTTGCTAAACCTTCTGGATAGGTGACAAAACCAGTCAAGCTCATCGATGCTAAGGAAGTAAAGAAGGCATCCAAATAATTACCGACATGACACCATTCATGTGATGGGTTATTTCTAAATGCCCAAGGCATACTGAGTAAAAATGAACCGACTAAGGTAATGCCTAAGAAGGAAATAATCAATAGTAAATATGGATTGAGTTGGAACTGTTTTTTGACCATAATTGCTGCCGATATAATACACTTGCTAAATATAAAAGTCAAATATAAACAAATCATTAATGATTTGAAAGTTACATGTAACACACAAATAGAAACATTTTTAAAAAAGTTCTTGCCACGCACATACGTATTTTGATAATCTATTAAAGCATGTTGCCTTGCGCTATGAGAGAGCGTATACGCACATGGGAAAACAAGTTGTTCCGTGGAAGAGTGGCGATCACTCAATAAACCACGGCACTGACAAATCTACACATACAAGGAGGAAAGTCACGTGAAGAAAATCGCAAAAGTCGTGAAGATGGAACTTCCTGGTGGTGAAGCAAAACCAGGTCCAAAACTCGCTTCTGCTGGTGTTAACATGGGTAAATTCTGCACAGATTTCAATGCTAAGACCGCTGATAGAAAAGGCGAAATCGTTCCAGTCATTATCACAGCTTATGAAGACAAGTCCTGCGACTTCGTCATCAAAACCTCTCCAGTAGCGGGTTTAATCTTAAAAGCTGCTGGCATTCAAAAAGGTTCTGCCACTGGTAGAAAAACCCAAGTTGGCAAAATCACAAGAGCTCAACTCAGACAAATCGCTGAATATAAGCTCCCAGATCTCAACTGCGATGACATTGAGGCAGCTATGAAGATCGTTGAAGGCAGCGCCAACAATATGGGCGTTGTGGTCGTTGACTAAGGTAATTAGCAATGGTTAGAAGCAAAAAATACAGAGCCGTCGCTGAAAAAGTCGATGCCAACAAACTTTACACAATCGAAGAAGCTTGTGCGTTAGTGAAAGAAACTTCCACCGTGAAGTTCGATGCCACAATTGACGTTAGCTTCAGACTCAATGTCGATCCAAAGCAAGCTGATCAACAAGTCAGAGGAACTCTCATTCTCCCACATGGCAATGGTAAAACAAAAAGAGTGTTAGCCATTACCGACAAAGTTGATGATGCTTTAGCCGCTGGTGCTGATTTCGCTGGTGGCCAAGAAATGCTCGATAAAATCCAAAAGGAAAACTGGTTTGATTACGATACAATCGTTGCCACACCAAACATGATGGGTTTAATCGGTAGATTAGGTAGAGTCTTAGGTCCTAAAGGCTTAATGCCAAACCCAAAGACTGGTACCGTCTCCCCAGATATCGCCAAAGCGATTAAAGAAATCAAAGCCGGTAAAGTCGAATACCGTGTTGACAAGGAAGCAAACATGCACGTTTGTATCGCCCGCGTTAGTTTCGACACTGAAAAAGTCGTTGAAAACTTAAAGGCTTTAGTTGAAGCAGTTATCAAAGCTAAACCAGCCGCAGTTAAAGGCGTCTTCTTCAAGAAAGCTGTCATCCATACGACCATGGGTCCAGCCATTCAATTCACATTTGCTGGTCGTTAATTATTAAAAAGCACAATATACCTAAGACAGTAACGGACGACATAGTCTTAATAATGTTACCGAGGCGTATGCATAAATGCCCACCGTATATTGGAGCCTCAAAAATCAAAATTTTAGAAAAAGGAGGTCAAGAATATGAATCAAGCAGTCTTAGCCGCTAAATCCGAGACCGTTAAGGAAATCAGTGAAAAAGCGAAAAAGAGCCAAACCATTATCGTTTGTGAATACCGTGGTTTAACCGTTGCCCAAATTCAAGAAGTTAGACGCGCTCTCCGTAAAGAAAACGCTGAAATGAACGTCTACAAGAACTCTCTTGTTGAACGTGCTGTTGACGAATTAGGCTATAACGAATTAAACGACATCTTAAGTGGTCCAAACGCTATTGTTTTCTCTACTGACGTCATCGCTGGTGCCAAGGTCATCGCCAAATATGCTAAAAGACACAGAGATGTTCTTATCGTCAAAGGCGGCATCGTCGAAGGTAAATTCGTCGACGCCAAAGGCATGCTCGAAGTTGCGAAACTTCCAGGCAAAGAAGGTCTCATTTCCATGTTCTTATCGTGCTTACAAGCACCAATCCGCTCCTTCGCTTGCGCTGTCAAGGCAGTAGCGGACAAGTAATGCCAATCTAGGAGGATTATTATCATGGCAAAATTAACAAATGAAGAAATCATTGCTGCATTAAAAGAAATGACAGTAGTGGAATTAAACGAATTAGTCAAAGCCGTCGAAGCAGAATTCGGCGTCACAGCAGCCGCCCCAGTGGGTGTTGCCGCTGCCCCAGTTGAAGAAGAAGAACAAAAAGGACCAACAGAAGTTTCTTTAATCTTAAAGAGCTGTGGTGCTTCCAAAGTTCAAGTCATCAAAGCCGTCCAAGCCATCACAGGTTTAGGCTTAATGGATGCTAAGAAATTAGTCGACAGCGCTCCAGTCGCCGTCAAAGAACACATCTCCCCAGTCGAAGCTGAAGAACATAAGAAAGCTCTCGAAGCCGCTGGTGCAGAACTCGAAATTAAATAAGTTCCAAATTTCAAACATTAATCCATTATCTATAGGGGGTAATTTCGCCTAATGAGCCATTACTTTAAAGACGATCCTAATCTTGCTTCAAATATTAAACAGATCAACTTCGAAGTTAACGGTCTCTCTATGCAATTACTCACCGATAATGGTGTCTTTTCCAAGAATAAAGTAGATGAGGGTAGTTTGGCCTTTTTAAGGGTCTTGCTACCCCTCGATCTTGGGAATAACATCCTCGATTTAGGATGTGGCTATGGCACGCTTGGCTTAACGCTTGCTATGGCTAAAAAAGAGGCAAGGGTCACCCTTGCTGATATTAATCCGCGCGCCCTCAATATGTGCAGGAGGAACGCTGAATTATTAAACTTAAGCCAACGAGTCACTATCCTTCAAAGTGACATCTATGAAAAGATTGAAGGACCATATGATTCAATTGTTGTGAATCCCCCAATTCGTGCGGGTAAGGCAGTCACTTACCGCATGTATGAGGAGAGTAAACAATACTTAATTGATGGCGGCTCTTTATATATTGTCATCAGAAAAGCCCAAGGAGCAGACAGTGCTTCAAAATACATCGAATCGATATTTGGTAATATCACACTCCTCGATAGACACAAGGGCTATCACATCTATCAAGCTATAAAGAGCAAAATCTAGCAAATAAAGGAGCCATTATAATGATTAGAAATATTGAGAACTTAAATAAACTTAACAATGATCGTTACGATTACAGCAAAATCTCCGGTAAATTACCTTTACCAAACTTAGTTGAAATCCAAACCAAATCATACGCTGAGTTTAAAGAAAAAGGATTAGACGAAGTCTTTAGAGAATCTTTCCCAATTGTTAACTACACAAATACGTTATCAATTGATTACGTCTCAATCCGTTTTGGTGAACCAAAGCATACATTCTTACAATGTAAAGCTCAAGACCTCACCTATAGTGCGCCTATTTACGTGATGTTGCGTTTAACTCACCATGATACCGGTGAAATCCAAGAATCTGAAGTCTACATGGGTGAATTCCCATTAATGACCAAGTCTGGTACATTCATCGTCAATGGTGCGGAACGTGTCATCGTTAGTCAATTAGTTCGTTCTCCAGGCGCTTATATGTCTTTAACAAAAGACATCAAAACCGGTAAAGTTACTTACGAAGCTGATTTAATTCCTGGCCGTGGCACATGGTTACAATTCGAAAGCGGCACTAAAGATTTATTAAGTGTCCGTATCGATAGACAAAGAAAACTCAATGCCACAACTCTTTTAAGAGCTTTAGGTTTAGAAGAAACTAACGATATCATCAAACTCTTTGGTGATTCTGAAGCTCTTAGAAATACATTAGCCAAGGATGATGATCAAAAGATCAAATCTAGCAAGCTCGCTTTAGTTGAAATCTTTAAGAAGATGAAACCAGGTGAACCAGTCACCGAAGAAGGCACAATCAACTTCTTAGTGCAAAAATTCTTCGATGCGAAACACTATGACCTTGGTAGAGCTGGTCGCTTTAAATACATCAAGAAATTAGGCGTCTATAACCGTTTGACCGGTCGTACCCTCGCGGAAAACTTAGTCGATAGTGATGGTGAAGTGCGTTTCAAAAAAGGCTATACTCTTACAGCCGCGGATGTCGATGCTTTAAGAGATGAAGACTTCTTTGAAAAAGGCGCTCACATGAAGAAGCTTAAAGTCAATGAAAAACTCGACGACCATGGTGTCATCAATCTCGTCAAAGTTTATAACAATGATCGAGAAAAGAAGGTCTGCCATATCATCGGTACTGACTTAAATAGCACAGCTTCTTATGTCACAATTTGTGACATCCTCGCTTGTTTCTCCTACTTCCTTAACGTTATGGACGGCTTCGGTGATACCGATGATATCGATCACTTAGGTAATAGAAGAATCAGATGCGTTGGTGAATTAATTCAAAATCAATTCAGATTAGGTTTAGCCAAAATGGTCAAAACCGTCCAACAAAAGATGTCCATTTCCGATTTAGGTAATGTCAAACCAAAAGCCTTAATCAACCCACGTCCATTAAGCGCTTCAATTAGAGAATTCTTCGCGTCTTCTCAATTAAGCCAATTCATGGATCAAACAAACCCATTAGCCGAATTAACCAATAAGCGTAGATTATCCGCTTTAGGTCCTGGTGGTTTAACAAGAGATAGAGCTTCTACTGAAGTCCGTGACGTTCACGTTTCTCACTACGGGAGAATCTGTCCAATTGAAACTCCAGAAGGTCAAAACATCGGCTTAATCAATAACCTCGCCTCATACGCGAAAATAAATAAATATGGATTTATTGAAACACCATATAGACGCGTAGATAAGGCGACATGCCGTGTCTTAAGCGAAGCGGAAGATTCCGTTTACTTAAGCGCGGACGAAGAATGGGACTATGTCATCGCTGAAGCCAACATCAATCTTTCCCCAGAAGGTGAAATCCTTGATGAACAAGTTATCGCGAGATATAAAGGCGAAAACGTCATGGCGAGTAGAGAAGATGTTGACTATGTTGACGTTTCTCCAAAACAAATCGTTTCTATCGCCGCTGGTTGTATTCCATTCTTAGAAAACGACGATACCATGAGAGCTCTTATGGGTTCTAACATGCAACGTCAAGCCTTACCACTTCTTAGACCACACGCCCCATTTGTCGGTACTGGTCTAGAACATCAAATTGCCCGTGACTCAGGTTTAGCCGTGGTAGCAGTGGAAGATGGTACAGTCACTTATACAGATTCCCGCACCATTGAAATCTTAGAGGCTGGCAACGTTGAACCAAGAATTTATCAATTACAAAAATTCGAAAGAAGTAACCAAGGTACCTGCATTAACCAAACATCAATTGTTAAAGTTGGTCAAAAAGTTAAGAAAGGTCAAATCATCGCTGATGGTCCTGCCATGGATCATGGTGATTTAGCCCTTGGTCAAAACGTCACAATCGCCTTCATGACTTGGAACGGCTATAACTATGAAGACGCTGTCATCATGTCTGAAAGATTAGTGAAAGATGACGTCTATACATCAATTCACATTGAAAAATACGAATTAGAATGCCGTAGCATTCCTAAATTAGGTGATGAAGAAATCACCCGTGATATTCCTAATGTCTCTGAAGCCGCTAAAGCTAACTTAGACGAAAGAGGTATTATCGTTCCTGGCGCTGAAGTGAAAGAAGGCGACATCTTAGTCGGTAAAGTCACTCCTCGTGGTCAAAGTGAACCAACCCCAGAAGGCAAGTTATTAATGGCCATCTTTGGTGAAAAGACCAATGAAGGTAAAGATGCTTCCTTAAGAGTCCCACACGGTGGTGCGGGTATTGTCTTAGATGTTAAGATCTTCAAACGTGAAGGTAAATCTAAAGACGTTGAATTGCCTCCAGGCGTTAACGAAGTCGTCAGAGTCTACATCGTCCAAAAGAGAAAGATCTCCGAAGGTGATAAGATGTCTGGTCGTCACGGTAATAAGGGTGTTATCTCCCGTATCTTACCAGAATGCGATATGCCATTCCTTCCAGATGGTACCCCAGTTGACATCATGCTCAACCCATTAGGCGTTCCATCTCGTATGAACATCGGTCAAAT
>JBGUXN010000018.1:0-14540 GCA_045222195.1 Bacilli bacterium | reverse complement strand
TTTGGATAACGTTGCTTAACTCTTCATCGCTTTAAAATGCTACGGCTTTTATTAACGTCTTATGCTATTTTTGCGTTCTTATCAAATGGAGGATAGTAAGAATTAACTCAAATGGTGTAGAAAGCGTTTTTTCTTTTGACTTGTACTTTTTTGATAGGCGCACACTATTGACTGACGGCATTTATTAAAATACCTTTTTTGATAAAACAAAAAGATATATCATTTAAAAGAATGGAGATTTGCCATGAAAACAATAAATTATCAAGAACTTACCAAACCATATCAAGAAGAAATGATGAAATCTTTAAAAGAGTTCATCGCTATCGATTCAGTCTATGATGACGATAGTAAGGATGAGGCTAACCCATTTGGTAAAGGCGTTAGTAAAGCTCTCCAATACATTGAAAAATTAGCCAAGAAAGATGGCTTTATCGTTAAAAACTACGACAATATGGTCGTGGAAATCTTAACTAATGGATTAGAACCTAACGTCACCATTATGGCGCACGCTGATGTCGTTCCTACTGGTACAGGTTGGCCACAAGATCCATTTGTGCTCACTGAAAAAGGCGACTTCTTATATGCTCGTGGTGTGGCCGATGATAAGGGCCCATTATTAAGTTGCTATTATGGATTAAAAGCTTTAAGAGATAATAACCTTTTAGGCAATTATCAAGTCAGATTCTTAGTGGGTGGCAATGAAGAAAGAGGCTCTTTATGTATGGAACATTATTTCCATACTCTTAAAAAGAAACAACCAACCTATGGTTTCTCTCCTGATAGTGCTTATCCACTTACATACGCGGAAAAAGGCATCATTGGTTTTGTGGTGAGAAAAGATATGGATACCCCAATCATTTCTATGAAAGGCGGTGTCGCTTCTAACTCCGTCATTGAAAAATGTGAAGTTCTTTTAAAAGAAGATTTAAATCTAATCGCTTATTTAAATGAAAATGAAGTTGATTATTCTTACCTCGCCAAAGAGAATGAGATGCTTTTAACATTCCATGGACTTGCCGCGCACGGCTCTGTCCCATGGATGGGTAAGAATGCGGCGATGAACGCTATTAAATATTTAGGCGAATACTATAAAAACGAAGATTTAAAGAAACTATACGCTTTATATTCTCCAACAAGAGGTGAAGGCGTTAATGCCGCCGCTCATAGTGAAGATATGGGCGATAACTCCCTTAACGTCGGTTTAATTTCTATTGAAAACGGTAAACTCGAAATGGTGGTCAATTACCGTCATATCGAAACTGTCACTGCGGAACAAATGATTAACAATATCAAAGAAGCATCTAAACCATTTGAAATTGAAGTCTTAGGTATTTCACCATTATTATACTATCCAAAGGATAGTAAACTTATCACAACCCTTCTAAAAGTCTACCAAGAAGAAACTGGTGACTATGAAACTCCAATCATTGCTTCTGGTGGTGGAACTTACGCTAAAGAAGCAGACAATATCGTCGCCTTTGGTATGGAATATCCAGGACATGATCCAAAGATGCATGGTGTAAATGAAAACACTAAGAAATCATACTTATTTGAATCAATGGGCATCTTTGCGCACGCTATTATTGAACTTGGGAAACTTATTTAATGCGTACTAAATTTAAAGCTTGGGCGGAACCATATATCAACGAACATCCAGAAGTGATGTGTCCTTTTGACGCGCTCAATAGCTTTAAACCTTACTATTTAGAAATCGGTTCAGGTAAAGGCCAATTCCTTGTGGAAATGGCGAAAAAATATCCTGATATCACCTTTATCGGTGTCGAGATGAACATCACATGCGCCGGCTTTACCGCGAAGAAACTCGTCGAAAACGAAATCAAAAACGCGAAACTTGTGCGAGTGAACGCGCAAGTCATGGCGCCCACAATTGAAGATAACTCAGTAGAAGGCATCTTCTTAAATTTCTCTGACCCATGGCCAAAGAAGAGGCACGCTAAAAGAAGGTTAACTTCTAATAGCTTCTTATTAGAGTATTATCGCATCCTTAAGCATGGCGCCAAACTCATCTTCAAAACCGATAATTTAGATTTATTCACATATTCACTTGAGATGATTCAAGACTCGCCTTTTAAACTCGTAGAGGCTAACTATTCATATGATGGTAAAGACCCATTTGACGCTTGTACAGAATATGAAAGAAACTTTAGAGAACTTGGTCAACCCATCTATCGCCTTATCTTGGAGAAGTTATGATTTATAAATACGGACTTATCAATCACTTTGAAAAAATCAATGCTTACTTATCTATTATCTTAGAAGAAGTACCACATAACTTACTTCCTAAGCAGGATGAAGATCTTTTGATTTATGAGAAAAACGGTCATATCTATCGCATCGATATTTTCAATTTGAAGAAATATGTCAAAGTCAAATTCCAAGGCTTAATCTATTTACCTAACTATGAACTAATCGCTATTTTAAATGGCTATTTAGGTAAATACGATATTATGCTCGCTAGTAAGAATGAATCAGGCTTCTATATTGATAAAGAAGATGGACATTACTTAGTAAAAGTAAAGAAAGATACTTTAGTGGCTACCGGCTCATTTACTAAAGATGACAGAGTAGCGACCGCTAAAGATTTAGATATTAACGAAAAAGATGAACCAATCTACATAGATGATGAAGTAGATGATAGAGATTTAGGAAAAGACTTTTTCCAAATGGAGGAAAAACAAGCATGAATGAAGTTGAATTAAAGAAAGCTGGTAAGATTTCTAGAATTACCAATAAAACATTTAATTTCCCAAAAGAATTAGGGGAAGGCTTTTATAGCGCAAATTACTTTTTAAAGTCCCGTAAAATCGTCGCTGAAAACTTAACTGGTCATATCGTCACCATGCAGTGGTTCCAAAGAAGAGATCATTCCATGTTATGTGGCGTTGATGAAGCAATTGCTATCCTCCATACTTTTGCCGTTCATCCAGAAGAACTATTAATTGAAGCTTTAAATGATGGGGATATGATCTCCGCGAATGAACCAGTTTTAAAAGTGACTGGTAAATATGAAAATTTCGGCTTTTTAGAGAGCGTTATTGATGGTGTCTTAGCACGTAGAAGTAGTGTAGCCACAAACGTCATGGAAGTCTTAGAAGCCGCTGGCGATACTCCAGTCTTTTCTATGGCGGATAGACAAGATGATTATCTCACTCAAGTGGGCGATGGATATGCGACATATGTGGCGGGTATTACAAAAGTCAGTACCGACGCCCAAGGCTTATGGTGGGGCGGAAAAGGTATGGGTACCATGCCACACGCTTTAATTCAAATCTGTGGTGGCGATATCTGTAAAGCCGCTGACGCTTATATAAAGAGCTTCCCGGATGAACAAGTAACTGCTTTAATCGACTACCACAACAATGTTGTTAGAGATACTTTAATTATCGCTAGACATTTAGGGCATAAACTTAAAGGTGTGAGAGTGGATACTTCTAAATCCTTAATCGACCATTATTTTGATGATAAAGATACCAGTGGCTTTGATGCGCACGGCGTTTGTAAAGAACTCATCTTCGCGCTTAGAGATGCCTTGGATAAAGAAGGATTTGACTACGTCAATATTACAGTCTCCTCCTCTTTCTCAAAAGAAAAGATTCAAGAATGGAAAAAGCTTGGTGTCCCAGTCAATATGTTTGGTGTGGGTACATCATTTGTTAATAATATGACATGTGGCTTCACAGGTGACTTAGTCATGCTTGACGGCAAACCAGAAGCCAAAGAAGGACGCGCTAACTATCCAAGCGAAAGATTAAAGAAAGTTCCTTACCCAATTTATTAAAATGTACGATCAAATCGGCCCATTTGTTTTAGATAAAGCTAAGACCACAATGAAATATGGTCATTACTATAAAGCTCTTTTAGATGTGCCGTTTTCTAAAGAAAAAAGGTATGTGAGAGTCTGGCTACCAGAAGATTATGACTTTTCAAACGATCAAAAGCACTTTCCCGTCATCTATTTTTCTGATGGACAAAACCTTGTTAATCAAAAGTTATGTGCCTTTGGATGCTGGAAATTAGATTTAGTGGCTCATGATTTATTAATGAATCAGGGCCTATCTTTTATCGCTGTTGGTATTGATTCGCCAAAAGACTCTTTAGTGAGATTTAATGAACTAAATCCTCCATATCAACCTGAAAAAGTTAAAGATGGTCATCCTTACGGAGATCAATTCGTTAACTATATAGCCGATACTTTAAAACCATTAATTGACCAATATTTCTTCACTAGTAAAAGAAAAGAAGATGTCGCAATAGGAGGCTCCTCGATGGGCGGCATCATGGCGTTCTATGCAGGCGTAACAAGACACGACACTTTTGGCTTTGCATTAGATTTCTCACCAGCCTTTTTCTTATATAATAAGAAGACATGGTCATCTTTATTGGATTCATTTAATATCTCCCCTGATGACAAAGTTAAGCATTTCTTCTATGTTGGAGGAAAAGACTTTGAAAAGAGATTCTTAATTCCGACGAAAGAAACTTACCGCTATTTAAAAGATAAAGGCTTCAACGAAAAACAAATTGCGCTTTTAATCGACCCCAACGAAATACACCATGAAGACGCTTGGCATAAGTATTTAAAAGACGCTTTGCTCTTCTGGCTAAATAGTAATGTGTAAATAAAAATGTAATAGTGCAGTGAAAACTTTAACATAGTTAATTACGCTTTTTATTATACATGTAAAGAAAAATTGACATATGTTTTCATTGACTAATCCCTCTTATTTGAGATAGATTTTTAGTATGTTTTTTAAGAGGGCCATTTTATGAATAAGGAAGAAATTAAAAAGATTATTGATGAGAACGATATTTCATACATCAGAATGCAGTTCACCGATATGTTAGGTGATATTAAGGCGGTGGAGATTCCAGTCAAAAGAATCGATGATGCTTTAAACAATAAGATTATGTTTGATGGTTCATCCATTGAAGGCTTTGTCCGTATTAAAGAAGCTGACATGTATCTCCATCCAGATTTAAACACATTTTTAATTCTTCCTTTCGAAGATTCTTCTAGAGGTGGAGTAGCGAGATTCATTTGTGATGTCTATATGCCAGATGGCACGCCATTCATTGGTGATCCTCGTTACATTCTTAAAAAAGAAGTCGAGAAGATGCATGAAATGGGCATTGAAACAATGTATGTCGGTTTCGAACCAGAATTCTATCTTTTCAAATTAAATCCAGATGGCAGCGTTTCCACAAATTGTTCTGATAGAGCGGGTTACTTTGATTTATCACCATTCGATGGTGGTGAAAACGTCAGAAGAGAAATCGCTTTAATGCTTGAAGGTATGGGCTTTAATGTCCAAGCTTGTCACCACGAAGTGGGCCCAGGTCAAAACGAAATCACATTTAAATACACCGATGTTGTTTCCGCTTGCGATAGAGTGCAAACATTTAAGCAAGTGGTGAAGATGATTGCTCGTAAGAATGGTTACTTAGCGACATTCATGCCAAAACCATTAAATAAACAAGCCGGTAACGGCATGCACACAAATTGCTCATTATTCTCTAAAGAGAAAGGCGACTTATTCTACGATCCAAAAGAACCAATGGAATTATCCGTAATGTGCAAAAAATGGATTACCGGTATTTTACATCACGCTAGAGAATTGTCTTTATTAACTAACCCAATCGTTAACTCTTATAAACGTTTAGTGAGTGGTTATGAAGCTCCAATTTATGCTTGTTGGAGTGACGCTAATAGAAGTTCATTAGTCCGTATTCCAGCGGCTAGAGGTCTAGCCACAAGAACTGAGCTTAGAAACGTCGACCCATGCGCAAACCCCTACCTTGCTCTTGCGGGTATCCTAGCCTGCGGTTTAGAAGGTATTAAAACAGTGGATGAAAAAGACATTCTTCCACCAGTTAAAGATAATCTCTTTGATTTAACAAGCGAAGAAATTAGAGAAAGAAAAATCGTCTGTTTACCAGAAACATTGCACGCCGCAATTGAAGATTTCCAAAATAGTGCTATCCTAAAAGAAGTTTTAGGAAGTCATTTATTCCCAAAATATATTGAAGCTAAGGAAAAGGAATGGAAAGAATACCATACCACTGTTAGCGAATTCGAATTACAGAAATATTTAGGAAGATAAGATGTGTGGCATTGTTGGTGCAGTAGGGTTTATTAGTCCAAAAGAATACGTCTTTAAGGGCTTAAAGATGCTCGACTACCGTGGATATGATTCCGCGGGCGTCGCTTATTTCAACGAAGGCATTCAAATCTATAAGGATGTCGGTAGTGTGGAACATCTTTTAACTATTGTCCCAGAAAAGATTGACACTAATATCATGATTGGCCATACGAGATGGGCTACTCATGGAGCGCCTACTAAGCTTAACACCCATCCTCATCTCTCTTTCCATAAACGCATTTGCCTCGTCCATAACGGGGTCATTGAAAACTTTAAAGAACTAAGAAGTTTTCTCAAAGAGAAAGGCTATTCTTTCTATGGGGAAACCGATACAGAAATCATCGCTAATTTGATTGAATATTACTATCTTCAAAATGGTGATGTCATAGAAACAATCAAAGTGGTGAAACCTTTAATTAAAGGTAGCTATGCTTTTGTCTTTTTCACAAGCGATAATCCAAACACTTTATACGTTTTAAAGAAAGCTTCTCCATTAGTCATTGGCCTAGGTAAAGGTTTCAATCTCGTCGCCTCTGATGCTTCCCCAATGATTGATTACACTAATGAATTCATCGAACTTGATGATGGTGAATTTGGCTATGTGAACAAAGAAGACGCTGTCATCTTCAATAAGAAAGGTCAAAAGACTATTAAAGACCCAATCTCTAAAGATGTGGAACTCATTTCTCATGACCTCAAAGGTTATCCGCATTACATGCTTAAGGAAATCGAAGAAATCCCGCAAACTGTCAAGCGCTTAATTTCTTGCTACTTCCAAAAAGGCAAATATCAGTTTGATAAAGAATTACTCAAAGACTTAAATGAATCCGACCATATCATCTTTATCGGTTGTGGTACATCGTACCACGCTGGTCTAGTAGGTGGCCGTTATTTTGAAAAATATGATAAGTCAGCTTCAAGATTTATCGCTAGTGAATGGGCGTTCCACCCAACTTATCCAGGTAAGAAACCATTTATTATTATGATTTCTCAAAGTGGAGAAACCGCTGACTTAATTCACTGTTTAAAAATCATTAAAAAACACAATCTTAAAAACTTAATTATCACTAATACTGGTGGTTCAACTTTAGATAGAAACTGCATGTATTCATTGCTCCTTCATAGTGGGGTTGAAGTATCAGTGGCCTCCACGAAAGCTTATGTCGCGCAAGTGACATTACTCGCGATGCTTGCAGGTGCTCTAGCGAATGATAAGAAAGTCGTCGATGATTTAAGAGAGTCCTTAGACGTCGTCTATGATATCCAAGATCATTACAAACCTTTAATCATGAAGGTCGCTGATGAAATCAAAGATAAGAAGAACATTTTCTACCTTGGTAGAAGTTTTGACTATTTCCTTTCCTTAGAGGCTTCACTTAAACTCAAAGAAATTAGTTATATCCATTCAGAAGCTATTCCAGGTGGTGAACTTAAACATGGCCCAATTGCCTTAATTGAAAAAGGTATTCCTGTTATTGTTTTTATCACTGATCCAGATACCGCAGCGAGCATGAGAGGCAATATTGAAGAAGTAAAAAGTAGGGGCGCAAAAGTGTACACAATCGCCACGAAGAAATTATCTCGTCCAGAAGATACTATCATGGTGGAAGACTATGCCTACTATTTATCTAGTGTCGCTGTCTCTTCAATTGCGTTCTATTTAGCCTATTATGTCGCTTTAGCCAAAGGCTTAAATGTTGATAAGCCAAGAAACCTCGCTAAAAGCGTCACTGTTGAATAAAAATTGCCATCTCTAAGAGGTGGCTTTTAATTAATCTATTGTGCTCTCGTTATCAGGCGTTTCTTTTGCAATTAATTGAACAATTAATAAGGCTAAATAAACGCTAGCAATAGGAGAAATGGAATAAATACCCATCACCTTTCCTAAAAGGACACCAATCACGATTCCAATAACAAATGTGGCGATTATTGAAGTGTAAACTAAAATTTCTTTTATTCTTCTATTAGCAATGCTTTTTCCTAATAGTCTCATGTTATTTGTACACATCGTTGAGGCATATCGATAGGTCAAACAGCGGCGGAAAGCTTCAAACTGCATGGCACCGGTTAATGAGAGGATACATACGCAAACAATGTCCCACGCTTCTTTTTGTGGGCAAAAACCAGCGCATACATAAGAAACTAGAAGCGTTATTAAAGTAATTTGTGAGAAGTATTTAGTTTTTTCTAATAAAACCGCGATGATAACACCAAGTAAAAAGACAATGATTGGCAATAGATAAATTAATTTGGAAACCCCATTAGTGAGATTAACGAATAACTTTATTAAGTTACCTGTTTGCATTGTCGCGAAAACACCTTCGCGATAAATAAAAGTGTAAGCGTCACAAAAGCCACCCGCAAAGGTTAGTAATAGTGCTGATATCATAGATATAATGTTCTTTTTATTCATTATTGTCCTTTAAATGAGTTCTTAATTAGACCTAAGAATAATGGGTGTGGTTTATTTGGTCTTGATTTAAATTCAGGATGGAACTGTACACCAACATAATATTTGAGTTTTGGCAATTCAACAGTTTCAACGATAAAGCCATCAGGAGAAGTACCACCGATAACTAAACCATTTTCTTCAAATAATTCTTTGTAATCGTTATTGAATTCATAGCGGTGGCGGTGTCTTTCACTAATTAAGTCCTTACCATACCAATGTTGAAGTACAGTACCTTTTCTAATTTTGCATGGATAAGCGCCTAATCTTAAGGTACCACCTTTATTAATTTCATCATTTTGGCCAGGCATAAAGTCTATGACTTTGTTGGTGCTATATTCGTTAAATTCTCCAGAGTTAGCGTCTTCTAGGCCACAGACGTGTCTAGCAAATTCAATAACCGCAATTTGCATACCTAAACAAATACCTAAATATGGAATATCGTTTTCTCTTGCGTATTTGGCAGTAGCGATCATCCCTTCAATGCCACGACTTCCAAAACCACCTGGTACGATAATGCCATCGATATCTTTAAATACTTCTTTAGCGTTTTCATCATTGATAGTTTCTGAACTAATCCAGTGAATCTTAATATGGGTGTTATAGTAATAACCAGCGTGTCTTAATGCTTCCGCGACTGATAAATAAGCATCATGAAGTTCGACATATTTGCCCACTAAAGCGATGTGTGTGTAATATGGTCTTTCTTTAATGCGCTTTACCATTTCAGTCCAATCTTTTAAGTTTGGTGCTTTGGCCTTTAAGCCTAATTCACGACAAACAACTTCAGAGAAATGCGATTTTTCTAACATTAAAGGCGCTTCGTATAAGTTAGGAAGAGTGATGTTTTCAATCACGCAATCTCTTTTGACATTGCAGAATAAGGAAATCTTTTCAAAGATGGCTTCTTCTAATGGTTCATCACATCTTAAGATGATGATGTTAGGATTAACACCCATTCCTTGTAATTCTTTAACACTATGTTGTGTTGGTTTTGTTTTATGCTCTTCTGAGCCATGAAGATAAGGCACTAAAGTGACATGAATAAATAGACTATTTTCTTTACCAACTTCTAATGAAACTTGTCTAGCAGCTTCGATGAATGGTTGACTTTCAATATCACCGATAGTGCCACCGATCTCGGTGATGACTACATCAGCGTTAGTTTTCTTGCCAACGTTATAGATAAATCTTTTAATTTCATTAGTGATATGAGGAATAACTTGGACGGTACTACCTAAGTATTCGCCTCTTCTTTCTTTATTTAAAACGTTCCAATAAACTTTACCAGTAGTGAGGTTTGAATATTTATTCAAATCTTCATCGATAAATCTTTCATAGTGACCTAAGTCAAGGTCTGTTTCCGCTCCGTCTTCTGTAACGTAAACTTCACCGTGTTGATAAGGGGACATTGTACCTGGGTCAACGTTAATATATGGGTCAAGCTTTTGTGCGGCCACTTTTAAACCACGTGATTTTAATAATCTACCTAATGAGGCAGCAGTAATCCCTTTACCTAAGCCAGATACAACACCGCCTGTTACAAATATATATTTTGCCATAACTTTTTCCTCCTTATTCCCACTCCACAGTAGCGGGTGGTTTGCTTGTGATATCATATACGATACGATTCACGCCTTTAACTTCATTAGTAATTCTTGAACTGATAATTTCTAGGACATCGTATGGTATTTTTGTCCATGTTGCTGTCATAAAGTCATCAGTGGTGACTGCCCTTAAGGCTAATGTATATCCATAAGTTCTTGCATCGCCCATCACCCCTACAGAACGCGTATTAGTAACAACTGTGAAGTATTGATTTGCGATCTTATCTAAACCATGCTTAATGAATTCTTCTCTAAGAATTGCATCGCTATCTTGCACAATTCTAATTTTATCTTCAGTAATTTCACCAATAATACGAACCGCTAAGCCAGGACCAGGGAATGGTTGTCTATAGACAAGTTCTTCTGGTAATCCAAGTTCTAAACCAATAGCACGTACCTCATCTTTGAAGAGATTACGTAATGGCTCAACGATTTCTTTAAAACCAATATCTTTTGGTAAGCCACCCACATTATGATGGCTTTTAATGACCGCGGAAGCATCTTTACCACTTTCTATGACATCTGGATAAATAGTGCCTTGGGAGAGAACGTCGATATTACCAATCTTAAGCGCTTCTTCTTTAAAGACTTCAATGAACTCTTTACCAATAATTTTGCGTTTAGTTTCAGGATCATCGATTCCTTTTAGCTTAGCTAAGAATCTCTCTTTCGCGTTCACTCTAATGAGGTTGACATCAAATTTATTTCTAAAAAGGTTTTCGACATAATCGCCTTCATTTTTTCTAAGTAAGCCATGATTGACAAAAACACAAACAAGGTTTTTGCCAATCGCTTTATGAAGCAATAGGGCAACGACTGATGAATCAAGCCCACCAGATAAACCTAATAGCACTTTCTTACCCGCTAATTCTTTTTTGTAATTAGCAATTGATTCTTTAGCGAAGTCTGACATCTTCCAATCTGGATGGCAACCACAAATATCAAAAACGAAATTGCTTAATACTTTCATGCCGTATTCTGTATGTGTCACTTCGGGATGGAACTGCACACCATATATTTTCTTTTCATCATTTTCCATCGCTGCGCATGGACAGCTCTTTGTATAAGCAGTCGTAACAAAACCATCTGGTACATCTTTGATGCAATCAGTATGAGACATCCAACAAATACTTTCGTTTGAAATATCTTTTAAAAGCTTTCCACCTTGATTAATAAGAATGGTTTTTCCGTATTCACTGTTATTCTTCGCGGAGACAATTTTACCACCTAACATATAGGCTAATAATTGGTCACCATAACAGATACCTAATATCGGAATATTGAGATTTAAAATATCGTTTGAGTAGTGTGGTGATTTTGGATTGTAAACGCTATTCGGGCCACCAGTAAAGATAATGCCCTTATAGCCATTTGCCTTTATTTCATCAATTGTGATGCGGTCAAAGCTCTTAATCTCAGCGTAGACATTTAAAGAACGAACGCGTCTAGCGATTAACTGATTATACTGACCACCAAAATCTAACACTAATATCTTATCCATAATTACTACCTATTTATTAATTATGACTTTAATGCCAAGCAAGTCTTTGTTCTTTCGAAGAACATCATTAACTTTTTCATTCAAAAAGTCAGTGACTTGTTCACTTGCGCGACCAGTGTATTTAGAAGCGTCGAAATATTCAGCTTGCTTTTCTTTAGAAATGTTGAGCTTTTTAGAAGCGCATAATCTATCAAATAAGTCATTATCTAAACCTTCTTTTTTAACGCGATTACCCGCTTCAATAGAAAGCTTTCTAATCTCTTCGTGAAGTTCTTGTCTATCGCCACCTTCTTTTACTAAATCCATTAAAATATTTTCAGTAATCATGAATGGTAGTTCTTCTTTAAGATTCTTTTCAATGACTTTGTCATTAACCACTAATCCATCAGCGACGTTAATGCATAAATCCAAAACGCCATCAATGGCTAAGAAACCCTCACTAATCGCAATTCTTCTATTAGCAGAATCATCCAAAGTCCTTTCTAACCATTGACTAGATGCGGTCATGTATGGGTTATTAGCATTTGCTAAAACATATCTTGCTAAAGAGGCGATTCTTTCGCATCTCATTGGGTTGCGTTTATATGGCATAGCAGAGGAACCAACTTGACTGCTTTCAAATGGTTCTTCGATTTCTTTTTCGTGCTGTAATAAACGAATATCATTTGTCATCTTGGTGGCGCTAGTTGCGATACCACTGAGGATGTTATAAACTCGGCAATCAACTTTTCTAGAATAGGTTTGTCCTGAAACAGGATAAACACCTTCAAAACCCATCTTCTTAGCGATTAACATATCAAGTTTTGCAGGCATATTTTTATCTTTGAAAAGTTCCACAAATGAAGCTTGCGTGCCAGTAGTGCCCTTAGAACCTAATAACTTAAGTGAAGAAAGGATATATTCTAAATCTTCATAGTCGCTTAAAAAGTCTTGAAGCCACAAAGTGGCTCTTTTGCCAACGGTGGTTGGCTGAGCGGCTTGGAAGTGAGTGTATGCTAAACATGGTAAATTCTTATATTCATCAGCAAATTTTGCAAGAATAGCGATCAAATTTACTAGTTTCTTTTTAACTAATAAAAGAGCTTCTTTCATAACAATGATGTCGGTGTTATCGCCAACATAACAAGATGTCGCGCCTAAATGGATAATACCCGCTGCTTTTGGACATTGATCGCCATAAGTGTGGATGTGCGCCATTACATCGTGACGATATTTATTTTCATATGCTTCAGCGACATCATAGTTGATATCATCAAGATGGGCTTTAAGCTCATCGATCATTTCATCGGTAATTTGCGTTAATCCGAGTTCTTTTTCGGACTCCGCTAAAGCGAGCCAAAGTCTTCTCCAAGTAGAGAACTTTTTATGTGGGCTAAAAAGATATTGCATTTCTTTGGATGCATATCTTTCAGAGAATGGAGAAATATATTGATTGTATTCTTTCATATATTATTTCCTCTCAATATAAGCGTTTCTTTCTTGCCCAACAGAAATGAGCTTGATAGGGCAGCCGATAGCTTTTTCGATATATAAAATGTATTTCTTCGCGTTTTCTGGTAAATCTTCCCAATTTCTAATGTTGGAAACATCACATTTCCAACCATCCATGTATTCGATGACTGGTTCACATTCACTTAATAAAGTTGGGAATGGGAATTCATCGATTTCTTTTCCGTTAAGTTTATATCTCACACAGACAGGGATTTTATCCATGTAAGAAAGAACATCTAACTTAGTTAGAGCCACACTAGTAGCGTTTTGCACTTCAACACCATATCTAGTCGCCACTAAATCAATAGGGCCAACTCTTCTTGGTCGACCAGTTTTCGCACCATATTCAGTGCCTGCTTCTCTAAGCTTTTCGGCTTCTTCGCCAAACCATTCAGAGACAAATGGCCCTTCACCAACACAAGTGGAATATGCTTTCACGATACCAATGATTTCGGTAACGTTAACGTTCGCTAACCCTGAGCCTAAAGGAATATAAGAGGCCAGTGTATTAGAAGATGTGGTGTATGGGTAGATACCATAATCCAAATCTCTAAGTGAACCAAGCTGTGCTTCGAAAAGCACACTCTTGCCTTCTTTTTCGGCTTGCTTTAATAACTTACCTGTATCACAAATAAATGGAGAAAGTTTTTCTTGGTATTCATCAATCCATTTAGATATTTCTTCAAAACTAATCGGTTCAGCGTTATAAACACCTTTTAAGGTTAAGTTCTTCCATTCAAGAATATCTTTAACGTGTTCTTTTAAGTTTTTGTTATATAAAAGTTCTCCCATTAAAACGGTTTTCTTTTGATACTTATCACTATAGAAAGGGGCAATACCTTGCTTAGTGGAACCATACTTTTTATCTTTGAGTCTTTCTTCTTCTAAGGCATCAAGCATTTTATGCCAAGGAAATAATAAAGAGGCTCTATCACTAATCTTAAGATTATCTGGAGTGACAGAAACGCCTCTACTTCTTAATGATTCAATTTCAATCCAAAGGTTTTCTAGATCAAGAGCGACACCGTTGCCTAAAATATTGACGACACCCTGATGGAAGATTCCTGATGGAATGAGGTGTAAAGCAAACTTGCCCTGGTCGATAACGACAGTGTGACCAGCGTTGCCTCCACCCTGATAACGGACAACATAATCGTATTCTTTACACAATAAATCGACGATTCTTCCTTTGCCTTCATCGCCCCAATTTATGCCAACAATCGCGCTATTTTTCATATCTTTTCCTTTTCCCCTTGAATGAGTAAAGAATGATTGATTGTTTGAAGTCTCACATCATTCTCGGTATATACCGATACATTCATTAACAAAGG
>JBGUXN010000017.1:0-29328 GCA_045222195.1 Bacilli bacterium | reverse complement strand
ATCCAAATTCTAAGTTATAATCATTAATGACATAGATACTTTTTATAAAATTCAAAATTAAAAAAATTTTTAGATTTTAAGAATCGCTATTTCAGTTAATGCTTGGAGATGTTTTTAACAACAGCGTTAATTCTCTTTAATTTTACATTCTTTGATAAAATGTCTCCGCAAATAGAAGATAATATACGATTTGTTTTCTCGCATTCTTCTTCAGATAAATTACCATTCGGTTCCAAAAGACGGATCTTGGCATCAACCATTTCGTAAACACAAGTGATTTCTAATTCCCAATTGCTTATTCTTATTGACAAGCATTCCTCTCCATTTACAAATGAGTAAGAACGAGGTCTAAAAAAATAATTTCTAAAATACCAGCTTAATCTCATCACATTATCAATAGATTCCAATACCCATTAGGAACTAAAGCCTCCATTTATTTTATATCATGTCACAAAAATCTGTGTTTTTATTAGTGATGATATTTAAACCATCCAAATTAAGATTTTGATCGTAAATAAAGTTATCTTTTAAGATATCTTTAACATAAACTGCACCCCCACCGGTGAGGATGTGCTTACAAGGGTAGCCTAATTCTTTTTCGTAGCGGTTCACTAAGCCGAGAATCATATCAGCGTGCCCATAAACAATGCCCGCGTTCATCGCGCTTAAAGTGTTCTTAGCCATAATTGTATTTGGCGCAATTAAAGACACTTCTGGAAGTAAAGCGGCTTTATTAGAAAGCGATTGGGCGCTTAAAGTTAAACCAGGCATGATTAAGCAAGAAACAAATGTTCCCGACTTATCAAGTAAAAGAATCTTACTAGCGGTGCCTAAATCAGCGATTAAACATGGATAACCATATTTTTCTTTCGCGCTTACTAAATCAGCGATTAAATCGTTACCGATTTCTAAAGGATTATCGACTTTAATAGCAAGGCCAGTTTTAGTGCCTGGACCAATTAATAATGGTTCAACATTAGATAACTTCGTTAAAGCGTTTAACAACGCTAAATTGATTTGAGGGACAACACTAGAAAAGATGATATGATCAATTTTTCCTTTTCCATTTTCAACAAAGGAAAATGGCTTTTTGAAGAGTTGATAAAACTCATCCTCAGTGAACCTTGGGTCAGTATTGACCACCATTCTTTCCATGAGTTTGTTATTTTCAAAAATACCAATTCCAATCGTGGAATTACCAACATCAATACAAATATTCATACTTCTTAAATTGCGACGATATTAATGATACGTCCTTTAACAACAATGATCTTTTTAACTTCTTTGCCTTCGATGTTGCGTTTTACACCATCGAGTTCTAGAGCTTTGGCTTTGAGGTTTTCTTCAGACTCATCCACTAGGACATTGAGTTCACCTCTAAGTTTACCGTTGACTTGCACCGCAATCTTGATGGTATTGACGGTTAATTTGCTCTCATCGTATTTTGGCCAAGGTTCAAAGGCAATTGTGCCCTTATGACCGAGTTGTTCCCACATTTCTTCACCGAGGTGTGGGCAAATGCAGGAGATGAGTTTGACAAATCCTTCAGCGTATTCTTGGTTGATTTTATTGACGCGATACACTTCATTAATGAAAATCATCATTTGGCTAATCGCGGTATTGAATCCGAGGTTTTCAAAGTCTTCTGAAACTTTTTTGACTGTTTGATGATAGATTAAATCAAGTTCAGGGGTGGCTTCTTTAGTGACGATATTATTTTCAATAATAATACGGTACACTCTATCTAAGAATCTTCTGGCGCCTTCGACACCTTGATTAGACCAAGGTTTACTTGCTTCAAGAGGACCCATGAACATCTCGTAGATTCTTAATGTATCCGCGCCGTATTTATCGCAGATATCTAATGGGTTAACGACGTATTCAGGATAACGTTTACCCATCTTGATATTGTTTTCGCCTAAAATCATGCCTTGGTGAACGAGTTTCTTAAATGGTTCATCAAAACTGATATAGCCTTTTTCATAGAGGTATTTAGTCCAAATACGAGAATAGATTAAGTGACCCACTGCGTGTTCTGGACCACCGATATATAAATCAACTGGGAGCCAGTGATCAGCGAGTTTCTTATCGCAGAATGTTTGATCATTCTTTGGATCAACATATCTTAAGAAGTACCAAGAGGAACCCGCACTACCTGGCATTGTACTTGTTTCACGCTTACCGTGTAAGCCGTTATGGTTATAGTTTTTCCATTCAGTAGCGTTCTCTAAAGGCGCTTGACCGTTATGGCCTTTATAGTCACTAAGTTCAGGAAGAACAAGTGGCAATTCATCATCATCTAAAGCGTGAACTGTGCCATCATCTAAATGGACGACTGGGACTGGTTCACCCCAGTATCTTTGTCTCGCAAAGATCCATTCTCTAAATTTATAGTTAACTTTCTTTTTACCGATGCCTCTTTCTTCTAAGATAGCAAGCATCTTATTGATAGCGTCTTCTTTATTAAGACCATTTAAGAAACCAGAGTTAATATGTGGGCCATCTTCTTCATAGGCTTCTTTAGAGATATCACCACCATCTAAAACTTGGATGATGTCTAAGCCATACTTCTTCGCGAAGGCATAGTCACGAGAGTCATGCGCTGGTACGGCCATAATCGCGCCTGTACCATAACTCGCTAAGACATAGTCAGAAATGAAGATTGGTACTTCCTTTTCAGTGATTGGGTTAATGGCGTAAGCACCAATAAAGACACCTGTTTTATCTTTCGATAAGGATGTTCTTTCAATTTCACTCTTCTTAGAAGCTTCTTCAATATAAGCAAGGACTTCTTTTTCTTTGTCTTTGCTCATGATTTCCTTCACAAGAGCGTGTTCAGGAGAAAGCACGCAATATGTGCAACCGAAAATTGTGTCCGCACGGGTAGTAAAGACGACGAAAGACTTATCGCTATTAGCGACTTTAAATGTCATTTCTGCACCAATTGATTTGCCAATCCAGTTACGTTGAATTTCTTTAGTGGATTCAGGCCAATCAATACGATCTAAACCTTCTAAGAGTTGCTCGGCGAATTTAGGTTGATCGATAACCCATTGTTTGAGGTTCTTTCTAATGACTGGATAGCCACCTCTTTCACTCTTACCATCAATGACTTCGTCGTTACTTAAGACGGTGCCGAGTTCTTCACACCAGTTGACTGGCATGTCGATGTATTTAGCGTACCCATCAAGGAATAAACCTTTAAAAATCCATTGGGTCCAATGATAGAAGGAAGGATCGCTAGTGAGAATCATTCTGTTCCAGTCATAATCTAGACCTAAACTTTTGAGTTGCTTTGTAAAATATTTGATATTGTCTTGGGTGAAACCATCTGGGTTATTACCTGTTTGAATGGCGTATTGTTCCGCGGGTAAACCAAAACTATCATAACCGATTGGGTGAAGGACGTTATAGCCTTGCATCCTTTTCATTCTGGAGACGATATCAGTCGCAGTATAACCTTCTGGGTGACCAACGTGTAAACCAACACCTGATGGATATGGAAACATATCCAAAGCATAAAACTTTGGTTTAGAAAAGTCCCAAACATCAGTCTTAAATGTTTGGTTATCTTCCCAATACTTTTGCCACTTGGCTTCGATTTTACGATGATCAAATCCCATAATGATGTACCTTCTTAATATTATTGCTTAACTAAGAGCTTATATAATTTGAGATATTCTTGGGTGCTCTTTTGCCAAGAATTATCTGTAAGCATCGCATTTTTCATTAATTGATGCAATAACTTTTTATCTTGATAAACGTCAAAAGCGTAATGGCTTGTACGTTTCATTTCATAGACACTATAGGCGTCAAAACCAAAGCCGTTAGCGGTTTTAGCGTTACCACCATCATAACAAATGACAGAGTCTCTAAGACCACCAGTGCGTCTCACGATTGGAAGTGTGCCATAACGTTGTGCGATCATTTGGCCTAAGCCACATGGTTCAAAGAGTGATGGCATGATGAAGAAATCACTCGCGGCATAAATCTTATGGGCGAGAGGATCGCTATAGCCGATATATAGACCAACGCGGTCTGGATATCTTCTTTTAAGTTCTTCCCATTTTTGCTCGTATTGGTATTCACCACTGCCAAGCATGACGATGTTCGCGCCTCGAGAAATGAGTTCTTCGACCGCTGGGAAGATGATATCAAAGCCTTTTTGCCATGTAATACGGGTCACTAAGGAATATAATGGTCCGTCATTATTAGAAATGCCTAATTCTTTAAATAAGGCTTTACGATTGGCTTTTTTGCCTTCTTCAATTGAATCAGCGTCGAACTGTTTAGCGATAATCTTATCTTCGCTTGGATTGAATTCTAAATAGTCAATACCGTTTAAGATGCCAGAAAAATCCCATTCTCTATAGCGGAGCACTGTGTCTAAACCCATGCCACCTTCTGGAGAAAGGAGTTCAAAGTGATGGGTTGGGGAAACGGTTGTGATTTTATCGGCGAAGACAATACCCGCTTTTAAAGTGGAGACTTGGTCTTTGAATCTGACTGCCCCATTATCAAATAATTCATCGGTGAGATTATAGAAATCACCTAAGGTGAATTTTGGCATCATCCCTTGGAAAGCTGGATTATGAATAGTGAAAACATATCTCGTTTTCGCAAACTTCTTTTGGCAGTTTGGATCCACTTTTAATAAGCATGGAAGCATGCCAGCTTGCCAGTCATGAACATGGATGATGTTTGGATAGTATTTCTTAGCTAACAAGAATTCTTTGATCGCCATGGTAAAGAAGGCGAATCTTTCACCATCATCAAAGTCACCATAAATATGACCACGTTCAAAGTATTGTCTATTTTCAATGAAATAGTAATTGATACCATCTCTGACCACACCATAGACATCAACAATTTGTTGTCTCCATGACATATGGGTGTTGAAAGAACAAACTTTTTTAAGTTCGCTCTTTGGTAATTGACGAGCTACGCTGTCATAATATGGGATAACAATTGAGACTTCTTCCCCTAAAACAGCGAGTTCCTTGGATAAGGAATAAACGACATCAGCGAGACCACCTGTTTTACAGAATGGACGAGATTCGCTGGCTACCATTAAGATTTTCATTAGATGTTCGCTCCAAAACTAATATAGGTGTAATGTTCTTCTTCACCCACGACTTCTTTGACTTCCTTGATTTGGACATTCTTATCGGCAACGACATATTTAAGTTTGGTCTTTTTACCGACTTTTGTGCCACTAAAGAGAATGCAGTTTTCGACGACCGCTCCTTCTTCGACAATGACGTCACGAGAAATAACAGAGTTAATAACTTTGCCTTTGATTCTAGAACCATTAGCGACGAAGGAATTAACGACGTTAGCCTTTTCTCCGTATTGGGCTGGAGGGGTGTTATGGGTGGTTGTATAAATTGGCCAATCTTCTTTGAAGAGTTTTTGTCTATTCTCATAAGATAAGAGTTCAGTTGAGACTTTAACAAAGTCATCAAATGTGAGAACAGAAGCGACATAGCCATCAAAGGAGAAGGCATTAACTTCATAGAGTTTATTCGTAGCGCAGTAATTAACTAAGTCACGAATGTTAAACATCGCGGAGATTTCTCTGGTCTTATTGACGAGTTCTACGAGTGTTTTGTAATTGAAAATGAATATTTCTAAAGAAATATTTGCTTCTTTAGCGGTACCAGTGTTGATGGCGAAGTCTTTGACTAAGCCTTTTTCCACTTTGACACTATCGCAGTTTAAGAAATCTTCTTTAGCGTTTTTGCTCTTCTTATAGATAAGAGAGATTTCTTTGCCTGATTCGATATGCTTTTCTAAATATGGTCTAAAGTCAATCGACATTAAGAAGAAAGCTGGTGCGAAGATGACATAATCAGCGTTTTGATCTTCAAAGTGAAGGCGGTTCGCTAAAAGGTTATTAATATCCGTATTGAATTTGTGGCTTGGATT
This sequence comes from Bacilli bacterium, assembly GCA_045222195.1. Lineage (GTDB taxonomy): Bacteria > Bacillota_I > Bacilli_A > RFN20 > CAG-826 > RUG14515. Next base: position 23,400 of record JBGUXN010000017.1, on the reverse strand, counting down.
GTTTTCGTTATAGAAAAGTCTTTGACCACCTGTTTTGGTGTTGTTGACCCAAATAGAACCATCTCTAACGTGAGAAACAACGGAATGGAGATGACGGTCAACGAGAATGTTAATACGATCGATGCCTGAGTTAGAGAAATTAGAAAGAGCGAAATCCATTAAACCGTATCTACCTAAGAAGGAGACTGTCCCAATGGAACGCTTTTCTGTTAATTTGCCAAGTCTTGGCGCGTCATGTAAATTACAAAAACCAATTACTTTTGCCATATTACTTACTCACCTTTCCACCCACGAGGATGACTTCTTCATTACCAACGTTGACTTCCACGCCCGCTTCAATGACGGTGTGAGGAGCCAAGATGGCGTTATATACTTTAGCGCCTTGTTTGATAACTGAGCCTTCCATAACGACACATTTATCAACGATAGCGTTTTCTTCGATTAAGACTTCGTTAGAAATAACGGAAGATTTAACGTGGCCTAAGATAATGGCGCCTTGGTTAGCAATAGAAGAAACGATAGAACCTTCTCTACCTAAATAATGTGGTAAAGAATAGGTGTCTTCGGTATAGATTCTAGTGGAAGAATCTCCATAGAGATTTAAGTCGCTTCTATTTAACGCTACGTCAAGGTTAGCTTCATGCAAGGAAGAGAGTGTACCAACATCTCGCCAATAGCCTTTGAATCTATAGGCTTGAAGTTTTAAACCATCATTTAACATCGCTGGGATGATATCACCACCGAAGTCATGGTCTGTATCAGCGTTTTTATCCGCGATTAAATATTTTCTTAAAACTTTCCAAGTAAAGATATAGACACCCATGGAGGCGAGATTGCTCTTTGGTTTCTTTGGTTTTTCTTGGAATTCAACGATACGGTCTGTATTATCGACCGCCATAATACCGAAACGAGAGGCTTCTTTTGGATCGACTTCGATGACGGAAATTGTGGCGTCAGCGCCACTATCAACGTGAAGATCGATCATCTCGTTATAAGTTGTTTTATAAATATGGTCACCAGAAAGGATTAAAACGTAATCTGGTTTCATGCTATCTAAGAATTCAATATTTTGAGTGATAGCATCAGCGGTACCTTTGTACCAGTTGGCACCTTCGTCTGTTTGACGAGGGGCAATGGATGTAACGAGTGAGTGGACACCGTTATACCCCCATTTTTCACCATTACCGATGTAACTGTCTAAGATTGTTGATTCGTATTGGGTTAAAACACCAACGGTACTAATCCCAGTGTTGGCACAGTTACTAAGTGGGAAATCGATAATGCGATATTTAGCGGCAAAGCTCACAGCAGGTTTCGCCATTTTCTTAGTCAAAAGACCAAGGCGTGTTCCTTTACCGCCGGCAAGTATCATAGCAACGACATTATGTGACATAAGTTGCTCCTTTCTCTTCTCAGCACCTTTTATTATATCAATACGCATATACGCACATAAACACTTTTTTGAGATTTCAAACTGCTTATTTTGCTATAATATGTGAGAAGTCATATGAAATTACCAGTTGATAGGAAAAGAACCATTATTACATTTGTTATAGCGGACTTAATATTCGCTGTTTTATTATTCCTATCTTCTATCTATTTTTTCTTGTTCCAACCTTGGGGTGTCACTCAATGGATGATTATTGCTGTTTTTGTGGTCGTGAGTGTCCTCATGTTAGTGCTTTCTCTCACTAGAAACTTCTATGTCATTGAGAGCAAATATCTCGTGGTAGTTAAAGGCAGAAAAGAGATGTATTATTACTACGGAGATGTAGTGTATATCGATAAAGTGCAAAGCGAAAAGAGAAGAGTCTTAACTTTCTATACGAATAAAGGCCACTCCCGTTATCTTCCATTCGATAAAGATGGGAAAATATATAGCACGATGATTAACAAGTGCCACAACCTTCTGAGTGAAGAAGAGTTCCACACTAAGTATCCAAACGTCAAATTATAATTAAGACAAGTTAGTAAAGAAGGTTATATCAAATAGCCTTTTTTTCTTTGTCCTAAATCTTTCAAAATTTCTTTTCTATAAAAGGAAATTTATTCATCTTTTTGAAAACCATGAAAAATAATCTAAATTATTTGTTGCCAAGATTTAACCATTATGTTATTATTCTAACCGTCGCAAATTAGGAGGACTAAGATATGTCAAGAGTATGTCCAGTTACAGGAAAAGGTCCATTAAGTGGCAATAACCGCTCCCACAGTTTAAGAGCTACACGCCGTAGATGGAACACCAATCTCCAAGTTCGTACTGTCATCGTTGATGGTAAAGAAATGCGTATCCGTATGTCTACTAGGGCCTATCGCAGCCTCAATAAGCAATACAAAGATCGCTAATCTTGTAGATTAAATAAAAAAGACGACCGGAATGGGTCGTTTTTTTGTGCTTTTATTTAATAAAGAATAATAGTAATAAGATTGATAATGGAGAGAGGAAATAAACGAATATCGCCCACCACTCACTTAAGGCTACCGCAATGACTTTAGGGCGTTTTAACACTTCGTTGCCATTTTCATCTGTTTCCTTTTCAGCGTAGATCTTAAATGTCATACGAGGATTAAGAATCAGAACAATCATTGAAAGGGCTAATATACCAGCGATAACCATTGAAATGATTGATACCACTTTCATTGTTTCTGATGTAGCGTTTTTCATTTCGTCTAAAGCAATCAATAGATTGAAAGCGGGAATCGCCATAGAAAACACCATTGATAAGACAGAAACGACGATATGCGTCCTTAAATACTTTAAAGGCATCAAAACAAGGAGAATAATGACCATTGTTTGAAGAATTGAAAGAATAATCGTCACTAACGAATACATGTCTGAGAATGACGCAAATTCGTAAAAAGCCATGATTGCCAAACAACCGAAGATTAAAAGCAAGTTTCCGTATAAGTTGTTTTTGAAAACACTTGGGTAGTTGAACTCATAAGGAAACATGTTAAAGAAATGGTATTTTGTCTCATGCCTTTTGGAATAAAGGAGACATGAGACGAAATAAAAAACAACGAATAAGGAAATACCAATGACAAAAAGAGTTAAAGGAATTGGGTAGAGCATTACTTAATGAGCCTTTGATACCTTTCGTTAAAGTCTTCGTGGCCAAAGAGATATTGTCCCACCACTAAGACGTCAGCGCCGACCTTGAGACAATCTGGACCAGTTTTATCGTTAATACCACCATCAACAGAAATAAGGACATCAACGCGTTCTTCATTAATCTTGTTCTTAAGTAAGCTAATCTTGGTTAATGACAAATCAATGAACTTTTGACCGCCTAAGCCAGGTTCAACGCTCATGACTAAAACTAGATCGATACTGTGTAGGAATGGGAAGATTTTAGCAACTGGAGTTTTTGGTTTAATAGAGATACCAGCCTTCATTCCGCATTCATGAATCTTATCGATGACTTGGAAGACTTCAGCATCATCTTTACATGCTTCATAATGGAAGGTTAAATAGTCAGCTCCACATTCAGCAAACTTTTCAACGTGTTCAAGAGGGTTTTCAATCATGATGTGAACATCTTTAACGAGATCGATGTTCTTGCAAATCTTTTTAAGGAAGAGACTACCAAAGCTGACGTTCTTAACAAAGTGGCCATCCATCACATCGAAATGAATCCAGGTCATACCAGCATTCTTAATCTTGTTGACTTCGTTTTCAAAATGTAAGAAATCAGCGCCTAATACACTAGGAGAAACGATTGGCTTTTTCATCGATTGTACCTCTCTTTCTTAAATATAGCTTCATCTAAGAGCTTTTGATAACATTCATAAGCTTTTAGAGATATTTTTCCTTCATTAATTGCTTCTTTAACAGCGCATTTTGGTTCGCTGATATGAAGGCAATCTGTATAGTAACATTTATTGTATAAATGATTGAAAGCAGGGAAGAACGCTGCTAGGTCTTCTTTAAACAAATTGAGATCTAAAGAAGAGAATCCAGGGGTATCGGCGATATAGCCACCTTGATATGGTAATAAGATGACTTCTTTAGTTCTATGTTTGCCTCTTCCTAACGCAAAAGAGTATTCACCAATTTCTCTTTCATAGTTTGGGTCGATGGCGTTAATGAGTGAAGATTTACCAACACCAGTTTGGCCCATCACGCAGCTCACTTCATTAGCGAACAACGCTTTGACTTCTTCTAGTCCTTCTTTTGTTTTATTACTGACAAAATAAGTCTCTGTACCAACACTAGAGAAAACTTCTTTAATATCGGCTATGAGTTTTTCATCAACATCTTTATCAGTCTTAGTTAAGACCAATTTGGCCTTGATATTATTCATGTTAGCATAGGTTAAATATTTAAACGCTAATAAGTAGGAGAATTCAGGTTCTTTTAAAGAAAAAACAAGAATGATTTGAGAGATATTAGCGATTGGTGGTCTTTTCAAGAATGAACCTCTTGGGAAGACTGTTTCGATAACTAAATTATCTGGGTTAATAATTACTTTATCTCCCACTACTGGTTTGATGCCTTGATTACGAAAGACACCGCGAGCGGTGACATTATAAAGTACGCCGCTAGCATTAACGGTGTATACTCCACAAGATAAAGCAACGATTAATCCTTCCATTATTTGAAACCAAACAATCTTTTAATCCAAGACTTCTTCTCTTTGAGGGCATTTGGATTTTTGTCCTTAAGATCCACTAAGTCTTGATAGAATTCATCAGCGCTCTTATATCTTTCAGATAAGCGTTTGTTTGTGGCTTTAGCCACAATCTTTTCAATTTCCGTTGGGCAAGCTGGAAGATATTTAGAGACTGGTGGGAACTTTTCTTTGACGTGAGCAACGGCAACGTTGACCGCACTATCTTTATCAAATGGCACATGGGCCGTTAGTAATTCATAGAATGTAACACCAGCGCTATAGATATCGGATTGAATAGAAGCTGGTTTGCCTTGCGATATTTCTGGAGCTAGGTAATGGACTGAACCAACGATTTCGCTAGCTTTGGTTAAACCATCATCCACGCCTTGGGCTTGGGAAATACCAAAGTCACCTAATTTAATGGTATCATCAGGCATGATGTAAATGTTTTGTGGTTTGATATCACGGTGAATAATGCCGTGTTGATGAGCGTAGAAAATTGCTGATGTTAATTGAATCATGCAGTTTACTGCTTGCTCAATTGGTAATGAACCATAATGGTCAAGCATATCTTTTAAGTTTTGCCCTTTGATGAATTCATTAGCGATGTATGGACGGCCTTCAATTGTGCCATGGTTATAAACTCCAACTATGTTAGGGTGCCTTAAAGCGGCCGCGATAGTAATCTCGTTTTGAAAGCGCTTTAAATTAATCGGGTTTTTCATAACGTCTTCCCTGATTAACTTAATAGCAACTACTTTTTTATTAATGATGTCTGTGGCTTCGTAGACTTCCGCCATACCGCCATGCCCAATTCTAGCGTTGATGCGGTAACGACCATCTACTAAGGAGCCTATTTTAATCGTGCTCAATTTTGTGCCTCCCAAAGAACGACAGCGATATTATCGCTACCACCATTCTTATTGCCAATGGCGATGAGTTCGTTGACTTTCATTTCAACAGTGTCATTACCTTTCACAATCGCGGCAATGTCATCAACTGGAACATTGTTATAAAGGCCATCACTACATAGTAAAACTTCTTCGTTTAAGTATGGGAAGACCTTTAAGTCGATGCTCGCGCTTGGGTAGATGCCCAATGCGTTCATGAGGACGTGCCTCTTTGGGTGGGTGAGAGCTTCTTCTGGAGTAATTTGTCCGGTTCTGACTAAATAACCAACATAAGTTTGATCTTCGGTCATTTGGACTAAATCATGATGATTCTTTAAGAAATAGCATCTAGAATCACCGACGTGACCTAAAATCGCCATATCTTTAATGATGAGAAGTAAGGTAATGGTTGTGCCCATACCACGATAGTTAATATTGCTTTGAGATTGTTCGTAAATTGATTTATTAGCCTCTCTAATAGCTTTGCTAACCCAAAGTTTACCAAAGTAAGAATTAGCAAAACCACGACGGCTTTTAAAAGATGTAATGACGGTATGAACCGCTAAAGATGAGGCTAGATCACCTTTATTTTGTCCACCCATACCATCACAAACGACGAGTAAAACGTTACCCGATGCATTTGTTAATGCAATTGCTTGGTCTTCATTAGACAAGCGCACTTGACCGATATCTGTACGGTAAGCAAATCTTCCTGTTAAATATTTTTTCATTGGCTAGCCCCCTCTACTTTTGCCTTTAGTTGTCCACAGGCAGCATCTATATCGCTGCCAAATTCTTTTCTTATCGTAGCGGTCACGCCACCTTTCATTAGGTAATCTAAGAATGCGTGCACTCGATTACCACTAGAACGATGGAATTGATCGTCTTTATTCGTTTCATTGTATGGGATGAGATTAACATATCCCATAGTGCCCTTAATTAATTTTATTAATTCTTCAGCGTGTTCTTTTGTATCGTTAATACCTTCTAAAAGAAGATATTCATAAGTTACTCTGCGTTTAGTTTCCTTTTCATAGTACTTCACGGCTTCCATCACCTTCTCAAGCGGGTAAGCGCGATTGACTTTCATCAGGCGGTTGCGTAACTCGTTATTAGGCGCATGTAAGGAAATCGCTAAGTTACTTTGTAAATGCTCATCAGCGTACTTATAGATATTCTCCACAATACCACATGTACTGACAGTGATATGTCTCGCACCGATGGCTAATCCTTTCGGATGATTGATAATCTTGATGAAGTCTAGGACGTTATCATAATTATCGAATGGTTCACCAGTTCCCATCACGACGACATGGGTGACATGCTGGCCTTTGTTTTCTTCTTTGAGCAGTTTATTGATGACAAGGATTTGTCCCACCATTTCATCTGGTGTTAAGTTTCTTTGCTTACCTAATATGCCAGATGAACAGAATGAGCAACCCATATTGCATCCGACTTGCGAGCTCACACAAGCGGCGCAGCCATACGAATAACGCATGAGTACGCATTCGACTTTGTAATTGTCTTTGAGATTAAGCAATAGCTTTATTGTGCCATCTTGACTCACTTGTTTGGTGTGAATACTTGGTAGGTCTAAGCAATACTTTTCTTCTAGAACATCGCGGAACTTAATCGAGATATCGCTCATCTCATCAAATGATGTCGCTTTCTTTTCATAAATCCACGTGTAAAGCTGAGTGGCCCTGTAGGACTTTTGTCCCTCTTCGAGCATCAACTCAGTCAACTTTGGCATGCTTAAACCGTAAAGATTAATCATTCTTGGCTTCTTTCTTTAAGACGGCAAAATAGTAAGAACCACCATATTTCTTATATGGGAAATATAATTTATCTCTCACTAAGGTGAATTCTTGATGTTCCTTAAGGAATTCATTGATGATACCAATGCTTTCTTTTTTAGAAATGGTATCGACAAGATAGAGTAGATAGCCACCATCTTCCACTTGATTAGCGGCTTCATTGATGGTTTTAGTTTGATTAGCGATTAATTCATCGAGCTTTTCAATGTCAAAGCGGAGGAAATAATCTGGTAGGACTTGTAATAAGTTAAGTCTAGAGCTGTCTGGTAACACGACGAATGTGTGCACAGGCTTACTGATACATGTGATGATGCTTGACGCACCCGCTTCGTAAACATTCACGCCTTTAATGCTGTTCTTATTCAAGACGTTTTTGGTGTTAATGCAAGCATTATAAGTACCCGCAACATATTCAATATTTGATAAGTTATCAAATCTATTGAGTAATTCATTTAATAAATCGTTTGGATATTCCGCGTAAATAGCGACACCTCTAAGCAAATCAAAGTCACCTTCATCCACCATTTCTTTAAAAGCCACTGGAACATTAGAAATGAGATTCTTTTCACTAGCTGGTGAGTTTTTATATTTGCCTTCACCTTTATAGAAGGCCATACCAGCAACATCGCACTTTTCAAATTCTGGATATTGATTGAAGAAGTCTTCATCGGAAATGAGTTTGTTATTAATTCTTAACACTGTTGGAGCCGGTTTAGAATTCGCTCTTAAGATACGACTTGCGGTCACGTGACCAAATTGTTTGTTCCACATCTTAATAACAGATAATGGCGTGTTATAACGGTAACTTAAGAATTCTAAGGAACCAACTTCGATATCTTCTGGAACGAGTTTCTTACCTTCGAGATATGGGGCCAAGAAGTCTTCGACTTTAATGTCATCTTCCTTAAGGAAGGATTGGGTTAAGGCGTTACATTCATCTTGATCAAATCTTTTAATAAACAAGGCATTAGAAAAGCTGACGAGGAAAGCGATAAAGCCCTCGCTATCGATTTCAGGATAGGCGCCTTTGATTAGTTTCTCCATCACGAGATAGTGTCTAAGTGCGCACCCAACGAGTGCGGACACGACGGAACGGTCTTCTTTAGCGATGTTGCCTTTCTTAAAGGCTTGCTTGAGTGCTAATGAGAATGGAACGTTCTCGACGATGATTTTGGACAAGATGTCCTTTGCCAAGATGTGATTAGCCATGAAATAGCCTCCTCATTAATGGAAGTCTTTAAAGATATCTCCGGTGAAGATATCGTCTTCCCCGTCTCCTTCTTCCATGTTTTCGTAGTCTTGTTCTTCAATATCAACAAGATTATCCGCGGCAATGAAGCGTGGATAGGATTCATTTAATTTTGTGTAACGATTGTCTTCGGAATAATAATAGAATTCCAAGATCTTATTAATGGCGACATCGCCAATAGTTTCTAAAATTAGCTTAGCTACTTGATCTTGTAAGACACTGACTTTCTTTGGAGCATGGACATGAATAATAATGTTCCAAGAAGTTTGTTCCACTCCTTTATGGAACACCATGTTTTCTGGTGCCACAAAAATAATCTCGTCTTCACTTAATTCATAAAGCTTAGCGAGATTTGGTGTCATCTCACGAGATAATCTGCCGACGACAAATTGGTCAAGACCATAAATAAAAACTGTAATCATAAAATATTCCTCGTATTTAAATATAATACAAAGAATACATTTTTTATACTAAAAATTGTAAGGATCTATATTAATGAATAATTCGTACTGGCTATTGTTGGAAAATAATTGCACCATTTTTTCGAGTATTTGATGGGCTTTGTTTGGGTCACGGAATTTGATTAAAATGCTTCTAATATTGAGGCCCATTTCTACTGGAATATATGGGGTAGTTGGACCTAAAATTTGTGCTTCTTCATTAAATTCATTGTTTAAAAAGTCCACTATTCGATAGGTATTTTCAATGACTTTTTCTTCGCTTTTACCGCGTAATGTGACACTCGCTAAATAGGCGTATGGAGGATAAAATTGAATCTTCCTCATTTCCATCTCTTTACGATAGAAAAGTTCATAGTCTTGTCTAGCGGCATAAGTGATTGCATAATGACTTGGCATATATGTTTGTATGATAGCCATGCCTGGCTTTTCTTTTCTTCCAGAACGGCCTATGGCTTGGGTGATAAGTTGGAAAGCTCTTTCATTACTGCGGAAAGAAGGCATTGATAAACCAATATCCGCTAAAACGATACCAACTAGTGTTACATCCGGGAAATCATGCCCTTTAGCGATCATTTGGGTACCAATTAATATGTCTGCTTCTTTCTTTCTAAAAGCTTCAATGGTTTCAGGAATCTTGCTCTTATTCTTCGATGAATCACTGTCTAATCTTAATGTTCTAGCACTTGGGAAAAGACGCTCCACTTCTTCTTGGATACGCTCTGTACCAAAGCCAGTTTTTATAAGGTGATTCAATCCACATTCTGGGCAAATTTCTGGATATGGTTCAACATAGTCACAGTGATGACATTTAAGCATGTTATCACTCTTATGATAGGTTAAAGCAATTCCACATGTTGGGCACTTAAAGACATGCCCACAGTTACGGCAGTTCACGTGTGTAGAAAAGCCTCTTCTGTTAATCAAAAGAATGGCTTGTTCGTTCTTCGCTAAAACACGATGGAGCTCTTCTCTTAAAGCATGCGAGAAGATATAACTATCTCTATCGATGTTATGATAATCAAGCATATTGACAATCTTCGTGGTTGGAAGTCTTTGATTATTAATACGTTTTGTTAAATAAAGCATGTGATAGACATTCTTTTGGCCTCTCGCCCTACTTTCTAAGCTTGGAGTGGCACTGGCTAAAAGAACCTTTGCCTTATTGTACTTGCCACGCATGATAGCAACTTCTCTCGCATGATAATATGGCAAATTGTCCTGTTTATATGATTCGGTATGCTCTTCATCGAGGATGATTAAACCAATGTTTTTAAGCGGTGCGAAAATAGCGCTTCTTACACCCACGACAATATGACATTCGCCTTTGGCGATTTTTCTATACTCGTCGTATTTTTCCGCGGGAGTAAGTTCGCTATGAAGAATAGCGACGTCATCTTTAAAACGATGAAGGAAGTATTCCACCATCATTGGTGTTAATGAAATCTCTGGAACAAGCATTAAAACTGATTTGCCTTGCTTAAGAACTTGTTCACTTAAAGAGAGATATACTTCGGTCTTGCCCGATCCAGTAACACCTTCTAAAAGATAGACCAAATCATCGGATTCGTTGAACTCTTTGACCACTGCTTTTTGATCATCGGTAAGTTCAGGTGGTTCATGGTAAACAAAGTCAGGTAATTTTAACCTGCGTTTTTCTTCTTTAACTATTTGAATTCTTTCAGCTTCTAAGAGCTTTTCGATGATGCTTTTTGATTTGATATCGCGTTTTAAGACACGACCTTCATTTTTAATAAAGCGCAATAATTCAATTTGTTTATTGGTCAAGCCTTCTTCATTATCATCGATAACTTCTAAAAATTGATCATAAGCAATCTTTGGGGCTTTTAAAGATGAACGCTTTGGGCTTAATGAAGGAGGAAGCATCACTTGAAGAACACTGATTTTAGGAGCCAGATAATAATCCGATACCTCATTTAATAAGGATAATAGTTCTTCGTTGAGTAGAGGTGTTTTATCAATGACGTCGACAATTTCATTTAGTTGATAACCGCTTTCTTCTTCGAGTTCTTTTGGGCTTTTACTAGTCTCAGTCACGTTTATTACATAACCAACAATATCCCGATGATTAAAATTCACAAGAACTCTAATACCTTTTTCTAACTTGTCTTTCCCATTATAAATATAAGAAAAAGGACGGTTCAATGAGCGATTAGTATATTCAGTTAACACTTCTACTATTTGCATATCTTACCGTCTTTATTCTGCGTCAAATTTCTTAATAATGGAAATGATTTCGTCTCCAGCGCGTTTAATTCGATCATTTAGAATGATGAAGTCATAATTCTTGGCTTTTTCCATTTCGCGTTTACCTTTATTTAAACGCTTTTGAATGGTTTCTTCTGATTCGGATTTTCTCTTTCTAATGCGATCTTCAAGTTGCTTTAATGAAGGTGGCTTTAAGAAGAAAGATATCACCCTGTCATCTTTAACCTTTTTTAAGACTTGTTCCGCACCGGTAATTTCAATTTCTAAGATGACATTTTTGCCTTGATTACGAAGTTCTTCAACATAGCTCTTTGGGGTGCCATATCTATTACCAACGAACTCCGCCCATTCTAAAAAATTGTCTTCATCGATGTTTCTTTGGAATTCTTCTCTAGAAACAAAGTAATACTCAACACCATTAGTCTCTGTGGCTCTTGGTTCTCTGGTGGTCATCGAAATTGAGAAAGTTAAATCAAGCGCATTGCGTTTCATGATATATTTACGCACTGTGCCTTTACCAACTCCCGAAGGACCACTAAGAATGATGAGTAAACCTTTTTTCATAATAATTGTTTATTATTTTAGTTAATATCCCACAATTGTGCAATGTTTTAAGAAAAATGATTTTGTAACGCCAATATTTTGTTATGATTTAGTCGATGAATAATTTTTCGTTTTCCGCATTTGATAAAATCGTTAGTGAATTAAAGGGCAAAATTGTCGGTTGCAAGATCAACAATATCACCGTTATTAACTCGCATGATTTTTTGTGCTCTTTATCAATGGTTAAGAATGAAAAACTTCTCATTTCTTTGAACCATCAACACCCATTTTTATCTTTGATAAACGTTAGAGAAGTCGCACCCACTATCATGGGTAAACTTAACGAGTTATTAAGAAAGCTTTTAAAAGATGCTTATATCGTTAGTGTCGACTTAGTGAATGATGATCGTATCGTTTGTTTTAAGATGCAGAAAGCTAATGACTATTATGAAAAGGTCTCGTTCTCTGTTTATCTAGAATGCATTCCTCAGAGAGCAAATCTCGTTTTTGTGGATGCAGAAGGTAAAATCATGCACGCTCTCCACTACGCTCCTATTACTTCTGCTCGACCAATACTCAACAGACTAAGTTATGAACTTCCAGCCCATAGCAGCCTTCTTAAAGAAGACAAGGTTCCAGAACTTGATGAATTAAAGAAAACCGCTGAGAAGTACTATCTTGATGCTTTAGAAGTCCATAAGAAAGAAAAGTTCACACCTTTATATCGCTATATCAAGACTAGAATCAAATCTTTAAATAAGAAGAGCGTTGTTCTTGCTAAAGAGATTGAAGAAGCCGAATCTCATCTAGTTGATGCTGAACACGGCAACTACCTTTTAGCGTTCCTCTCTGAACCAGAATTACTCGACCAATATATTAAAGATAATAATTTATTATTAGATAAGGATAAAAGCGTCGTTGAGAACGCTAATGCATTATTTAAAAAATATAAGAAAAGTAAACGCACGATTGAGATGGCGACTATTGAAATATCTAAGGCCAAAGAAGAAAGCGATTATCTCTCTTACTTATTAGCGAGTTCACAATACATGAACGATGATGAACTTCTTTCTTTATCTATGGAACTTCTTCCAAAACAAAGCCAAAAGAAAAAGAGTGTTCCGATTAAATATGGCGCTATCATCTTTGATGGAGTGAAGATTTTATATGGTAAGAACGCATCTAGCAATAACGAATTAACATTTAAAGTGGCCACTAAAGATGACTGGTATTTGCACATCAAGGATTATCATGGAGCGCATATCATCATCAAAGATGCTAATCCGAGTAACGCAGTCAAATTAATCGCCGCTGAGCTAGCCCTTATTCTTTCCAATAAGTCCGCTGGTGAAGTGATGATTGCTAATATGAAAAACGTTAAAAAAGGCCACGCTTTAGGCGAAGCCAATTTACTTAATTATTCCACTATCGTGTTAAACGAAGTGAGAGATTCTACTAAAGAGTTACTCCTTAAATAAGAAGTCTGGTCCTTTTATCGCTTCTTCTGTAGCGAGATTTGGGAAGTTTTGTTGTCTTAATACTTCGTAAGTCACTAAGGCCACACAGTTAGAAAGATTTAAGCTTCTCGCTTCAGGAACCATTGGAATGCGCATCAACTTATCTTGATGCTCTTTTAATATATCATGAGGAATGCCTGTAGATTCTCTTCCAAACATTAAGAAGATATCTTGCACTTGTTTTTTAGAAAAATCATAGGAACTATATACCGTTTTAGCGTACCTAGTTACATAGTAAGTATCCGCTTCTGGATAAGCTTTTATGAAGTCTTCATAAGTTGGATGGAACTCCATCTTTAAATCATCGACGTAATCCATACCCACTCGTTTGAGGTCTTTATTATCAACAGAAAAAGTAATTGGGCCAATGATGTGAAGTGTCGCATGAATGGCGACGCATGTTCTCATGATATTGCCCGTATTCTGTGGTTTTTCTGGACGATATAAGACGATATGAATCATTAATAGCCTCTGGCTTTTCTTTCCGCGACAACACGTGGCTCGATTTGATGACGATAATGGTCTAAGCAATTTTGAATGATCTTAATCGCTTCTTCTCTACTCTTGAAGACATCCACGGATGTTTCTTTCTTTTCTAAGGTTTTGTAGACAGTAAAGAAATGTTTGATTTCATCCATGATGTGGGAAGGAACTTCAGAAATATCTTTGTAGCAGTTATAAAATGGATCGTTTTTCGCGACGGCGATAATCTTTTCATCATTGAGTCCATTATCAGTCATAATGAGAACACCGATTGGAACTGCTTCCACGAGGCTCATTGGGATGATAGCTTCGCTGCAGAGAACTAAAACATCTAATGGGTCATAATCTTCAGCATAGGTTCTAGGAATAAAACCATAGTTTTGCGGATAGATGGTTGAGGTGAATAAAACACGGTCCAAGATGAGGTGACCTGTTTCTTTATCGAGTTCATATTTGTTTTTGCTGCCTTTTGAAATCTCGATGACCGCTAAAAAGTCATCTGGTTTAAGGCGATTTGGTTTGACATCATGCCAAGAATGCATATTTGCTTCCTCCTTCTATTCATCTTCGTATATAGCAATGCGGTTATTCGCACGAATGAGCGCTCTTGTAGCTCTTTCCACATCAATGTTTAAAGGCTCGGCTAAACGCCCTTCAGCGCGCTTTTTTGCTTCTTTTGCCCTATCAATATCAATTTCATCTTTTCTTTCGATGCTGTCAACAAGAATGACAACACCATCTTTTTTGACATTAATAAGACCTTCCGCATGAGCGTAAATAGATTTTTCTCCTTCACGGATAATCTCTAACTTGCCTGTTCTAATTTTGGCAATTAAAGGCGCGTGACCTGGGAGAATACCTAAAACATATTCTTCCGTTGGGACGATAATTTCTTCCACATAACGGTCGAAATATTTACCATATGGAGTATATATTTCTAAAAGAAATGTTTTCATTATTTAAGTGACTCCGCTTTCTTTCTGGCTTCTTCAATTGTGCCGACATAAAGGAAGGCGACTTCTGGAAGGTCATCCGCTTCACCATCAAGGATGGCTTTAAAGCTACGGACTGTATCTTCACGTTTGACAAAGATACCATCTAAACCAGAGAATCTCGCTGCGACATGGAATGGTTGCGATAAGAAGTTTCTGATTTTTCTCGCTCTAGCGACAATCTTCTTATCTTCGTCGCTAAGTTCATCCATACCAAGGATAGCGATGATATCGCTTAATTCTTTATATCTTTCAAGTGTCTCAATGACACCTCTTGCCACTTTGTAGTGTTCTTCACCAACGACACTTGGTTCTAATGCTGTTGAGGAACTATTGAGTGGATCAACCGCTGGGTAGATACCTAAAGCGGCAGTATTTCTATCTAAGACGGTCTTCGCGTCTAAGTGCGAGAATGTGGTCGCAGGCGCTGGGTCTGTTAAGTCGTCCGCAGGCACGTAAATCGCTTGCACGGATGTAATAGAACCACTACTTGTAGATGTGATTCTTTCTTGGAGTTGACCCATTTCTGTCGCTAATGTTGGTTGATAACCAACAGCACTAGGCATTCTACCTAACAAAGCAGAAACTTCAGAACCCGCTTGGGTGAATCTGAAAATATTATCGATGAATAATAAGACATCGCTATGTTCTTGGTCACGGAAATATTCCGCCATGGTTAAACCAGATAAACCGACTCTCATACGAGCACCTGGTGGTTCGTTCATTTGGCCAAACACTAAAGCGGTCTTTTCTAAGACGCCTGTTTTAATCATTTCATGATAAAGGTCATTACCTTCTCTACTTCTTTCACCGACACCGGCGAAAACAGAGATACCACCTTTTTCATTAGCAATGTTATTCATTAATTCTTGAATTAAGACGGTTTTACCAACACCGGCACCGCCGAATAAACCAATCTTGCCACCTTTAACATATGGGCAAAGAAGATCGATGACTTTAATACCAGTTTCAAAGATTTCAGTTTTAACTGATTGGTCTTTAAATTTAGGCGCTGGACGATGGATAGACATTCTTTTAGCATCTTTTAATGGTTCTTTACCATCAATTGGTTCACCTAAAACGTTGAACATTCTGCCTAATGTTTCTTTACCAACTGGGACACTAATTGGGGCTTCTGTGGAAATGACTTCCATGCCTCTCACTAGACCTTCTGTTGGACCCATTGAGACACAACGGACTGCATCATCGCCGATATGTTGCATCACTTCGACGGTCAATGTTGTCTCATTAGCTAATGGAATGACTAACGCGGTTAATAGTTCGGGGAGATGTTGATCTTTGAACTGCACGTCCACGATCGGACCAACAACTTGTTTAATAATACCTAAGACTTTCTTTTCCATAGATACCCTCCTTAAGATTGGCTAGCACCGACGATTTCGGTGATTTCTTGTGTGATGGCTCCTTGACGAGCCTTATTGAATTCGATTTGTAAATCTTCGAGTAACTCTTCAGCGTTCTTCGTCGCATTTTCCATCGCATTAGAGCGCGCGGCTTGCTCACACACTTCGCTCTCGAGGAATTTAGCGTAGACACTATTCTTGAGATAGATAGGCACTAAGACGTTAATGAGTGCTTCTTGATTTGGTTCCATGATTGGTGGATATGAATCTTTATTTTCCTCTTCCACCTTCAGTGGCAACAATGTGTAATCCACTGGATGGAACACTAATGAGTTCTTATATGAAGTGTAGATGATGTGAATTTCCTGATATGTGCCTTTAATGTATTCCGCTTTTATATATTCAATGATTTGATTGATGATTGCTTCATCGTTAACATTGGAATATTCTTTGAAAGTTTCAATATGAGTAAACGCTCCATCTTTATAATGGCTAATCGCTTTATTACCTAAGATAATGGCATCGTCACTATCTTTAATTTTAGCGTCCGCTAATCTAAAGATGTTGTTGTTATATGCCCCACATAAGCCTAAGGAAGAAGAGAGAACGATATATAAGTTCTTATCGGCCTTTCTTTCTAAGAAGAATGGATTTTTACTCTTTTCGACATTAGAAAATACTGTCGCGGCTATTTCATCAATCTGCGCGACATAATCCTTATTAGCGAGCATCTTACTCTTCCACTTCTTTAACTTGACTGTGGAGACAAGTTTCATTGCAGAAGTGATTTTATAAGAGCTACTAATGGATTTGATTCTCTTTTTAATCCTGGCTACTTCTTGTGGCATAATTACCTATTCAAATTTTCAAAAAATTCCTTCATCTCATTCATCAAGATTTCACCGTCTTGATCCGAGATTTCTTTGTTCTTATTGATGTTATCTAAAACATCTTGATGAGTGGCTTTAAAGACGTTATAAGCTTCATCTAATGTTGGTCTAATTTCTTCTTTATTTAAATCGTCCAAGAATTTGTTCTTAGCGACGAATAAATCAAAGACTTGTTTATCTAACTGATAAACACTATATTGGTTTTGCTTTAATACGGACATGAGAGCTTCACCGTGTTTAAGGATCGCTAAAGTGGAAGCATCTAAGTCGCTACCGAATTGAGAGAATGATTTCATTTCTAAATATGAGGCAAGTTCAATCTTTAAGCTACGAGCGACTTGTTTTGTGGCTTTAAATTGGGCATCACCACCGACACGAGAAACGGATAAACCAGAGTCAATCGCGGGACGTTGACCAGCGTTAAATAAGTCGGTTTGTAAGAAGATTTGTCCATCTGTAATAGAAATGACGTTAGTTGGAATATAAGCACTGATGTCACCGGATTGGGTTTCAACAATCGGCAAAGCGGTAATAGAACCACCACCGAATTCAGGAGCTAATTTGCACGCTCTTTCAAGAAGTCTGCTATGAAGATAGAAGACATCACCTGGATAAGCTTCACGGCCTGGCGCTCTCTTTAGAAGAAGTGATAAGGCACGATAGGCCACAGCGTGTTTACTTAAATCATCGTAAACGATGAGGACATCTTTACCTTGAGACATGAATTCTTCTGCCATCGCGCAGCCTGCATAAGGCGCAATGTAAAGTAATGGCACTGGTTCAGAGGCGGATGCGCTCACAACGATGGAGTAATCCATAGCTTTGAATTTCTTTAATTTGTCAACGATTTGAGCAACTGTTGAATTCTTTTGACCAATGGCGACATAAATACAAATGACGTTTTTATCTTTTTGATTGATGATGGTATCAATGGCAATCGCGGTTTTACCGGTTTGTCTATCACCGATAATTAATTCTCTTTGGCCACGACCAATTGGTGTCATAGCGTCGATCATAGTAATACCAGTTTCTAAAGGAGTATCAACACTCTTTCTTTTGATAACACCAGGAGCGATGACTTCGACTGGTCTAGTTTTACTAGTTTTAATTTCACCTAAACCATCGATTGGCTGACCTAAGGAATTGACCACTCTTCCGAGCATGTTTTCCCCAACAGGAACTTCCATAACCATCTTGGTGCGATTGACTAAATCACCTTCTTTAACAAGGGAGTCGTTGCCTAAAAGGACGACACCAACACTATCGCTTTCTAAGTTCATGACCATACCATAAACTTCGTTTGGGAAGAGTAAAAGTTCACCAAGCATAGCTTTTTCTAAGCCATAGACATTAGCGATACCATCACCGACAGAGATGACTGTTCCAACATCGTTGCTATCGATTTTGTGGCGGTAACTTTTAATTTGCTCCTTGATTAGAGCACTGATTTCACTAGCGTTGATTTTCATAGATTTATAACTCCTTTCTTAAGAGGTCAATCTGCATCTTTTCTAATTGATTTTTAATCGATCCATCATAGACGTGAGAATTGATGACGACTTTCACACCACCGATTAAGGATGGGTCAATCTTTGGAATCAAATCCACTTCATGATTTTCGATTTCACTAATTTTGTTTTTGATTTTATTGAGGGTGTCTTCATTTAATGGGAAGGCACTATAGATGAGCCCTTCAACGATATCTTGATTTTCATTGCATAAAGAATTAAAAGCATCGAGGATATCTTTTAGATAACAGATGCGATTATGCTTAGCAATAATCTTAATAAAGTTCACGATATCAGGTGAAAAACCTGGTAAAAGTAATTCCGCATTATGCATTCTTTCTTCGACGCTTAAAAAGCGGGAATCTAAAAGCAAGAGAAAGTCATCATTATCTTTGATAATCTTTCTTAATTCCTTCACTTCTTTTTGGTATTCGATAACTTTGTTATCATCTACGGCGATAGATAGTAAAGCTTCTGCGTAATTTTGGGCTAACTCTAACATAATTTAACTAATTTAAACGGTTGATAAAATCCTCAGCGAGTCGTTTGTTATCTTCTGAATCGACTTCGCGTTTCAATATTTCTTCACTGGCGCTTAAAGCGACATTCACCATTTCATTTCTAATGTCTTGAATGGCTTCTTCTTTAGCGCGTTCGATGTCTTCTTGGGCACCGACTTTCATCTCTTCCACTTCCGCTTTCGCATCCATAATAAGAGCGTCATACTTTTCTTGTCCTTGCTTTTCAGCATTCTTAATAATTTCACTAGCTTGAACTTTGCTTTGAGCAATCATTTCTTTTGCTTCTTCAACGTTCTTTTGGGCTTGTAAATTATTCTCTTTTGCTTCTTTGATTTCGTTTTCAACGTAATCAGCGCGTTTCTTTAAGATTTTCTTTACTGGTTTATACGCAAAGACAAACACGACAATAAGAAGCACGAGGAAGGAAAGAAATTGCACGACGAAAGATAATAAATTAGGGATTAGTTTTTGACCAATCGTTCCAATTGTTTCACCTATGTCTGACATGTTACTGAGTACAAACATATTTCTTTCCTCCTACTTGGCAACAAACAAAATTAAAATGGCGATGAGCAATGAGTAAATGGCGGTTGTTTCAACAAGCGCACATGCGAGAATCATTGTTGATCTGAGCTTTGAGTACATTTCTGGATTGCGGGACATGCCATCTACGACGTGCGCACACACAATACCTTCACCCAAAGCACTTGGCATAACGCCTAAAATCGCAATGGCAGCGGCTAAAGCTGTATTCATACTTAACTCCTCCTTTCATTTAATGTATTAAAAGACAATTCTTCTGGTACTTCTTGACCGATGAAGATTGATGTTAATGAGATAAAGACTACAGTCTGAATAAGACCACAGAATAAATCAAAATAGGCATGGAGAACAGCGGTTGGAATTGGGGAAAGGAATATCTCATTCCAGTTACCCGCGGCCATTCCGTCTTCCACGACTGGCATAAAACTAAATATTGTCGCGGATAAATCTCTAAGAGATGACTCCACGATAGTTAAAAGAACCCATCCTGCAATAGCGTTACCAAATAGACGCAACGTGAGCGAGAGTAAAGGCGCCCACATAGATATAAGGTTGACTGGTAAAAAGATTGGGATTGGGTCGACATAGCGTTTGAAATATTTCCACTTCGTGAATCTCGCAGAAATGATGTGAATTAATAAGAATGTGGTTAAGCCTAATGAGAGAGGGACCGCCATATAGGTGACTGGGGAAGGTAGACCAGTTAAGCCAAAGATGAAGGCTAAGAAGAGGTAGACCGCTACCGCCATGATAAAGCCACCAAAGTTTGGTAAGGCTGGACCCGCTAATTCACCAGCAAATCCATCGAAAAACTTAACACCGATTTCTGTTAATAAAAGCAGACCTTTTGGCTTTTTAAGAGGATCTTGAAAATGCGCCAAAATGGCGATAATTATTGATAAAACAATAATAATCAGTATGACAATAAGAGATGAAATGACTTCACCTGGAATGTCCATGCTGAGGAAATTATCAAACATTTTCTCTCCTTCCGATATAGGCTAAAAGGGTTAGTAATGAAATAGCGAGATACGATACCACTAGAAACACCGCAGAAACAGTGACTAGAGACAAAGTGATCTCTAAAACAATGAACACGATAGCGAGAATAACCACCAGAGTTAGTCTCAAATAGATAAACAAGATATCGAGTTTTGGGTTTGGTTTTTCTTTCTTTTTGTTGAGATATAGAAACAACCATGAGAGTGTCACGATGAGGCCACTTGTTAAAACCGCAAGTGGCACATCATAACGATTAAACCAAAAGAGAAAGGCCGTTCCTAATAGACCCACCACTGAGACTATTAAGGAAATAATGAAGGCTCTAAATTCAATCGATTGGTCTTTAAATTTGGTCATTTTTATTTAACTTTAATGCGTTTGAAGTTAGTGACTGGGGCGATACCATCTTTGTAGATGAGTTTAACTTCGCCTTGCACTAATGGACGTAAGTAATCTCTGAAGCTATCACTCATTCTTGTATTATCAATAATCATTTCTGGCTTGACGTGAGAAACAGCGTTAGCAACTTTGCTTAATGGAGCGAGTTTATATTTAATCTTGTATGGGTTTTGGCTTACTCTTTCAAAGATAACCATCTTACCGGTTCTACCTTTAAGAGCGGCTAAAACAGCGCGTTTACCAGTTTCAATAGCTTCCTTGCGGTCCACTAAAGAAACATATTGTGGGAAGGCTCTTTGAATGATAGAGAATTCAACGGCTCTTGTACCGATGTCTAATCTATTTTCTACGATTCTACAAAGTTCAGCAGCGGCACCACCGAGTTGAGCGTGGCCAAAGCCGTCCACTCTGACGTTTGTCATATCTCTTTCAAATTGTAAGCCTTCAGAGATAGCAACTAAGGCATAGCCTTTTTCTTTATAAACCTTTTGCACATCGACTAAGAATTGTTCTAAGTCAAACTTCATTTCTGGAAGGTAAATGAGTTGTGGTCTAGTTTGTTCTGGAAGTAAATCGACAGAAGCGGTTAACCAACCAGCATCTCTACCCATGATTTCAACGATGTGAACTTTACCTTTGGCAAAGCAGTTGGCATCCATTGCAAAAGCGTTAACGCTATTCATGACAAATTTAGCAGCGCTTGGGAAACCTAAAGAGTGATCGGTACAGGCTAAGTCGTTATCAATTGTTTTTGGAACACCGATAACTTTAATATCTTCGATACCTAATTCTTTGACGAGCTTAGCGATTTTATTGCATGTATCCATGCTATCGTTACCACCATTGATGAAGACATAACCAATGTTGTGTTTCTTGAGGTTTTCAATGATAGCGGCGTATTCTGGAGCGTGAATGTCCTTTGGTAATTTCTTTCTTGTGGTACCCAAAATACTACCTGGAGTTTGAAGAAGAAGTTCGATTTGTTCATCATCTTCTAAACCTAAATCGATTAAATCATCATAAAGAAGACCTTCAACGCCGTGTTGAGAGCCATAAATATGACCGATTAAATCTGGGTGCTTCTTTGCTTCTTTAATGGCACCATAGAGGGATGTGTTAATAACACTTGTTGGGCCACCGGATTGAATGTAGACCATGTTTTTCATAAATGTTGTTCTCCTTTTTATATATAAAAGACTACGTATTAAATGATTTCGATGTGGAGGTGTTTTAAAACATCAAAAGCTTTCTCTTGCATATCCAAATCAAAAGATGATGTCGCTTCACGGACAATCTTGATTTTGGTATATGAAGAGGCACTAGCTTTAGCGACAATCGCGTTAGAGAAAACGCAGATATCACTGACTAAACCGACGAGATAAATCTCTTCAAAGTTATGCTTAGCGATGTAATCACCGAGTTCTTTACTACCAAAGCCTGGTTTATAGAACACTAATGAATCACCTAAAAGCTTATTAATTAAAGGATATAACTGCCAACCATCGCTACCTTTCATGCAGTGCGGTACAGGTAAGTTTTTGCCTTCAACAGTATTGAGATAATCTTCATCGTGAGTATCATAAGTGAAAACTACTTCATCTTTATTAGCGCGAAACTCTTTGATTAGCTTTTCTATAGCGGGTGCAATCAGTTCAGCACCTTTAAAACCAAGCGCTCCATCCACAAAGTCATTTTGATAATCAACCACCACTAGTAATCTTGCCATACGAAAATCCTTTCTTTCTTGGTTAATATAGCACATTTTATATTTAAAATATACAAATAGATATAAATGTCTGCTTTTACGGATTTAAAGGATACAATTCACCGAAAATGATAAAATGAAAACGATGAAAAGACTTTTTAAAGCGGCATTTATCGATATCGATTGGACGGTTTTAGACCACTACATTCACGATTGGGATTATGACTCAATTGAGGCGATTAAGAAGATCCAAAAGATGGGTGTTCAAATCATTTTCGTAACCGCTCGTTCTTATGCCTCTGTGAAAGGCACTGGCTTATTTAATCTTATTACCCCAAACGGCATTATTACCAATAATGGAGGTTTAACCTTCTATAACGATGAAATTCTCTATAAAAAGACCATTCCTGAAGACTTAGCTAAAAAGGCATTAGAGGTTGCAAATAAAAACGATGTTGTTTTACAATTTGCCACCTTAAAAGATCGTCATTTTACTAATGAGCCAAATGATTATGTGAGACAATATTATTCCGTTTATCACGAAGAATGGCCAGTAATTAGGAAAGATTATGTCTCAGATGTCACCGAAATTATTGCTTTTGTGCCTAATGAATACGATGAGAAATTAACTAAAGAACTACCTATCGAACTAAAGTATTATCCTTACGATACATATG
>JBGUXN010000016.1:0-8345 GCA_045222195.1 Bacilli bacterium | reverse complement strand
GACACCAACGTTGTCACCGGCTTCGGCGTAGTCAAGAATCTTACGGAATGATTCAAGACCGGTAATAACGGAAGTTTGGGTTGGTTTGATACCGACGATTTCGACTTGGTCGCCTAATTTGGCTTGGCCACGTTCGACACGGCCTGTAACGACTGTGCCACGACCAGAAATGGTCATAACGTCTTCAATCGCGAGTAAGAATGGTTTGTCGTTTTCACGAGCTGGAGCTGGGATATAAGAATCGCAAGCTGCCATTAATTCTTCGATGTGTTTTTCTTCTTCTGGGTTGCCATCAAGAGCTAATCTTGCGGAACCACGGATGACTGGAACTTCATCACCTGGGAAGCCGTAGCTATTTAATAAGTCACGGACGTCCATTTCGACTAAGTCTAATAATTCTGGGTCATCGACTAAGTCTGTTTTATTGATGAACACAACAATGTATGGGACACCGACTTGGCGGGCTAATAAGATGTGTTCACGAGTTTGTGGCATAACACCATCAGTACCTGCAACAACGAGGATAGCACCATCCATTTGAGCAGCACCAGTAATCATGTTCTTGATGTAGTCAGCGTGTCCTGGGCAGTCGACGTGGGCATAGTGTCTTGTTTCTGTTTGATACTCGATGTGAGCTGTGTTAATTGTAATACCACGAGCTTTTTCTTCTGGTGCGGAGTCGATTTGAGCATAATCAGTTTTGACTGCGCCACCTTTTTTAGCTAAGACAGATGTAATAGCAGCGGTTAATGTTGTTTTACCGTGGTCAACGTGACCGATGGTACCGATATTGACGTGTTGTTTAGATCTGTCAAAATGTTGTTTTGCCATAAATAGAAATCTCCTTTCTTTTCGTTAATAACAAGTTTGCAACGATATCATAATATAGCAAATTATTTTTTCGTGCAATATCAATTGATATTACACAATTTTTTAGCGGGCAATCACTCCCACTTTTTTCAAAATTTCATCTTGAACGTATTTTGGTGTTTCTCCATAATGATCGAATTGCATTACGTAGTTGCCTCTACCTTGCGTCATAGAACGCAAATCAGTAACATAACCAAACATTTCGCTCAATGGGACTTCCGCTTCAATGATTTTAGCGTTGGCCCTTTGACTCTCACCAGTCATTTGTCCTCTTCTACGGGAGATATCACCAATGACATCACCATAGTATTGTTCTGGGACAGTCACTTCAATCTTCATGATTGGTTCTAAGATGACTGGTTTACATTTTTTAGCCGCTTCTTTTAAAGCCATAGAAGCAGCGATTTTGTAAGCGGCTTCACTGCTATCGACATCGTGATAGCTACCATCATAAAGCGTAGCTTTAATATCGACGACTGGGAAGCCCGCTAACATACCGCGGTTGAGGGCGTCTTTTAAGCCTTCTTCGGTTGGCTTGATATATTCTTTTGGAACAGTACCACCGACGATAGCATCCACGAATTCGAAGCCTTTACCTTCGTTTGGTTCGAAGCGAATCCAAACGTGACCGTATTGACCTCTACCACCAGATTGTCTGATGTATTTACCTTCGCATTCACCTTCAACTTTGATAGTTTCACGGTATTCAACTTGTGGGGCACCAACGTTGACTTGAACGCCGAATTCTCTCTTCATTCTATCAACGATGATGTCGAGATGTAATTCACCGACACCGGCGATTAAGGTTTGACCAGTTTCAGGATTGGTTCTTACTCTAAATGTTGGATCTTCTTCCGCGAGTTTTTGTAAGGCAATCGTCATCTTTTCTTGGTCCGCTTTGGTCTTTGGTTCGACTGCTTCCTCAATGACGGGATCTGGGAATTCCATCTTTTCCAAGATTATGGTCTTGCCGACTTCACATAATGTGTCACCTGTGGTGGTGTTTTTAAGACCCACTACCGCACCGATATCACCAGCGTGTAATTCTGGGACTTCTTGACGGTGGTTAGAGTGCATTAAGACGACACGACCGATTCTTTCTTTCACCCCTTTGGTGGAGTTCATGACGTAACTACCAGATTTAAGTGTGCCACTATAGACTCTCACATAAGCTAATCGACCAATGAATGGATCGGTAGCAATCTTGAAGGCAAGAGCGGCAAGAGGAGCATTATCATCTGGTTCACAGAGTAATTCGTTACCTCTATCGTCTTCACCTTTAGCGTGAGGAATATCTAATGGGCTTGGCAAATAGTCAATGACACCATCTAAGAGTAATTGAATGTTTTTGTTTTTGTACGCACTACCGCAGAAGACAGGGTGGAATTCACCAGTTAAGACTGCTTTACGGATGGCGTTTTTGGTTTGCTCAACGGAAGGATCTTCTCCTTCGAGAACAAGCATCAGAATTTCTTCATCGAAGTTAGAAAGAGCTTCGAATAATTTCATTCTGAGTTCTAAGACTTTTTCTTGGTATTCTTCTGGGATTGGTACTTCGTGAGGTTCTTCATTGACGTCAGAAGCATAAACATAAGCTTTTTGCGTGATGATATCAATGCAACCCTTAAGAGATGATTCAATACCAATTGGATATTGGACCGCTTCGGCATTAGCGCCTAAACGTTCTCTTAGAGAACGAACGCTCATTTCGAAGTCCGCACCGATGGCGTCTAACTTATTGACAAAGACAATACGTGGAACACCATATTTAGAACCTTGTCTCCAGACTGTTTCCGTTTGTGGTTCGACACCGTTTTTACCATCTAAGACAGTAATAGCGCCGTCTAATACACGTAAGGATCTTTCCACTTCAACGGTGAAGTCGACGTGTCCAGGAGTATCAATGATGTTAATGCGATTACCTTTCCAGGTTGCGGTTGTCGCCGCACTGGTAATGGTAATGCCTCTTTCTTGTTCTTGCTCCATCCAGTCCATCGTCGCACTACCCTCGTGGGTTTCGCCGATTTTATGGATTTTGCCGGTAAAATAGAGAATACGTTCAGTAGTTGTAGTCTTGCCTGCATCGATATGGGCCATAATGCCGATATTGCGTGTATGTGCTAGATCATATTCGCGTGACATAGGTTTCTACTCCTTAACTGATTACCAACGATAATGTGAGTAAGCTTTGTTGGCTTCTGCCATTTTGTGGGTGTCTTCTCTTTTCTTAACGGAAGCACCAGTGCCATTAGCGGCATCGATGATTTCGTTTGCTAAACGGTCGGTCATGGTCTTTTCGTTTCTTAAACGAGAATAGTTGACTAACCATCTTAAGCCTAAAGTAACTTTTCTTTCTGGGGAAACTTCTGTTGGAACTGGGAAGTTTGCACCACCGACTCTACGCATTTTGAGTTCGACTTCTGGCATGATGTTGTTAATGGCTGTCGCGAAGACGTCCATTGCTGGTTTGCCAGTTTTTTCTTCGATCTTTTTGAAAGCGCCGTAGAGAATGTTTTGCGCTGTGCCCTTTTTACCATCGAGCATTAATTTGTTAATTAAACGTGTGACTAACTTTGAATTGTAAATTGGATCTGGTAAGACATCACGTTTGACAGGATTTCCTTTACGCATAATTACTTACCTCCTATTCCTCTTCATGTGGTTTCTTAGTACCGTATAAGCTACGACCTTGACGTCTGGCTTCGATACCCGCACAGTCTAATGTACCTCTAACGATGTGATAACGCACACCTGGGAGGTCTTTAACACGGCCACCTCTGATGATGACGGTGCTGTGCTCTTGTAAATTGTGACCTTCACCACCGATATAGGCAGTGACTTCATAACCGTTGCTCAATCTAACACGAGCGTATTTTCTTAACGCAGAGTTAGGTTTCTTTGGTGTCATTGTACCAACACGGGTGCAAACGCCACGCTTTTGAGCGGCTGGTTGAGCAGTTTCTTTTTTCTTTAAAGAATTCCATCTTTGTCCAAGGGCAGGGGCTTTTGACTTGTATGTCTTATTTTGTCTGCCTTGACGAACTAATTGATTAATGGTTGGCATAATTGCTCCTTTCGTAAACTAATTTGATTGGTTGTGCTTACCACAATACCTGGTGTATCAGTGTCATTCCTTTAAAAAACGACCCGAAATGGTCAGGGTGTGATTTGCACACGCTCATATATATTATATAAATAAGGAAATATAGACAAGAAAAAAATAAAAAATATGCACACTAGTCCTGGTGTATCATAGTGTTTTAAGCAAAAGAAAAAAGCCCACCGAAGTGAGCTTCTTACTTACTTATTTTATTCGGCTTTTGGTTCTTCCGCTTTTTCTTCTTTGTGGAGAAGTTTATAAACTAAAGCGGCAACGACGGCACCGAGTAATGGGCCAACGATGAAGATCCAAACTTGGGCTAAAGCATCACCACTATTGGCTCCGCCAAAGATGAGTGAACCGAGAGCGGTTGCTAAGCTTCTAGCTGGGTTAACGGATGTACCAGTGAATGGGATGCCAACTAAGTGAACGAGTGTTAATGTTAAGCCAATTAAAACACCAGCTTTGTCACCGACTTTGCTATCAGCGGCTGTGACGTTAAGAATAACGTAAACAAAGATGAATGTTAAGATGACTTCAACTAGAATCGCACCAACGATTGGACCAACATTCATGGATTTATCCATAGTGAAGTTGCAAGCTAAGGTGTTTAAAGATAAATCAGCACCACCGGCTTTGGCTAAACCGAATAAGGCAACAGCGCCTAAAAAACCACCGACGATTTGAGCGGCGACATAGACAAAGAATTCCACGACTGTCATTCTCTTAGCAATTAAGCAGCCTAAAGAGACGGCTGGGTTAATATGGCAACCAGAAATTCTACCAATGGAATAAGCCATAGCAACGATGACTAAACCGAAAGCAAAAGCGGCGCCAACAGCATTGCCTAAGAAGGCAGCGGCACCACAAGCAGCAAATACTAATACGAATGTGCCAATACATTCTGCAATAGCTTTTTTAAATAAGCTCATATTAAATTTCCTCCAAAAATATTTGCTTTAATATTTTATCATGTTTATAAAACATGTTAAGACCTAATTAAGAGATTCAATATATTTTAATAAATCGTTAAAGGTACCTTGAGGGATATTAGAAATATCGTCATTATCACGATTAAAAATATAATTAGTGATTAAAAAGACATTAAATCCCGCCTTTTTAGCGGCAATTATATCACCTTTTACATCATTACCCACCATTAAGCAGTCTTTAGGATCAGCGTTAAATTTATCGGCTAGCTCTTTATATAGGCGAGGATCAGGTTTGGAAAAATGACATGTATCGTAAGCGGTAATAAAAGCATAATCATCAGGATTGAGCTTGCCCCACTTCATCCTTACTAATTGTGCTTCCATTGGTAAAATTGGATTGGTGTTCACAATTAAGGTATAGCCTTTATCTTTTAAAGTTTTAATAACATCATTAACACCATCAACTGGTTTAGATAAGTAGCCTAATTTATCAAATTCTTTTTCATAAAAGGCATCGAGCTCCGCTCTTTTTTCTTTAGTTAATGGACCCATGACTTTAGCAAATGCATCCCAGAAAAATTTATCGTTAGTGTTAACACCATCACTATTAGACATATTGATGGAACCTTCATACATCGCTTTTAAAGCGGTCTTGTAATCAAAGCCGATAGAAACAGCCCATTTACCAATCGCATCAAAATAAACGGGAAGGAAGTTTTCTTCATCTAGATAATATAAAGTGCAATCTAAATCAAAGAAGATATATTTCATAATGACATTATGATAGCAAAATCTGTGGAATATAGGGTATTTAACGTTATATTTATCGCTCTTTTATAACTTTTTTGGGTACATCTATTATGCAAGTGTGCATTTTGTAACGTTACAAATGTAATCTTTGTTATATTGAAAAAGAGGAATGGCGTATGAATAAGAAGGATTTTTCAAGGAACTGCTTGTCACAAGCATTAATCGAATTATTAGAAGAAAATGAATATGAAGATATCTCTATCCAAGATATCGTCGATAAAGCGGGCTTTTCTAGGATGGCCTACTACCGCAACTTCAAAGATAAAAATGAAATCATCGATTATTGCTTAGACAATATGTTTGATACTTTTATTGCTAAAACAGATATTTCATATGCCCGTATGGGACCAGAACGTTTCTTTGAAACCATGTTTAAAATCTTCTCTGATGGTGAAATGGTTAAAATTACAAAGTTACTATTAAAACGCGGTCTTATTGGCGCACTTGCTAATCAATTTGTGAAACGTATCCAAGGTGGATTTATTCCAAACCAAAGCCAATACTTCTATGATTTCTTAGCGGGTGGTTTCTTTGCCGTCTATTTAGGGTGGATTAATAATGGATTAAAAGAAACACCAGAAGAAATGGCAAAAGAAGCGATGAAATATGTCATTTATCTTAGAGAAAAAGGCGACTAATTATTTATTTAAAATATCTAAGCGATTTTTGATAAGACGAGGCATCCTACTTGCTTCGTTTTTATTAACGCTACAAAGAGCGAGTCTTAAACATGTTTTAGTGGCAATGCCGTGTATTTTATCTTTATGAAGAGCGTTCATCAACTTTTCTGGATTATCGCTAGGAACGCAGATGAAGAAACCTCTTTCATAAGGTAGAACCTTAAGCCCCACTTCTTTTGCAGCGGATAAGAACGCTAGGCTTCTAGCTTCAAGCATCTTAGAAGCCTGTTTTACTTCTTCTTCGTAATTTTCGCGATATTCCTCATTTAGCACTAGGTGTTCAATGATGCTCATGCCTAAAGTGGAACAGGCTGACCAAGTGGCACGACAAGAATAAGAATTAGCCGCTTTAAAGGTTTCAATTTCTTCTTTGTTTTTGCTTAAACCGATAAGAGCACCGATACGTAAGCCATATAGACCAAATGATTTAGAACCAGAAAAGACAAATAAAGCAAAAGCGTTATTTGGCATATCTTTAAATTTAGCGTATCTACTTCTGATGATATTTGGATCAGCGCTATAGAAATCAAAATAGGCGACATCCATTAAATAGATAAAACTATTGTTTGGATTATCTCTAGCGATATCAATTAATTTATCGTAATCATCTTCTTGCATGCAGAAACCAGTGGGGTTTTCGCATGGATCATTGATAAGAATCATGATTTTATTTTGTTTTTCTTTTAAGTTATTAACTTTGTTAATTAAACTAGCAATATCAAAAGCATCTCCTTCGTTAAATAAACGATAAGTGTCCGTTTTGATGTAGGCTTCCTTAGCCATATTGAGATAGTTTTCCCACATGTGATCAGGAAGAAGGACGGTTTCCCCATCATCTAAATAATTAGAAAAAGCGAGATGAAGTGCACCACTACCTCCTGGAGTTGGAATAGCGGCTAAAAAGCATTCTTTTTCAATCTCTTCTAAATATTTCCCAAAAACCCAAGAGATGGCCGCTTTGTTATAGGAAGGCGTACCACCAGAATCAACATAAGCATATTTATCTTTTGTAGATAAGTTATTAGCGGCTTTTTTGACTGAGGCAAATTCAAAAAGAGAGCCATCTTCATTTTTAAGCATGCCGCTTGTGGCATTGATAACTTCATTATCTTCTGTCTTCAATTTAGCGGCTTCTGCCCCTAAAGCGAGAATATTATTTTTAAGTTTGTTATTCTTTTTAGTATCGTTAATAAACATAGCAAGATTACTTTACTACTTGTTTTATAAAATAAAAAGAAAAATAGACACATTTAATGGCTATTTCTCTTAATGGTAATCTTATTTTAGGCTTGTGGTTGTTGAGGCTCGGCTTGAATTCTTTCGATTGTGGTACCAAGAGGCATAATCACTAATCTGGCGAATTTAAAGAGTTGTAAGCCACATGGAATAAAGATGATTGTGACACATAAAATTGCGCCCACGATGAATAAAGCCACCGCTTGTTCCCAACCAGCTAAAATGAGCCAAAGGATATTTAAGAATAATTTAAAACCGTTGAGTTTAGTGAAGTATGGTTTATATCCAAATGGCCAAATTGCTAATCTAGCAAATTTGAAATATTGTAAGCCAACTGGGATGAATAAGATGAGAACGCAGCAAATCACACCGAGTAAGAGATAGACTAACGCTAGTATCCAACCAACGAAGACCATCCATAATAAATTAGCTAAGACATTAATGAATTTTTGATTGGTCTTTTTGGCGATAAGTGAAGCGATGATAACAACTATTAAAATCGCACCGACAACGATTAAAACTGGAATTAACCAAGGGAGAATATCTTGCATATGTTTGCTCCTTTAATAAAGATATTATTAGTGTAGACCTTTTATGCTATTTTGTTAACAACAAAAAAGACCGGAATGATGAACTAGTCAAGCGAAAGTAGACAGTTCAAAAAAGTCTCAATCTCAAAACCCCATGTCGTGTTTATACTGATGTGGGGTTTTATAT
>JBGUXN010000015.1:0-6442 GCA_045222195.1 Bacilli bacterium | reverse complement strand
AATTCCTGGCATTTTAAGCGGAAACTTCGCAAAAAGTCTGCAAAACGGGATTAACTTTTGCGTTTTTGACGGAAAATTGCAGTTTGGGCAAATTCCTAGATATTTAAGCGAAATTGTTGTTTCGGATTCTTTATTTAAGGAATTAGGATGTAAGGAATTGGGCGAAAGACTATATTTAGCAACTTCAAAAAAGGAAGTTTTGACTTCTGAAAATAAAGTAATTAATGACTATGTTATGACCGAGCTAAAAATAGTGGGAACAGTAAGATCAAATAAGAATCTAATCTACCATCAAATGAACTGGCCAATCTTATTTTATCAATGCCAAATTGGTATTAGTGCTTTTGAACTTCAATGCCAAAATTTATCCTTTTCTCTGAATAATCCTAAGACAATTGATGAGAGCTTGATTAGGGCTAAAACGGCTTTTCATCAGTATGACATTGTTAACCCTCTTTCTGGCATTGATGATAGTGTGGATACAGTCTGTTTTTATATCACGATTGTGCTCATTATATTCTCTCTTGTGGCTACCTCAATCTCAATCCTTCTTTTAACTATCTGTAACTACATTTACATTATCGAGGGGAGGAAGGAAATTGCCTTAGCGAGATGCCTTGGTGTTAGTAAACGTGAGAGCCAGAAGTTCTTGTTCTATCATTCTTTGTTCCAGTGCCTCATCTCATTTGTGATAGCGTCTGTTGAAATCTTGATTGTCTCAGTGGTGGCGAATCTAGAAATTGCCTCATCTTTATCAACTGGATTCTCTTTTTCCTTTAATCCGTTTTGCCTAGTTCCGATGTTTGTTTTATCACTATTTATTGGTCTTACATCTAGCTTTGTGATGAGCAAAAGAATTAATAAAATTAATCCACTTGAAGCCTTAAAAGCCTAAAACAAATTATTTTTGTTTTGCATTTATTCTCTTATCACTTATAATTATTTGCGCGAAAAGGGGAATATCACTATGGGTTTAAAAGCAGGAATAGTCGGATTACCAAACGTTGGAAAATCGACGCTTTTTAATGCGATTACAAATTCTCATGTTGAAGCCGCTAACTATCCATTTGCGACCATCAATCCAAATACAGGTGTGGTCAATGTTCCAGATGATAGATTAGAGTTCTTAACTAACATTTTTAAACCTGAACGTAAGATTCCTGCCACTGTGGAATTCACAGATATCGCTGGTTTAGTCAAAGGTGCCTCTAATGGTGAAGGCTTAGGCAATAAGTTTTTAGCTAACATTAGAGAATGTGACGCTATCGTTGAAGTAGTGCGCTGCTTTGAAAATCCAGACATCGTTCACGTTGAAGAATCTGTTGATCCAATTAGAGATATTGAAATTATCAATCTTGAACTCGTTATGGCGGACCTCGATACCGTTATGAAACGTATTGAAAAGAGTGAATCTAAAGCGAGAATCGCTAAAGATAAAGACGCCATCTATGAAATGTCTTTATTAAAACCACTCAAAGAAACTCTTGAACAAGGTCTTCCCGCTAGAAAAGCGAAGCTTACTGAAGATCAAATCCAATACTGCAAAGTCAATTATCATCTCTTAACAGACAAACCAATTATCTATGTTGCTAATGTCGGTGAAGAAGACTTATTAGATTTAGATAATTGCAAGTACTATCAAGATGTTTTAGATTATGCCTCTAAAGAGAATAACCAAGTCATTCCAGTGTCTTGTCAAATTGAAAGTGAATTATCTGAACTTTCTACAGAAGAAAGAAAAGAATATCTCGCCGAACTCAATGTCACTGAATCTGGTTTAGAAAAAGTCATTAAAGCCACATATAAACTATTAAACCTCTCCACATTCTTTACCGTTGGTGCGGATGAATGTAGAGCGTGGACATTCAAGAACAATATGTCCGCTCCTGAATGTGCGGGTGTTATTCACACCGACTTCCAAAAAGGTTTTATCTGTGCGGAAGTTTATCCTTATGAAGCCATCCATGAATTAGGTAGCGAAATTAAAGTTAAAGAAGCAGGAAAGATTAGAACCGAAGGTAAGGGTTACTATCCAAAAGATGGTGACATCATGTTCTTCCGTTTTAATGTGAATAAAAAAGCATGAGAGTAGGATTTGGTTCAGACATCCATAGACTTGTAAAGGGTCGTAAACTCATTCTTGCAGGTGTACATGTACCTGCACCTTTTGGCGAGCTCGCTCATAGCGATGGGGACGTCGTGTATCATGCCTCTATGGACGCCATATTAGGCGCTCTCGCATTAGGCGACATTGGTAAACTCTTCCCAGACACTGATAACCAATATAAAGATATCGATTCATCAATTCTCTTTAAAAAAGTCGTTTCTTTAATGAAAGAGAAGGGCTATCAAATCGGCAATATCGATATCATGATCACTTTAGAAAAACCGAAACTTAAAGACTATATTATTGAGATGCGAAATAACATCGCTAACATATTAGAAACATCAATCGATAATGTCTCCGTTAAAGCGGGCACTAATGAAAAACTAGGACCTCTTGGTAATAGCGAAGCCGTAAAAGCGGAAGTCATTGTCTTACTTAAGGAGGAAGAATAATGGATATTGTTGAAAGTTTAAAACTTAAAATCCAAGAAGCGTTAGGCTTCCTAGGTAAAATCGCTTCCTTAAACGATATCGTTATCGAAAAAAGCAAGGACACCTCTCACGGTGACTACGCTAGTAACGTTGCGATGAAATTTGCGCGTGAATTTTTTAAATCTCCAAGAGATGTCGCTAATATGATTATTGAAAAAATCAATATGGACGGTATCGATAAAATCGAAGTTGCTGGTCCTGGTTTTATTAACTTTTTCATGAAAAATGATTCTTTACAAGTGTTTGTGAAGAAAATCATTGAAGCGGGAGATGATTATGGAAAGCTTCCATCAAACGGACAAAAAGTTAACGTCGAATTCGTCTCCGCTAATCCAACTGGCTTACTCCACGTTGGTACCGCTAGGGGGGCTGCTATTGGTGATAGTATATGCCGTATCTTAGAATTCGCTGGTTATAAAGTCACTAGAGAATATTATATCAATGATGCTGGTAGTCAAATTACTAACCTAGGTCTTTCTTTGCAAGCTAGATATGAGGAATTATTCGGTATTAAAACTTCGATTCCAGAAGACGGCTATGCCGGAAACGATATCATTGAAATCGCTAAAGATTTAGCAAATGAAATTGGTGATAAAGCTCTCTTCATGGATAAAGCTTTAGATTTCTATAAAGAAAGAGCCATGAAAGTGGAACTCGATAGAATCATCAAAGACTTAGATTTGTTCCGTGTTCATTTTGATGTCTTCTCTAGTGAAAAAGTCATTAGAGCGGATAACGCTATTGAAAAAGAAATCGATTTCTTAAAAGACTATGTCTATGAAGCGGACGATGCTTTATATTTAAAAACAACAGCCTTTGTTGATGATAAAGATAGAGTCATCAAAAAGAGCAATGGTGATTATACATACTTCATGCCAGATATCTGCTATCACGTTAATAAGATGTCAAGAGGCTATGACTTCATCATTGATGTCTTAGGCGCTGACCATCACGGTTATATCAATAGAATGAAATCAGCATTAATGATGCATGGTTATAAAGAAGACGCTCTTCACGTTGAACTCATCCAAATGGTGAGATTCATTAAAGACGGGCAAGAATATAAAGCCTCTAAGCGTAGAGGAGACGCCATCACATTACGTGATGTCTGTGAAGAAGTCGGTGTCGATGCGATGCGTTATTTCTTTGCAATGCGCGCGGCTTCGGGTCATCTAGACTTCGATATGGATTTAGCGAAAGAACAAAGTTCTAATAACCCTGTCTATTACGCTCAATACGCTCACGCTAGACTCTGTTCCATCTTAGAACAATGTCAAGATATCGCAATTGATGAAAGCGCCAAGAACTTAACTCAACCTTCGGAAATGGCCTTATTAAAACATCTCGCTGATTTCCCAAATGTGATTAGTAATGCTGCTAAAGAAAAAGCGCCTTATCAAATCACAAATTACATACACGCCCTTGCGGAATTCGTCCACGCATTCTATAACGAGTGTAGAGTGAATGACCGCAGCAACGTAGACGTGAGCGCGTCACGTCTTGCGCTAGTTAAAGCTAGTCAAATCGTTATTAAAAATGCACTTAACTTAATCGGTGTAAGTGCTCCAATACATATGTAGGAGGTCCATTAATATGGCAAAATCATTATTAGATCACGCTTTCGATTATGTAAGC
The DNA here is from genome assembly GCA_045222195.1 of Bacilli bacterium. Taxonomy (GTDB): domain Bacteria; phylum Bacillota_I; class Bacilli_A; order RFN20; family CAG-826; genus RUG14515. The sequence continues at coordinate 2,209 of JBGUXN010000015.1, read as the reverse complement.
GGACAAAACCAACCAAGTAAGTTCCAAGATATTTGGGCGTACTGCGTTAAAGAAGCGGGTTTAACCCCAGAAGAAGCAGCAGCGAAAGTCTCTCGTTTCTACACCAATTTAATGCTTGATGGTCGCTTTGTCACTTTAGGTGAAAACCAATGGGATTTAAGAGTCCGTCATAAATATGAAAGCGTTCATATTGATATGAGTGAAGTCTATTCTGATGTCGAAACTTATGATGAAGATAGCGAAGAAGAGGAAGAAGAAGCCGAATACAACGCTGCCTTCGAAGAAGACAAGAAAGCCAAAGAATTAGACGACGCTGACGAAGAAGAAGAATCCGAAGAGGAAGAAGAAAGCAACGAGTTCTAATGTTTGAAAAAATCACTAAAAAGATTGAAGACTACGATTCGATAGTGATATTCGGTCATCTCAATCCGGATGGTGATTGTTATGGTAGTCAAGTTGCTTTAAAGGCTATCTTAAAGAAGCATTATCCAAATAAAAAAGTCTATATCGTTGGTAGTGGTCTTCCTAACTTCTATCACATCTTAGGCAAAATGGATGAAGTTTCTCTAGAAACAATCCAAAAATCATTAGCAATCGTCGTCGATAGTAATGACCTTTCTAGATTAGAAGATCAACGAGCGGTCAATGCTCTAGATTTTGTCAAATTTGATCATCATATTGATAATCATAATTTCACACAAGGTCCAGAAATCATTGATACTGAATCAACATCCACTTCTGAAATCATTTACTTATTTGCTAAAGAAAATAATTACATCATCCCAAAAGTAGCCGCGGAAGCGATGTATTTAGGAATATTTACAGATTCTGCGAGATTCCAATACGCTACTTATTACACAAGGATGTTCGATATCTTAAAAGATTTGATTCTTTTAGGAGTAGAACCAGTTAAACTAACATCCATTCTTAATGTTTCTAGTGAACAATCTTTAAAGATTAAAAGATTTGTTTATCGTAATGTTAAAAAGGTAAAACCAGGCATTCTTTATGTCTACGCCACTAAAAAGGATAGAGAAAGAATGCATATTAAAACATCACAAATCACTTGCTATACCGGTTTAATCTCTCATGTTAAGAAATGCCCAGTCTGGTTTGTGGCCGCGGAAAATGATGAAGGCAAACTCCATGTTGAAATCAGAAGTAACCTCATCAACGTACAAGAAGTCGCTGCGAGTTTCGGTGGTGGTGGTCATACCTTTGCCGCTGGCTTCACAAGCAAGAAAAAAGCCGAAGAAGCTTTGCAAGAATTAATCGATAAACTAGTGGATATCTTAGAAAAGAAAAGAGGTTAATTATATGTGGGAAGAACAACTTAACGCCGCTATTGAAGCGGGTGTCGCCGCAATTGAAGGTATATTAAAAATATATCACACAGATTTTGATGTCGAAATCAAAGATGATAATTCACCAGTTACTCTCGCTGATAAAAACGCAGATAAGGTTATTAGAGAACATCTACATAGAGCCTTCCCAACCTATGCCTTTTTAACCGAAGAAAGTGAAGACGATCCTTCTAGATTATCTAATGATTATGTGTGGATCGTTGACCCGGTTGATGGCACTAAAGATTTCGTTGCTAAAGATGGTGGCTTTACCACAAATATTGCTCTTGCTTATAAGCACGAAGCTGTCGTTGGTGTCGTAGTGGTTCCACTCACTGGAGAAATTTATTATGCCGCTAAAGGTTTAGGGGCCTTCTATCGTAAAGATGGTGTCACTAAACGCATACACGTCAACGATAAATTAGATAATCTCACTTGTTATAAGAGTGTCTTCCATACTAAACAAAATGAAGAAGATATGATTAAAAAACACGCTGATAAGATTACCAAAGTTGAGAAGTGGGGCAGTGCTTTAAAACCATGCCGTATTGCCCAAGGTTTAGGGGAAATCACCTATCGTTTAAATGATGGCACTAAGGAATGGGATACCGCCGCGTCGCAAGTCATCGTTGAACAAGCGGGTGGTATCTTCTTAAGACCAAATAAAGAAAGAATCATGTATAACAGAAAAGACGTCTATAATCACGATGGATATGTCATCTGTAATAGAATTGAGAATTTCTTACTCTAAAACAAATTAATAAAAAATGACCAGCGTCTGAACTAGTCAAGCGAAAGTAGACAGTTCAAAAAAGTCTCAATCTCAAAACCCCATGTCGTGTTTATACTGATGTGGGGTTTTATAT
>JBGUXN010000014.1:0-9064 GCA_045222195.1 Bacilli bacterium | reverse complement strand
ACTGTTGCCATCTTCAAAATCTCAAAAGCAGGGATAGAAATTGGATCATTAGTTAAGACTTTTTGGAGTGTCGCAGCCAAATACATTTCCTTAAACATATCTAAAGAATTGTTGCTAGCAGGGCCATCTGTGCCTAAAGCAATGTTGATTCCTTCGTTATAAAAATAGGTTAAAGGCGCAATTCCGGATGCAAGCTTAAGATTGCTGCCTGGGCAGGAGATGACACTGAGTTTATTCTTCTTAAAGATTTCAACTTCTTCTTTAGTCAAATAAACGCAATGGAAACCACCACCTCCATATTTAAATAAGCCTTCATCATAGAGATATTGAACTGGGGTTTTATCATGTCTTTCCTTACATTCTTCCACTTCTTTTTTGGTTTCAGAAATATGGGTGTAGAAAGGACACTTCAACATTGCTAGAGTTTCCTTTGTTCCCTTTAATAATTCATTATCAGTTGTATATTCAGCGTGGAAACCAATTGTGTAACGAACTAAGCCGTCCTTCTTATCGTTGAAGTGATGATAATTACGATAGAGGTCTTCACCACGTGTGTACTTTTGGTCATATGTGGCAAGGAGTAAAGTACGGAAACCAACTTCTTCCGCCGCTTTCGCGCCCTCTAACGGATAGTAATAATGATCAAAGCAAGCGGTGATACCACTACTTAAGTATTCTAAGTAAGCAACTTTGTTTAAGTGATAAATATCACTTGCGATGAGTTTTTCTTCTCTTGGGAAGATGATTTTAAAGAGCCAATCTTGTAAGACAACATCATCAGCTTTTCCGCGCAGGAACACCATCGCGCTATGAGCGTGGGCGTTTTTGAAGCCTGGCATCAAAAGATTCTTATTAACGTCGATAACTCGATCAAAAGGAGCAAATGAAGAAGAATCATTACCGATGTAGGCAATGCGGTTATCATTGACCACTAAATCACCTTCGATGATGTTTTCGTTAGCCATTGTTAATATGCGAGCGTTTTTAAATAAAATTTTCATTTTTTCATTTTCTCCTCACATAGTTCTTGTAAGTGAAGTTCGTATTGATGAAGTTCTTCACTAACCTTTTGGACTTTATCTTGTGTCAAGACTGGTCCAATCATTTCTTTGACATTGAATGGTTTACCAATCACCATTCTAGTCATATTCCAGATGCTTTTTCTCCTTTTATGATAGATAGGAATAATTGGTCTATCACTCATATAGGCGATTAAAACTGCACCACCCTTAAAGGAATCAACTATGTTGTCTCTTTTAATATGTCCTTCTGGGAAAAGAGCGATTAAGTTTCCGCCTTTAGCGTATTCACTTAGCATTTTCATCGTTTTTAAAGATGGTTTATCTCTATCGATGGCGTAAGAGAGAAAAACTCGACGATAAAACCAACCTTGAACTTTATTCTTAATCAAATCAGTCATATGTAAGAAATGCCATCTACGAGATAAGACTGTGCATTGAAGGACAAATGGATCAGAAAAACCAACGTGGTTACTTGTCACAATCGCGCCACCTTTAATTCTCTTTTTAGCTTCTGGACCGTCATAGTATTTCTTAATGCGATACCAGAGCAAACATTGCCACCAGCCAAGCCATTTGATAATGTCATGCCAGATATATTCAAAAGAGAATAGCCTAGCCTTATAGTTTGGTTTCTTTTCCTTTTTTGCCATACTAACTTTATATTTTATATAAGATTTATAGTAATCACAATGCAGTAATAATTCTTTTTACAAAAATTTTATTTATTGTAAACTTTCTTTTCTAAAACTGCTTTGTTATAATAACAACCGAAGCTATGAAGGAAACAAGTAGTCTTCATGAGGTTTTATAGAGAGCGTCCGGTTGGTGAAAGGACAAAAACTAGTGAAGAACGAATACATTCCAGAGCTGCGACCTGAACTTTAGTAGGGAAGCCGGGCACGCCCGAAATAGCGTATGTGTCACGTACACGTAAGGGATAGCTTGCGAGAGCTATCTAAATAGAGGTGGTACCACGATTATTCGTCCTCTGTTCCATGTTTTTGGAATAGAGGCTTATTTTTTAGGAGGTTCATTAATGAAAATCTATGAAGAATTACAAAGAAGAGGATTAATCGCTCAAGTCACAGATGAAGAAGAGATTAAAGAGCTCATCAACTCTGGTGGCGCGAGATTTTATATTGGTTTTGACCCAACCGCTGATTCATTACACGCTGGTCACTTTATGACTTTAGTTTTAATGAAGAGACTGCAATTAGCGGGCAATAAACCAATCGTCGTTTTAGGTGGCGGCACTGGTTTAGTGGGCGATCCAAGTGGTCGAACAGATATGAGAGCGATGCTCACAGAAGAACAAATTGCTCATAACTGTGAACGCTTTAAAGAACAAATTGGACGTTTCATTGAATTCGGTCCAGATAAAGCCATCTGTGTCAATAACGCCGATTGGCTAAAAGGGTTAAAATATACCGAACTTTTAAGAGACGTTGGTGCCTGTTTTTCCGTCAATAAAATGTTAACGGCAGAATGCTACAAACAAAGAATGGAAAAAGGCTTAACTTTCTTAGAATTTAACTACATGATTATGCAGTCTTATGACTTCTATTATTTACATGAAAAATATGGCTGCAACATGCAATTTGGTGGCGATGATCAATGGAGCAACATGCTCGCTGGTACAGAGCTCATCAGAAAGAAAACTGGCAAAGACGCTTTTGCCTTAACTATTCCTTTATTAACTAATAGTGAAGGTAAGAAAATGGGCAAATCTGCGAAAGGCGCTTTATGGCTTGATAAAGAAAAAACTAGTCCATACGAATTCTTCCAATATTGGAGAAATGTGGACGACGCTGACGTCAACAAATGTCTTAAAATGATTACATTTATTCCAGTCGAACAAATTGAAGAAATGGAAAAATGGCCAGACAACAGAATCAACGAAAAGAAAGAAATCTTAGCCTTTGAAATCACCAAGTTAGTACACGGTGAAGAAGAAGCACAGAAAGCTCTTAATGCGGCACGTGCCTTATTCTCTGGTGAAGGTGATGATGCCAATATGCCAACTACCGAATTAAATATAGCGGAATACGCTGAAGGTATCGGTTTATTAGATTTATTAGTCTTAACTAAATTAGCAGCTTCCAAAGGTGAAGCAAGAAGACTAATCGATCAAGGTGGTATTTCCATTAACGGTGAGAAGGTCAGCGATGTTAATCTTCGATTAAGTCCAGATGCTTTAAAGGATTCAATCAAGATTAAGAAGGGCAAAAAAGCCTTCCACAAAGTCATTTTAAAATAAGATTACACTCCCCTATATCCAACTAGTAGAAAACATTTATTACTTTAGTAGAGTCTATCTTAAACGAGTAGTTTGTTTTAAAACACACTATTAATTAAATTAGAATTACGAGGTCAATAACTATGAATATTACAATTGTTTGTGATGTGCTTGGTGAGGCTAATAACGGTACCTCACTAGCCGCTTATAACTTAATTAACACCCTTGTCGAAAAAGGCCATAACGTGAAGGTCGTTTGTCCTGATCCAGATAAGATGGGTAGACAAGGTTACTACATTTTAAGAACCTTAAATGTCGGACCATTTAACGGCTATTTACAAAAGAATGGTGTCTCTTTAGCTAGAGGCGATAAAACCGTTATTTATCAAGCGTGTAAAGACGCGGATATTGTGCATGGCTTAGTGCCTTTTAGCGCTTCTAAAAAAGCCTTAAAGTTCTGTCATAAAAACGGTATTCCTTTTACCGCTGGCTTCCATATGCAAGCGGAAAACTTTACTTCTCACATCTTTTTAATGGCGTCTAACCTTGTTAATAAAGCCACTTATTCTTACTTATGGAGCACCTATTTTAATAAGGTGGATGCCGTCCATTATCCAACCGAATTTATTAGAGATTACGTTAAGCAATACAATAAGAAAAATGTCCCTGCTTATGTCATCTCAAATGGGGTCAATTTTAAGTACTTCTACCCTAAAAAAGTTGAACGTCCAGATAACTTAAAAAACAAGTTTATCATTATCATGTCAGGTAGGTTATCAAAAGAAAAGAATCAGCAAGAGCTTTTATACGCGGTAAAACGCTCCAAATATGAGAAAGATATTCAAATTATGCTGACTGGTGACGGGCCAAGAAGAAAGTATTTAATGAAGCTCATCAAGAAGCTTAACTTCACTAATCCTCCAATTCAAAAGTTATATAAGCACGAAGAATTGCACGATGCTTTATGGATGGGCGATTTATACGTTCATACTTCCATCGTTGAAATCGAGGCCATCTCTTGTTTAGAAGCGATTGCCTGTGGCATGGTTCCAGTTATCGCTGACAGTAGAAAAAGCGCCACTAGAAAGTTCGCTATTGATGATAGATGCTTATATAAATCTCGTAATATTAAGGATTTAACCGATCACATTGATTATTGGATTGAACACAAAGAAGAAAAAGAAAAACTCTCAGTGAAATACCAAGAGTTTATTAAGCAATTTGATTTTGAAGTCTGTATGAATCGTATGGAACAAATGCTTGTCGAAGTCAAAGCTAATTACGATAAAGCTAATCAGAATAAGTAACTTTGCCTAAGAAAGCTAAATCTCCATCAACTGATACAGAAATGATTTCTGGATTAGAGGCGTTAGAAGAAATATCAACGACCTCTTTTTCTTTTATCTCTTTGAGATAATTCAACGTAATAGATGTGATTTTATGTTCTTTATAGAAGGAGGAATCATGAGTATCCGTTAATAGTTCGATATATCTCACATTATTCATATGAGAATTAAAATCTAAGTCACTATAATGGATAGTTCTTCTTTCGATATATTTTTGATTCATCGGCATGGCAACCTTTTCTGGGAAAGGAAGTTGGCTTTCATGGCTCTCTTCTGGCAGCTTTTTGATGACTTCTTTATCAACAACAACTTTTCTCGTATCGTTATCGATCAAGCACCAAATAGAAGAAGAACGAATAATGATTTCGCCTTTGGCGTCAGTAATAAAGAAGTAACGGGGATAAAGCATAGCCATATCTTTACCTGGATAAGTAAAAACAGAGATTTGTTCATCGCATTTAGGAAGGCGTTTGATTTCCACCATCATACGCGTGATGACCCAGTCGATATTTCTTTTACTTAAAGACATCGAGTCCACTTTGAGGTCTCTAGTGGCAAGCATTGCTACATCTTGAAATAAACGGAAAATCGCAGAGACTTTTAAATCAAATCTCTCGTCAACATCGTTATTAGAAATAATATAATTCTTAGCAAACATAATTATTTAATTGCCTTGGCAATTGTTTCTCCTGAAGCAAAGGCAAACATGAGATTAAAACCACCACACATGCCATCGATATCAAGAAGTTCACCAGCGAAGTATAAACCCTTTTCTTTTTTAGATTCTAAACCATCAGTGATTTCTTTTAAGGAAAGACCACCATGGCTTACTTCTGCGACATTATAATCGTAGAAACCTTTAAAAGTAAATGAAAGTGCATTGATATCAAGATCATTATCTAGAAGATAAGCCGCTATTTTTGGATGGACATATTCTTCGTATTGGTCTTTTTTAATATTGGATTTATTGGGAACGAGATTTAAGACCACTTTGACATTGGATTTATCTTTAATCTCATTGATCTTTTGTGAAATGTTAAGAATAACGATGCCACTTAATCCATCATCCTTAAATAAGACTTCGCCTTCTTCAGAATAATAGAGTTGACCTTTACTAAATAAAGACACTAAACATTTGACTCTTAGACCAGATATTTTCTTAGTGTTTTCTTTAACTTTTAATGGGCTTAATGATGGCGATAATGTCTCAATTTGATAGCCATGTTGTCTCAACGCTTCTAAAACACTACCATCTGTACCGAGCTGAGGATAGGCTTTTCCGCCCGCAGCAAACACCACTTTATCAAAGATGTGCTCTTCTTTATCGGTTTTAATGATGAATTTGTTGCCTTTATTTTGATAATCTAAAACTTTTTCATTGAGACAAATTGATACACCTAAATCGTTAAGGCGTTTATTTAACATCAAAATGACTGTCTGAGCGCTTAAAGAGACGGGGTAGATTAAATTATCGATTTGAGTTGGATGGATGCCATATCTTTCGAAATTGGCCACTAATTGTTCAGGTTTTAGGTTTTCAACGATTCGATTAGCGAACGGATTATTGTATTTATTCTCTAAACTACCCATATTCGCGTAGTTGCATCTACCATTACCTGTGACTGCCACTTTCTTAAGAAGTTTATCGTTTCTTTCAATGATAGTCACAGAAAAAGAAGGATTAAGTTCCTTAATTCTTATGGCTAGATAACTTCCAGCAGCGCCACCACCAATAATTCCGATTTTCATAGAAAAATAATATCACTTACTAGTAAGTAGAGCAAATTAAAAGCCGAATGAACAATCACTCGGCTATTTAGTTTAGATTAGATTAGTCTAATAAATCGTTATCAAGGATGACTTGACCATACGCCATACCAAGTCTGAATGAACTCTTGGTGTTATAGTGCATACTATCACCACCTGGGTTACCTGGTTTTAATTCGTTTTCGTCAGTCTTTTCTTCAGCGTTAGCGTAGATATCAACGAGATAGTTGTTATCAGCGGAATCCGCAAAAGCTTGCTTTTGAGCGTTCATATCTTCTGGTTTTGTCCAGCTTGATTTTGGATTGGTGCCTTGATAGACCATACCATCGATGAAGGCGATGTTTTCGCCATCTTCGTCTCTAGCATATTCAGCAAAGTCTTCTCTAAATTGAGCAACCATATCGCCTAATCTTTCAGCGTATTTTTGAGTTTTAACGCCACCATCACAATCAGATTCGCCTTGGTGCCAGACCCAACCTTTAATGACTGGGGTAAGACCCATATCTTCAATAATCCTAAGATTATTTTCTAAGAATGGTTTTGCGAATGTGTTATATAAGTTGATTTCTGGAAAATTACCATCGGCATCTTTAACTGGCCAGTTATAATCAGTACCACTTTGAGCAAAACCAGAACCATTAGAGGCCATCTTGACTAAGAAGATTGGATGATCTTCATCGGCTTCTTCTTTTAAGGCATAGGCTAAACCAAATTCTGGACCCATTTGGGAACTGGAATTACCTAAGCCTGGAGCAGTTGGAACGAATTTACCCGCAAATTGATTCTCTTTATTGGTATAAGCTTGGAGTCTAGAATTGTTCACTAAATTTTCGTGATTTAATTCACCATAGCCAGCGCAGTAAACACTACTTTGCACTGTTGGCATACCACCGATGACATCGTCTAAGTCATCAAGACCCAAATCTTCAAAAGCTGTTTTTAAATTAGCTTCGCTAGAACTTGTATTACCTTGCATATTGGATTGACCAGATAAAAGGAAAACAGAGACTTCGTTTGGATCCTTTTGTGGTCCTGGAGCAGGTTGAGATGTTGGCTGGTTTGCATTGCCGCAGGCTGTTAACAAAAGAGCGGCTATGCTTAAAAACATAAATTTTTGTTTCATATTGAAAAACCTCAATTCAATTTTATGTTGATATTGTATGACAAGATATGACGATTATGCAATTTCAATAATATTATTCAATCGCGTTGACGACTTGATTGTTTTCGTTAATCCACTCTCTACCAATGTTTAATAAGACGCTATCTTTCGATTTTGGCATATAAACTTTAGAAACGGATAAAGCGAGATAATAATCAGGAACGATGTATTTTAATAATTCTTCAGGAGATAGTTGTTTTAAATCAACTTTCTTATATTCACCACCGAGTTTTTCATCGATGAATTCTTGTGGTAAATAGAATTTAAAGCCGTTGTTTTTAAAATAAACAAAATAGTACCAAGCTCCTGGTAATGTTTTATAGGCAAATTGTCTAGCGACAATAAGAGGGAAGACTTCTTTAAAGATAATGATATTTCTTTCGAGTTCAGTTAAATTAACATCGGTGAATTTACCATTGAATAATTGCTTTAAGATGGATTTGTTATCTTTGATATCGTGCACTAACCACTGTACTGAAATGGAATAGTTATCATTACGGTCTAAGAATGATTTGTCCGCCATTCTTTGGTAGACTCTGATATCTAATGGCTCATCAGCAAAAAGATTTTCAAAGACTTCTGGGTGTTTGTTAAAAAGATCATAATTAAATGCAACCTTATTACATTCATCCATGAATAGTTCGTATTTTAAGAAAATATCCATATATTTGCCCTCTTAAAGATTATATACCATATTATTTTATCATTTTTATACTTTTACTTTAAATAAAAAAGAAAACGGCATCGAGCGACACCGTCTTTTCTTATTTTTTATCCTTTTTGTTAGGCTTATCACCTTGTACGACTTCGAAGTTATGGCGATTAGCGTTGAAGTGATTTTGTTCCACTAAATCTTTAGCGTTTTCAATCTCCTTAGCAACGTTAAGGGCTTTTGCTAAGTCTTTATCAAGTCGGTCAGTATAAACACCACGGTCCGCTGGGGTGGTTGTATCATAATCTCTAATAAGAGCTTTGCAATCGAATAGAGATTTACGTAAATATCTCGTCGCTTTTTCATATTGATTAAGAGCATCAATATTTAAATCTTCGCAGCGATGCATGCATCTAGTTATTTCTTTTTTAATTCTAATTAATTCTTCTTTAGTGAGTTTATCATCACTTAAGCATTGGCAGAATACTTGATACACTCTTTCAATGTTTTCGACGGTTGTTTTACTTCTATTGAGCAAGAACTTTAAGAAGAGTAATAACGCCACGAATGAAATAGTAATTAAGAAGATCCACCAAATGTTAGCTCTTAAGAACTTATTCATATCGACATATCTAACTTGTACGGTTAATTCATCTAATTTAACACCTTCGTAATAAGCGGCAAATGTATAGTCGGTACTTTCAGTATCTTTGACCACCAAAGAAGCGTCATGGTTAATTAATAATTTATTCTTTTCGATTTCTTTACCAGTTTTATCAGTCACTGTCCAATCAACATCGATGTTTTGGATTTTTGTGAAACCTCTAATACTTAAATAGGCGTTTAAATCTTTACCAGCATAATGGAATTCATCGTTAA
>JBGUXN010000013.1:0-50142 GCA_045222195.1 Bacilli bacterium | reverse complement strand
TATAATCCCACAATCTTTTCTCATCCAATGCTAGTGGATGGTCTTTCCTTATCTTCGCCAGATGAAAAGGTGAGAAACTATTGGATTAAGCACTGTGTTGAAGGTTTAAAGATTACTGAATACTTCGCTAAAGAATTAGGTCAAAAATCTTTAATGAACATTTGGATTCCTGATGGTTTAAAAGATGTTCCAGGTGATAGATTAGGTCCTAGAGAAAGATTAAAAGACTCTTTAGATAAGATTCTCGCTGGTTATAAATATGATAAAAAGGTGATGGACGTGTCTGTAGAAAGCAAAGTCTTTGGTATTGGTGTTGAATCATATACCGTTGGCTCAAACGAATTCTATTTGAATTATGCCGCATCTAGAAATATCTGCTGTTTATTAGATACAGGCCACTTCCATCCAACAGAGAATGTCGCAGATAAGATTTCCTCTATGTTCTGCTTCTATAACAAATTAGCATTCCATGTCTCTAGACCAGTGAGATGGGATAGCGACCATGTTTTAAAACTTAACGATGATTTACAAGATGTCGCTGATGAATTAATAAAATGTGATGGCTTACAAAGAAGTTATATTGGTTTAGATTACTTTGATGCTTCTATCAATAGAATCGCAGCGATGGTAATAGGCGCTCGTAATATGGAAAAAGCTTTACTTAAAGCCTTGTTAACCCCATGGCATTTATTAAAAGAAGCACAAGATAGTTATGATCACACTCGTGTTCTTGCTAAGCAAGAAGAACTCAAGACACTTCCTTGGGGTGAAGTTTGGGATGAATATCTTAAGCGTCAAGGCATGGTCTCTGATGCTAAAATGTTTGAAGAAGTCAGAGAATACGAAAAGAATGTTTTGTCTAAAAGATAGGATAGGTTTTTGAATGTTTCAAGCAGCATATGATTTTTGGAGACCAAATAAATACGGTTTAAAACCATATTTAATTAACGATGGCAAAAAGCATCCTTTTGCAGTTATTTGCCCTGGTGGCGGATATGGTATGGTTTGTTCATTTGTAGAAGGACTCCCTTATGCTGAAGAATTAAATAAACGCGGTTATCACGCTTTTGTGGTTTATTATCGCGTTAAAGGGAAAGCTCGCTATCCCCATCCTCAAGAAGATTTACAAAAGGCGATTAATGATATTTTTGCTCACGAAGATGAATGGAATTTAGACATTACCAATTGGTCGCTTTGGGGCAGTTCCGCTGGTGGACATTTGGTGGCCAGCATGTTTATTGAAGATTGGAAAATCCCAAAACCATCCGCTCTGGTGCTAATTTATCCAGTAATTACGCTAGGCGAGCACACACATCTTGGGACAAGAAATAATCTTTTAGGAAAGAACGCTTCTCAAGAAATGATTGAAAAACTATCCATCAACTTGCATATTGATTGTAACTTTCCAAGAACATATTTTTGGAATGGTACAGCTGATAAATCTGTAGACCCTATAAATTCTAACTTGTTAGAAGAGTCACTTAAAAAGGCGGGTGTTTCTTACAAAAGAGATGTCTTTTTAGGTGTTGGGCATGGCGTGGGTTTAGCTAAAGGAACTAATGCTGAAAAGTGGTTTGATAAAGCAATAGAGTTCATTGAGAATATCTAATTTGTTCAAAATACGGTCAATTAGACCCACCAACTAGATTACTAAGAAGGATTAATCCTTCTTTTTCTTTTATGTTTAAGTGTGTAACAAAAACAATAAAAATGTTTCACACTAATAGATAATATGCTATAATAATAGTGACAGGAGGTATTGTTTATGCCTAATATTAACGATTTACTAAGAGAGAAAAATCAGATTGTTGAGCAGCTTCATTCTATGTTTTACGGCTCAATAGAACTAAGAGAAAAAGATAATAAGCAATACATCTATGTCCATTTCAGACAAGATGGTGTTTTAAACACTAAATATGTTGGTGAATATGCAGATGTTCTTTATAACTTAATTAGGAACAATACCGAGATAGCCAAGAATCTTAAAAGAAGGCTTAAAGAGATTAACAAAACTCTCAAAGAACTTAACTATGTACAAATTGATGGGGTTGATGAGAAAGTCGCCATTAACATTGATTTAGCAAGAAGATATTTGGTTGATTCAATTTATAAGCAAGCAATGCTAGAGGGGGTAGCTACCACATATTCAGATACCGAAACAATTGTTAATGGTGGCAAAGTTAATGACATGACTGCTAGTGATATAAACAAAGTCATCAATCTTAAAAGAGCTTGGGAATTTATCATGTCTGTTGATTTGGCAAACTATCCAACCAACTATGCTGTTTTATGCCAAATTAATCAAATAGTGGAAGATGGCTTTTCATTGACCGCTGGAAGAATTAGAAGCGTGCCAGTCACAATTGGTGGCTCTTCATATATCCCTCCTATTCCTTTTGAAGACCAAGTAAAACAAGATTTATCCTATATGTTTCAAAACGAAAAAGGAATAGATCTAGCAATTGATCTAGTCTTGTTTGTAATGAAAAAACAGCTATTTTTAGATGGCAACAAGAGAACCGCTATTATTTTTGCTAACCATTATTTAATTTCGCATGCTTTGGGCTTAATTGTGGTACCAGTAGACAAGGTTAGTGATTACAAAAAAGTTCTGGTGGCTTATTACGAAGACGAATCTAAAAAAGATGAAATTGTGTCATTCTTAAAAAACTACTGCTGGATAAAAATCTAAGTAAGGGTTCAAAATACGGGCATTCCGGCCCACCAAATTGCTTGTTAAGAAGGACTTTGTTCCTTCTTTTATTTTTCTAATTTACATAATGTGCTAGAATGTTTCCTAGAATTAAAAAAACGAATATTATCAGCAATGTCAGTAGAATCATACGATTACTTTAGATCTAATAAATACGAACTTATCCCATATTTAATTAACGATGGTGAAAAACATCCGTTTGCCATTATTTGTCCGGGCGGTGGATATTTTATGGTCGCTTCTCATAAAGAAGGTGATCCGATTGCTAAAGAATTAAATAAACGCGGTTATCACGCTTTCGTTCTTTACTATCGCGTGAGAAGAAAAGCTCGTTATCCTCACCCTCAAGAAGATTTGAAAGAGGCTATCAACACTGTCTTTTCTCATGCTGATGAATGGAATATAAATACATCTAATTGGTCACTTTGGGGTAGTTCCGCGGGTGGCCATTTAGTCGCCTCTCTTTATATTGAAGATTGGAATGTCCCAAAACCAACAGCTTTGGTGCTCATTTATCCAGTTATTACATTAGGCGAACATGCTCATCGCGGTTCTAGGAAAAACTTGCTAGGCAGAAAACCTAGCCAAGAAATGGTGGACAAAGAGTCCATTCATTTACATATCAATAAGGATTTTCCAAAAACATATATTTGGAATGGCACGAAAGATAGATGCGTTAATCCAATCAATTCTGATTTATTAGAACAGGCTCTTAAAACCGCTGGTGTTTCCTATAGAAGAGATGTTTATCCAAATATTGGACATGGTGTGGGTCTTGCTAAAGGCACAAATGCTGAAAACTGGTTTAATAACGCTTTAGAATTCATCGAACAAAGATAAGTATTACTTGAAAACTTATTGATAAATAAATAGTAGTTTGCTATATTATTTTAGCGCTGGAGACTTAGTTCAGCGGGAGAACGCTTCCTTCACACGGAAGAGGTCGTAGGTTCGATCCCTACAGTGTCCACCATATGCCGTCTTAGCTCAATTGGCAGAGCAGTTGATTTGTAATCATCAGGTTGTTGGTTCGATTCCGATAGACGGCACCATCTCGATAAATGAATATACTGTTCGCAGTATATTTTTTTATTACTCTTAATGACATTCATTCTAATTTGTGCTTTAATTATGGCAATGGAACAAAAAGTCGTATTTCAAACATTTGCATTAAGCAAACATTATAAAGAATTCAAAGCCGTTGACGCTGTTGATATGACCATCTATGAAGGTGATATCTATGGCTTTGTCGGTGAAAATGGCGCAGGTAAAACCACCCTTATTCGTTTAGCGTGTGGTCTTATTCATCCCACAAGTGGCGATTACGCCATCTTTGGTTCCACTAGTCAAGAACCGGGTATTTTTAAAGCGAGAAGTAAAACTGCAGCGATTGTTGAAGCGGTTGCCCTTTGTCGTTCTTTAACCGCTTTAGATAATCTTAAATTACACGCTAATCTCGTTGGTGTTCATAAAACCGATGACGAATTAAATCAATTGCTTGATAATGTTGGCTTAGAATCCAAATCCTTAACCCAAAAGAAGGTCGGCAACTTCTCTTTAGGTATGAGACAGCGTCTCGGTATTGCTCTTGCTCTTCTTTCCGATCCTAAGTTCATCATTCTCGATGAACCAATGAATGGTTTAGATCCTCAAGGCTTTATCGATGTCCGTGAAACCATTTTAAAACTTAATAAACAAGGCGTGACCTTCTTAATTAGTAGTCATATCCTTTCAGAATTAGATAAGATTTGCACACGCGTCGGTTTCTTAACACACGGCCGTTTAGTCAAAGAAATCAGTTTTGATGAACTCCATCAAATCGCTCGTAAAAAGATTTCCTTACGCATTAAAAATGCGGAAGAAGTCTCCAAAACATTAATTTCTCACTTCAATCTTCAAGAAGTTAAAATCGAAGGTGATTTTATCAATATTTATGACACCCTTGATGTTAATGATTTAATGAAGTTTATCTTCTCCCAAGGACTTGTTGTTGAAAGCATTTCTTCTTCTGAAGAAACAATCGAAGATTTCTATCAACAATTAATTAAAGGAGGGGCAAGATAATGATTAATCTTTTAAAAGCGGATCTCTTCCGTGTTCTCAGAACTAAAATCGTTTACATCAGCTTTATCGTCGCTTTTGTCTTACCTTTATTTATCGTTGGTGTTTCCGCTTTAAGTGATTATGCGGTCGCAAGTATTGATCCAGAATACTCTTCAGCAACGGAATTAGGAACGACACTCTTATTTAGCTCTTTCTCTCCATTAACGAGTTTTGCATATATCTTTGCTGTTTTCCCAGTCATCGTCATCATGATGGACTTTGGTAATGGCACGACAAGAAATAAGATTATTCATGGCTATAACCGTCATCAAATCTTTGCGGCGCACTTTATTGTTTCTCTTGTTTATGCATTTATCATAACAACAATTTTTGTTGTTACTAATTCTGTGAGTGCTATCTTAATGCTTGGAGTTGGTAATGTTCCATCGTCTATGGTTTCAACCATTTTCCTTTATTATGCTTTAGGTTTCTTAAGCGTTATTTTAATTGCGTCTGTTGGTTGCAGTTTAGCGATGTCATTCATGAATGCGGGAGCAATTATTTTAACAGTAGTGGGTATCTTATTCTTCCAAAACATCGGTAGCATTATCGAATTAATCTTACAAATGAACGAAGTTTCTAACGCTCAATACTACATTGCTTATTTACCAACAGTGGTGACAGAATCATTATCCACAGCGATAACTAGTGCCATTCTTTATAACTTTGAAACAGAACTTAATATCACATATATTATTGAAGCAATTATTGGCACGCTTGCCATCTCCGGTGGCTTCTACGCCCTAGGTACATTTGTCTTCAATAAACGCGATTTAAAATAATACATTGTATTTAAATAGAGTTTTTAATAGAATAAACAAGCGTTCATTATGATGCCGTCTTAGCTCAATTGGCAGAGCAGTTGATTTGTAATCATCAGGTTGTTGGTTCGATTCCGATAGACGGCACCATTTGCACCTATGGCGGAACTGGCAGACGCGCTAGACTTAGGATCTAGTGAGGCAACTCGTACAGGTTCGATTCCTGCTAGGTGCACCAAATGAAATGTAACCCCTTTTAGGGGTTTTCTTTTAGCAAAAAATAACAATGCTTTATTGTTGTTTTACAAAAATAAAGGAATATAATTTGTCTCATGTTAAGTAAGTTATTCAATCGTAAGAACCAAAGAGACATGACAAATGGAAACTTGTTTACCAAGATGATTTTATTTGCCATCCCCGCAATGCTAACAACAATCATGCAACTTCTTTATGTGACGATTGATTTAACTACCGTCCATTATGGTGATAGTGCAGAATCTATGGGGGCTATTGCCTCAAATAACGCTTTAATCAATTTAATAGTGATTGTTTTTACTGGTGTTTCTTTAGGGGCTAACGTTATTCTTTCAGAGGCGAAAGGCGCTGATAATCATGAAAAAGCGGAGAAGGTATTACATTCTTCGTTATTATTCGCGGTATTCTCTGGTTTATTCGTTGGTGTACTTGGTTTTTTTATCAGTGATGACTTATTAAGATTAATGGGCACCGAAGAACATTACTTCGCTAAAGCGGCTTTATATCTAAAGATATATTTCTGCGGTCTTCCCTTCTTAATGATTTATAACTATACCGCTCAGTTATTAAGAGCCCAAGGCGATTCAACTTCACCGTTTATTGCCTTATTTATCGCGGGTTTATTTAATATAGGAACTGACTGTTTGTTTGTTTTCCCATTACATATGGGCGTGGCAGGTGTGGCTTTGGCCACAATCATCGCAGAAGCTATATCTGCAACGATATGCACACTAGTATTAATAAAAGGTAAAAACAATTACGTAAATCTTTCCTTCAAGAAACTGAAGTTAGATGTGAAAGTATTAGGCGAAGTTTTACGCGTTGGTTTACCAGCGGGTCTTCAAGGTTTCTTCTTCTCCTTGCCAAATGTTTTTATTCAATCGAGTTTATACACAATTGATCCAGGCAATGTGAATCTAGAAAATGGTGCAACTGCCTCAGGAAATATCGAAGGCTATTTCTATGCTTTGATTGATGGTGTGTCTGTTTCAACGATGACTTTTATCGCCGCAAATGTTGGGGCAAGGAATGCCGCTAATATCAAGAAGTGTATAAGAAACGGCATTATATGGGGTGCCATATTCTGCTCTTTGGTGGCCATTATCACCTTAACGCTCCATCGTCCTTTGCTTCGTCTTTTCGTTGATAGCGAAGAATCAATAGAGGCGGGCTATACGCGACTGAGTGTACTGGGATACATGTATATCTTTAACTTTTTAATGAATATAAGTGCGGCTATGTTACGTGGATTAAAACGTTCAACTTATCCAATGATAACAACATTAGTGTGTTGCACGATTTTAAGAATTGTTTTGATTTACACTGTCTTCCCACTTGAAACATTCCATACTGTTTTCTGGCTTTATGCCTTGTTCCCAATTACCTGGGTCATAGCGACGATTTGTAACGCTATTGCTTTATTTGTCGTTGTGCCTAAAGAATGTAAAAGACTTGATTCTTTAAACGAACAGCCACAACAATGCTTAGAATAATTGTTCTTCTTAAGAAAAGAGACGTAAAATAATAATATCTCTAGCGGTTTTCTATTAATCGCATCGTCTTATTAGTAGGAGGACCTCAATATGAATAAAAAGTTCTTACTAATTCCTGCGACCATGCTAATGGCCATTTCATCATGCTCAAGCAATGCTTCTAATCTTTATACAAGCCTCGATCCATCTAGTTCATCTGTTAACCACGAAGAACTATATAACGGCTATAAAGATTATTTATTAAATAATCCAAAGAAAACATACAACAATCAAACAACCGCAATTGATCCAAATTACGTTAGTAGTGTGCAAGCTTTCTCAAGCGACTTCTTAAATGTCCTTGAAAAAGATAAAAACAACATCTTTTCTCCTGTTTCAATAGGGACATGTTTCTCCATGCTTTTAGATGGTACCGCCAATAATAGCAAAGTCGAATTAGAAAACATGCTTCATTATGATGACACCTTCAATCATTTAGATGAGATTAAAAACATGCTTCTTAACTGTGCGATTAAAGATGGCGAAGATATCTATCTTGATTTAGCCCAATCCTTATGGGTTGATAATGGCTTTAAAGAAGGCATTGACTCTGACTATGTGAATAAAATGACCGATTATTATTTCGCAGAATTATTCTCTGGCCAATTAGATTCTCCAGAGATGCATAAAGCTCTCGCTAATTACATTAACGATAAGACAAACAACTTCTTAAACTTAACCGAAAAAGATTTTGAAGATATGGCCGGTATCCTTTGGCTGCTCAATACCATCTACACAAAGTCTGAATGGGTCAAAGAATTTGATGTGAAGAATAATTACGAAGGCACTTTCAATAACTTAGATAAGAGCACATCCAAAGTGACTTATATGAACCGCACTGATGAAGAAGCTCTCTATTATGAAGGCGATAATTATTACATTTCTTCTTTAGCGCTTAAACACGATTTGAACTTCAATATTCTTTTACCAAAGAAAGGCACTGATTATGCAAAGGTCTTAACTGATAAAACAGCCTTAAATAATTTGTATAATTTCAAGAATTTAAGAATTGGTAATTATGGCGAAGTCACCTATATCGTTCCTAAATTTGAAAGTAGAGAAAAATATGATTTAGTAGAAATTCTTCCTAGCTTAGGCGTTGATGATATCTTTATTCCTTATATTGCTGATCTTTCCCCAATGGGCGCTGGTGGGTGCTTTGTTGGCAAAGCCATCCATGAAGCCGGTATCAAAGTGGACAATAAAGGTGTTGAAGCTGCGGCCTATACAATCATCGAAGTTGATAAAGCAATGCCTACAGGCATTACCATGTATTTAGATCATCCATTTGCTTATAGCATTTCTGAAAGTAATGGTTTACCATTATTTGTAGGTGTTGTAAACAAATTATAGGATGAAGAATAACGTTAGAATTCTCGTTTCATTAATTATAAATCTTGTGATATTTGCCTTTTTACTCACGGGCACAATTATTGCCTTTGTCGTGGGAGATGGCATCTTAACAGCGACATTCCCAGAAATATTCAAATACTTTACTTTCCAAAGCAATGTCTATATGGGTATAGTCGCTTTTATTTATGCTTATTATCAATATCTTATTCTCAAGGGAAAGAAAGAAAACATACCACACGTCCTCAATGTTTTTTATCACGTTGGTGTCACAGCGGTAGCTTTAACATTCATGGTTGTCATTCTCTTTTTGGCCCCTGGTTATGGCTTTGATAAGATGTATAATTACGCCAATCTATTCTTCCATGGATTACTGCCGGTTTTTGCTATGGCTAATTACATGTTCTTTAATAAAGAAGGCCGCATTAGGTTTAAAGATACGCCATTTGCAATCATCCCTTCTTTATTATATGGAATTGTCTACTTTGCCGTTGTTGTTTCTAATAACGCTTATGGCGATTTGAAATATGACTTTTATATGTTTGGTAAAGATGGTCCTTGGATTGGGGCCATTAACTTTCTTTCTGTGATGCTTATCGCCTACGTCATGGGCTTAATCTTATACTTTGTCAATCGACTAGTTTTTAAGACCATTCAAAAAAATCGTTAGTTTTTTTGTGCCTCATGTATAATAGGAATATGAAAAAAGGATCGATACTCTCTCTTCTTTTTATATTATTTCCTTTAGTGGGTTCATTTTGTTTGGCCTCTTGTTCTAATGAAGAAGAGAATTCTTCGATATCTCAATCTTCTGAAGAATCAATTTTCATCGATAGAGATTTAGAATTTATTCTAAATGATGACCAACAATCTTATGGCGTAAGAAGTGTCTATACTAAATCCGCTAAATACTATAATATTCCCGCTTATTACAATGGTCTTCCAGTAACTGATGTTTTATATAATGCTTTTTCTTTTAAAAGCGTTCAAAGTGTTACTTTACCTGACACCATTGAAAGAATTGGTAAAAGAGCTTTTGCGTCTTCTTCAATTAAAAGCTTTGTATTTCCTGAAAAAGTATCTATCGTTGATAAAGATTTGTTTAATGGCTGCTCAAATTTGGTAGCCATTACTCTCTCTAAAAATATAAGCAAGATTGAACTTGGTGTTGGAGGGGCTTTTGGAATGTGCAATTCTCTTGAAACCATCATGGTCGATAAAGATAACAATTATTTCACTAGTTATGATAAGGCCCTTTATGATAAAGCATTAGAAACCCTAGTCCTTTGCCCATTTAATAAAAAAACAATCTCTTTCCCAGATTCTCTAAAGCATATTGGAGACTATGCTTTTTATGAAAACGCCGCGGAAAGAGTCTCTATCACAATTCCCGAAGGTGTAACTTCTATTGGCGAGGGTGCTTTTTATAATGCCGATTTTAACGAAATCATTCTTCCAGAAAGCCTAACATCAATTGGAGATAGCGCTTTTTATTGGTGCCTTTATTTAACTTCAATCAACATTCCACAAGGAATCACAAGCATTCCACGTCGCGCTTTTTATACAAATAGGGCTCTTACTAACTTAACAATGCCAGATAGTGTTACATCAATTGGCGAAGGTGCTTTCCAAGGATGTGCAGCCCTATCTTCTATCAACTTCTCTAATAATTTAGTTGATATAGGGGCAATTGCTTTTGCTCAATGTATTGCGCTTACTAATATCGATTTGCCAGAAGGATTAAAGACCATAGGTGCGAATGCATTTTTGTTATGCCAAGGTCTAGTTTCTATCAGGGTGCCAGATAGTGTCGTTTCTATTGGAGATAGCGCTTTTGCTAGCTGTTCTGCATTAAAAACAATTAGATTACCTAGCGGTCTCACTAGTTTGAACAACTGTTTCCATTTAGATGACTCAATAGAAGGAAATAACTACAATAACTGCATTTACTTAGGCAATGAAAACGAACCATATCTTTATTTATTAAAAGCGTTAGACATTGATACCATTAGTGAATATGTGATTCACGAAGAGTGCACGCTTATTTGTTCCTATGCTTTTGAAGGATGTTCTCTTGTTGAATCCATCGTGATTCCTGATAGTGTTAAATACATTTGCCCATATGCTTTTAAAAGTTGTTCTTCTCTGAAGAGTGTTTATATTTCTCAAGGTTTGCAAACTATTCCAGTTGACGCTTTCCGCTTTTCAAGCAATTTAGAAAAGATAGTCGTTTCTGCTGATAATCCATATTTTTGCTCTATTGAAGATGCTTTATATAGCAAAGATAAGAGCATCTTCTATCTCTGCCCTTACGCTAAAGAAGGAGAAATCAATCTTCCTAAAGAAGTTAGTTCTTTCCCAGAACCAACTAGTCTCGGTCGCTCAGTCTTTAATCCATTTGGTGATTGCTATAAACTAACCGCTATTAATGTTGATTCCGCTAATGCTACTTTTACATCGTATGATGGTGTTTTATACGATAAGGGATGTAAAAATTTGCTTATTTGCCCAGATGGTAAAACGGGGACTTTAACGATGGCTAATGTTTGTGAAAGCATTGATCGATATGCTTTATATGGAGCGAGTAAAGTTCAATCAATTGCTATTTCAGATAACTATGAGATTGTTCCAGTAATATTCTCCAATTGTTCCTCTTTATCTAACTTTATCGTTTCTAATTCAAACAGTAGATATACAGCTATTAATGGTGTTGTTTATTCTAAGAATAAAGACACACTCATTAGATGTCCGGTAGCTTATAACAATGAGGTTTTCGATGTTCCTAATACCACTAAAAAAATCGTTGAGAACTCCTTTGGGGGCTGTAATATAATTACCACGATCAACCTTCCTACAAGCATTGAAGAGCTAGCGTTTTACTTTTGTAATAGAAGCACCCAAACCATTAATTATTTAGGCACGATGGAGCAGTTTTCTAATGTGAAAATAATTAGAGACCAAGGTGATTTCGAAGCTTCAATGGCCATCCACTGCCTAGATGGAGATGTGGTCCTCTATAATTACTAATTAGTTTTTTAATTACACATTTCCGTGAAATTAAAACAACTATTTTTTATTATGTGCTATAATAATTTGACCTATGGACGCTAAAGATCTAGAAAAGAAAGTACAAGAAAAAGAAGAGCAGATTGAATCGGGGAAACCTAAAAGTAAGAAATCCGCTTTGAAATATTTTCTAAATATTTCCTTAGTCTTGATTGCCACTGGTTTAGCCATCTTTTTTGCTATTAAAGATGACGCTGGTGAAATTTGGAAAACTTTAAAAGGCGCTGATTATCGTTACCTTCTTATCATCGTTGGTATGATGCTCGGTTGCATCTTAATTAGAAGTTTTATTCTTTTTATCTTTGCCCATTTATTCACTCGTAAATATCATTTCCATCAAGCTATCGCTGTTGACCAAATCGGCCAATTCTATAATGCTATTACTCCAGGTGCTTCTGGTGGTCAAATCATGCAAGCTTATACATATAAGAAACAAGGTGTGCAAGTTTCCAGCGCGGTTTCTATCCTCGCCATGTATTCCATTGTGTATCAAATCATGCTCATTATTTTCGGCACCTTATCTTTCATTATCAAATATGACTTCATTACCGCTTTAGGTTCAATTCCAACAAACATCAAGATTAATGAAGTCGCTATTAACTTACCAATTTGGCCTTTAACAATTGTGGGCTTCTTACTTAACCTTGGCGTTGTGGCCATCGTCTTCTTAATGGGCTATTGGCATGGTTTCCATAATTTTATTATGGGGCCAGTCATTACTTTCTTAGGGAAAATTAAATTAGTGAAGAACCCTGATAAGCAAAGAGAAAACTTACGTATTCAAGTGGAAAACTTCAAACTTGAGTTTAGACGCTTAAGTACGAATATTCCGTTCTTATTACTCGTCGTTATTTCATTCTCCGCTTACATGATTTTAAAATTCTCTATCCCATTCTTTGTCGGTAAAGCTCTGGGCAATCAATCCCCAGTCCCTGATGCCAAACAATTCTGGGATTGCATCTTCTTAAGCAATTATCACCAAATGATTACTGGTTTAATTCCAATTCCAGGTTCCGCTGGTGTTTCTGAATTCGTTTTCTATAACTTATTTACCAACTCTTTAGATTGGAAGTCTGGCTTCTTCTGTGTCTTTGATGAATTAAATGAAGTTGATCCTGACGCAACAAAGACATTAGCGAGATCTTCTCTTCTTGTGTGGAGAAGTTCCACATTCGTTATTCCAATTTTAATTGGTGGTTTTGTGGCGGCCTTCTATCGTTCCTCTCCAAAGAACGAAGTTCACGCCGAAGATATTCCAAACCGTCAAACCTTCTACTCCTTACAAAAAGAAACCTATATTGAAAGAGCGGAAGAAGTTAATTCTCTCGTCGAGACTTCGCGTCTTTCGCGTGAGGCAATTATCGAAAAATTGAATCATAAAAAACAGGCTCAAAAGAAGAAAGCCACAAACAAAAAGAAAGACAAAAATAGCCCCGCTAACTTAGAAAAGCAAGACTACGATGAATATGAACTCGATGATGTGGAGGGCGGTCAATAATGAGAGTTGCCATCTTCACTGATACATATCCACCATATGTTAACGGTGTTTCCACATCCTGCTTTAATCTTGCTAACGTTTTAGCGGCACGCGGTGATCAAGTTCTCGTTGTGGCCCCTAATCCAAAACCAGGTGGCAAACTAGAACAAATCGGTAATGTTTTATATATCCCTGGTATGACTTTAAGAGGCTACTATGGTTTCCGTATCACTAATATGTTTGCTAGTGGCCCCGTCAAAATCATCAAGGACTTTAAGCCAGAAGTTATACACGTCCAAACCGATTTTACTATTGCCGTATTAGCGAGACGCTTCGCTAAAAAGTATCACGTCCCTATTGTTTATACCTATCATACCGCCTATGAAGACTATACCTATTATGTCGTTAGAGGTATCATGGATAGATTCGCTAAAAGAGTCTTAAGAACATACACTAAGAGCATCGCTAATAGGATGACTGAATTCATCACTCCTAGTGAAAAGACTAAAGAGTATATGAGACTCGTGGGCACTGATGTTTATATTAATGTCATTCCAACAGGTATCGATTTCTCTATCTTTAAAAAAGATAAAGTGGACAAAGAAAGAGCGGAAGCTTTTAAAAAAGAACATCATATTGGTCCAAACACTAAAGTGTTCTTAATCTTAGGTAGAATCGCCAAAGAAAAGAGCATGGATGTTTCTTTAAGAGGTCTTGCGGCCTATCATGCTAAACATCCAAATGTTGATATTAAAGTTCTCGTCGTGGGCGATGGTCCGGCTAGAGAAGAACTGACACTTCTCGCGGAAGAACTTAATATCTCAAATATCGTCGACTTCATTGGTCAAGTCTCTGGTTTAGAAGTACCGTTCTACTATAATCTCGCTGATATTTATACATCTGCCTCCATTACTGAAACCCAAGGTTTAACATTTATGGAAGCGATGGCCGCGGGCAATATCGTTTTAGCGAGGTTTGACACTAACTTAACAGGTACTATTGTAAACGGTAAAACCGGTTTCTTCTTCACTGATGAAGCGTCATTTATCGCTCAAGTTGAAAAGATCTTCTCTTTAAACGAAGAACAAAAACAAAACATCATTAATCAGGCTTATCAAACTGTCGATATCTATTCCATTGATAAGTTCTATGACAATATCATGAGGGTTTATAAACGTGCCATCCGTAAACAGTGGTAAACACATCGTTAAATCCGTTAAAGTCTATAAAGACCACGTCACCATCTTTTTTGCTAAGCGCGAAAATATCAAAATCTCTAAAGAAGCCTATTTATCTTCCTATTTATATGAAGGGAAAAAAGTTTCTAAAAAAGAAATAGATCAGTTGTTAGAAATTACCGCTTTTTCTAAATTACTAAATTACGCTTTATCTTTGATAAGTAAGCGTCATTATAGTCAAAGAAAGATGTTTGAAAAGCTCAAAGCGAAAGAAGATAACTATCAGGCAATTAATAATGTCATCGATAAATTAAAAGAAAACGATTTAATCGATGATAAAGCCTATATGGAAGACCTCATTGCTTGGGATGATGAACGTTCATTCGGTAAGAATAAGATAATTAAGCATCTTAAGGAACAAGGAATACCAGATAATATATTATCTAAGGCCCATTTTAGCCCTTCTAACGAACTTAAGAAGGCGAAAGGACTAATTCCTAAGCTCGAGAGGAAATACGACCGCTACGGGCACGAAAATAAGAAAACTCACATCTATCAAGCCTTACTAACTCAAGGATTTGACTATGAAGTGGCAAAAGAAGCCCTTAACAACGTTAAAGCACCTAATGCTAAAGAAGAATTAGTCAAAATCAAAAACGACTTTGAAAAGATTAAAAAGCGTTATTCTAAAAAGTATGATGGCTATGAATTAAAACAAAAAATCTATGCTGCCTTAGCCCAAAAAGGCTATAAGCATACGGAAATAAAAAAAGTATTGGAGGAATATAGTAATGAAAATGATTTCTGAATTCACTGATCACGATAGAATCGAAGGTCAATTCCTATTAGGAAGTGTTTCTAAAGGTGTGAACGCTAATGGAGGTTCTTATTTCTCTGTCGAACTAAGAGATGCAAGCGGCCAAATCACCGCTAAAAAATGGGATGCCACTTTACAAGATGAAGAAATCTTTGTCACCGGTAACGTCATCTCTTTAATCGGTGAAACAAATAAATATAAAGATCAATTACAACTCAAGATTTTAAATGCTGAAGTCGTTCCACTTGAACAAATCGATGTTGATAGATTCGTTAAGGCCCCTCCAATTAGTAAAGAAGAACTCATTAAAAAGTTTAATAACTATGTTAACTCTGTGAAAAACGTAGATTGCCAAAAGTTATTAAATTACATGATTAATAAGTTTAAGGATAAGTTATATAGCTATCCCGCTGCCGTATCTATTCATCATGAATATTCAAGTGGCTTATTAGTCCACTCTCTCACTATGGCGGATATCGCTGCTATGTTATGCCCAATCTATGATGCTGATTATGATTTAGTGATTACGGGCTGTTTATTACACGACATGGGTAAAATTATCGAACTCGAAGGACCAATCGTTTATAAATACTCTTTAGAAGGTAAATTATTAGGCCATATCTCCATCATGTGCGCGGAAATTAGAAAAGCCGCGGATGAATTAAAAATTACTAGTGAAATCCCAGTCTTATTAGAACATATGGTGCTTTCTCACCATGGACAACAAGAATTTGGTTCTCCTGTGATGCCATTAACTAAAGAAGCTCTGCTTCTCTCCTTAATCGATAATTTAGATAGCAAAATGGTGGTCGTTAATAAAGCCGTTGAAGATTTAGAACCAGGAAGTTTCTCCACTAAGGTATTCCCATTAGACAATCGCTCATTCTATAAACCAAAGAAGTAATTAAGCAAAACAAAAAGAAGGCTGCAAGTGCCTTCTTTTTTATCTATTAAAGATTGTTTTTAATTGTTTCAGCGAGAACAGGGAGATTTAATCCTTCTGCATTGCTCTTCATTTCTAGTTCGAAACCATCGTGAGATTCATAACGTGGAATAACGTGGACGTGGAAATGTTTCACGGTTTGTCCCGCTACTTCATAGCAGTTAGTTAAGATATTAACGCCTTTAGCGCCTAAGAATTGAATAGAGATTTGGCCAATACGTTGAGCGACATCCATGACCTTGTGCATTAATTTATCAGGGCAAGAAAGAAATGTATCATAATGCTCCTTTGGAACCACTAAAGCGTGACCTTTTGTGACTTGTGAAATATCTAAAAAGGCCAATACGTCATCATCTTCATATAATTTATAGCAAGGAATCTCTCCTTGGATAATGCGACAAAAGATGTCTTTTTCCATAAGTTTATCTCCTTATAAATCCTTTATTATAATAGCACCAAAAAAGGAGGTTGTTTAGACCTCCTAGTTTGTTAGTTTTGATTAGTCGTCTTCGAATAAATCTGGGAAGTTAGATTTGAAGTAATCATAGACCACTTGATCATGATACTTGAGATCCATTTCTTCAATCCAGTGTTTCTTGGAGAGTGTTTTGTAAGTATCGTTATCGGCGACTAATTGGACGATTTCGTTGATGTATGTTTCGAGTGTATCGAGTTCATCAGCGGTCGCTTCTTTGTAGTTCTCCTTATTCAAGTTTTTACTTCTGATAGCATCTTCGACTAAGACGATGTAATAGGAGTTATCACTTTCGAATAAGATATCACTTTGAACTGGGTTACCTTTGATTCTGGTTGTATTTCTTAAGAAATATTGACCTTTAATCTTACCAACAACGTTGATTAAGCCACCGCGATTTTCATCGGTTTCATTGGTGGTCCAATCACCAGCATTGTTTGTGTATTCGACGCAGTCTTCACCGCTTAAAGCGTTAGCGACGTTAATATCGAATAATTGGTTCTTTAAGGAATCTGGTAATTCGCTCACGCCTGTGGATTTGACGTACCAACCTGTGGAGGTGTGGTCGATTAATTGTAATTCACGTGTCTTGATTTGTTTACCAACTTCAACTGTGTAAGCGTTAGAACCAGTGTAGGAACTTTCGTTTTCAGAAATAGCTGGGTTATTGTTGATCTTTTCGATTTCTTCCATCATATCGCCGTAGGCGGTACCTTGGAAGTATGGGTTTGTGCCACTGACTAAGTATTCTGGGACAGCAGCGTTCATTAAGGCGTATTCTTCGGTGGAAGCATAGTTTGCATCGGCCATGAATGCACCAATCCAAGCATCAGAGACCATCTTGAATGTATCAAGATCGATATCATCTGCACGAGCGTCATCAAAGATGTAATCGTTAACGAATGTATTCATTAAGTTGATAGCACCTTTGGAGTAGTTGGAGCTCTTGGAGATACTTAAGACACTAATGTGTCTAGCGGAAGTTCTACCTAATGTATCGTAAGATTCATCAAGGATGTATTGTTCCACTAATAATTGACGATAGATATCCGGGATAATCTTATCTTCAACATATGTGGCGTCTTGATCTTCAGCTTCAGTTTCGGCTAAGCCGGCGTTGCTTTGATAGTTTTCACGGTGGAGAATGAAATCTTCATTACCATCGATGTCAACTGATTTAACGTTGAAGACATCGTAGTCTTCGACGGCAGATGTTAAGACACCTTTGAATGTGTTAGCACCTGCTAAAGCGATAACGTTGTTTTCAATGGAAACAGCGAGAGAACGTAAGTATCTTTCTTCCTCGAAAACGTTTCTTTCACTATAGGAACCACCAGAGATGGCGCTGTAGAGTTTTTCAGCGATACGTTTTTCAATTGTTTTCCATTTATTCTCTAAACGGGCGTATTCGGATGGGCTTGGAGCAGCATCATCTTCAACTTCTTTGAAGCTATCGTCAACACGGTGGCCAGCTTTGTTCTTGGTCCAGTAAGCACTATGTGCTTTGATGAACTTATCGGCATCAGCTTTGTCGCCACTTAAACTGTTGACAGCTTGTTTTAATGTAATTTCACCGAATTGATTGTTAGAAATCTTAGCGGCAGTAACTTTGTTATAGTTACCGAAGACACTGACGGAGTATTGATAGAGAAGTTCATCGAGAACGTCACTAGCTAAATTACCTTCACGAATGGAATCGTAAATGTCTTTGAAATTGTTGTTATAGACTTCTTTATCAAGATCGACGACTGGAGAGTTATCGTCATATCCTGTTGGTTTTGCGATGATTTCATCATCACAAGCGGTGAGGGCAAATGCACTTAATAAGGCAATAGCCGCGAATTTAATAACTTTGTTATTACGCATAATAGTAGTACAAACCTCCTTCCGCGAATTTGGCATATGTTGCGGCATCGCCAAGACCTTCATATAATTTCATGAAGTCATCAGCGACTGCTTCGGAGACTAAACGTGTTAAGTTAGATTGTGTATCACCTTGAGCGTTGACTGTGTCAAACATCATGGCACGGTTTTCTTCTTGGACATCTAATAATTCGTTATATGTTCTCCATACTTTCTCTAAGCCATCGACTTGTTTGAAAGCATTGTTTTCTTGTGCTTTTTCGATGTATGTATCGATTTCTTCACCTAAACCTTCAGCGGCACCAGAGAACTTAACGGTCACTTGTGTGTTGAGGTATTGGTATAAACGATAATCATATGTGGCATCGAAGGATGTGATTTTGCTCTTCACATCATCGGCACGTTTCTTATAGTCTTCATTGGATTGAGATTGAATGAATCCAACGTAAGAATCACTGGAGTAGCCTTCTTCACCAGGTAATTTGGTGCTGTAATATGTGGCTAAATCTTTATAGTCATACATGGATTCTTCAATAATCATGAAGTGAATACCATATTGGCTACGGACACCGATAATGACGTTGTCATTTTCGTCCACTAAATAACCATCAGCATTGAATCTGGCGGTTGGAGCTTCTGAGTCAACTGTTGAACTTGCTAAATTAGCGAATTCACTAGCGGCATCAGCGGCACCGAATTTAGCATCAGCTTTCTTAACGTTCTTGATTAAGAAGACGTTGTGTAAATTCAAGTACTTGTTCCAAAGAACGTTCCTTGGATAAACGGCTACGCTACCATTGGCTAATTTGTTACCTTCTTTATCGGCGACAACTTTGGCATATTTGCCAAGATTGACAAATGTTTCGTAAGGAACTTCAACAGCGGCGGCTGGTAAGGCGTTCTTGACTTCGTCAGTAATTCCTAAACCTTCTTTAATGACGTCTGCGGCTGCGTCTGCAACGTTGGCGGCATCATATAAGTTGTCATAGGCATATAAGCCTAATTGGAATTCATTGACCATGCCTAAGCTGCCACTTGTCGCGGCATTGGTCATAATACCAACGTCACCACCAGAGGAGGCAGATCCGTCTTCGCTATACATACTCGCGACTTGGGAGAATGTATATTTGCCAGATGCTAATGTCGAAACTGTGTCGGCTAATAACTTGGCTTGATTTTCGCTGATTGTGCCTTTATAGAATTTAGCTTGCGCATCAGAGGCTTCATCAACTTTAACTAAGATATGACGAATGTGATATGGCATCGCACCTTTAACCTTGTCTTCAGCGGAAGTACCATCGGCTTTGACACCAATGAATTCTTCTTTAAGAGCTTCGGCATTGTCGGTGTTATCCGCATACCAGTTCTTCATTACTTCTTTTTCTTTTTCATAGATGAACTTTTCTTGGAGACCTTTTGTATCTTCGACTCCATTGGATTCTAAAATAGAATCCCATTCATCATCGTATTTAGTTCCATTGCTCTTCGCATTGGCTTTGGCTTTATCCTTTTGTTCTTGAACTTGGTTTTTGGCCCAGGTTTCAATTTCAGAATACTTTAATTCACCTTTATCAAAGTTGTTTTCTTTGAATTGATAGCGAATTAAAACTTCTAAGATCTTTTCATAGAACTTGGTAACGCCATTGTTTGTGCCACGGTATGAATTGTACACGTCATCTGTAATGAGGGAGATCGATTCTTTAGATCCATAAGG
Source organism: Bacilli bacterium (assembly GCA_045222195.1). Lineage (GTDB taxonomy): Bacteria > Bacillota_I > Bacilli_A > RFN20 > CAG-826 > RUG14515. Next base: position 29,895 of record JBGUXN010000013.1, on the reverse strand, counting down.
AGTAAAGGTCACGATGGCCTCTTTAGATGCTGTAACTTCGTTACACGCGGTCAATGCCATTGCCGCAATGAAGCTAGTAACTAGTGTTATTGATAGTTTACTTTTCTTCATTTTTAACTCTCCTTTTTCAAATAACAGCGCGAATATTATAAATATTCTATTTTTTTAATGCAACAAGTTTGTTTACAAATACCCTTTTTGAACCTCTAAAGAGAGCCTGAATTTAAGAAAAATTATCGTATTATTTGCAGTAAAATAAGCACTTTTGTAGAATAACCACGGAATTTGAGGTAAATCGTATGTCAGTCTTAAAAATTGCTAACTTACACGCTTCAGTTGAGGGAAAAGAAATCTTAAAAGGTGTCAATCTCACTATTGCTGAAGGTGAAACAGTAGCTTTACTCGGTCCTAACGGGCATGGTAAATCTACTTTATTTAACGTGATTATGGGTCATCCAAAATATCAAGTCACAGAAGGGACTATCTATTTTGATGACGTTGATGTTTTAGCTCTTCCAACTGACGAACGTTCCAAACTTGGTTTATTTTTAGGCATGCAATTACCCGCGGAAATTCCAGGTGTTATTAACTCAGATTTCTTAAGAGCCGCAGTTAATGCTAGAAGAGAAAAACCAATTTCTACATATAACTTCTATAAATTATTAGATAATGCGACAAAAGAACTCAAAATGCCATTCGACTTAGCCACTCGTTCTTTAAATGAAGGCTTTTCAGGTGGTGAAAAAAAGAGAAACGAAATTCTCCAGTTAGAGCTACTTCAACCTAAAATTGCTCTTCTAGATGAAATTGACTCTGGTTTAGATGTCGATGCTATGCAAGTTGTTGCCGATGTTATCAAAAAAGAACAAACAAAGGGACGTGGATTTTTGGTCATTTCTCACTATGCCAGACTTTATGACCTAATCAAACCTACTCGTGCTGTGGTCATGATCAATGGTCGAATCGTTGTTGATGGCGGTCCAGAAGTCTTCAAGAGAATTGACCAAACTGGCTATGAATTTATCAAGTCAGAACTCGGTATTGAAATCGAAAAAGAAGAGCCAGAAATGAACAAAATTTCTATCGGCTCTTGCGCTGTTAAAGACGCCATAAAATAAGAGGAAAATGATGAGTTTAGAGAATAAGATTTTGCTTAAAAACGGCCAAAATAATTTGGATCTTTTTGAGTGCAAATCCAATGAAATCTATATCACAAATGAGGTTAATTCAAACTCATCTTTACTTATTAAAAATTTACAGTCAATTGATAGCCTTAAAATTGAATTAAAAGAAGGCAGTTTTCTTCAATTATCGCTCTTATTTGATAAAAAAGTGAAAAAACTCGATTTTGTCATAAATCTAAAAAATAATGCCAATTTGGAAGGCTATTTTGCGGAATTTTCTGAAGATAACCTACAAATTACTGGTGTAATAAACCTACTGAATGAATACGCTCAAGCAGTGGTCAAATTGGCGTCACTTTCTGCTAACAACGATGACAAAAACATCAGCATTTCTGTTAATCATATCTCTCCAAATACGTATGGTAAAGTTGACAATTATGGTGTTTGTAAAGATAGCGGTAAATTATTGTTCGCTGGAACATCTAAAATTTATGAAAAATCTATCAAATCAAAAACTCAACAAAATGCCAAAATTATGGTGTTTGATGAGGCGAGTAACGCCATCGCAAAACCAATCTTAAAAATAGATGAAAATGACATCGAAGCAAGCCATGCTGCAGTAGTTGGAAAAATCAATGATGAACACTTATTCTATATGACTTCTCGTGGACTTTCTGAAGCAGAAGCTAAGGAATTGATTACATTTGGTTATTTAAAACCTATTTTAGCCGGTTTTAACGATGATAGCACACGCGCATATATATCTTCTTTAATAGAAAGGAGAATGTAACATGTACGACGTTGAAAAGATTAGAAAACAATTTCCAATGTTAAATAACAATGTAACTATGCAGAAAAAACCTTTGGTTTTTCTTGATAATTGTTCTACGACATTCAAACCTCAATGTGTCATTGACGCGGAGATGGAATATTACACATTAACAACAACTAATGCCCATCGCGGAGATTATGATCTTTCAGTTTTAATGGACAACAAAATTGAGGAAGCTAGAGAAGCTATAGCTCGCTTTGTCAACTGTGATATAAACGAAGTTGTTTTCACTTCAGGGACAACTGCTAGTCTAAATTTGGTGGCCTTTGGATATGGCTTAAAATTTCTTAAACCAGGCGATGAAATTATCATCAGCGAAGCCGAACATGCCTCCAATATTTTACCCTGGTTTGAGGTTTCTAAACTAACTGGTGCAAAGGTCAAATATATCCCGTTTGATGATCAAGGCAGACTTACCGCTGATAATCTAATGAAGGTTATTTCTAAAAATACAAAAATCGTATCAATTGCCAATGTTGGTAATGTTTTAGGATACATTACTGATGTCAAATCTATGGCTAAAATTGCCCATCAATTTGGTGCTATTATGGTTGTTGACGGTGCTCAATCTGTGCCTCATTTTAAGACAGATTTTAAAGATTTAGATTGTGACTTCTTGGCCTTCTCTGCTCATAAGATGTGTGGTCCAACTGGTATCGGTGCTCTTATTGGCAAATATGATCTTTTGGACAAGATGAATCCATATGTTGTTGGAGGTGGGAATAACTCCACTTTTGATAACACGGGTGCCGTGAATTATCGACTTCCTCCTGCTAAATTTGAAGCGGGAACACAAAACATTGCTGCTATTCTTGGCTTTAAGAAGGCTGTTGAGTTTATTGAAAGTATTGGAATTGATGAAATTCATGCACACGATGTCGCTCTTATTCGTTATTGCAAAGAAAAACTCAATGATTGTGATCAGTTTGAAATACTTAACCCGTTATCTGAAAATGGCATCCTTACATTTAATATTAAAGGCGTGTTTGCCCAAGACGAGGCTACTTTATTGAATTATAAAGGCATTGCTATTCGTTCTGGTGAACATTGCGCCAAGATGCTGCACGCTTTCTTAAAGACAAAAGCTACATGCCGTATGTCTACATATTTATATACAAGTAAAGAAGACATCGACACCTTTGTCGATGCCATTAAAAACGGAGGTGACATTTTAGATGCCTATTTTAATGACTAGTGCAATGATGAGACAAATCATCATGGATCATTATTCAAATCCACAAAACAAACACCAACCTCCAAAAGAAGGTTATGAAAAGATGCACATGCATAGCGATAATTGCATTGATGATTTAGACATTTTCTTGTTGATAAAAGACGGCAAAATTATTGACGCTTGTTTCGATGGAGTGGCATGCACAATCTCCACTTCCTCTACAGACATCATGTGCGATTTATTAAAGGATAAAGATATAGAAGAAGGCAAGAACATCATCGAACAATTCCAACGTATGATTCGTGAAGAAAAGTTTGATGAAGGTGTCTTAGAAGAAGCTATCGTTTTTATCAATACCAGCAAACAAGCAGCACGTATTAGATGCGCCACAATTGGTTGGAATGCTGCTACTGAAATTTTAAAGGACAAATAATATGTCAAAAGATGATATTAAGTTTCAAGAAGATTATAAATATGGATTCAAAGACAAAGATGTCTCTATTTTAAAAACGGACATCGGTTTAAACGAAGACATTATTAGACAAATCTCTAAACTTAAAAACGAACCAGATTGGATGCTTGAATATCGTTTAAAGAGTTATAAAGCTTTTAAAAAGATTCCTTTACCATCCTTTGGTCCTGATTTATCATCTTTAGATTATGATACATATACATACTTTACCCGTTTGAGCAATAAAGAATCTCAATCATGGGATGAAGTTCCAGAAACAGTTAAGAATACTTTTGATAAATTAGGCATTCCAGAAGCTGAACAAAAGTATTTAGCAGGTGTTTCGACTCAATATGAGTCGGAAGTTGTTTATCACAACATGCTTAAGGAAGTTGAAGAGAAAGGTGTTATTTTCCTTTCTACTGATATGGCCCTTAAGTTATATCCCGATTTATTTAAAAAATATTTTGGCACTGTTGTGCCATTCGGAGATAATAAGTTTTCCGCTTTAAACGGTGCTGTGTGGTCCGGTGGATCGTTTATCTATGTCCCGAAAGGTGTTCACCTAGAAAAGCCTCTACAAAGCTATTTTAGAATCAATAATGAAAAGTCTGGTCAATTCGAAAGAACTTTGATCATTGTTGATGAAGGTGCAGACGTCCACTATGTGGAAGGCTGTACAGCCCCTACTTATAGCAAAGAATCTTTACATGCTGCGGTAGTGGAGATTATTGTCTTAAAAGATGGTAAATGTAGATATTCTACAGTCCAAAACTGGAGCACTAATATTGTTAACTTAGTTACCAAGAGAGCAATCTGCTATGAAAATGCGTCCATGGATTGGATTGATGGTAATGTCGGTTCTCAGCTTAATATGAAATACCCTGCGTGTATTTTGGCAGGTGAAGGTGCCAAAGGCACCTGTATCTCAATTGCAGTTGCCGGTAAAGGCCAATATCAAGATGCTGGTGCAAGAATGATTCATCTTGCTAGTAATACTTCATCCACTATCATTTCAAAATCAATTGTTAAGAATGGTGGTGTAGCAAATTATAGAGGCACAGTGAGACACCATAAAAATGCTCAGAATTGCCGTAGTCACGTTGAATGCGATACTTTGATTTTGGATAATTTATCCAAGAGCGATACAATTCCTAATAATGAAGTTAAAAACAATACTTCATATATTGAACACGAAGCAACTGTCAGTAAAATCTCTGAAGAACAATTATTCTACTTGATGTCTAGGGGCATCTCTGAAAAGGATGCAACCCAAATGATCATCATGGGATTTATTGAACCATTCAGTAGAGAACTGCCAATGGAATATGCAGTTGAACTCAATCAACTTATTAAAATGGATATGGAAGGAAGCGTCGGTTAATGAAAGATTTTGATGTCATTGTCGTAGGTGGAGGTCATGCCGGATTGGAGGCTGCTTTTGCTTGTGCACATCTAAATAAAGAAACCTTGCTTTTAACCTTAAATATTAAAATGATGGGTAACATGCCTTGCAATCCTTCTATTGGTGGATCCGCTAAAGGAATTGTCGTCAGAGAGATTGATGCATTGGGCGGCATGATGGGTAAAGCAGCTGATCATCATTATCTCCAAATGAAGATGCTAAATACTGGTAAAGGACCTGGTGTCCAATGCTTAAGAGCACAGCAAGACAAACTAGAATATCCAGCTTATTTACAAGAGCTAGCTTTAAACACTCCTCATCTTACCGTTCAAGAAGGTATGGTGGTCTCGCTTATTAAAAAAAACGGTCAAATTGCGGGTGTTGTTTTGGAAAACGGCGTAAAACTGAACTCAAAATGTGTAATTTTAACTACTGGAACCTATATGGAGAGTCAAATCTTCAGAGGCCATGATGTGAAAGATGAGGGCCCAGATGGAGAGAAACCATCACTTGGATTGTCCCCATATTTAAGAAGTATTGGCATTGAAACTTTTAGATTAAAGACTGGCACTCCACCACGTATCAAAAGAGACTCAATTGACTTTAGTAAAGCCACAGTTCAACCGGGTACGCCAAGGCGTCTTGCGTTCTCTTATGAAACTAAAGAATTCATTCCAATTGATGAACAAGAACTATGTTACTTGGTTTACACTACACCTAAGACACATGAAATCATACGAGCCCACTTAAAAGACTCTGCTTTATTCAGTGGTTTGGTAACTGGTATTGGTCCAAGATATTGCCCATCAATTGAATCTAAAATTGTGACTTTCGCGGACAAGGAAAGACATCAATTATTCCTTGAACCTGAATCTAGGTATACTGATTCCATTTATTTACAAGGCTTTTCGACTTCCATGCCAGTGGATGTACAAGAAGAAATGGTGCATTCGCTTCCTGGCTTTGAAAATGCTGTTTTCCTTAAATATGCTTATGCCATTGAGTATGATGCCATTCGTACAGAAGAATATGGTCCTTCTCTTGAACTTAAGAAATGGCCAGGTTTATTTATCGGTGGTCAAATTTGTGGCACTTCTGGTTACGAAGAAGCTGCTGCTCTTGGCTTAATGGCTGGCATTAACGCTTCTCGTAAAATTGATGGTTTAGAACCGCTTATTTTGAGACGTGATCAAGCCTATATTGGTGTCATGATTGATGACCTTGTGACAAAAGGCACAGAAGAACCATATAGACTTATGTCTTCCCGTGCGGAGTTCCGTTTGATTCTTAGACACGATAATGCAGATTTAAGATTAACTGAAATCGGTCATGAAGTCGGTCTTATCAAAGAAGAAAGATATAAGAACTTTATTAATAAAGTTAATAACATAAATAAAGCGATTGAAATCCTTAAAACTAACTATTTAGGTGGTCGTGAAGATATTAATGCTTACCTTAGAAGTATTGATTCAAATGAACTAACCGGTGGTATTCAAGCATTTGAATTATTAAAGAGACCAAATGTTTCCTATGTCGAAGTGAGAAAATTTGTTCCTGGTTTAGATGAAATCGATCTCGATGAATTCGCTATTGAAGAAGTGGAAATCATTGCTAAATATGAAGGCTATATCATTAAGCAAATTAGAGAAGCTAAGAATATGGCCAAATTAGAGGAAATGAAGATTCCTTCTGATTTTGATTATTTGAATATGGATGGTTTAGCCTTAGAAGCTAGACAAAAACTCGACAAAGTTAAGCCTTTAACAATTGGACAAGCATCTCGTATTTCTGGTGTGAATCCTAGTGATATTACCGTTTTAATATTTAATGTGAGGAAAGCAAAGCATGAACAAGAATGATTTTATCGTCGAATTAAGTAGAAGAGGTATTCCATGTACAAGAGAACAGTTAGATCTCTTATGGAAATTTATGCATCATGTTTTAGAGACTAACGAAAAGTTCAATCTTACTGCGATTAAAGATGAAGATGCTTTCGTAGAAAAGATGATTTTTGATAGTGCTATTTTCCTTAACAATCAAAACTTTGAAAACCAAGAAATAGTGGATATCGGTGCGGGTGCAGGTTTTCCAAGCATGGTTTTAGCCATTCTTTCACCTCAATTACATGTCATCGCTTTAGACTCCACATCAAAGAAGATTGATTTTATCAATAACTTCGCTAAAGAGAATAATATCAACGTGACAGGCATTAGCGTGAGAGCGGAAGAATACGCTCAAGCGCATAGAGATGAGTACTTGCTTGTGACCGCTCGTGCGGTTGCATCATTACGCGTGCTCATCGAACTCGCTATGCCTATGCTTAAAGTAGGGGGCCACCTCATTTCCATGAAAGGTCCTGACTATGAAATGGAAATCTGTGAAGCACAAGGCGCGTTAAAGAAACTCAATTGTAAAGTTGATTATATATATGAGGATTATTTACCAGAAAGTGGTGAATCTCGTTCATTTATATATATAAAGAAATTAGGGGAAACTCCTAAAAAATATCCTCGTTCATTTGGCGAGATAAAAAACAAACCACTTTAGAGCTTATATCTTTATTTATTTATAAAGTGGTATATAATAGATTACACTTCAGGGCAGCGAAAAGCGACCGGCGGTATACCCCGCGAGCCGAAAGGCAGGAACTTGTGAGATTCAAGTGGCGACAGTAAAGTCTGGATGAAAGAAGTAAACTTTTTTAGGCCTTGGGAAAGGTCTTTTATTTTTATGGATACTTATAGTCTTATTCGATTCATTTTAGTCCTTATCTCAATCGTCATCGCATTAGGGATGTTTATTAGAACATTCGTCAAAGGCAATACCATGTCTACTCGTTTTATTGCGAGAACCGCTGTATTTGCCGCGATATCCATAGTGCTTTATACGATTCCGTTTCTTAAGTTCTCATTACCTATATTCCCATCTTTTTTAGAAATCCACTTAGATGAAATACCTGCGTTTATGGCTGGTTTTGCCTATGGTCCATTAGCGGGTTTCTTAGTCATTTTAGTGAAGACATTAGTGAAATTACCATTAAGTTCGACCGCTTGTGTGGGTGAGGTTGCTGACTTTATTTATTCAGTAGCTTTCGTGGTACCCGCGACGATTATTTATAAAAAGCACCGCTCAATTAAGGGTGCTCTTGTTTCTATGCTTGTGGCCACAATTGTTCAATTAGCTGTGGCGTCAGGCGTTACCTCATTTGTCATGCTTGATATCTATGGTAAGTTATTCCACTTATCAAGAGGTACAATCCTTAAGATGTGCCAAGCGGTTAATCCATTATTTAAGAATGTCACTGATACGGGTACATCATTCTTATTTAGATTCATGTTATTAGTGTCAGTACCGTTTAACGCTATTAAAGACGCAATAGTGGTCCTCGTCACATTCCTTCTCTATAAGAGATTGCGATTATTATTCAAGAAAATTGACGCACAAAAAAACTAGGTCACGTGAGCCTAGTTTTTTGTTGTATTTTACTCTTCTTCAGAGATTGCACCAACTGGGCAAACGCCAATTGCGTCTTCGTCTGCTTCGCCGCTTACTGGGACTGCTGGACCTTCATCAGAAAATGCGAAATCATCTGGGAATGAACCAACGCAAGCACCACACATAATGCAAGCAGCAGCATCAATTTTTACTCTTTTTTTAGCCATGAGTAATGCCTCCTTGGATTAGTATATGAAAATTATAACTAATTACCCCTTAGATATTCAATAATAGAGAGACAATTTTTAAAAAATGCATAAAATTATTCAAAAAGCATTCTAATTTAGATTAGAATAAATAAGGTCGATATTTATGGCGGAAACAAGAACAGAGAAATATAGAAGATATCGTGAGTCTTTAAATGAAGTAAAACTCAACAATAAAGGTCCGGAAGCGGACACTATTAGGATGTCTAAAATCGTCACTGATACTTCTAATTCAACAACCACTCTTCCTTTGGAAGAAGTGTTAGGAAAGATCGATGATAAAGAAGAAACAACTTCTTCTCGTATGCTCACGATGAAAAGAATTAGAATCGCTATTTTAATTATCATCGGTATCTTGATTATCGCTGGTATTATTATCTTCGCTATGATTGCTTTTGGAGGTAACAACTAATGAAATTAGCTATTGCTATTGACGGTCCAGCCGCTGCTGGTAAATCTACCATTGCCAAAAAGGTCGCACTCATCCGTGGCTTTACATACATTGATACAGGCGCTATGTATCGCGCCTATACTTGGTATTGCCTACAAAAAGGTGTCAACTGCCAAGATGAAGCTGCTTGTGTCGCCTTAATTCCAGAAGTGAATATCGAACTTAAACCAGGATACGTTGTTTTATGTAACGGCATCGATGTTTCTAAACCAATTAGAGGTACTGATGTTTCTGGTAATGTTTCCTATATTGCTTCCTATAAAGATATCCGTTTAGCTTTAGTGGAACTCCAAAGAAAGATGGCGGAAAAAGATTCTGTCATTATGGATGGAAGAGATATCGGTACATACGTTCTTCCTAACGCTGATGTGAAGATTTATCAAATTGCTTCCGTACAAAAACGAGCGGAACGTAGATATAAAGAAAACCAAGAAAAAGGCATACCGTGTACTTATGAGGATATCGTCGCGGATGTGGAAAAAAGAGACTATATCGATTCCCATCGTGCCTTTGCCCCATTAAAACCAGCGCCTGACGCTATCCACTTAGATACTTCTGATATGACCATTGATGAAGTGGTGGAAGCTGTTAATAAAATCATCGATCAAAAACTCGCGGAGAATAAATAATGCCTAAAGGAATCGTCGCCATCGTTGGATCACCTAACGTCGGGAAATCGACGATTTTTAATCGTATGATTGGCGAAAGACACGCCATCGTCGATGATGAATTAGGTATTACTAGAGATAGATTATATGCTTCATGCGAATGGCTAGGTCACAAGTTCTCTTTAATCGATACCGGTGGTATTGAAGTCAAGAACAGACCATTCCAAGAACAAATCCGTGTTCAAGCGGAAATCGCTATTAACGAAGCTGACGTTATTGTCTTTGTTGTAGATGGTAAATTAGGAATCACTACAGATGACAGAGTGGTCACTAATATCTTAAGAAAAGTTAATAAGCCAATTATTTTAGCCGTTAATAAAATTGATGAAGGCGCCCATATGGCGGACGCCCAAGAATTCTATGGTTTAGGCTTAGGGGAACCTCATGTTGTTTCAGGGGCTCACGGCATCGGAATCGGTGACATCCTCAATGAAATCATTAAATATTTGCCAAATAACGATGATGAATTAGAGGAAGATAAGATTACTTTCTGTGTCGTTGGTAGACCTAATGTTGGTAAATCTTCTTTAACTAACGCTATCCTCAATCAAGAAAGAGTTATCGTTTCTAACATTTCAGGTACCACTAGAGATTCAATTGATACTCCTTTTAAAAGAGGAGACCAAAACTATTTAGTTATTGATACCGCTGGATTAAAGAAAAAAGGCAAAATCTACGAAGCCATTGATAAGTACTCCGCTATCAGAGCGCTTAAAGCCATTGAAAGAAGTGAAATTGTTTTACTTGTCTTAGATGGTAAAGAAGGTATCACTGAACAAGATAAACATGTCATTCAATACGCGACTGACTTACATAAGGCAATTATTATCGTCGTTAATAAATGGGACCTCGTTGATAAACAAACTAATACCATGTCTGATTACACCAAAATCATTCGTGATGAATATAAGTTCTTAGACTACGCGCCAGTGGTGTTTGTCTCCGCTTTAAAAAAGCAAAGACTCGATACCTTATTTGAAACATTAAATATGGTCCACTTTGCTTACTATACACGCGTTAAAACATCATTATTAAATGAAGTGATGCAAGATGCCCAAATCATGAATCAATCACCAAACTTCAACGGTGGTCGTCTTAAAATTTTATATGCCTCACAAGTGAGTAGTGCCCCTCCAACCATCGTTTTATTTGTGAACGATCCTAACTTCATGCACTTCTCATATCAAAGATATATTGAAAATAGATTGAGGGAGACTTTCAACTTTGAAGGCACTCCAATCCGTATTGTTTTGAAGAAACGCACAAAATCTTCCGACTAATTCAATACTGTTATAAAAATATTCACTTTATAACGCAATCTTTTTGCTATACAATAAAACCAGGAGATTATAAATAATGAAAAAATTAAATAAGAAGGATTTAGTGGAGCTCGTTTCCGAAGAAGGCCATCTTTCTAAAAAAGAAGCTCGTCACGCTGTCGATATTGTCTTCGATCATATCGCTGAAGCCTTAGCGAGAGGCCAAGAAGTCAACATTACCAACTTTGGTGTCTTTACCCCAAAAATGCGTAAGCAAAGAGATGGCACAGACCCAAAAAGCCATGAACGTATCGTTATTAAAGCTAAACGCTCAGTCAGTTTCAGGCTTAGTAAACAGCTGAAAGGCAACATCAACTAATAAAATTAATCAGCTTCGGCTGATTTTTTTATGCCTTTTTTTTCAAAAAAGTGTAATATAAATAGCACATGGATAAATTACAAGAATTTAAATCATTAGCGGATCTCTTCAAAAATCATGGCTACAACCTCTACCTCGTTGGGGGCACTGTCCGTGATTATCTTTTAGGTTTGGAACTCACCGATATGGATGCTGTGACTGACGCTACACCAATTCAAGTCGTGCAGTTTCTTCCTAACTCTGATACCACATTCGCGCATTTAGGTTCTTTAAAGTATAAAACCGAAAATGGTGTTAAATTTGATATCACCACATTAAGAGAAGAAAGCTCCTATTTAGATTCTCGTCATCCAAGTCAAATCACTTTTGTAAAAGATCCAAAATTAGATTATAAACGCAGAGACTTCACCATCAATGCGATGTACATGGATTCTAATTTAAATGTCATTGACTATTGCGATGGTCAAGAAGATTTAAAACGCCATCTCCTTAGAATGGTGGGGGATCCAGATAAAAGATTAAAAGAAGACCCACTTCGTATCCTTAGAGCGATTAGATTCCATTTAGTCTATAAGATGATTCTTGATGAAAGATTAGAGGAAGCCATGAGAGATAGATTCTATCTTCTTAACAATATTACAGACGCTAAAATACAATCCGAATTAGATAAAATTAACCAATATGATGTTGATTTAAGAATGAAGAAGGACATCTTTGAACAATTTGATATAGCTAATCTCAAAGGTGTGATAAAGTAATAATACGATGATTAGTGAAGCTATTGATTTCCGTTTTCTTCTTTTAGAAAACTATAAAAAACTCAAAATCAGCGAAAACGAACTAGCGATTATTTTTATGATTGACCATCTCGTGGCTCAAGGTAATCCTTTTATCACCGCTGATCTTTTAAGTTTGAAGATGACTTTAGATATCAAAGAAATCGATGCTTTAATCGCTGATTTATTAACCCGTGGTTTTATTGAATACGCCACTCTTAACGGTAAAACCGTAACTTCATTAAATCCTTTAAAAGAAAAACTCTTTAGAGAGTTCCAAATGTCTGTTTCTAAAGAAGTCGATAATAAGAAGGATAGAGAAGAAGTTCTCTCTAATATCTACGCGACATTTGAAAGTGAACTCAATCGCCCACTTCAAGCTATGGAATTTTCTCTCATTAGAGAATGGGTGGACTTTGGCTATTCTGACGAAATGATTGTTAACGCCTTAAAAGAAGCTCTTTCTCAAGGTAAGAAATCTCTCCGTTCCGTTGATAAGATCTTATTATCCTGGGCCAAAAGAGAAGATTTAGAAACCGAAGGCAAAACCCCAATTGATGATGATTGGACCAAGAATTTAGAAGAAACGATTAGAATCGCTAAAACACCTTGGCTCGATGACGATGATGAAGACTAACATCTCTTCTTTACTTAACTATTTAGATGAACTGTTCCCATCCGCTAGATGCGAACTTTTTTATTCTAAGGATTATGAACTAGTGATCGCGGTGATGCTATCCGCTCAAACAACTGATAAGTCTGTTAATGCAGTTACATCTGTTCTATTTAAGAAATATCAATCCTTAGATGAACTTAATAACGCTCCCCTCGAAGACATCGAAGAAATCCTTAAACCAATCGGTCTATATAAAAACAAAGCCAAAAACTTAAAAGGTATCGTTAAAGATTTAATTGAAAGATTTAACTATCAAGTCCCATCTGACAAAGATGAACTACAAACATTACCGGGTGTTGGTAATAAAACCGCTGGTGTCATCCGTGCGGAGATATTTCAAATCCCAGATTTACCTGTGGACACTCATATTTTAAGAATATCGAAAAGACTTAATCTTGCTAAAAAGGATGATGAACCAATTGATGTAGAAAGAAAGCTTAAAAAAATCATCCCGGAAGAGAGATGGATTAAGTCACATCATCAACTCATTCATTTTGGTCGGTATTTCTGTACCGCTAGAAGTCCAAAATGTGCGGAATGTAGATTGAAAGATTCTTGTAACTATTTGAAATAGAGAGCGTTAACCGCTTCAATATAATGTAAACGAGGGGTGTAATCTTGTCTAATTAAGATACCCTCTTTTTTAAACACTTCATAAGGAATGGATTTTCTACTTCCGTGTTCATAGAATTCAATCACAAAAGAAGCATCTAATAAATAAATCTCATTCTTCATTTGGAAAGAGATGATAAAGAAAGCAATACCCCCATGCTTTAAGACATTCTTTAAGTGAATGATTTGATGTTCGCTAATATTGCTTAAAGGAAAAGCAGTAGTGCTCTTAGTGTTCTTAGCTTCAAAATCAATGTACTTGCCTTTATAAACACCGTTATAGTCGGTTGTGGATTGCTTTTCAAAATAGGCGTCAGTAATTCTCGCGCCTTTAGAATAATCGACTTTAACGATATTGATCGGTGTTGGTCTTTTATGAATTAAAGCAATACCGTTATTGCGATAGTATTCGTTAGATAAGTTGATATCTTCTTCTAATGACATACCACGGTTAGCCGCACTTAAAAGGGTACGGTGTTCCTTTTTGTTAGAAACTTCCTCGTCTTTTACTTCGTACTTTTTACCGTTAGGATATCTCATTAGGCAATGTATTTTTTAATCTCTTCATCAAATTCTTCCGCGGTGACGTCTTCATTGTTTGCGAGTTTCTTCACAACATTACAAACAGGAAGTGGGAAGTGATTGAAGGATTTAAGTACTTTCTTATATTCCTCTAATAATAAATGACTATTTCTCATGGTGGCGTCATATAACCACGCTAAGTTTTCTGCGTCCACCGCAGGATCATGCGCTGGACCAGCTTCTTTGACACCAAAGGCTTGGCAATATCTAACAAGTGATAATGGATTACCCTTATCATCTTTCATGAATTCAGCGATGAACGCGCTGAAATCAATATAGTTTTGTTGAATGGCTTGCACTGTCTCTTTTGGGAAATCAAAGCTATAGGAGATAGAGGAAGAAAGGATCTTCATATCGTGACTACCAAAAGTAATAAATGATGATTTTCTAAAAGATAAGCCAACATATTTTTTGAGCTCACTCATCGCCGTGAAGAAAGAAACACCTTTTTGCTTGAGCATTTCATCGGTGATACCAGTTAAATCAGTGACGATCTTACCGACACGGTTATGAGCTTTAACGTAGATTCTAAATGGTTTCTTATGTTTCTTAATATAGCCATTACGATCGATGCTGACATGCATCGCTCCAATTGCGATCATTTCGTGAGAGAACTGTGTTCCTTCGAAGTCTAGGAAGACTAACGATTTATGGCCTTTAAGTAATCTTTCAAATTTCTTCATAAAATCTTGGTTATTATAGCACATATTTCTCTTTTTTCAAAAGAAAAAAGATTGAATTATCACTAATATTCCTATATTATATAGGAAAGGAGCTAATATGGCTGTTAAACTTTTTCTCAACTCTCAAACCATTATTAATCACGTCTTTTCTATCATAAGTAAGAATGCTTATGATGCGACAGAAGTCGATAAATTCTTAGATGTTATTATTGAAGATTATCGTCTCATCGAGGCTAATACAGTGGTCAATTCTAAAGAGTATGAAAATTTAAAAACTAAGAATAGAACCTTAGAAGCAGAAAAGAGAAGATTAGAAGTTGAGTTAGAGAAATATAAAACAAAATTCGCTAATATTAAATCCGATGATAATGTCACTACAGACAATATCGAATATATCAGTCGTATCAATACCCTAGAGAGATTCTTATGGGCACACGGATACAATCCTGACACAATTAAATAATATAAAATCCGGTCTGGACAATCGCTGCTATTAGTAGAGGAAAGTCCATGCTCGCACGAGCTGTGATGCTCGTAGTGATTGCGCTAGCGAAAAAAATAACGCTAGGTACGTAGGAGTACGTAACGGCGGGATTCCTAACCTAAAGGTAACCATGGTTAGGACCCTGAAAGTGCCACAGTGACGTAGTTTATTAGAAATAATAAAGTGGAACGCGGTAAACCCCACAAGCGAGAAACCCAAATTTGGTAGGGGAGATAAGGAAAGAGAATCGAATCAATCCTTGTAAGCATTGCTTAGATAAATGGTTGTCAACACAGAACATGGCTTATAGGACCGGATACTCACTTAAGGAGAAACAATGAATTTACCAACCAAGATTACAGTGACTAGAATTGTTGCCATCGTGGCAATGATTATTTCCTTATTTGTTATGAATTTAATTCCTAACTGGAAAACCATCGAATTAGGTAACACGGGTATTAATTTAGTCTTTCTCATTATCTTTGTTATTTTCTTAATTGCCTGCTACACGGATCACTTAGATGGCTATTTAGCAAGAAAGAATAATCAAGTGACTGACTTAGGTAAATTCTTAGATCCAGTAGCCGATAAACTCTTAATCAATTCTTTAGTCATCTTCTTAATTGCCCCTAATATGTTTGCGAGATACATTCCAGATTCTTGCCAACCAGTAGTGGGCTTTAACATGTGGTGCGCAATTATTTTAGTGGCCAGAGATATCGTCGTTGACGCTTTAAGATTTGTGGCTGCTTCTAAAGGTAAAGTCATTGCTGCCAATATCTTTGGTAAATTAAAAACAGTTTTAGAAATGGTGGCCATTGGAGTTGTCCTCCTTAACGGTTTCCCATTTAGATATTTTGATGCCTCTTGGCCTCAAGGCTTACATATCGCTGATATCTTAGTGTATCTAGCAACCTTAGCCTCACTCTTATCTGGCATCATTTATGTCGTACAAAATAGACACGTCTTTAAAGAGGAAAAGGAAGATGGATGTAGCGACAATCAATAAGCTCTTTAGAGAATATGGTCGTACCCTCGGTTCTGTAGAATCTTTTACGGGTGGTTTATTCGCTAGAGAAATCACTTCATATCCAGGTGCGTCTCACTTCTTTAAAGGCGCGTTAGTGACCTACGCTAGTGAAGAGAAGAATCGTATCTTAGGTATTTCATATCAAGACATTGATCAATATGGCGTGGTCTCTAGAGAAGTAGCCGCTCAAATGGCGTCTAACGGACAAAAACTTCTCAATGTTGATTACTGCGTATCATTCACTGGTAACGCTGGGCCAGAAGCAATGGAAGGTAAACCAGTTGGTCTAGTCTATATCGGTGTGGCTATCTATGACCGCATTGAAGTCTACGAATTTGAGCTCTCTGGCTCTCGTGATGACATCCAAAAAGAAGGCGTTAAAAACGCCTTAGAGATTTTGGAGAAAAAAATCTTAGAAAATAATTAAAAATATTAATCAAATTTCAAAAAAGTTCCCTATTGGTAAAGTAGAAGGAGAATTTCTATGGCAAAAGAAAAAGAAAATTTATCCGCTGATGCGTTAGATGAAACGCTGAAGCAAATTCAAAAACTATTTGGCAAAGGCGCTGTCATGCGCTTAGGCGAAAGAGAAGCAGTCGATGTCGACGCTATTTCATCAGGTTCATTACTTCTTGATGAAGCTTTAGGTGTCGGTGGTTATCCAAAAGGTAGAATCATCGAAATCTTTGGTCCTGAAAGTAGTGGTAAGACCACACTTGCTCTTCACGCTATTGCTGAATGTCAAAAACAAGGTGGTCGTGCCGCCTTCATCGATGCCGAACACGCTATCGATCCTATCTACGCTAAAAACCTCGGAGTGGACATTAACGAATTAATCCTCTCCCAACCAGACAACGGGGAACAAGCTCTTGAAATCGTTGAAATGCTCGCTGGTAGTGGCAGCATCAATTTAATCGTCGTTGACTCTGTGGCCGCTTTAGTGCCTCAAGCCGAACTCGATGGTGAAATGGGTGATTCCTCCGTTGGTTTACAAGCCCGTCTCATGTCTAAAGCAATGAGAAAGATTGCGGGTATTCTCAATAAGAAAGAATGCGCTGTTATCTTCATCAACCAATTAAGAGAAAAAGTTGGTGTTATGTACGGTAACCCTGAAACAACCAGCGGTGGTCGTGCTCTTAAGTTCTATGCTTCCATTCGTATTGATATCAGAAGAACAGAAGCCATTAAACAAGGCGCTGATATCATCGGTAATACTTGTAGAGTGAAGATTGTTAAGAACAAAGTATCCCCACCATTTAAACAATGTGAAATCGATATCATCTATGGTCAAGGCATCTCTAAAGAAGCGGAAGTTTTAGACCGCGCTGTTGAATTAGGCATCATCAAAAAGAGTGGTGCTTGGTTTGAATACAAAGGCAATAAGATTGCTCAAGGTAGGGAAGCCGCTAAGACATATATCAAAGAAAACGAAGACGTCTTTGAAGAATTACTCGCTCAAGTTAAAAACGGCGAAGTAAAGTAAACAATAAACCTTTCCAAAAAAGTAGAAAAGTTTTTTCAGCTGTTTTCGTCGTACCTTTTAAATAACTAAATCGTCAAAGACAAGACGTTAAAACTCGGAACGAATACCTCCTGGCACACTGTGAAAGGAGGTGATACGTAATGAAACAAGTTAAGGAAATCAAATTTGTTTTGATCCTTATTGTGATTTGCCTCTTTCTATGCCTGTTGTTAAAACTGACATAAAAAAAGAACCCTTTTGACTATGACCTAAAGTGTCAGGAGGATTCGTTCTTCGGTTACATTATAACAAATAGCACGTCAAAGACAAGACGCTAAAACTCGGAGCAGAGACCTCACAATCTAAACACAGAAAGTGAGGTGATGTGCATGAAGCAATTCAAAGAATTCAAACTTTTATTGATTCTTATTGTTGCCTGCCTCTTTTTGTGCTTGTTACTAAAACTAGTATAAAAAAAGAGTCTCCCTCTAAACTTATACCATAAAGTGTTAGTGAGGCTCTGTTCTTATGGCTTCATTATATCAAAAATTCTTTTTTAGTAAACTCATAATGAATATAAAAGATGACATAATCTTTTACTTGTTTTATAATGTTTTCGTACCCTCGGAAGGTACTTACCTATAGATCTCATTCGAGAACTTTGTTACCAGGCTTGCCTGTTGATTATATAAAAATGCATTTCCCTAAAGCTTTTTTAGGTGCATTTTAGGTAAAGTCTATCTATAGACTAATACTAGTATCACACTAATAGAAAGGAAACTACATTATGCCAATTTGGTTAGGTATTGTTATTGGCGTTGTTTGTCTTTTGCTTGGTGTTGGTTTAATGCTATTAATCCCATTTGTGAGAAATAACATTGCTAAGAATAACGCTAAAAAGTTAATTCGCGATGCGGAAATTAAAGCGGAACACATCACTAAAAACGCACAACTCGATGGTAAGCAAGCAGTCAATGAAATGAAGCAAGAAGCCAATCGAGAAATTCACGAAAGAAAACAAGAATTACAACAACAAGAAAAATCATTACAACAAAGAGAACAAAGCATTGATCGTCGTGATGCCGCTCTCTTAGCAAAAGAAAATTCATTAGACGAAAAGAACGAGACTTTATCTCGTAGACTTAAAGAATTAGACCGTAAAGAAGCTACCTTACAAGAAAAGATTGATTCTATTATCGTTGAGCTTGAAAAGGTCGCTCAAATGTCCACACAAGAAGCTAGAGATGAACTCTTCGCTAGAGTGGAATCTAAAGTCAGTAAAGAAATTGCTGCCTTCATCAAACAAAAAGAAGAAGAAGCGAAAGAAGAATGCGATGAAAAGGCTAAAGAGTTATTGGGCTTAGCCCTCTCGAGATACGCTCAAGATGTTACCAGTGAAAAGACTGTTTCAGTTGTCGCTTTACCAAGTGATGAAATGAAAGGTCGTATCATCGGTAGAGAAGGTAGAAACATCCGTTCCTTAGAACAATTATTAGGCGTCGATTTAATTATCGATGATACTCCTGAAGTTATTACTGTTTCTTGCTTCAACCCAATTAGAAGAGAAATCGCTAGACTCTCTTTAGAAGCTTTAATTAAAGACGGTCGTATTCAACCAGGAAGAATTGAAGAAATCGTTGAAAAGACTAAGAAAGAAGTCGATGAAAGCATTCATAAAGCCGGTCAAGAAGTGGCCTTCAAACTTGGTTTACCAAGAATCAATAAAGAATTATTAGACTATGTCGGTAGATTAAAATACCGTACCTCATATGGACAAAACGCTTTAGATCATTCTGTCGAAGTCGCTTACTTATGTGGTATCATGGCCGCAGAACTCGGTTTAGATCAAAACTTAGCGAAGCGCGCTGGCTTATTACATGACGTTGGTAAAGCCGCTGACTTTGAAATGGATGGTAGTCACGTTGAAATCGGTGCTCGCCTTGCTAAGAAATACGGCGAAAACGATGTCGTCATTAATTCCATTGAATCTCACCATGGGGATGTTCCAGCGAAATATATCATCGCTAACTTAGTGCAAGCCGCTGATACATTAAGCGCTGCTCGTCCAGGTGCCCGTAGTGAAATCCTAGAAAACTACATCAAACGTATTGAACAACTCGAAGAAATTTGTAAGAGCTACGATGGTGTTTATCAATCTTACGCGATGCAATCCGGCCGCGAACTCAGAGTCATGGTCATCCCAGAAAAGATTGATGATGTCGGTGCCTTTAAACTAGCAAGAGATATCAAAGAAAGAATTGAAAACGAAATGACCTACCCAGGTCAAATTAAAGTTTCTGTCATTCGTGAATATCGAGCTATTGAAACCGCGAAATAGTGGCCCTATTTCATAGAAAGAAAACATTTTGAAGGTATTATTTATTGGTGATGTGGTCGGTCGAGTAGGTCGCCGCATGTTAAAAGAAAGAATCCCTTATTACGTTAACAAATACGAAATTGATTTTGTCATCGCTAATGGGGAAAATGCCACACATGGCAAAGGTTTAAATAGAAATCACTATTTTGAACTTTTAGATGCGGGAGTGGATGCGATTACTTTAGGCAATCACTATATGTCTAAAAGCGATATCCTCCGTTATATCGATCAAGTGGACCGTTTGATTAGACCATATAACTTACTTAAGGAATTCCCTGGTGAAGGTAGTGTGGTCTTTGATGTTAACGGTATCTCTGTGAGAGTCACTAATATCCTTGGTAGTGCTTTCATGGATGAGCAAGTTAACGCTCCATATTATTCCATTCTCACCATCTTAGATGAAGAAGAACCAGCCACGGTTCATATCGTGGACTTCCACGCTGAAGCAACAGGCGAAAAGCAATCTCTCGCCTATGCTTTAGACGGTAAAGTAACCGCGGTCTTAGGGACACATACCCATGTGCAAACTAACGACGCTCATATCTTGCCTAATGGTACCGCCTTTATCTCAGATGTTGGTATGACTGGCTTTGCGGATGGAGTACTTGGTTCCACGAAAGAAACCGTGGTCAATAAACTCATATACGGTCAACAGAGCAAATTCCAAACCCCAGATGAAGGTAGAGGTATCTTCTCCGCAGTGGTTATTGATATTGACGATAATACGGGTTTGGCCACTAATATCTTCCCAATTTATTATTTAGAAAATGAAAACTAAGATTATTAACACCCCTGATATGCTAAAAGCGGCGTCTAGAAGAAAAGCGCCGACTGTTTTCGTGCCCGCATCTTTTGATAAGAAGGATGATTTAGAAGCGCTTGTTAAGGGTGAAAAGTATTATATCCATACATATGGCTGTCAAGCTAATGTCCGTGATGAAGAAACAATGAGAGGGATGCTTGAAGATGTCGGTTATACCCAAACTCAAGATCCAAAAGAAGCTCAACTTATCATCATCAATACATGCGCTGTTAGAGAAAACGCGGAAGATAAAGTGTATGGTGAAATCGGCAATCTTAAAATCTTAAGAAAGAAAAATAAAAAGCTCATCTTAGCCATCTGTGGCTGTATGGTGGAACAACCAGAAATCTTAAAAAGATTAATGGATACATTTAAAGAAGTGAACTTATATTTTGGGACTCATGAAATCCCAGAATTATATTCACTTATCTATCAAGTTAAAAATGAAGATAAAACAGTAGTGGCGATTGAATCAAAACCTGGTGAAGTTATTGAAGTTAAACCAGCGAGAAGAAATAACGAATATAAAGCATTCGTTAATGTTATTTATGGCTGTGATAAATTTTGTTCATACTGTATTGTTCCATATACTAGAGGCAAAGAAAGAAGCCGTCATTATCAAGATGTTTTAGATGAATGCCAAGAACTTATCAATCAAGGCTATCAAGAAATTACTCTTCTTGGTCAAAACGTTAATGCGTATGGCAAAGATTTAGACGAAGGAAAAGACTTCGCTGACTTACTTGAAGCGGTAGCGAAACTCGGTATTCCACGTCTTAGATTTACCACCTCTCATCCTTGGGATTTCTCAAGTAAGATGATTGATGTTATCGCTAAATATCCTAACATCATGAAATTCATTCATTTACCAGTCCAATCCGGTAATGATAGGGTTTTAAAAGCGATGGGTAGAAGATACACTAGAGAACAATACCTTTCACTCGTGAAAGAGATGAGAGAAAAGATTCCTGGTTTGAGTTTATCTACTGATATCATAGTGGGCTTCCCAAATGAAACAGAAGAAGAGTTTAAAGACACTCTTTCCTTAGTGGATGAAGTGAAATATGAAGCTGCTTTTACGTTTATCTATTCTCCAAGAAAAGGAACACCAGCAGCAAAGATTGAAGATAACATTTCTAAAGAAGATAAAACAAGAAGATTCCTTGAACTCGTTAAACACTTAGAAGTCCATATTGAAGAACATTCTAAATCTCTTGTGGGTAAGACATTTGATATCCTCGTTGATGGAGTGAGTAAGAACGATAAAGAAATGTATTCTGGTTACACAGAAGAAAACAAATTAGTCCACTTCAAAGGTTGTGATCAACTAATTGGTAAGATCATTAAAGTAAAAATTATTGAATCTCATACCTATTCATTAATTGGAGAAATCGTCAATGGATAAGGTACTTGAAAAAGCTAAAGAACTTAGGACCGCTATTGAGGAAACTAATGAGTATAAAGAGTATATGCTCAATAAGAATGCGTTAGAAAATAGTGGGGACGTGATAGCGTTAAAGCATGATATTGCTAACTTAAAAGCAAAAGGAAAATACGAAGAAGCCAAGAACTTAGAAGCCTTATATAACGCTCATCCATTAGTCAATAATTACGAAGCTAGTAAAGAAGCTTTGTATCAATTATTGAAGACCGTTGAAAATATAATCAAATAAATGCGATAATTTCGCATTTTTTTGTGCTATGATATACGCATGCTACTCGTCATAGTGGGTCCAACAGGTTCAGGAAAGACTTCCATCGCTTTGAAATTAGCGGATTTTTATCACGCTCCAATCATCAACGCGGATGCTTTTCAAATCTATCAAGAAATGGATATTGGCACCGCGAAAGTTGAAAGAGGTAGTGAAGACTATAAAAAGCATTACTTATTAGACATCGTTAAACCAAATCAAAGCTATTCCGTGAAAGAATATCAAAACGACTTTAGAAAAGTATACGCTGAACTTAAAAAACAATATCAAAACATTATTGTCGTGGGTGGTACTGGTCTATACATTAAAGCCGCTTTATATGACTATGCTTTTGAAGATGAAGAAGAAGCGGATGTCTCAGATTTAGAAGTGCTCTCAAACGAAGAACTAGCGGATATCCTCAACAAGCTTGATCCAAAGGCTTTTGAAACCATTCACATGAATAATCGTAAGAGAGTCATTAGGGCTATTCAAATAGCGAGAACTCACGATATGAATAAAACCGAATCCATCAATCAACAAGAACACAAACTCGTCATTGATGATGAAGTGAGATTCTTATTCTTAAATCCAGAAAGACAAGCCTTATATCAAAATATCAATAAACGTGTTGATATCATGTTTAATGAAGGTCTTCTTGATGAAGTTAAAGGCTTACTAAATAAATATGAATTATCCCGTACCGCGAAAGCGGCTATCGGCTATAAAGAAGTTATCGATTATTTAGATAACAAATGCTCTTTAGAAGAATGTAAAGAACTTATCAAAAAGAGAACAAGAAACTACGCTAAAAGACAAGTCACATTCTTTAAACATCAATTACCATGTAAAGAATATGCTTCTAAGGAAGAATTATTAAAGGAGTTTATCCATGAATAATATCTTTGATCGTTCCATCGGTTTGTTAGGCGAAGATAACTTCAAACTCATCCAAGATAAGGTTATCGCTATTTTTGGTTTAGGTGGTGTTGGTGGTACTTGTCTAGAAGCCTTAGCGAGAACAGGTTTCCAACATTTCCTTCTTATCGACTTTGATAAAGTTGATACATCTAACTTAAATAGACAAATTCTCTATACCCAAAAAGATATTGGAAGAAATAAAGTGGACGCCGCAAAAGAAAGAATCCTTTCTATCAATCCAGAAGCGGACATCCGTATCTTCAATCAAAAAGCCCAAGACTTTGACTTCAATCAAAAAATAGATTTCATCGTGGACGCTATTGATGATGTTAACGGCAAGCTATTCATCTTAAAGAATGCTCAAGAAAAGAACATTCCACATATCATGTCTTTAGGTATGGCTAATAGATTCGACCCATCTAAAGTGAAGATTGCTAAACTCAACCAAACACATAACGACCCATTAGCGAAAAAACTCCGCTACATGGTCAAAAAACAAGGCTTAAATACTTCAAATATAAATGTTGCAATTAGTGAAGAACTACCACAAAAGAATGGTGAAATATTATATTCCACCATGATGGTGCCTTCTTCCGCAGGATTATCCCTTGCAAAATTCATTTTGGAGTCCATAATATATACAAAATAAGGAGCATATTTTATGAGTAACATTTTTGACATTGCTAAAAAGCTCAATATCAACGAAAAGTACATCATTCCATTTGGTTATGATAAGGCTAAAATCTCTTTAAAAATCATGGATGAATTAAAAGATCGTCCAAATGGTAAATTAGTCTTAGTGACTGCGATTACCCCAACAAAAGCGGGTGAAGGTAAAACCACAACCTCTATCGGTTTACACGATGGATTAAATTATATTGGTGTTCCTTCTCTTGTTTGTTTAAGAGAACCATCATTAGGTCCAGTCTTTGGTATTAAAGGTGGCGCTACCGGTGGTGGTAAAGCTTTAGTGGTTCCATCTGAAGACATCAACTTACATTTCACTGGTGATATGCACGCCCTTACCAGTTCTATTAACTTAATTGCCGCTTGTATTGATAATTCCATTTGGCAAGGTAATGAACTAAGAATCAATCCAGAAAGAGTGCTTTGGAAGAGAGCTTTAGATATGAATGATAGAGCCCTTAGAAGAATTACTATTTCTGAAGGTGAAACAAAATGCGCTCCTAGACATGAAGAATTCGTGATTACAGTTGCCTCTGAATTAATGGCAATTCTCTGCTTGTCCGCTGATGAAAATGACTTCATGAATAGAGTCAATAACATCATCGTTGCGTATAATTATGATAATAAACCAGTCTTCTTAAGAGACTTACGTATCTCCCATGCGGTTATGAAACTCATGATTACCGCTTTAAATCCAAACTTAGTGCAAACCTTAGAAGGTAACCCAGCCATTATCCATGGTGGACCATTTGCTAATATTGCTCATGGTTGTAACTCCATTATCGCTACTAAGATGGCTCTTAAACTCGCTCCAGTCGTCGTCACAGAGGCAGGCTTCGGTGCGGACTTAGGTGCAGAAAAGTTCTTAGATATTAAATGCCGTGTCGCTGGTCTTAAACCAGATGCCGTTGTTGTAGTGGCTACCATCCGCGCCCTTAAGATGCATGGTGGTCAACCATTTGAAGAACTCGCTAATGAAAACGTTGAAGCTTTAGCCAATGGTGTTTGTAACTTAGCTAAACACATCGAAAACGTTGAAAAATATGGTGTCCCAGCCGTTGTTTGTATTAACCATTTCGCAAGTGATACCGAAGCTGAAACTGCTTGGTTAAGCAAGTGGTGCGAAGATAACGGCCATGACTATGCTTATTGTTCCGCTTTCGCTGATGGTGCTAAAGGCGCTGAAGCGTTAGCGAAGAAAGTCATGGAAACATTAAATACCAAGAAATCCAATTATCATCCTTTGTACGATGTGAATCTTCCAATTAAAGAAAAGATTGAAATCATCGCTAAAGAAATCTATGGTGCGGGTCAAGTCGTTTATACCGAAGAAGCCGAACAACAAATTAAAGATTTCACTGAATTAGGTTTTGATAAGACTCCAATCTGTATTGCTAAGACCCCGCAATCATTAACCGATGACGCCAAAGTCTTAGGCGCTCCTCGTGGCTTTACAGTTACTGTAAAAGAAGTGAGATTAAGCGCTGGCGCTAACTTCATCGTCCCATTAACTGGTGCTATTATGACTATGCCTGGTCTACCAAAAGTTCCAGCCGCGGTAAAGATGGAAGATGTCCCTTACGATCAAAAACTTGATCACTAATTCATAAATATTATCCAAATTTCAAAAAATCTCCCTATTGGTAAAGTAGAGAGGTTTTTTACTAATGGCCTTATACGAACTAAATAAAGTTGCGCGTTTCTATCTCGTTAATAAGAAAAAGAAGTATGTGTTAAAGGACATATCTATTTCTCTCCCTGTTCATGGATTTGTCACTATCCTAGGTAAGTCCGGTAGTGGCAAGTCCACCCTTTTAAACATGCTTGGTAAAATCGATACTCCTAGTGAAGGTAAGATCTATTTTAATAATGAAGACCTATCTAAATATAAAGAAAAGGATTTATCTATCTTCCATTCACAAGCGGTCTCTTTTATCTTTCAGCATTATCATTTATTAGACGACCAAACTGTTTTATATAACGTTATGTCCCCTTGCTTGATAAGTGGTATCCCAGAAAAGACCGCTAAAGAAGAGGCGATTAAGCTATTAAATGACTTTTCTATTAATAAAGAATTATTTAATAAACGCTGTGCGGATCTTTCTGGTGGGGAAAGAGAAAGAATCGCCATTTTAAGAGCCTTTATTAATAAACCTAAAGTCATACTCGCCGATGAACCAACAGGGGCCTTAGACAAGTCTAATTCCATCTTAGTCATGGAAGAATTAAAAAAGAGAAGTAAATCCTCTTTAGTGGTCTTAGTCACTCACAATAAAAAACTCGCTAAAGAATATAGTGATCGCATCCTCTATATGCAAGATGGTCACATCATTAAAGATGAAAGAAATACAACAATCTACAATCAACAAGATAAAGTCATCTTAGATAAAAGAAGAAAGTCCACTAATTGGATTAATAAAATAGTAACCACTAATTTCATTAAAAGATTTAAAAGAAATCTCTTTACTATATCTGCTTTAACAATCGGGATTGTCTCTTCGATGCTCATCTTTGGCTTTTCTAATGGTAAAGATGATTCCATTGTGAAATCCATGGAAAGACAATTTGACTATGGTAGTGCTTCTATAAATAAAGAAAGCAAAATAGTGAGTAGTGATTCTCCAATTACGCTTATTCAAACCACTAGACCTAGTAAAGAAGAAATAGAGTATTTAAATGACATATACCCTGATTTTCATATTGAATACTCATATGACGCTTTAATAAGTCCCTATCCAGAAATATATTTTAATGACGCTCAAATAGAAGATATCTCATATCTACCCATCTATTCATTTATCGATGAATCTACGAATCATAATTTATTAACCAAAGGCAAGATTCCAACATTCAATACTCTTAATCAAGTAGTCATCAATAACAAAGCCTATGAACTATTAAATAAGAAATTCAAATATGATTCTTTAGGTTCGTATATCCGTATTAAAGATTCACATTCATATTCTTATTATACAGATGATGCTGAAACACCATATGTGACTGATTATTTTGTCTATGATAGATTAGTGCAAATCGTCGGAGTGGTTAATGAAATCACTTTCTTAAATACCCCTAAAATCTATTATTCATATCTCGCTATGGATAAGTATTTAGATGAAGTATTACTTAATAATCTTTCTTCTTATAACGAAGAGATAAGTTGGAAAGAAAGAGTCATAACCGCTTCAGATAATGAAGCCATATCTAGTTACACATGTCGTTTATTTTTAAAAGATATTAATAATCTCTCCCAATTAAAAACCATCAAAGAAGAATTAGATGACTACGCCATTACATCTAATGCTTTAACCATTGAAGAAACACTCTTTTCTTTGGTGGACGCTGCTAGCGTTGGTATGGAAGTGTTCTTAGCTATCGCTTTAATAGGCGTGACGATGATAATAGGCATTATTTCATTTGCCTCATATAACGAAGATATAAAAGAGTCGGCGATTCTTTTATGCTTAGGGGCAAGAAGAGATGATATAGCAATGATCTATGTGGCTGAAAGCCTCCTCATAGGTCTTATCAGCGCTGCTCTTTCATTCATTCTTGCCCTTCTTTTAATTAATCCTATTAACGCTTTAATTGAACACTTCACTTCTTTGATTGGTATCATCAATATTCCTTTTAAGTCTTTTAAAGGGCATACATTCTTATTTCCTTTTTTAATTGTGATAGCGACATTAACTATATGCGCTTTAAGCACGTATATACCCGTTAGTTTTTCTAAGAAGATATCTTTAAAGGAGGAACTAAAAGCCAATGATTAAGATAGTCCAACTAGTTAAAAGATATAAGGAACGTTTAGTTCTTAAAAACATTAGTCATCAATTCCCAAAGAAGGGGCTATGCATTATATATGGTCCTTCTGGATGTGGTAAGACCACACTCCTTAATTGCATCGCGGGCCTGTTACCTTTTGAAGGAAGCATAGAAATAAACCATAAAAGATTAGAAAGCATGTCTGATAACGAATTAAGTGATATGCGTTTAAAGAGTTATGGCTTTGTCTTTCAAGATTTTAAGTTATTTGAAAATGAAACCGTTCTCGCTAATCTTTTATTTCCTTTAGAAACTATCTATCACTTATCTAAAGAAAAGAAGATGCGTAAGTGTGAAGACTTACTCTCTTTAGTGGGTCTATCAGGCTATGAAAAACAAAATGTGAATAAGTTAAGTGGCGGAGAAAAGCAAAGAGTAGCAATTGCTAGAGCCCTTATTAATGACCCTAAAGTCTTGCTTGCCGATGAACCGACAGGGGCACTTGATGAGAAAAATAGTGTCGAGATTATGAATATCATCAAGATCATCGCTCGTAAGAGTTTAGTCATCATGGTTTCTCATGACCAAGATTTAACAAGAAGGTACGCTGATCAAATCATCAAAATGGATGAAGGGGAAATCATATCGATTGATTGTCCAAATGTTGATGAAGAAGAAAAGAATTTACCAGTCGTTAAAAACGGAGAAACCAATAAGAAGGCTCACATTCCGGATGACTTTTTGATTCTCCACACTTATCACAATATGAAGCAGAAGAAGGCTCGAACCTTAATCTGCTACTCCATGACATCGCTAGGTCTAATAGGGGTGGGCCTAGCGTTTGCCTTGTCGAGCACAATCGCGACGAATATTAAAGATGCCTATCGAGATATCGTCGATGAAAACTCATTAGTGTTCTCACTTAAAGACAAAGAATCAAATATCCGAGGGCAATACGCTGCGAGCTATTACGAAGTAGAAGAGATTAAGGAGAATTATCCTGATTACATCGTAGATGTAGGAGTGTGCTACTATGCTAACTTTGAGAAGTTCTTTACTGATTTAAATAATCTAGTGATATCTAGGGGAACACGTTATTCTCCTATACCAGGTTTTAGTGCTCGTCACATCAATGACTTCTCTTGGTTAGAAGACGCTCCACCACAAATGTATCCAAACACAGTTGAACATTTAGAAGAAGATGAAATTGTTCTTGGCCTTAACTATGAATGTATAAGAGAGATTTGCTTTGAACTTCAAATAGAAAGAAGCATCAGTTCACTTAGTGAGTATCTTAAAAACAATGAGCTGTATTTATATTTCGACTTTGCTAACGATGACTGGACTTATACTGATCAACAATTGGTGAGATTAATGGGTTTCACTTTAGAAAACGAACTCAAGATTTATCATAGCAATCACCTTTGGAACGAATACATGTTTGAGGAAAGAATGAGATTTCCTTCTAGTGACGCTATATCAATCAGGGATGAAGTGCCATGGATGATGAAGAAAATATACTATATAAAAACAAATGAAAATAGAGATAAGTGTCTTAACCTATTATATGAAGATAAGAATATGGATAAATTCATTTTCGAAATTGCTAACGAAATATATTATCCATGGTCTTATTATGAAAAGCCAATGGAGGATAGAGATAGAATCTTGGTGTTCGCCAATACAATGAGCCATATACCTCTTTGGCATATTCCCTATATCTTAAGTAATGACTCTAATCTTAAAGAACCTATTATTGGTAGTTATAGAGGATACATTATCTACCCAGAATCTCTCATGATGGGATTTAGTAAAACAATCTATTTCTCTTTAGATGAAGATAAGCTCATTTCAATAGTGGATAATCAGACTTCGAATTCCGCTTCTGGAGTGTATAATGAAG
>JBGUXN010000012.1:0-7351 GCA_045222195.1 Bacilli bacterium | reverse complement strand
TTCTATTAAGGACACCCACTAGTCGAGTAAGCTCAATATCCGCACCTGCTTCTTGACTGGATTCATTAATTGCTGTTTGACCAGGAGAATCATATAAATCTGCCCATCCTCCAGGGAAGGAATAAGTCCCACTATTGGCCTCTCTAACCATGAGAATTTTGTCTCTATTTTCATTGAGAATTACGGCCCTAACTGACACGCTTGGTGTAGGATAAATATCTCTTGAAAAATAGTTCGGTTTATGGAACTCAATTTCCATCAATTTTTCCATCATTTCTAACGTCAAATCATTGATCTGTTGATAGTTAGTTATGGCGTACGGATCCTTAGAAAAAACCAATCCTATTTTGGCGATGGATTGGATTTTCAAAATATAGTCGTAAAGCTCTTTCGTGTCCATTACTCTTCGGAACTAGAATCAGACATGTAGTTCTCAAAAACTCTTAAGAAATTTTGTTGATTAACGGCTTCTAATTCACCATTAACAGCGAAGGAAATTCTACCTGTTTCTTCAGAGACCACAACGGTAATCGCATCAGAGATTTCAGAGATACCAATCGCCGCTCTATGTCTGGAACCATATTTACCAGCAAATGGTTTAGTTGTTGGTGTGAAGAAGACACTTGCAGCAACGATTTCATTACCATGAATAACGACAGCACCGTCGTGTAGACGTGTACCTGGATAGAAAATTGTTAACAACAATTCAGGTGTGACAGGTGCGTGAACAGGAACGCCATTTTTCATGATGTCTTTGAGCGTTGTATTTTTTTCAAATGTCATAATCGCACCAATACGCGCGTTAGAAAGAGAAATGACTGCTTGTTCAACATTCTTATAAAGAAGTTGAGAGTCATATATTTTTTCAATGCCGAAGTTTGCAGCTTTAGCGGTTGCTCTAGAGAATGGATTAGCGATGAATTTACGAACATCACCAAGATTTGCAAAGAAGCAAGCGGCTAAACAAGCAGCGGTAATAAAGCCAGTTAATATGGCAACTAGTGAGAGATTAAAAATAAAGGAAGCGAGGAAGACTATACAGGAAACACCAAGGAAAACAAAACTAACTTTACGTTTTGCTACTTTGAGTAAAACAAAAAATAAAGCTCCATAAATAGCGAGAATCAATACTAGTGAAAGCACAAAGTATAAGATTCCATAATCCCATGCAAATGTCATAATATCCCGTTTCCTTTCCTCTAATCCTGCAACTTAATGATATATATTTAATAATATATTTTCAACAATAGATGAAACTATCCCGCAATTTTAACAATTGTGGGAACGTTCTTTTGTTTTCTTTTCGCAAAGCCTTTTTTATGCTTAGCAAAATAATTCTTTAAAGCTTCTTCACCTTTTTCAGTGGTTCTTAAGTAAAGCTTTTTAGAATTTGGATCAAAGACTTTACCGATCAGTCCTCTTCTAAATAACATTAATGTTAAATGGCAAATTTTCTTGCTGGAATAGGAAGTTAAGGTACCAAAACTATCTATGTTAGAGAATGGCAAAACTTCATCATCAACGATGCCAGCGAGAATCTTATAAAGACCTTCATTTAAAGGATAATAAGATTGTTTATTTAGTTCAGAGATTGTGTAGAGTACTTTACAGTAAGTTTGATTGAGTTCGAATTGTTTCATAGTAATTAGTAGTATAGACTTTTAGACGATATAGGTCAAAGACATTCTCTATTGAGAAACAAAAACTTCTTTTGTAGAATAATGGCAGAAACGGAGAAATAAGATATGTCAACTCCTCATAATAGTGCGAATCCTGGTGATTTTGCTAACGTCGTTTTAATGCCCGGCGATCCATTAAGGGCAAAACTTATTGCAGATACTTACTTACACGATGTCAAGTTAGTGACAAGCGTGAGAAATGTTTACGGTTATACCGGTTACACAAAGAACGGAAAGAAGATTAGTGTCATGGCTTCTGGTATGGGTATGCCATCCATTGGTATCTATTCTTATGAGCTATTTTCTCGCTATGGTGTAGATGCCATCATCCGTGTTGGTACATGTGGCGCATACCAAGAAAATATTAACCTATTTGATATCATTGTTGCTAACGTTGCTTCTACCGATAGTAACTGGGCTCATCAATACAAATTAGATGGTCATTTCTCTGCAGGTGCAGACTTCGATTTAACCATGGCAGCAGTCAACGCTGCAAGAAAGAAAAACATTCCAGTTCACATTGGTAATGTTCTCTCTGCTGATGTCTTCTATAATGCTGATAAAGAAGGCTGGAAACAATGGGCAGACATGAACGTTTTAGCGGTCGAAATGGAAGCTTTCTCCTTATATTGCAACGCTGCTAAATTAAAGAAAAAAGCCCTCTGCTTATTAACAGTTAGCGACTCTTTCTTAATCAAAGAAGAGCTCACTCCTGAACAAAGACAAAATGGCTTATTAAGAATGATTGAGATCGGCATCGAAACCGCTGAACAATTTGCTAAATAATTAGTCTTCAATGGTACGCACTCTTATGCTAGAAAGGGTGCGTACTTTTTTTATTACTTATTTACTTTTCTGAATAATATTAATAAGGAATTAAGCACGAGGACCACGGTTAATCCAGTATCCGCGATGACTGGAACGACCATTGGAACTTGCTTATTGATGGTTACTGGAAGAACCACAACTAAGATAGCAACAATAGCTTTGACGAGTAATGCAAAGACGATGTTGAAGATAGCAGTATGTCGAGCAATACGAGCAATTTTTACTGACTCATAAACTTTAGCTGGATTATCGTTCATAATGACAACATCAGCGTTTTGAACAGCAATATCTGAACCGATAGCACCCATCGCAAATCCGACATCCGCACGCATAATGCTTGGAGCGTCGTTGATACCATCGCCAACAAAGCCGACATTCATGTGATTTCCTTGCATTTCGTTTTCTAAAATTTCGGTCTTTTGTTCTGGTGTTAATTCACTATAAACTCTATCAATACCGAGTTCATCTTTTAAGGCTAAAGCATTCTCGTTTTTATCGCCAGTTAAGAGGACAACTTCCATCTTTTCTTTATGGAGTAAACGCACCATATCATACGCTTCTTTTTTAACCTCATCATTTAAAACGATATAGCCGAGATATTTGCCTTCTTTTTGGCAATATACAACTGTTCCTTGTTCTTCGGCTTTATCGACTTTGACACCAGTCATTTCCATGAATTTTAAGTTGCCAGCGTAGATGTAATCACCCTTATAAGAAGTCATAACACCCTTACCCGCAATCTCTTTATATTCGCTTTGCAAAGCGGCGATTTCTTTGACGTTCACATCATGACAAATAGCCTTGGCAATTGGGTGAGTAGATAAGCATTCTGCCGCATATAAAGAGTTAAGAAGTTCTTCTTCATTAACGCCTTTCGCAGTGACGACTTTTTGAATCTTAAAAATACCTTGAGTTAATGTACCAGTTTTATCTGTCACAATTTTGTTTAAATTGTTGATTTCATCCATGTAGTTAGTGCCTTTAATAACAATGCCGTTTTTAGAGGCTAAACCAATGGCGGCGAAGTACGCTAACGGGACAGAGATAACAATGGCACATGGACAACCGGTCACAAGGATTTCTAATCCTGAGACAACATATGTTCTCCATTCTTTAGTGATAAGACCACCAATAAGGAAAACTAAGATAGCCAATAAGACAATCGCTGGAGTATACCATCTCGCAAATTTAGCGATGAATTCATCAGCTTTAGATTTCTTTTCGCCACTATTAGAAATAAGTTCAATAATTTTAGCGACTGCGCTATCTTCATATTTCTTTTTTACCTTTAAGGTAACTAAGCCTGATTTGACTAAGCAACCCGCTAAAACTTCGTTATCATTTTTATCAGCTAAAACAGGGACAAATTCACCAGTTAAAGATGATTTATCAATATAGGCTGAGCCATCGATGACTTCCCCGTCAACAGGAATCATTTCGCCAGCTCCAACTACAACAGAATCACCAATCTCTAATTCTTCTGGATCGACCTTGCGGACTTCCCCATCTTTTAATAAATTAGCGTATTCCACTCTTAATTGAATGGCGGACATAACCGCAGCTTTGCTGCGATTAGTGGCCACTTTTTCCACGATTTGACCGACTTGGAATAAACCAACAACCATCATACCTTCCATAGCGAAGTGGACGCCGTGTTCGACTGTGCCTTCAGTAATATAAAGAACCGATAAGACAGTAGCGCCTATAATTGCGATAGTAATTAATAAATTATGGTCAATGATATTGCGCATGTGCCTGATATGAAGGATGACACGCCACATCACATCATAGCTTAATAAGAGAGTGGCGAATGTATAAATAGCGAATCTAATCCAACCAGTTTCATCAAACTGATGAATAACTGTCATATTTAAGACCATCACTAAGACCGCAAATAAGACTCTAGCGAGCAAGAACCACATTGAAGCGGTAAATAACTTAGGAGCTTGCTCTTTCTCTTTCTTAACGCCTAATTCATGGATATCTAAAGGATCGCTTTCAACTTGAGCAATAACCGCTTTGATTTCATCAACGCTTAATTCTTTGTCTTTATAAGTGACATACATTTTATTAGTGGAGAAATCGATATGACAGCTTTCCACTTTTTCATGTTTGCCTAAATGAGTTTCGGACTTATGAGCGCAGTTAGGGCAATCAAAGCCAGAAATGTGATAAGTCTTCTTATTGACCTTGGTGTCAAGGTCACGAATGTCTAATGGATCGCTTTCAACTTGCGCAATGATACTAGCAATTTCTTCCACACTTAAAGCATCACCTTTAAATGTGATGTACATCTTATTCGTGGAAAAATCGATGTGACATTCCTCGATGCCATCTTGTTTTGCAAGATGACTTTCTGATTTGTGCGCACAGTTTGGACAGTCAAAACCCGAAATGTGATATTTCTTCTTAATCATCGTCTTCTTCCTCCGTGACGTGATCGTATGCCACGCCTAAGAGCATACGAACATGTTTATCTTTTAAGGAATAATACACTTTCGTACTTTCTTTTCTTGTTCTCACTAAGTCAGCGTCCTTTAAAACTTTGAGTTGATGAGACACTAAAGATTGAGAAGCTCCGATTTCGTTAGCGATATCATTAACGCATTTTTCAATCATGCAGTTGAGCGATTTGCAGTTTGAGCAATCGTGTTCATCTTCACAATGTCCACAGCGGCATAACGAATCATCTAATAAAGCGAGCATGATCTTTAATCTCGTTTTATCAGAAGCTGTGATGAGGAGCTTTTCCATTTTGCTAATTGTTTCGAGTTTGACATTCTTCATAATTCTTGACCTCGCTATTATTATATGAATGAGCGTTCATATTTGCAACTAAAAATGAACAGTCATTCATATTTACTGCATAAAAAAAAGAAATTAGAAGCCTGAAACAAGGCAAGTTAAATAGCCTAAAGACACGGCAATTGCAAAGCAAACACCTAAGATTAAAAGAGTCTTTTTAATGTTTTTATATTCTTTAATTAAAATCATGACACCTAAGCCAGAGTTGACTAATAAGCCAGCAAACAAGGCCCCGAATGATAATGTGCCAGATAAATATAGTTCGGTAATTAAAACGCTTGAAGCACAGTTTGGAATAAGTCCAATAATCGATGTAAATAAAGGCGCTAAATAGCGGTTTGTGATCATGAAGTTAGCGAAGTTTTCTTCTCCAACCCAACCGATTAATAGACCTAAGGCTAAATTGATAACAAAGACATAAATGAAGATTTTTAAAGCGTGGATAAGTGGGTGCACTAAATGCGCGTGTACAGGCGTATTCTCGTGATGATGTTCATGACATTCCGCTTTTTCATCAACGTGATCAACTTCTTCAAGTTTTTGATGTCTAGCGATAACTAAATCAATTAAAAAACCAAATAAAATACCAGCGGCCAATTTCAAACCAATTAATGGGAAAATCGCTAAGGTCTTTTCATTCCACGCTCCTAAAAGGACTAAAAGCGCTTCATCAGAGCAGGCTAAGAAAACAGCGATTAATGTACCAAAGGTAATGAGTTTTTTAATATATAATTCCGCAGCGACAACGGATGTTCCGCATTGAGGAATTAAACCAAACAAAGCCCCAAAGATTGGGGAAGTCTTTTTTCTTTTAATTAAGAAATTAGAAACTGGAGTTTCAATAAAAGAAAGAATGACATGGAAAAGAAAAACAAAGGCAAACACTAAGATGCTGTCTTTGAGTGAATCTAATAAGATGTCGAAGAATAATTCCCAAGTCATATAAATTAAATGGAGCACGCGACGGGAATCGAACCCGCACGATTAGCTTGGGAAGCTAAAGTTCTACCACTAAACTACGCGTGCACGCTTACTATTTTATCTTAATAGATAATTGTTTCAACAAAAAAAGAAAAGACGGCTAGGCCGTCATTCTCTTCTATTTAAGTTATTTAATAAGTAATTTACCAGAGGTCATTGATACACTGATTGCAGCAGCACCGGTACCGAATTTATAGGTATTGTTATTAATAGAACATTCTCTTTCCGTAGCCACACTACCAGAAGTTTTACTAACTTTAACTGTGGCGCCATCACTAGGAAGAGTCAGATTAATTTTGCCACTAGTGAGATCAAAGTCAGCTTTATCAATGGCAGTAAAACCGACAGTAATTGTGCCGCTTGTTAAATCAGCATCATACTCTTTAGCGGTGACATTTTTGATTTCAATATTGCCGCTTGTTAAGTCGGTATCAACACTATCGGCGATGATTTTACCAATATTTGCCTTACCAGAAGTCATATCAATATTCACTTCTTTGGCAGTGATAGACTCGGCTTTTAAAGAACCACTAGTAATGTCAACATCAACACTTTCAAGTCCAGGATGATATGTCACTGTTAATTCTTTAGTGTAATCAAACCACTCGGAACACCAAGTGTTAGCAGCAAAGAATTTGATCATTAATTTGCCGTTATCAATATAGCTATGAACCCATTCTTTTTCTTTTGTTAAGTCGGTGACTTCTTCAATTTTCACACCAGTGATTGTTTCATCTTCCACTAAAGTGACTGAACCGCTAATCCAATCAATATCAATGGCGGTAATTTCTTCTTCATATGTTTGATTACCGGCTAAATATTTGTCCGCGTTAGCGTAATAGCCAACATGTGTACCACAACTAGTTAATGATAAGGTCATTAGTCCAAATAGAGCGATAGCAATTTGTTTTTTCATAATTAGTACCTTCCTAATTCTTTACTATTATAGACTCTTTTATTTAAAGAAAAAGTAGGAAGATTCCTACTTAATAATCTTTTTGGTGGGTACTGACGGGATCGAACCGCCGACCTTCTGTACGTCAAACAGATGCTCTCCC
>JBGUXN010000011.1:0-22021 GCA_045222195.1 Bacilli bacterium | reverse complement strand
TTACCTAACATGGGGTAATAAGCGAGCGTATCTATCAACAATTATTGATTTATATGATCGACATGTAGTGGCATATCAAATATCTAATAGAAACGATATAAAGATAGTTATAGATACATTGAACAAAGCTTTAGAAAAAGAAAAAGATGTACATGGACTCATCATTCACAGTGATCAAGGGTTCCAATATACATCTCATGAATACAAAGCCATCTGTGCCTCGAAAGGCATATCTATTTCAATGAGCCGAAAGGGTACACCTATAGACGATTCTCCGATGGAGAGTTGGCACGGAATCCTTAAAAAGGAGACTTTGTACAATAATAATATCACATCTTTAGAGCATTACATTCAACTGGTAGAAGAATGGATTTCTTTTTACAACTCAACAAGAATAAAAAACAGGAACCTTAATTGATTCCTGTCTTTACCGTTTTTTAAAGCGTGTCCATTTGGGGTTCACTTCAAATTGCCCTGTTTTTTTGTTTGCCTTTATGGTTTAGTCATTTGGAATGATGATGCTAATTGCATCTTCTCCAGCGACCACACCTGGTAAGACGCCATTCCATTGTTCTAAGTAGGCGAGATATTGTAAGTAGTCTTCGACTAAGGATTTGAATTCACTTGTGCCAGGGCCACTCGTAACATCAATGACATATTTGGTGCCTAAGAAGATAACTGCTTCTGTTTCCGCTTGTTTAGCGGTATAGGCGGTTTCTACACCTTCAACGGAATAGAGATATGTTTCATTAACTGTATAGCCGATGGTTTTGGCGAGTTCGATGATTTTATATGTCGCTGCTTCAGCGGTAGCTTGCGCTAAGATTTTTTGCGCTTCAGCGTTGCCCTTAGCTTCTTCGATCTTCTTTTGTGCTTCAAGCTTTGCCACTTCGAGTTGAGCTTCCGCTCTTGTAATGGCGGCTTGTTTGTCTTGTTCGGCAACCACTTTATCTTCAACTGATTTTTCAAATTCATCAGTGAAATCGATGTTGGTCAAGATTACATCTTGCACATTGACATAATAGTCTGGGCCAATGGCGTTTCTGACTGTGGTGGACACGAGTTCAGAATAGGTTTGTCTATCTTGGATAATGGTCATCGCTTCTGCGGAAGACATAACTGCTTTTGTTTTTTCAATGGTTTGAGTTTCAATACGGGATTGCAAAGAAGAGAGTGTGACATATTTTCCTGCGATACCTTCGGATTGAAGAATCTTACCATTATCATCTTTAATAATTAATTTATCTAATTGAATTTGATATTGTAGATAAACTTCTAGATCCATGGTTTGACCATCTTTTGAATAAGCGGAAGTGTTGATTTTGACTTGTTGGACTGTCGCATCGTAGACTTCATAACTTCTAACCATATAGAAGTCGAAATAGGTACCTGGTTTTCTTGTGTCGATAATGCGGCCTAATTCCTTCACAACAGCGACTGTGCCCGCTTCTACTTGATGGAATGAAGCAGGAATCAAGATATTCATAACTAAGAGTGTCACAATACCGCTAATTAAGAAAATGCTTGTCTTGACTTGCTTCTTATCGTTCACACAGCCATTTCTTGACTCTTTTCCTCTTTTTATGAGTTGGACAACAAGAGCTACAACCAATGCCACCATAGCAATGGTGAACAACATAACGAGAACTGTTCTAATCATTTTCTAGTTCCTCCTTCACCATAATAATACATAAAAATACATAAATATTCAAATGAAATCGGAAAAATCCATTTTTATTCATTTGAACTATTTTTGGGGCAAAGAAAAACACGCCTAAGCGTGCAATTTGTATCGTGGCGGAGGAGGAGGGATTCGAACCCTCGCACCCTGTTACAAGTCTACGAGCTTTCCAAGCCCGCCCCTTCAGCCTCTTGGGTACTCCTCCATAGCTGACTAGTATTCTAGACGTGCGAATAGTATTATATCAAAAAAATTACATTATTCACTATTTATTTACTAAATATTTTTTTCTAGAATAGAAATATGCGAGAATTCATCATTAATGACAGTGAAAATGGCTTAACTTTGGAGAAATATGTTTTCAAAGTATTACCAGCCGCTCCAATGTCTTTTATATATAAATTATTTAGAAAAAAGGATATAAAGGTAAACGGTCACCACGAAGATAAGAAATATCGTTTGTCCACTAACGAAGTAGTGGCTATCTATATTAGCGATGCTCAATTCGATGAATTCCAAAAAGAAAAAGCATTAGAGCCAAATCTTAAAATCAAAGATTGGATTATATACGAAGATAAGAATGTTTTATTCATTAATAAGCCACGTGGTTTATTAGTGCAAAAAAGTGCCCCAAACGATGAATCTCTTGATCAATTAGTTATTGAGTATTTAATGGCCACTAATCAATATAATCCAAATAAGGAATTAGGCTTTGTTCCTGGTCCTGCTCATCGTTTAGATAGAAACACTTCTGGCATCGTTGCCTTTGGCAAAAACCACGATACTTTGACGATGCTCTTTGATTTATTTAAGAATCATGACTTAATCAATAAACATTACTTAGCTTTAGTGGTGGGCAATGTGGAAAAAGATAAAGATGTCATAACCGCCCCATTAAAGAAAGATGAGAAGAATAACAAAGTTATAGTGGCTAAAGACGGTAAAAGCGCTCAAACGGTCTATAAGGTCGTAAAAAGATATGATGGTTACACATTACTTGATGTCACTTTATTAACTGGCAGAACTCATCAAATCAGAGTGCACATGAGCTATATCAATCATCCAGTAGTGGGTGATAGCAAATATGGTAACTTTGAAGCGAATAAAGAATTCAAAAACAAATATCATTTTGCTAATCAATTCTTACATGCCTACAAGATTGGTTTTGGTGGTTTAAAAGAACCATTAACTAACTTATCAAGAAAAGAATTCGCCGCTGAACCTAGAGAAGAAATTGCAAAAATCCTAACTATGTTAGACAATATAAACGAGGAATAACATATGAGTACATTAGACAACTACAATCGTTGGCTCAATTCATCACGCGTTGATGAGGCCACAAAAGAAGTTTTAAGAAAGATGAATCAAGAGGAAATCGATGATGCATTTTTCAAAGATGTTGAGTTTGGCACCGCTGGTATGAGAGGTGTTTTAGGACCAGGCACAAATAGGTTAAATGACTTCACTGTTAAAAAAGCGACAGTAGCGTTTGGTAAATACTTACTAGAAATCTTCCCAAATGCTAAACAAGAAGGCGTTGTCATTTCTCACGATAATAGACATATGTCGAGAGAATTTACTCTTTTAAGTGCGAGCGTTCTTAATGATTTAGGAATTAAAACATATATCTTTGATTCTTTAAGACCAACTCCAGAATTATCGTTTGCCGTTCGTTATCTTAAAGCATGTGGCGGCATTATGATTACCGCCTCTCATAACCCAAAACAATATAACGGCTATAAAGTTTATGATGAAACAGGTTGCCAATTAGTGCCTGACAAAATCGCTCGTTTATTAGAAATCATCGCTGAACTGCCAAATGAATTAGATGTTGAATACGATGTCGCGGAAGTCCGTGGAGAAAACATCGTGTTAGATAATAAAGTCGATGATGAGTATGTACGACTCGTTGAATCAATCGCGATTAATAAAGATTTAGATAAATCCAATTTCAAAGTGGTTTTCACCCCAAATCATGGTACTTCATACGTGAATTCCATGCGCATCTTCACTGATTTAGGCTATAAAATCTATCCCGTCTTAAGCCAAATTGATCCAGATCCAGACTTCTCTGGCACTCTTTCTCCTAACCCAGAAGATGCTCGTTCATTTATCGAACCAATTAAACTCGCTAAGGAAATCGATGCTGATTTAATCGTCATGACTGACCCAGATGGTGACCGTGTTGGTTTAGGCTATAAAGCCACTGATGGTAGCTATCAAACATTAACTGGTAACCAAAGTGCAGCACTCTTGATGGACTACATTTTTAGTGAAAAGAAAAAAAGAGGCGAACTTAGTGAAAATGGTGTCATGTATAACACAATCGTCACTTCCTCAATCGGTAAAGAAATCGCTACAGCCTATGGCGTGAAGACCGAACAATTCTTAACTGGTTTCAAATTTATCGGTAATAGAATCGACTATTATGAAAAACTTGGTTCAGGTCCAAAGTTTGAATTTGGCTATGAGGAAAGCTATGGTTGCTTAATCGCTCCATTTGCGAGAGATAAAGATGGTTGTCAAGCAATCTTGATGTACTGTGAAATGGCATTATTCTATTTCTTACGTGGGTTAAGATTAGATGAAGCTTGGGACAACTTATGCAAGAGATTTGGCTATCATCAAGATATCGCCTATTCCCTTGAATTCTTCGGTAGTGAAGGTCAAGCCAAAATGGATAACTTAATGAATATTCTTCATAACAATCCATTCATTGAAATTAATGGTTTAAGAGTAGTGGCTGTTGATGATATTGAAGCTTCCGCTCACTATGAAAAACTTGATGAAGAAAATGTCTCTTCTTCACCAATTGATCTTCCAAAATCTAATGTCGTTAAACTCATCCTTGAAGATGGTAGCACAGTGACTGTTAGACCAAGCGGTACAGAACCAAAAGTTAAATTCTATATTGGTGTCACATTAAAAGAAAAACCTCTTGATGATGCATTCCCAAGGGCGCTCTTCGAGAGCATTAAAAAGACATTAAATCTTTAAAAGAAAAGGACCGAGGTCCTTTTTTCTTATTGTAATAAGCCAACGGCTTTTTGCACGCGCTTAAGCGTTTTATTAGCAATGGCTTCCGCTTTAATGGCGCCATCTTTTAAGACTTTTTCGTAGCTCTTATTTTCTAAGATTTCTCTATATCTAGCTTGGAATGGTTCAAGTTCTTCTAAGACGGCATCAGCGACTGCTTTTTTGAAATCACCATATCTAGAATCTTTGAATCTTTCTTCTGCTTCTTCAATGGAGATATCTTTCATCGCACAGTAGATGGTTAACAAGTTAGAAATACCAGGTTTATTTTCGACATCGTATTTAACTTCACAGCCTGAGTCTGTCACTGCAGACATAATCTTTTTACGAATGACCTTTGGATCATCTTTTAAGAAGACATCACCTTTTGGATCTGATTTAGACATCTTAACTGTTGGATCAGATAAAGACATGATGCGTTTACCGACTTTGCGGAGTTCCGCTTTTGGCATGGTTAAGACATCACCATATCTATTGTTAAATCTATTGACTAAGTCACGAGTAAGTTCAACATGTTGAACTTGGTCTTCACCAACAGGAACGATAGTGGCATCATATAAAACGATATCGCACGCCATTAAGACTGGGTAAGCAAATAGGCCTAAACCAATGGCGGATTCTTTCATCTTAGCGGACTTATCTTTGAATTGAGTCATTCTAGATAATTCACCCATGTATAAGTAGTTTTGCATGATAGCGTTAAGTTCAGCATGAGCGGAAACGCTACTTTGAAGGAATAAAGCACTTCTTTCTGGATCAAGACCAGCGGCTAAATAGAAAGCGGCTAAATCGATGGAATTTTGTCTGAGCACTTCTGGTTCAATAGGTAAAGTTAAAGCATGTAAATCCGCGATAAAAATAAAACATTCTCCGCGATCCATTTGGTTTTTAAGATTTCTTAAAACCCCAATATAATTCCCTAGAGTTAATTGTCCAGTTGGTTTAATACCTGTGAGAATACGTTCTGCCATAATAAATTCCACCTATGTGCATATAGTTTAGACTTAATTAAAAGCAATTTCAATTGCTTGATTACTTTGAAATGGCTATACTATCTTTACTATGATAAAGATTTACACTTCTCCATCTTGTAGTTCATGCCGCAAAGTCAAAAAATGGTTCATGGAACAAAACATTCCATTCATTGAAAAAAACATCTTCGTGGCCACTTTAAACGAACAAGAATTAACCGATATTTTGATGAAGAGTGAAAACGGCACAGATGATATCATTTCTAAAAAGAGCAAGATTATTAAAGATAGTGGTGTCGATATTGACTCCATGACTGTCAAAGAACTAATCGCTTTTATTAAAGAGAATCCATCTATATTAAAACGACCAATCATGGTGGATGACCATCGCATTCAAGTGGGTTATAATCCAGATGAGATTAGAAGCTTCATTCCTCACGCTAGAAGATTAGCGGAATGGGCGTGTAAAAATGATGCTTGCCCACAACATGAAACTTGCGTCACTTATAAGGAAATAAAAGCCGCTAATAACTAGCGGTTTTCTTTTGCGTTCATAATGGCCCTTGTGGCTTTGCCTCGATACTTTTGCTTATGCAAAGTTAAGTGGAATTTCTCAATATATTCCTTTAATAATCTATTAGCGTTTTCGATATTTTCTTGTGCTTCGATTTCTAAATTGTAGTCAACGATATCGCCATATGAGTTTTTATCAATGACTAATAGATGATCTTCGTTTTCGATTTCTAATCTTCTGTTATATAAAGTCGCAACTGGTTTATAATCTGCCATTGGGTAGGGTAATGATAAAAGGTATTTTTTCACTTCACCTTCTGGGCAAATATTCTCGT
The DNA here is from genome assembly GCA_045222195.1 of Bacilli bacterium. GTDB lineage: Bacteria > Bacillota_I > Bacilli_A > RFN20 > CAG-826 > RUG14515. The sequence continues at coordinate 15,485 of JBGUXN010000011.1, read as the reverse complement.
TTCTTAATAAGTTAAATTGGTTGATGTTAAGAGTGTCATTAATTTCAGTATCGCCATTACTACCTTTAATCTTAAGAGTGAACTCTGAAGTAGCGTCGTTAATAATTCTCAATCTAAGAGTAATGCCGTGGCTCCTTAAATACAGTTCATCGCTATCGTAATAGATGTTCGTATTTTGGATGAAATGCTGATTTGGATAGAGCTTCATATAAAAGGAGACGATGGATAAATATTCATCGTCGGTAAGCATGATTCTACTCTCAAATTCTTTACCAATATTTGACATTTTTCACTCGTTATCTTTTAATAATTATAGCAAAATTATGAATTATCTCGCTACCCTTCCTTTGTTAGCTAATGAAATTAAGCCTCTAGCTATCATTTTAATTGTGATGGCAGTGGTCTTCTTTTTGGCGGCCTTAGGTATTCTCATTTATCTCATCGTTTCTAAGAAAAAAGAGAATGAAGCGAATGGTTCTGTTTGGCTTTTAGCGTTAGGCAACAAAGAAAACGTTAAAGAAGTGTCCGCTGTTGGTTCACGTTTAACTGTTAACTTAGAAGATAAAGAAAAGATTGACCGCACAAAATTAAAAGATCTAGGAGTGAGTAGCATCCTAGTCATGTCTAATAAAATTACATTAGTGATTGAAGGTAAGGCAGAAAAGATTGCCGCTTTAATCAAAAAGGATTTATAAAGAAAAGTCTTTCTTTAAATCTTCCTTAATTGCTTCAGTGGGGAAACCAATAACGTTGGTTCTAGAGCCACTGATTTTTTTAACTAAGGCAAAGTCTTTATTGTCTTGATACCCATAGGCACCCGCTTTATCCATTGGGGAACCTGACTTGATATAGTCATAAATTAATTCGTCGCTTAAATCATTAAATGTCACTTCTGTAATAGCGACTTTATTGACCATTTTATCCTTTTGATGAATAGCGTAACCCGTATAGACATAGTGGGTATTATTAGACAACAATCTTAAAATACGATAAGCATCTTCTTCATCTTTTGGTTTACCGATAATTTGATTATTGATGACCACAACTGTGTCCGCGGCAATGACTAAATCATCAGGATGATCTTCGGCGATTTTTAAACATTTTCTTTTAGAGATATCTTTTACAATATCTTCCACATTAGTGTGGTTTTTAAAAGATAAAGATTCATCAATTTCCGGAACAATAATAGTAAAACAAGAAGATATCTCTTCTTGCATTAACTGTTTTCTTCTAGGTGATTGACTAGCTAATATAATCATTGATTCTTAGTTAAGATGACTGGAATAATCATTGGACGACTATGGGTCTTTTCATATAAATAGTTACCGGTGATATCTCTAATAATAGTTTTTAATTCCGCGAAAGAGGTCTTAGTTAAAAGCTTTTCTCTCACAGCTTTTTCCACTAGTTTGGTGCAGGTATCAACATTGCGTTTACTATGCGAAGCGACAACACCTTTAGTGACAAAGAGTGGTGTATCGATAAGTTGGTTGTTATGGCTATCAATGGTGATAGAAACGACAACCATACCATCGCTTGTTAAAACACGTCTATCCGCCATAACAGCATCGGCTAAACCTTTGATATCTTTACCATCGATATAGGTATTACCGTGTTCGACTGGATAACCGCGTTTCACTTTGCCTCTAGAAAGAACAAGAGTGTCACCATTATCTAAAACAAAGCAGTTTTCTGGTGGGATACCAACTTCGTTAGCGATTTGAGAATGGATTAAAAGCATTCTATATTCACCATGCATTGGCATGAAGAATTCAGGTTTAAAGATTTTAAGAACTAATCTTAGTTCTTGTTTTGATGGGTGACCAGAGGAGTGAATATCGTTAAGAATGGAATTGGTGACTACATCCGCGCCACATCTTGTTAATTGATTGACAACGTGAGCGATCATAATGCCGTTTCCTGGAATCGCGGAACTTGAGAAAACAACTGTATCACCAGGAGCGATATGAATATCTTTATGCTCGCCACCCGCAATTCTACTTAACGCGGCCATTGGTTCACCTTGTGAACCGGTACATATAACAACGATTTGATTACTCTTGAAATTCTTAATTTCTTCAGGAGTAATAAACATGTCATCAGGCATCTTAATATAGCCATAGCTTCTAGCAATTTCCATGGCTTTTTCCATGCTACGACCAACGATAACGATCTTTCTAGCGTGAGCGTAAGCTACTTCGCAGATTTGTTGAATACGAGAAATATTAGAGGAAAAGGTGGAGATAATTAATCTGCCACTCGCTTTATTAAAGACATCATCGATTGCGTCAAAGACATTCTTTTCACTAGGTGTATAGCCTTCATTTTCTGCATTCGTAGAGTCACTAAGTAAAAGATGAACGCCTTCTCTACCTAATTCCGCCATGCGGGTGAGATTGATATCTGGTCCGATAGGGGTGAGATCGACTTTAAAGTCACCTGTGGAAACGATTCTACCTTCTGGAGTATCAACAACAATACCAAAAGAATCTGGAATACTGTGCGTCACTCTAAAGAAAGAAACTTCAAATTGATCAACGTTCACTTTTAGTGATTCATCATATTCAATTAAAGGAAGCTTATCGCTTAAGCGCATTTCTTCGAATTTATTTCTGATTAACGCTGCCGCTAATCTTGGAGCGTAAATCACAGGAATATTTAAACTTTTAACAAGGAATGGAATGCCACCGATATGGTCTTCGTGTCCATGGGTAATGAAAAGAGCTTTAACTTTGTTACGATTGTTTTTAAGATGGGTAAAATCTGGTACAACGTAGTCAATACCAGGGAATTCGACACCAGGGAAACGGACACCACAGTCGATGATGATAATGGTTTCTTCGTTTTCGATGCAATACATGTTCTTGCCGACTTCACCTAAGCCGCCAAGAGCATAAATTGAAACAGGCATAGAAATACTTTTCTCCATCCAAAACTCCTTTCATTATTATGTATAAAATCTTTATATATTATATAACGAATTATTACTTATTATAGTAATTCTTCGTTCATCAACTGTTTATTAGGATTATTTTTGTCAATCCTATCATAGAAGAATAAACCGTCTAAATGGTCGTATTCGTGTTGTAAAACAATAGCGTCAAAACCACGAGCGGTGATAACGATATCGCGATTAGTTAATGCATCATAAGCCGCCATCTTAATCTTGTAGTAGCGGTGGCTTAAACCATGATGTTCTCCATCCACGGATAAACAACCTTCGCCATCCTTTAAAGCGCATTTACGGACTGAATATTCTATAATCTTTGGATTAACTAATTGATATTGGACCACGCCATCATCGGTTTCATAGTAAATGCAGAACATTCTTTTTAATAAACCAATTTGAATCGCGGCAATACCAACACCCGCTCTTAGGTTATGCTTAGCAGCGTAGTCTTCATCTTGCGAAAGCTTTAAATATTCAAGCATCTCATCTAAAGTCTTTTTGTCTTCAACGCTTAAAGGCGTCTCGACTGGTTGAGACTTTTTGCGCATGATTGGATTACTATCTTTGACAATTTTTAACTTCATACAAAATATGTTATCACAATATGCGACATAAATAAAGTTTATGTCATTTACAAAACTAGTGTATAATCAAGTCATGCAAGATATCTATTCCCTCTCCTATGAATTAAAAGAGCTTTTGTCTCAAGATGAAAGAGTCGTTCTTTTAAATAAATTAGAAAAAGAAATGAATGATAACGAAGAAGTGATGGCATTAGCCTATCAAAAGGATTTAGCCATTACTAATTTAAGCGACGCCATCAATCATTTTGGGGAAAAAAGTGAAGAAGCGAAAAAGGCTCAACACGAACTTTTTCTAAAGAAAGAAGCCTTAGATAATCATCCACTAGTGAGAGATTATCTTAAAGCCTATCAAGAAGTGAGAGAACTATATTTCAACTTAAATGATATACTTTTCTCTAATCTTAGTTTAAAGATGAAGGAGCATAAATAATGCGTATTGTAGGAGGCAAATATCGTCACCGTCTCATCGTTTATCCTGATGACGCCACTCACACTAGACCCACTAAAGATAGAGTGCGTGAAGCCATCTTTTCCGCAATCGGTGATATTTCTAACTACAATGTTTTAGATTTATATGCTGGTAGTGGGGCAATGGGTATCGAAGCCCTTTCACGTGGTGCTTCGCATTGCGTTTTTGTGGATAGCTCTCTTATCGCTATTAAAACTATTAAAGAAAATGTCTCTAACTTAAAAATCCCTGAAAACGAATATGAAATCATTAAGAATAGGGATTTAGTGGCTATTGATTCCTTCAAAGAAAAGTTTGACTTAATCATCCTTGATCCTCCTTATGAAGAAGGCCAATATGAGATGATTGTTAATTTATTAAAAGAAAAAGACTTAATAAGTGAAAACGCCATTATTGTGATGGAAGCGAATCGTCCTATCGTTTTAGAAAATATTGATTATACGAAAAATAAAGAATACCATTATGGCGACATCATGGTGTTCATTTATTGGAGGTAAATATGAAGATTGCCGTTTATCCTGGAAGCTTTGATCCCATCACTAATGGTCATTTAGAAATCTTAAAAAGAGCCCTTAATATCTTCGATAAGGTTATTATGCTCGTGGCCATTAATCCAGATAAGAAAAGCCGTTTTACCCCTGAAGAAAGAGTGGCCATGATTAAAGAAGCCATCAATGATGAAAGAGTGGTTGTTGATTCATATCAAGGTTTAACTGTGGAATACGCTAAAAAGCATGGAGCTAAACACTTAATCCGTGGTCTAAGAGCGGTTACTGACTTTGAATATGAATTCTCTTTAGCGAGCGCTAATGACTTCATCGATAGCAGTGTTGATACAGTCTTCTTAATGAGCAAAGCAGAAAAGTCCTTCATCAATTCCTCAATGATTATGGAACTATATCAAAATGGTCTGGATGTTTCTAGTTTAGTTCCACCTTCTGTATTAAAAAGATTAAAATAATTTTATTTTAAATAGATTAAAGACACCATTCTTCCGTTTGGTGTTTTTTGTACGCTGAAACATCTTGGATCAGTGACTGTATCCATATGAGCACATCTAATTTGTTCGTCTTTAACGCCGAGCTTATATAAGTCTAATTTATTAGCGTAGCCATTGGCGAAATGCCCATCTTTAATCGCTTCTTCAAAGCCCGCTTCAATGATAGTTTTTCTTGTTTCTTCGTTGATCTCAAACGATTTAGGCATTCTAAATGGACCAATGTAAAACTTGAGGTTTTTAATATCTAAGCCTTCTTCTTCCACGACTTTTTTCACTGCCTTATAAGCGACATGCTTCATCGTGCCCCTAAATCCAGCGTGAATAATACCCACCAAATCACGTGTTTCATCGATGAAGAAAATTGGTACGCAATCAGCGTGGAAAATACATAGTGGTGTACCTTTTAAGAATGTATATAAAGCGTCACACTCCATACCATCTTCAAAGGAATCTTTGCCTTTACCAACATTCTCTTCATTAACTTTTTCCATGATGTCGCTGTGGTGTTGATGGACATAAGTAAATCTAGAAATATCAATGCCTAAGACTTTAGCTAATTCTTCACGGCGTAACGAAACGCCCTTACCTTCATCGACTTGATAGGCCATATTGCCTAAGTCCATAGTAGTGGTAATAGCGACACATTTTTCGCTTAATGGGAAACTAACAAATAACTCTTTCATAGGTAAAATAAAAACCGCATCAAGCGGTTATTTATTGATTAGTGGTTCTTGAGTTCACCGAAGATGTCGCTGTGAGACCAGCAATTCTTAAGTGTACGGGCTCTTTCTAAGTCAGAGGAACCATCGACTGTGAAGATGACATCGCTTAAGCCTTTAACTTTTTGAGATTGGATTAAGTTTTCTTCTGTGTAGTCGAAGAACATGACGAGTGGTGTGCTCATTGGGCAAGTTTTTTGTTCGCTTGAACCAATGAAGGCAGAACTGTATTTATCTGTGTTGTAGTTCTTATTTTGAGCGTAGAAAGTATTTTCTAAATAGTGTTCTCTAGACAAATCTTCGAATAATTCGTAGTGATTGCTCCAAACTGTATCAAATAAGTTTGTTTCATCATCAACTGTGGAGACAGAGTCTGTATAGATAGTGATGAGTTTGAAGTTACCTTTCATGCCTTTGAATTCATCGTTCTTGTTGTACTTATCTTGGAACATTTTGAGACCACCATATAAGTCTTTACAAGAAGAGCTGTCCTTTTGGACAAAGGCAACGAAGAATTTATCGCTATTGGTGACGGATTTAACTTTGTCTTGATCACCATCGGCGATATAGGTGAATAAATTATCAACTTTAGAAGTGCCGATGAATTCGCCATCTGGGATGACGTCAGCGTTCTTTAAAGATAATTGATATTTTGCAAAATATTTATTAGCAGCGTCACTTTCATCGAACCAGCCTTTAACACCATCAATGATGTGTGGGATAGCGAAGATAACGGCGAAGATTGCACCAACGATTAATAATGGTTGAATCCAAGCGGTTTCTTTAATCCAACGACCAATTCTGGCAAAGAAGCCACCAATTGCTCTTAATACTTTCATAATAGAATGCCTCCTATATATTCATATAGCGTGATAATCTTATCACTCTGGGAATTTATTTTCAATAACATTTCACAGGAAATGCGTGCCTACATACGAAAAGCGGCAACGTTTCAATTATACTAGAAAAAAAGATACTGACAATCATTATTTGTTGTTTTTTGAAAAACAAGTGATTACAATTACAAGCGCAATGGTAAAGAAAAAGGCACAAAGAATTAGAAAACAAATCGACAATTTCATGTTCGATCACTATATTTTTAAGACTGCTCTCGAATATATCGCTAGCTTTTTCATTTCGGCTTTAGCGGCCTTAATATTTGCCTTTGGCTTTGCGTGTTTCACGACACCTGCGGACTCAAACGACTTCGTTCTCGCAACGGGTGGTGTATCAGGCGTATCACAAATTATTGCGTTAGTAGTGGAACTCATCACTAAATCCGCTGAAGCTAGATCAACAATTGTTTCTGTTGGCTATATCGTTTTAAACATCCCATTAATGGTTTTCAGTTTCTTCAAAATCGGTAAGAAATTTACTGTTTTTACCTTCATTAATGTCATTTTATCGTCTGTTTTCATTAAAGTTTTCGATCTTTCAGGTATTGCAAAGACGATAGCCGCATATGAAATTAACAGCAATTTAGTGCTCAGTTCTATCATCGTTCGCGTCTTATTCGCTGGTGTTTGCACAGGCTTATCAAGCGCTCTTGCTTATACAGGTGGTATTTCATGCGGTGGTATCGATATCGTTTCGTTCTATTTAGGCACGAGAAAATCCACCCAGGTTGGTCGTTATACCATCATCATAAACGCCTTTATCGTTTTAACCTTCGCTTTGTTAAGAACACTCGATGCACAATTCGACTTAATTTACGCTTTATATTCCGCGATCTTCTCCGTTATTTATTTAATGGAAACAGGCACAATCGTAGACGCGATTAATTTAAGAAATAAGAAGGTTTCCTTACAAGTCATTACTTACAAAGAACACATGCCAGAAATCATCATTGCTAATTTCCCACATAGTGCTACTGTTGTTAAAGGCAAAGGCGCTTATTCTGGACAAGAAAGAACAATCTTCTGGATGGTCGTCTCTTCTAGCGAAGTGAAAAAAGTAGTAGCCGTCGCTAAAAAGATTGATGAGCACGTCTTCATCAGTGCTACTCCATTAAAACAAGTGTACGGAAACTTCTTCATAAAACCAGTTGAATAATTAACCTATAAAAAAGACCTAGCAAGCCGCTAGGTTTTTTGTTGATTTGGCGGAAGAACAGGGATTCGAACCCTGGCGAGACTTGCACCTCCTAGCAGTTTTCGAAACTGCCCCCTTCGACCGCTTGGGTATTCCTCCGTAGGACATATTATATCATTTATCGCCCATTTTGAAACTTTTTAAAATTGAATTTGGACCTCTAGTCAAATTCATGCGAACAAAGTATAATACAAGTTATGAAATGGTTCGATTTCACTGATATCAAATTCGTACTATTCTTCGTCATTATGATTCTCATAGTGGCATTTTTAGCGTTCTTCATTTCCTCAATCGCTGTCTCTTTTAGCAAAGATCGTAAGTATTTTGAACGCATGAAAGCGGAATCGACAACATTAAGAATATACATCATCGATGTAAAAAACAATTCCGTCATTTATTTCAACCGTTCAGATTTGAGAGACAAAAGACAAATCGATATGAACACCTTCTACTCTCATTTCCACGTTAACGATATCGATAAAATTAAAGCTTGGGTTTTTGCTATCTGCACTAACTTCCAAACCGCTGATAAATACATGGAAGCCGATGTTCTTGTTAACCATGGCAAACAAACCTATTATTCCTTATTAAAATTACAGAAATACGATGCCGCTCAAGGTATTATCCACCTTGAATCATTCGTTCTTAAGTACATCACTCCAAATAACGCTCCAAACAAGAAGAAAAAGAAAAAATCAACCCATACTGGTGTGGTTAAAAGAAGCACAATGGAATCCTTAATCGTTAAGGAAAAGAGCCTTAAAGGTTTTACCTTTGTTATTAGATTCTACTACATCAGAAAGAAAGTTTTATCCAATGATAAGATTGAAAGATATATGATCATGACACTCAAAAATGCTGTCTATCCATTTGCGAGCAATCCTCATGTATCTAGACAAATCATTGATAACGGGGAAAACGAACTCCTCTTATTCGATTTAAGAATTGCCAGCCGTGATGAAGCGATGATTTTGGCGACTTCTGTTGCCCATTCCATCAAGAAATGTATTGGTGTGAATGGCTTTAGTGACGCTATTAATTTCTCAATCGGTGTGGTGGAAAATGCCCAATACTATCAAGATTTAGAAATGATGATTTTCAAAGCGCAAGAAGCTTGTATGTCCGCGCAACATAACGGTCAAGAAGTGCTCCTTTATCAAAGACAAGCGGCGCCTCTTGTCGAACTTGAAAGATATAAAGCGGAAGTGGAAAATCTCATGCAACCAAATAGTCTTCGCTATTTGTTTAGACCAATCTTTGATGTTGCTAAACGTCGTACCTTAGGCTATTTCCAATATGTTAAGGCTTATAATTCGCCATTTACCACATTCGCAGAAATGAGCAAATACGCTGCTAAAGTGGATATGAGTAAAGACTTATTTGCCATGATTGCCCGCTACGTCATTCCTAAGTTTGCTAGCGAAAGACAAGAAGACCATTGGCGACTCTTCATGGTTGTCTCTTTACAAGATATTGACCATATGGCGGAAATCCTTAATCAAATTCCACAGACTAAGAAAGTCCACCTTGTCCTCGTGTTCTACGAACAAGAGATTAACGAAAACGCCTCTAACTTGCAGTTATTAAACGACAAATTAAAAGCGTTACATAGCAATAAGTTTGAACTTGCCATGTTAATGAAAGATAAGAACTTATTATTAGACCCAAGTGTTTACTATAACTTCGATTACTTCGTCGCTGGTTCGATGATGATTGGTGAAATTAGAAAGAATAATCGTATCAGATTATCTATTCACTCACTTATCGAATCACTCCTTAAATACCATCGACCTATTATCGCTACCGACCTCGAAGGTTGGCAAGCAATCGAATTAATCATCAAATCTGGTGTTAATATTGTCTCTTCAGAAATCATTTCATCGAGTAACGACATGCTCTTACCAATTGAAAAGAAGAAGATCGATAAATTAATCGCCATGGATGATACTTATCATCAAGGAGGAATGTAAAAATGAGTAAAGAAAATCAAATAAAAAACGATGCGATTACCCGTCAAGAAGACGATTTCGCACAGTGGTATACCGATGTCTGCCGTAAAGCGGAATTAATGGATTATTCATCCGTTAAAGGTTTTATCATCTATAGACCATATGGCTATGCCATTTGGGAAGAAATCCAACATTATTTAGATAAGAGATTCAAAGAAACAGGCCATCAAAATGTTTATATGCCCACTGTTATTCCAGAATCTTTGCTTCAAAAAGAAAAAGATCACGTCGAAGGCTTTGCCCCAGAATGCTTAATCGCTAATATCGGTGGTGGGCAAAAGATCGATGATCCACTTATCATTAGACCAACTAGTGAAACTTTATTCTGTGAACATTACGCTAAAATCATCTCTTCTTATAGAGATTTACCAAAGCTTTATAACCAATGGTGCTCTGTTGTCCGTTGGGAAAAGACAACACGTCCTTTCTTAAGAGGCGCAGAATTCTTATGGCAAGAAGGCCATACCATGCATGAAACAGAAGAAGAAGCCCGCACTGAAACATTAAAGATGTTAGAAATCTATGATGATTTAGGTCGTGACGTCTTAGCGGTCCCATTCACTAAAGGTAGAAAAACCGATAAGGAAAAATTCGCTGGTGCTTTAGAAACTTATTCCATCGAAGCTTTAATGCCAGATGGTAAAGCCCTTCAAAGTGGTACCACCCATTACTTTGGCACTGGCTTCTCTGAGGCTTTTGGAATCAAATTCCAAGGTAGAGATGGAAAGCTCTATAATCCACATCAAACTTCTTGGGGTGTTTCCACTCGTTTATTAGGTGCGATTATCATGGTGCACGGCGATGATAATGGCTTAGTTTTACCTCCATACGTCGCTCCAATCCAAGCGGTTGTCATTCCAGTCGCCCAACAAAAACCAGGCGTCATTCCAGCGGCTAGAGAATTAGAAAAGCTCTTAAAAGACGCTGATGTACGAGTCAAATTAGATGAATCTGACAAGACTCCAGGTTGGAAATATAGCGAATATGAAATGAAAGGCGTCCCACTCCGTATTGAAATCGGTCCTAGAGACATCGAAGCGGGAGTAGTGACAATCGCTATTCGTCACGATGGTAGAAAGATTACCGTTAAGAAAGAAGAAATGGTGGATACCGTTAAACAACTCTTTAAACAAATCCATCAAGAAATGTATCAAAAAGCTTATGCTTATCTTCTTGACCACGTCACAGAAGCCGCTAACATGGATGACTTCAATAAAGCCATGGAAAAAGGTGGCTATGCCAAAGTTATGTGGTGTGGTGACCAAGCTTGTGAAGACAAGATTAAAGAACTCACAACCGCCACAGCGAGATGCCTCCCATTCAATCAAATGCCATGTGGTGACACTTGCTTAGTGTGTGGTAAGAAGGCTAAAAAGGTCGTCTTATTCGCCAAAGCTTATTAATTCTTTAATTTATTCTTTAATTTATTTCGCCCTTTATGTTAATATAAGGGGCGTTCACTTTGGAGTAGTACCCAAGTTGGTGAAGGGGCTTCCCTGCTAAGGAAGTAGATCGGGTTAACTGGTGCAAGAGTTCGAGTCTCTTCTACTCCGCCATTTGAAAATAACAGTGATGATACAGTCACTGTTTTTTTGTTATAATTGTTTTGACGACTTCATTAAAAACTATCGTCTTATTAGTAGGAGGGTTTCAATTTGAATAAAAAATTCTTACTCATTCCTATCACCGTGTTAATGGCGATTTCATCATGTTCTAGTAATGCCGTTCCTTCTTTTTCGGTGACACAAGAAGATTTCTATTTTGTGCTTACCTGGGGTGTCGGATTGGACTCTTCATATGATTCTAGAACTGGAACACTTATCAAAACGAAATATGTCGTAGAAAGGCAACCAGAAGAATATATAGCGACTTATCAATATCCAAATATTAACGAAATATATGAGATGGCTAAATCTATTAATGTTTATTCATACGCAGATCGTTATTATCCATATGAGGGTAGTCTAATAATGACTTCTCCATCAGTGAAATATGTTTTTGAAATCAATGATAAAACCATAACATCAAATGGTTGCCCAATTACATCAGAAATACCAGACAGTGTTACTGAAAAAGGCAAACGATATCTAACTCTCATCTTCACTATAATAAACACTTTGGTTAACTCAGACGAATGGAAAGCAATGCCAGATTTTGAGGTTTTATATGATTAAAGTGTTTTCAGTGTTCTCGTTTTTGCATCAAAATGGTGCTTTTGACCCACTAAGAAAAATACGATATTGATTAAACTCAGTATCGTTTTTTTATATTTAAATATGCTCCAATCGAAAAAAGTTTTAAAATCAGCAATGATTTTGTATTATTATTCATAGACAAAGAAAAGATAACAACAAGGTTGATTCTCATATGGAAGAATTCTTTAAACAAATAAGTTCCTATATATCCGAATATGGATTTAAATTACTTTTAGCGTTATGCATCGTTATAGTCGGTGTTTGTATTGCCTGGATCATTGGTTTCTTATTAAAAAAGATCCTCTTAAAAACCCGTCTTGATGGGGCGATGCTCACATTTATTGTTTCTATTTTACGTATTGTAATTGTTGTTCTTTCCGTGTTAATTGCCGCGGGTGTCTTAGAATTAACAACTTCAGGTTTACTCGTTTCTTTAGGTACTGTTGTTATCGCTGTTGGCTTAGCTTTAAAAGATTCCTTTGCTAATTTAGCAAATGGTATCTTAATTATCTTTAATAAACCATTCCGCAGAGGTGACTTTGTTTCTATTAATGGTGTGGAAGGTAAAGTTCATAACATTAAATTATTAACCGTTGAACTCATCACATTCTCTAACGTTAAAATCGTTCTTCCAAATAATACTGTTCTTAACGGTAATATCATTAACTATAGTGCTCTTGCCATTCGAAGAGTGGATATGAAATTTTCAGTGGCCTATGGTTCAGATATGAATAAAGTGGAAGAAATACTTAGACAAGTAGCTCAAGATCATCCTCAAGTTCTTAAGTCTATGAAGATAAACATCTATATGGAATCTCACGATAATAGTGCGATTACTTATGCAGTTAAAGTCTGGGCTAATAATGGCGATTACTTCTCTATTACCCATTCCTTCCCAAGACTCGTTTATGATGCATTCGAAAAAGAAGGTATCAAGATTCCATTCAATCAACTCGATGTGCATCTCGATAACATTGAGAAATTAGGAGAATAACGATGTTTAAAAAGTTAGCGGTATTATTTTCCTTATTATTAGTCACACCTTTTGCTTTAACTGTGGCGGAAATGGCTAAAGAGTCTTCTTTAAGAGTGGCCTACGCTGAAGGAGAAGTAGTAACAGGTGAATCTGATGGTTATACCTATACCCAAAAAGATACTGAAAGATATTATGATTCTCCAGATTTTGTGCCTGACATCGTCACTAATTTCTGGGCGCCATCTGGCTATAAATTCACTTTAAATTACACTGACGAACAACTTAATAGAGTATTCGACCAAGCCGAAGAATGTGGTATTACTTATGGTTATATTGATTTCATTCTTAACTATAAGAAATTCGGTATGAATATTTACCTTGAATCATTTATTAATGATTTCAACGGCGAAAACCCTAGAGAAGATTGCATCGCTTGGGTCAAAGATAAGTTCAACAATTTCCGCCCATTCTATGAAGCTAAAGAAGTGACTGTGGAAACTGATATTTCTTTAAATATCCAATTCTATTTTGCGACGCAATATTCAGGCATGACTTTTAATTTTGAAGGCGAAACTTTGCAAGTTAAACCATTTGACGCAAAAGACGCTATTAAAGTCCACTCTTCTTATTATGATGATCCAGAAAGAGATGACCGTCGTATTGATATAAGTGGTGAAATCATCCCTGGTTTCTTCTATGAACCACCATATTATAATGAGTACGGCTTCCATACCGATACTGTTACATCCCGCTATATCCAAACTGATGATAGTTATGATAGATACGATGACTGCGCAGATTATAAATTAACTTTATTTGCGTATCGGACTGTTGAAATCGGTGATTTAACTGGAGGCGGTGGCTTAGAAGTCACTTATCCATCGCATCCTTTGAATGTCTCCGCTAAGCTTGAATTTACTAGTGGTGGCACTAATTATGAATTCTGGTCAGATGAATTTATGATTGGTGATCCTAATTTCTCTGTCGCTGTTGATGGCTATAATGACCGTTCTTCCGTTCAAAGTGGTACGGAACACAATTATTCGCTCCATTTTGATACATATGATGACCGTGAAATCTATTCATTATCCGCAATAGCGACCGCTGGTCCTGTGCGACTTGATAAGAGCGAAAATTTAATCGAATATTACGATTTAGTTATCCCTCCAATCAATGATTCAAATTACTATTTACGCGGTTCATTTAATTCTTGGACTTCTCCACAAGCCCATTACGCTTTCTATCAAGATGAAAAAGATGATAACCATTATATTCTACGTAATGTCGCATTAGATGCTGGCACCACAGTGGCCGCTAACTTAGGCTGGTCAGAACGTGTCTTTATTAATGCTGAAACTTGGGATGGTTGCCATTATACCATCGACCCTGTTTGGGAAAGATTAGAAATCACTGATGCTGGTGTTTATGATATCGATTTATATTTAGAAGAACCTAATGATAATCACGTTCGCTTTAATTTTGTTTCTGCGATTCCTGAATATGTAGCGCCATTTTATTTAAACGCCACATCATTAAGTAGTCCTATTAAATTAAATGTCGATGATTTAGAAAACGATTACTATTTTGCCTATAGTGTCAACCTTACTGAAGGTGATGTTTTAAGTGTTACCGATAGTGGTTCTAATACTTTTGTTAACAAATACACTTGGCCGTCCTGTGGCTTCAAACTTGAAAATAATAAGATGATTGTCACTAAAACTGCAGCTTATGATGTGACATTTTATCCATTTGCTAATAATGGTTATCAAATCGTCTTAAAAGAAAAACCATTACCAAAAGTCGGTAATAAAGATGTTATTTATTATCTTGCTTCTAGCGATGAAGTTTTACTCCATCAACAAGGTAAAGACGCGGAATTTTTAGACGAGCCCGCTGGTGGACAATATGTCGTTTGGAATGATGAAACTAAAAATTATGTCAATTATGAAGGTATATCCTTAATCGATTTTCATTCTTCAGAATATGAAGGAGAATCAATTGATTATATCTCTTTAGCTAGCAAAGATGTTCAAATCAACTTTGTTGGTGAATGGTATATCTATCTCGAAATAATGGCGGAAACTTCTAGAGGTGGCTATTATTTCCATTCTTCTTTGCAGCGTCTAGAAGTATCGATTAGAGATAAAACAGGAGATTATATCGTTATTAAAACTCCTAATTCCGAAGAGGCTCTTCCTGATGAAATTAATCTCCTTAATGGTGGAGATAAGATTGAACTAGTCCCATATGTTCCATCTCACGAAGAAGGTATTAGATATTATTACGATTATGAAATCGATAAAGAAGGTGTCGTCGAAGTTAACGAAGGAGAAGATGGTCATCTTACTTTGACGACCATAAATCCTGGTTTGATCAATGTCACTTTCTATATTGAATGCGAATTATTCCCAACGATTTCTAAAACGATCTCTGTGCGTGTTTTGGACGCAATTTATGATGTCGCTAAGATTACCGTTAACGATGAATTCCAT
>JBGUXN010000010.1:0-11390 GCA_045222195.1 Bacilli bacterium | reverse complement strand
AAAAATATTCTAAGTAAGGGAATTGAAATGCTTACAAAGGATGGGACACATCCGGATAGCTTGTTTATGCTTGGCTCGTTAGAGTCATCGAGCAAGAAGCCCCCACTTCATTAAGTGGTGGGAGTATGTCACCACTGTCATCAACATATATATACCTTGTTCAGTAAAAGCATAGGGGAGATATTTGACGTTAGTTCCCCTTAAGTTACCGCTTTTGTTCAAGGTGACATTTTGGCACCATGGAAATTGTTTTAGCTCAGTCGGATTGGTTAAGATATTATTCCAATACGCTTTTCGAGAAGCGTCTAGTTGCTGCTTCACAAAATTATCTCTTTCGTTTCGGTTGTCTCTCAATGAATCACCATTATATTTCCAATTTGAAATGAAATTTTGCTGTTTTAAAACTAGTTCCACTTCTTCGTTATTTAATTGAAACATAAAATCTTCTGGGAATTTCCCAATATTTCTTTGAACTTGTCTATTGAGATATTTGGTTTCATATCCATAAATTCTTGCCAAGTCAAAGTCTAACATGACTTCCACTCCTCTAATGGTGTAGACCATAGATTCCATACTTTCTTCTGTTAATTCGATAATGTTGGTTTCTTCTTTTTCCATACTAATTCATCCTTTCTACTAGAAAACCATAATATGCCTTCTCTTTTCGGACAATTAACACGGCCAATAAATGAAACTATCAAAAAAGATTGAGGGCATTTATCTACAAAGGCAAAAAACCTTCTAGATATTCGATTGACCCCCAATCTGTTCTCCTGTCTATATATTATCATAATTACATTATGATAGCAAGTTTGAGGTCGAAAAAATCGACCGCAAATGAATAATAAGATGATTCCTGCGGTGAAATTTTTGTACCTCACAAAATTCTCGATTCCATCAAAACATCCATCCAGAGTTTTTTTTATAAGAATTGTGATAAAATGCTAAAAGATAATAAAGGAACAAACATTATGAAGATCTGTCCAAACTGCCATCACGAATTTGAAGATAATGTCAAATTCTGTAAAGATTGTGGCACTCCACTTGTGGATCAACTAACTTGCCCGCACTGTGGAGAACCAATCTCCAAAGAAGACACTTTCTGTGGTAACTGTGGTCAGCAACTACAAGAAAAGAAACCCACTCCTAAAGTAGAAGAAGTAAAAGCGGAAGAACCAAAAGTAGAAGAAGCCCCAAAGCAAGAGAATAAGTTTCTAGACACTAATAAGACAATTAAAGGTCTTTCCCTCTTTGTCTTAGTTTCTTTACTCATCTTAACGGTTTTATGCTTCGTTGGAATATTCGGTCAGGTCTTATATCATTACAGCAATACTGATGGTAGTGTTTATACGACTAGCTTAGGCTTAAATTTTTATGGCGATATGTTTAAAGATGCCCACGAGGCTAGCGATTATGGGTATGCCCGCTTTGCCGCCACTCTATATAACTTAACCGCTATTCAATTATTAGCGTTCATTCTCGCTATCATCGGTGTTTTATGTAGCTTTGCTATTATTATCGTTTTCTTAGTCTTAATCGTTAAAAAGAACGTCAATATCAAAGAGAAGTTCTTATATATTCCATTTGCGATGATGATGTTACATCCTGTGATGTTCTGCTTTAGTTACTATGGTAAATCCATCGTCGAAAATACCCCATATCAAACCATCACTAGATTAGGTTGGGGTACAGGTATGATCTTTGTTTCTTGTATTGTTGCTTTTTGCTTATTACTTTTCTATTCATCTTTAAAACGCAATTTCTTACAAGAACAAAAAGATGGCAAGATTACTACCGCCTATGTCGTTATAGAACTATTACATCTCGCTTTATGCGTCGCAACAGTAATTATCGTCTTATTGGCTTCTAGCCATATCATCAGTATGAAAATGGTGCAAAGAGAAAGTGGTATCACTCTTACCGCCAGAGGCCATGGTGCTGCAATGTCTGATTACCTATCCTATTTAGCCAATTCTGATGCCGGAGTGATGGATATGCCTAAGACCGCTCCATTAATTGGTGTTGGTCACTCATTATTAATCTTTGGCTTTATTGGTGTTTTAGCCTTTATCGTCTTAATGGATAATAAGAAACTAGCGGCCCCAACCATCGTGGGCTTAGTTTCAGTGGTCTTACTCGCTGTTGCCTTTACTCTCTCCTATATAGGTGAAAGTGGTGCGATTACTGAACTAGGTGGTTCTTCTGTTCCAGCGGATGCAGTTAGATATTCTGGCTTAGCGATTGCCACATATATCTTGGTGCCTGTGACTCTATTCATGGGCCTATTAAAAAAGACTCAATTAGAGTCTATGAGAAGCGCTGCTTAGAAAGCATATATCAATAAAACGCGTTAAAAGAGTGGTTCAATCTACTCTTTTTTCGTAATGTTTTTCATATATTTGTTTAAGTGTCACAATTTCGCAACAAATTGTTTTGCAATAAATAATATATTCCTTTATTATTTAGTTAAGTGTTTCACTAAACACCTACTATGAATATCTTTACTAACCATCATCAAACCAAGAAAACTAATACTATTATTAAATAATAGTTTTATTATTGCCACCATAATGGGTGGCTTTTAAAATGTGACAAATAATATTATTAGTTAGTAAAAGTTGATTGATATAAGTTATAGATATCTATAAAATATCAAAGCATATGTTAAGAATTTAACATCTCTTATTTATAAGAAAAGGAGTGGACTTATGGACGAAGAAAGAAATAACGTCAACGAAGAGAGTCGTGGATTGACATTTAAAGACATCCTCTTCATCATCCGCAAACACTGGATTGCGATCATTTGCTTTATTGTCGCTTGCACAGCTGCAGGCTTCATCTGGAGCAAAGTGGAACCGCCAGTCTATTCATCAACAGGTTCAATGTTAGTCTCTTATGAAAGTGGTAGTACAACACTTACCCAAGACTATACATTCTCTAACTATATCTCATCGACATATGTCTCTTTCATTAAAGAAAATGTCGTCATGGATAAAGTTAGTGAAAAACTAAAAGCTCAAGGTAAAGAATTTACCACTGGTCAATTAAAGAACAATACTTCCGTCAGTAATAACGCTCTTATCATTAAAGTCTCATTTAAGAGCAATGATCCTGAAGTGGCTAAACAAGTAGCGCAAACCATTATGGAAGTCGCGCAAGAAGTCGCTAATACTGAAGAAGGTGGTAAAGCAGTATATCACTTACTTCACGATAACTTAAAAGTTCTTAGTGATGCTAAAAATGGTGTCAAAGTATCTCATACCTTAAGAAATACCGCCATTGGTTTAGCAGCGGGTGTTGTTTTAGCCCTCGTCTACATTGTCATTAGAGAACTCTCTGATAATACATTTAAATCAAGTGAAGAAATTGAAAGAATACTTAATCTTCCAGTTCTCGCTGGTATCCCAGACTATCACTTCGATGATGAAAAGAAAGGTGGCAAATAATTATGGCAAGAAAAAATAAACATACCACAACCGAAAATCCTCACTATAGAGTCATTACTGTGGAACAACCACTCTCTTTAGCCGCTGAATCCTATAGAAGAATTAAAACCGCTTTAGAATTTTCTAACGTTGATAAACACCCTCAAGTCATCCAAGTGTGTTCTTCAATGCAAGGTGAAGGTAAATCAGTCACCGTTTTAAATATCGCCGCGACATATGCAGAAGATGGTAAAAAAGTCATCGTCGTTGATCTTGACTTTAGAAGACCAAAATTACATCGTTCTTTCCACGTGGAAAATAAAAACGGTATTACCGATGTTCTCGCTGGTCATATCTCTTTAAAAGAGGCTATCAAACATAACGATGCTGGAATGGATTGCCTTAATCGAGGCGAAAAAGTCCCTTATCCAACCGCTGTTTTAGGTAGTGAACAAATGGCGAAGATCTTTGAAGAACTTAGAAAAGAATACGAATATATCATCGTAGATTGCCCACCTATCCTCGCTGTTAGTGATGCCGCGATCGTTTCTAAACTTTGTGATGGTTGCTTATTCGTGGTATCGCAAAGTAAAACCGAAAAGAATGCCGCTAGAGAATCAGTGAAGATCTTAAGAGATAATAACGTTAATATCTTAGGTTGTATCTTCTGTGGTATTACTTCTAAAGGTGGTAATTACTATAACAGTAAATATAAATACTATTATCAAAACTACTATGGTAAGGATGTTAATCCTAAAGCCATTAACGCTGGTGAACCAATGAAAGAAGAAACTGAAGAAAACCCAGTGGAAGAAAAGAAAGATAACTAGTAGATATGAAAGATATACACACTCATATCATTCCTTTTGTTGATGATGGTTCTCCAGATTTAGAGACTAGTGTCAACATGATTAAACATGAAATTGATATTGGTGTTACTGAAATTATATGTACTCCACATCATATCTATCATCGATATGAAGCAACTGTGGAAGTCATTAAAGAAAGATTTAACTTTCTAAAAGAAGAAGCCGAAAGACTAAATCTTCCCATTAAATTATACTTAGGTCAAGAAATCTGCTACTCACATAGAGAAGATATCATTTCTATGTTAAAGAAAGGTAAACTATTGACTTTAAATAATACTAATAGAGTACTTCTTGAATTCTCATTTACTAGAGAACCAGAAGATATACTCGATATCATCTATAACTTCAACATTAATGGCTATGAAGTAATCATCGCCCATGTTGAAAGATATGAATGGATGACATATGACAAAGTAGTAGGGCTTCGTAATGAAGGTGCATTAATACAAATCAATTCTAATTCTTATTTAGGTTTAACAACTTGGAAAGAAAAAAGATTTGTTAAAAAACTACTTAAACACAATCTAGTGGACTTCGTCGCTAGTGACACTCATAGTTTCCGTCCATCAACCTTAGATAAGTCATATAAGAAAATTAAAAATCCTGACTTATTTAATTACGTTAGGTAACCCCTAACAAAACCAATCTCCTTCATCTAACTTACTAAGTCGCAGCCTTAGGCACCTCGTTAGGAGTTAGACTTCATACGTCTCATATAGGTGTATATATGTACATACATCTAATGAACCATCTTGCAAATAAATAGAGGTAACTAACATGTATTACGTCATTCAAGTTAAAACAGGTAAAGAACAAAAAGCCATTGAAGATATCTTAAAAAATAAACCAGATGATCTTTCTTTTGATGTCTTTGCCCCATATAGAAAAGCTTTAAGAAAATACCACGGCGAATTTAAAGAAGTAATTGAAAGATGTTTTCCTGGCTATATATTTGTAGAAACTAATGACATTAAAGAACTATTTAAACAACTCTATTTCACTCCTGGATATCAAAAGATATTAGGTAGAGAAGGAACTACAGATAACTTTGTTCCTCTTGATAAAGATGAATCTCGCATGATCGATATCTTATATAACGCTAGTAGTAATAGAACTACGGAAATAAGTAATATCGAAGTTAAAGAAGGAGAAACGATAAGAGTCTTAGATGGACCCTTATTAGGATTAGAAACCCAAATTAAAAAAGTTAATCTACATAAAAGAACAGTCACGGTGGAATTCATGTTATGTGGAAGACTAGTCAGTGCGAATGTTGGTATCAACATCATCACTAATATCATCAATAAATAAAAACCATTAAAGGAGATAATGGTGGATAAAAATAATAACCCAACTAAAAAAGAACTAAGAAACGAACTACAAGAAATCGGTGATCTCTTTAGACTTCCTGGTGAAGTGAAAAAGGTCACTCTTTTAAAGAACGGTAGTACCGCAGATACATATCGTGTTGACTATGACACTAAGAAGAAATACCTCTTCCAAAAAGTCAAAGTCAATAAAGATGAGTTTGTCCTCACGATGAATAACGTGGAACAAATTACTTCCTTCTTAAGAAAGAACGGCCATAATCTCATCCACTTACATCATACCAATAGTGAAGAAAACTATATCGAATATAACGGAGAGTTTTGGAGAGTTAAAAGATTCTTTGATCAATACTCTCATGTAGACACTAATGATTTTGATGTTCTTAGAAAACTCGGTGTCTCTATTGCGTCATTCCAATACTTAACAAAAGATATCGACTTATCTAAGATTCATAACGTCTATCCTAATATTCATAATCTCCCACTCATTATTGGTAATAGCGAAGATGAATATGTCATCTCTAAAAAAGAAACAGCCTTAAAAGTGGAAAAAGCCTATCAAGAAGGCAATATTCCAACAAGATTAGTTCATAACGACGCTCGTATTAAAACCGTCACCTTTAACAAAGATACGAGATTCTATATCAATGTTGATTTAGCTAAACCTGGTATTGGCTTATATGATTTTGCTTCAGTCGCTTTATTCTTCTGTTCCACAACACAATTTGGTGAAGCCAGTGAAGCAAAATTAGATTTAGAAAAGTTCTCTTCATATTTAAGTGGTTATATTTCCGTGATGGGTGATTTCTTAACCGATACGGAAAAAGAATTAATCACCGCCTCACTTTTCTCTATTGCTGTTGAAAACATCGTTATCAACGAAAATAGAGAAACTCAAAAGGCGTGGTGTTTGAGCATCGCTAAAGATATCGAAGAAAACGCTGACAAAATCAAAGAGTTAGTCAAAGAAGTCATTGAGACCACTAAGAGCAGCGGCATCACCTTTAACGAATCCTCTATTGAAAGAGATGCTCCTATTTCATCTAACC
The DNA here is from genome assembly GCA_045222195.1 of Bacilli bacterium. GTDB lineage: Bacteria > Bacillota_I > Bacilli_A > RFN20 > CAG-826 > RUG14515. The sequence continues at coordinate 4,719 of JBGUXN010000010.1, read as the reverse complement.
AAACATATAAAGCAGGCGAATATATGCCAATCACAATACCACACTTAGTAAAACCTAGGGGTGGCAAAGCATATTCCTTCTTTAAAAGAGCATTCGATATATTTTGCTCGTTGATGGCAATTATAGTATTCTCCCCATTCCTCCTCATCATTGGTCTCCTTGTCGTATGCACATCTAGAGGTCCAATGATTTATGTATCAAAGAGAGTAGGCCAAAACGGCAAGATTTTTAACTTCTACAAGTTTAGAAGCATGTATAAAGATGCAGACAAGAGACTAGACGAACTTCTAGATCAAAACGAAGTTGAAGGGGGCGTGACATTCAAAATGAAAAACGACCCAAGAATCACACCATTTGGTAGATTCATTAGAAAGACATCAATCGACGAATTACCACAGCTTTTCAATATCTTAAAAGGTGATATGTCAATCATAGGCCCAAGAGTCGGTCTTCCTAGAGAAGTAGAGCTCTACCCAGAAGAAGCTTTAGACCGTCTTACTGTCCCTCAAGGCTTATCTGGTGAGTGGCAGGCTAATGGTAGAAGTGATACCTCATTTGAAAACATGATCAAAATGGACCTTGAATACGTGACCAAGAAGAGAGGTTTCTGGCACGACATAGGTCTTATATTTAAAACAATTTGGGTTGTTATAACTGGAAAAGGGGCGGAATAAGACACTTTTTCTGCCTTTTTTCAAAACAGATTATGGACAAAATACTTCATATCTCAAAATACTTTTATCCATTCAAAGGAGGAACAGAACAAGTTGCTCTCGATATTGTACAGTCACTGCGTGATCATTGTGAGCAGTATGTTTTGTGTTTTAATCATAAAAAAGGCAACATCGAAGAAACGGTTTTAAACACCAAAGTTTTTCGCACAAACCCGCTTGTTAAAATCTCTTCTCAAACCATTTCTGCTGGGTATGGAAAAACTCTCAAGAAAATTATCAATTCTTTCGAGCCAAACATTATTATATTTCATTATCCAAATCCTTTTGCTGCCCATTACCTCTTAAAGGTATTGCGGAAAAAACCAAACATAAAGTTGTTTATATGGTGGCATCTAGATATCACAAAACAGAGAATCCTCAAGGCATTTTTCAAGGGCCAAAATATACGATTGTTGAAAAGAGCAGCTAAAATTGTAGCCACGAGTCCTAATTACATTGATGGAAGCAGCTTTTTGAGTCTTTTTAGAGAAAAATGCATTGTAATACCAAATTGCGTATCGGAAGAAAGGTCTCAAATTTCTGAGGAAGTATTTAACCGAGCAGAATCAATAAAAAGGCTTTTTTGTGGAAAAACGCTTTGCTTTGCTCTCGGAAGACACGTTGAATACAAAGGATTTGAATACCTCATCAAGGCTAGTAAGTTGTTAGACTCTTCTTATGCGATTGCAATTGCTGGTGAAGGCAAATTGACAAAAAAACTCACAAAAATGGCTGCAGGTGATAGTAAAGTCTTTTTTCTGGGTCGTCTTTCGGACAACGATTTGAAAGCATATTTACTTGCGTGTGACATTTTTTGTTTCCCTTCCATAACTAAAAACGAAGCATTTGGAATTGCTCTTGCAGAAGCGTTGTATTTCAAAAAACCTGCCATCACTTTTACCATCCCTGGTTCTGGTGTTAACTATGTTTCTATAAACCAAATCACCGGCACTGAAGTGCCAAATCGTGATTACGTTAGTTTCGCAGAAGCTATCAAATACCTTTCATTAAATCCTGACGAAGCAAGAAAACTTGGTGAGAATGGCCATATGCGTGTTAATAACTTGTTTACTTTTACTTCGTTTAAAAGTAATGTTTTGAGAGCAATTTTGCACTAGTATTTTATAAATACTGATTTGCATTTCAATAAAGAATTTTAGATTGATGAGTTTATTATGAGACATATTGTAGTTGTGAATGACTATGGTTTTGTAAATGGTGGAGCATCCAAAATAGCCATTTTTACAGCGATAGAGTTGGCAAAACGTGGTGAAGATGTCTCTTTTTTTTGCTCTGTTGGCCCTGTCTGTGACGAACTTGCCTCTTCAAAAGTTCGCACAATATGTCTGAACCAAAACGACATAAATAACAAAAGTCGCTTGAAGGTTTTGCTAGAAGGCACAAATAATAAACAAGCCAAAAGGGAATTTGAAACTCTTATAAAAGGGTTTAACAATGATTTAGTGATAGTTCACATTCATTCTTGGACTAAAGCACTTTCTTCATCTATTTTTAAATTGATGAAGAATTTTAAAAACGTTAGTGCCGTTGTGACCCTTCACGATTATTTTTCTGTATGCCCTAATGGCGGTCTCTATGACTACAAACACAAAAAAATATGCACTATAAAATCTGATTTCCGCTGTTGCTTTTGTAATTGTGACAAGAGAAATTATGCTCAAAAGGTTTTTAGATACTATAGATTTGTCAGACAAAAATCTGATATGAAGTGGATCCATAATTACATTTATATTTCCGATTTGAATAAAAAGGTATTTTTGGAAAAAAGACACGGCGACGACAAAATGTTTTATGTGCGAAACTTTATTGAAATGCCTTCATCTATGGTTTGGAATCAATCGGAGAATCATGATTTTTATTTGTATGTTGGTAGAGTCTCTGAAGAAAAAGGTGTTGATGTTTTTTGCGAAGCTGTTTCTTCTCTCAATGAAAACGGCGTAGTAATAGGCGACGGCCCAATTAAAGAAGAGCTCGAAAAAGCATATCCCTCTATACATTTTATAGGTTGGCAAGGTCAAACAGTTATTAATGAATATGTTAAAAAAGCTAAAGCTTTTGTTTTTTGCTCCAAGTGGTATGAAGGAGCGCCGTTGGTTGTCGTCGAAATGCTGCTTCGAGGTATTCCTTGCATAATTAGCGACAAATCATCTGCTGTTGAATATGCTAGAGACTACGGTGGTTGTACCATTTACGATGGGAGTTTGGATGATCTGAAGTGCAAAATGCAAGCAGACGCTGCATTCCCGCCTCTGAAGATAAATCGCCTGAATTTTAGTATGGATAGATATTGTTGCGATATTTTAAACGTTTATGAATCTATCTCAAGTTGATGAAAAATGAAAGTTTTAATCATTCGTCCTTTTCCATCAGTTGTTACTTTAAAAAGCAATAGTTACAACCAACAAGAAATTGGTCTTGCTGATGGCTTTTTGCAGTTAGGACATTCTTGCAAAATCGTTTACTTTGATCCTACAAACAACCACAGTGATTTTTTTAAGACCAATAATGGCGTGATTGATATCCAATATATCAAAGGAAAACGGGTCCTTAAGAATTTCTCTTTTTTAACTGATTTTGATGATTTAAAAAAAGAAGCAGATCTTATAGTTGTTGATGAATATGCCCAGTTTGAGACATATCGAACCATAAAAGACTATTCTCATAAGACAATCATATATAACGGACCTTATTATTCGAAAACAAAAAAGCTTTATAACAGTTTTGTTGGTTTTTTTGATTTTGCTTTTCTTTCTAAATACAAGCGCCTAAATCCTACGATTGTTACTAAAAGTCGAAAATCATTGGATTATTTGCAGAGTAAAGGTTTAAAAGTAGAATCGTTTGTTGGCGTTGGGTTAGATTTGAATCAACTAAGGCCAGTTGATTTGCCCGCTATTGACGGTGTTAGAAAACAATACAATCTTCTTTATGTTGGAAGGTTAGAAAAAAGACGAAATATTTTATTTTTGATTGATGTTCTTGGCAATCTTGTTTCGGAAAACAAACAGTTTCACCTAACAATAATTGGCACAGGTGATACAAAGTATTTAAAAAAAGTCTTTTCGTTGATTAGAAAGAAAAGATTAGAAAACAACATTACTTACATAGAAAAAATACCTCAAAAGGATTTGGCTGATTATTATTTGAGGAGCAATTGGTTCCTACTTCCTACATCTTATGAAATATGGGGAATGGTTCTTATGGAGGCCATGTATTATGGATGCAAAGTCTTGACAACGGATAATGGTGGTTCCTCTTCTTTAATAAAAAATGGCCTTAATGGTTTTGTGGAAAATATAAACAAAGAAAAATGGGCGGAAATCATCTTGAAAGATGCAGAATTACCCAAACGTGTCTCTAATCATCTTTTAATTCAATCACAATTTGAGTGGAAAGGAATTGCTGCTCAAATGATATCTGCCTTTGAGAGGCATTCGGGGGAATAATTAGTTTATGGAAAAAAGTAATCCAATATTATCTATCATCATCCCTTCGTACAATACATTTAAATATGTCGAAGATTACCCAAACTATTATGTTGAAAAATCATTACTGGGTAAAATTGAAATTTTGCTCGTTGATGACGGATCAACTGATGAGAAAACTCCAAAAAGTTTGGACAGTCTTTGCAGCAGATATCCAGATTTTTTCAGAGTAATTCATAAATGCAATGGTGGACACGGCTCAACCATTAATGTTGGGGTTATCGAGGCGCTCGGAAAATATGTAAAGGTTGTAGATGGAGACGATTGGCTTGACAAGGGTGTTCTTATTCAATTCGTTCGTTTTTTGGAAGACTGTGACGCTGACATTGTTGCTACAAATTACAAAAAAGTATATGAAGGAACGAATGACATTGAAGAGTTTTTCTACAACAAGGGACTCTATAATAAAAAGCTGGATTTCGATTCTTCTTGTTCGAAAATTGATACTATTGAGTTTCATTCAATTTGTTACAATTCATCTTTTTTAAAAAATGTTTTCA
>JBGUXN010000009.1:0-4125 GCA_045222195.1 Bacilli bacterium | reverse complement strand
AGCGATGCACTCTTAGCTCAGCTGGCAGAGCACGTGACTCTTAATCTCGGGGTCCAGGGTTCGAATCCCTGAGAGTGTACCAATTTATATGCTAGAAGATCAGGGCAACCTGGTCTTTTTTGTTTATTGTTAATAGGGGATTAATGTTTTAAAATAGAATAGTTAAGGAGATATAGTGTATGAAGGGACCAAATGTTGCTATTTTAAAAAAATATTTAAACGCGATGACTAAGAACAAAGTCAGATATATGACTTGTGAAAGACTTTCTCGTATCGTTGGGGTTTATCCAGATGTCATCGCTGAGAACTTATCTTATTTTGATCCAATGCTTAACATGGATCCTGATTACGACTTATTAGCCTTAATTCCTCAGATCAAAGAATACATTCAAGAACAAGAAGAAAAGAAAGCGCCTGCCGCTCCAAAAGTGGTGGCTAAGAAGAAAGATGTTCTTGAATATGAATCCGTCAGTGATTTTGTCTATAAAAAGATGACTTTCGCCGGCATGGTCGATAGAAATCTCGTCTTACATGAAAAAGACTTAAGAATCTTAAAACGCCTCGTAAACGACGAATTAGCGGCCTTAAAGAAAAAAAATAAAGCGTGAAAAAAATAGTTTTATTTATCCGGGATAAACATCTCATTTTCAGCATTTTGTCTCTGGCTTTATGCATTTATTTTATTGTTTCTAGCATTTCCTCTTATTTCTCAAATAATTATATTTTTTTAGAAGACTTCACAAACAATAGTGGGGATAACTATAACAGTTTTGAATTGCTTATTCCTTTTTATGCTAACCTCTTTGCTTTTGGGCCTTTAAAAAGCGATCCAAACTATTTTAATTCGAACAACACCCTTTTTCTTTTTACTGTGTTGTACTTGCTAGTTGTTGTTTGCTTGGAATTATTTGGCTTTAAAAAAAGGTCATTTGCAGATAAGATAGTTGTTTTTTTGGCAATCTTTGCTTTTTTAATCTTTGAATGCCTTTTTCTAATCGGAAATGGGCATCTTGAAGCAATCGTCTATCTTGTTGTGAGAATGGTTTTATTATTGTTATATCTTGTTTACTTTTTTGGCAATATATTCTTTGCGATTAAAAATACTTCCTTACTAGAAAGGCGTGGTTGTTTAATCAGAGACATTAAAATAACTGTTATTGCTGTGTTAGCAGTATGTCTTTTGTTTTTATCAGGATTTGCTTCTATTTTTGGCTTCTTCGCAAGATACTATAACAGTTTTCATCACCCTGACATCAATAATCTTTATGGTTTTTCACAGAAGTTCAAAGAGCTCATTGAGATGTCTCTATTAGATCGCTTTCCTAGTTTTGCGCTTTTTGCTCTTTCTTCTTTGTTTTTAGGACTTTTAGGACTAATTATTGGGGTGATAGTGGATAACAAAGTCTGCGTTGATTACTATCGTCACCAAAATAATGACAGCGAAAATCTTTCTCAATAATACAGAGGCCCTCAAAAAGAGAAATAAAATCAAAAAATAAAACCGGCTACGACACCACTTGAGCGGTAAATCACCGGTAAAAACACTTTATCACATTTTGTTTTCAAAAGTAAACAAAAGCAATTGTTAACTGTGTTCTTGTAAACGCGCATACATGCTCGTATAATTATATCGGTATTTTAGGAGGTTTTTTCATGTCCGAAATTAAAAAAACAATGCTATCTGTCGATGGTAATACCGCTGCCGCATTAGGCTCTTACAATTACATCGAAGTCGCAGGCATCTATCCAATTACCCCTTCCTCCCCAATGGCGGAAAATATTGATGTCTATGCGTCTCAAAACCGTAAAAACTTCTTTGGCTCAGTTGTCAAAGTGAGTGAAATGCAATCCGAAGCTGGTGCTTCTGGTACAGTCCACGGTGTTCTTCAAGCCGGTGGTCTTGCCGCAACTTACACAGCCAGCCAAGGCTTATTATTAATGATTCCAAACATTTACAAATGGGTCGGTGAATTATTACCAGCCGTTTTACATGTTTCCGCGCGTTCTTTAGCCACACGTAGCTTATCTATCTTTGGTGATCACCAAGATATCTATGCTATCCGTCAAACTGGCATCGCGATGATCTGTTCCCACAGCGTCCAAGAAATCGCTGACTTAACAAACGTTGCCCACTTAGTGGCTATTGATGCCGAATATCCAGTTTGCCACTTCTTCGATGGTTTCAGAACATCTCACGAAATTCAAAATGTTGAATTCATCGATGATAACGAATGGAAGAAACTTCTTCCAATGGATAAAGTGGAAAAATTTAGAGCTCGTGCTTTAAACCCACACACCCATCCAGTTACACGTGGTGGTGCGGAAAACGACGACATCTACTTCCAAGGTAGAGAAGCCCAAAACAAGAAAGTCGAAGAAGTCTTAGAAGTCGCTGAAAAATACTTCAAAGAAGCTTCTAGATTAACTGGTAGAAATTACGCCCCATTTACATATTATGGTGATCCAAACGCTGATAGAGTCATTATCGCGATGGGTTCCGTTACCGAAACAATTACCGAAGTCATTGATGACTTAAATAAAAAAGGCGAAAAACTTGGTCTTATCAAAGTCCATCTCTATCGTCCATTCTCCGCGAAGCACTTATTAGCCGTTCTTCCAAAATCCGCTAAGACAATTGCCGTTTTAGATAGAACAAAAGAAGCTGGTGCTTCTGGTGAACCTTTATATGAAGACGTCGTCGCCGTCATTAACGCGGCTGGTTTAGACGTTGAAGTGTTAGGTGGCCGTTATGGTTTATCCTCTAAGGATACTCAACCAAAAGACATGAAAGCTGTCTACGACTTCTTAAAAGCGGACAATCGTTGGAATGGTTTCACCGTTTCCATTAACGATGATGTCACACATTTAAGCATCCCAGTCGATGACAATTATCACGTCAAAGGCGATTACACATCTTGCTTATTCTATGGTTTAGGCTCTGATGGTACCGTCTCTGCGAATAAATCATCCATTAAGATCATCGGTGATGCGACTGGTCAATATGCTCAAGCTTACTTCGCCTATGATAGTAGAAAAGCTGGTGGTGTTACCCGTTCTCACTTAAGATTCGGTAAATCCCCAATTCATTCTACATATTATGTCCAAAACGCTGACTTCATCTCCTGTTCCTTAGATTCATACTTATTCAAGTTTGATATGCTTAAGAACTTGAAACAAGGCGGTACATTCTTACTTAACACTGACTTAAGTGATGCTGACCTCATCAAGATGATGCCAAACCGTGTTAAATATCAATTAGCCACAAAGAACGCGAAGTTCTATGTTATCGATGCTAATAAGATCGCCGCTGAAATCGGTATGGGTAGACATACTAATACCATTCTCCAAGCCAGTTTCTTCTATCTCAACCAAGACATCATGCCATATGATGATGCCAATCACTGGATGAAGAAATTCGCGGAAAAAGCGTACGGCAAGAAAGGCCAAGACGTTGTTGAACTCAACTGGAAAGCCATTGACGCCGGTACCGAAGGCTTAAGAGAAGTGGAAGTTGACCCAGCATGGGCTAAGCTTGCTCCAAAAGCCGAAGTCAAATTAACTGGTGATGATTACTTCGATAATTATGTCTCCGTCATTGGTAATTTAGGTGGTGACGATCTCCCAGTCTCTAAATTCATGGAATATGAATTATTAGACGGCACAATGAGAAACGATATTACCTTCCAAGAAAGACGTAGCATTGCCGATAGAGTTCCATTATGGCACCCAGAAGCATGTATCCAATGTAACCAATGTGCGTTCGTCTGTCCACACGCCACAATTCGTCCAATCTTAATGGATGAAAAAGAATACGCCGAAGCTCCAGAATTAGCTAAGGAAGCCATCAATGCGATGGGCCCAGGCTTAGCCGGACTTAAATATCGTATCCAAGTTTCCCCACGTAACTGCGTTGGCTGCGGCCTCTGCGTCAGCGAATGTATGGCCAATAAGACTGGCAAAGTCGCTCTTGAAATGGTGGAAGCTAAATCTCAATTCGATCAAGAAGAAGCTGCTGCTTACTTATATAAACACGTTTCCTATAAAGCTGATAGATTACCAGCCGCCTTACAAAATAGTGTTAAGGGTGTTGGCTTCTTAATGCCATATATGGAAATCTCTGGCGCT
>JBGUXN010000008.1:0-3804 GCA_045222195.1 Bacilli bacterium | reverse complement strand
GCCAACTTCACCAACGGAGTATGGTGGGAAGTTATAGTGATGCATCCAGTGTCTGGTATCTTCTTCGGTTAAGTTATCGATGATTTGGGCATCGCTCTTAGCGCCTAATGTTGTGATACTGATGACTTGAGTTTGACCACGTGTGAACATAGCAGAACCATGAGTTCTTGGTAATAAGTCAACTTGGGCGTCTAATGGACGAATTTCATCGACTTTACGACCATCTGGTCTAATCTTTTCATCAGTGATAAGTCTACGCACTTCTTTAGCTACGAGACCTTCGAGAGTTTCGTTAACCATGTGCATAACTTTTTGATGAGTCTTTTCATCTTCGTATTTACGTGTATCGTAGTCATCTAAGATTTCGTTTTCAATCGCGTCAATGGCGTCTTGTCTTTCGAGCTTATCAAAGATAGAGATGGCTTTCTTTAAGCGTTCTTCTGCTCTATCAGTGACATCTTTAAGGATTTCTGGATCGCATTGATATAATTCGATTTCTCTTTTTGGATGACCGATTTCTTTAATGATTTCTTTTTGCCAACGGCAAAGTTTCTTGATGGCTTCGTGACCAAACATTAAAGCGTCGAGCATATCTTCTTCGCTCACTTGATCAGCGCCAGCTTCCACCATGTTAATAGCTTCTTCTGTACCAGCAACCGCTAAATTGATATCACTTTGTTCTTTTTCGGCAACTGTTGGGTTGATGATGAATTTACCATCCACTCTACCAACATAGACACCAGCGATTGGGCCATCAAATGGAATGTCGGAAATGCCTAATGCTAAGGAAGAGCCTAACATTGCGGTCATTTCAGGTGTGCAGTCTTGATCAACAGACATAACGGTGTTGACGATTTGGACTTCGTTACGGAAGCCTTCGGAGAACATTGGTCGAATTGGACGGTCAATGAGTCTCGCTGTTAAGGTGGCGTGTTCCCCTGCACGGCCTTCTCTTCTTAAGAAGGAACCAGGAATTTTGCCAACTGCGTATTGCTTTTCTTCATAACCAACTGTTAATGGGAAGAAATCACCTTCTTTAGGTTCATCGGAGCAACACGCTGTGGAAAGAACGACTGTTTCGTTGAGTCTCACTAAGACTGCCCCATCGGCTTGCTTGGCGATTTCGCCAGCTTCAACGACGAACTTCTTTCCTTCGAATTCTAATTCGAATACTCTTTTCATTTTTTTACCTCTTTTTTTAATTTAACCGGAGTTATTATACATGAAAGTTAAAACTTTGTTAACAATGTTTTAAAAAAGAAAAAAACCGCCTCTCCAGCGGTCTTCTTTTTTTAGTGATTAGCTCTTATTTTCTTAAACCTAATTCAACGATTAATTTAAGATAAGCATCACGATCGGTTCTAATTAAGTAGTCTAAGAGACTTCTTCTTTGACCGACGAGAATCATTAAGCCACGTTTGCTAGCAGCATCTTTATGATTCTTCTTTAGGTGAGCGGTTAAGGCTTTGATTTGTTCGGTTAATAAGGCAACTTGAACTTGGACAGAACCAGTGTCTTTTTCGTTTTTACCAAACTTCTTAACGAGCTCGGCTTTTCTTTCTTTGGATAACGCCATTGAAATACCCTCCTAATTAATTCTTAACTTATCTCCGGGAAAAACGTTAGGGACTCGTTATTCCTAGGGAAAAGTCGCAATGAATATTATATATTCTGTTTATTTTATTGCAAAGTGTTTTTTGTTTTTTCTTCGTCTTTTAATAATTGTTCTCTTAATTCTTCCATCGAATTGAACTGTTTGATTGGTCTTATAAAGGACACGAAGTCGACATATAATACACGTCCATATAAGTTCTCATTGAAGTCGATGATGTGCACTTCGATGATTGGCTTTAAGAGTTGATGGACAGTTGGGTGTGTGCCTACCGAGATCATAGCTTTTCTTCTTCTATTCATGAAATAACCATAACCCATGTAAACGCCTTCTTTAGGAAAAACATAAGGATAATCTAATTCTAAGTTAGCGGTTGGAAAATCAATCTTTTGGCCGTTATGGTCGCCTTCTACGACTAGGCCACAGATACGATATGGCCTACCGAGAAGAGCTTGCGCTTTTTCCATCTTGCCAGATTCGATATATTCTCTGATCTTTTTAGAAGAAATCTTAATATTATCAACTTTTTCAAGTTCCACGACTTCGACATCAAAGAAGTTCTTTAAGTACTTAGCGTCGCCTTCACCATCTTTGCCAAAACGATAATCAGTTCCGACGAAAATTTTCTTAGGATTCAGTGGTTTTAAAACTTTATCGATGAATTCATCTTTAGTGACGTTAAGAGTCTCTTTTTCGAAGTGCATGAGGTATAAGAATTTGACTCCCATGTCTTCTAGGATATCCGCTCTATCGAATGGAGAAGTGATGGAATAATTCTCTTTTTTGCCGAGTAAAACACGAGGGGCAATATCAAATGTCATGACACCAACAGGATAACCTTCATTTAAAGCATCTTGAATAAGCTTTTGATGACCTAAATGAAGACCATCATAAAAGCCTAAGCAAAGGACAAGATCCTTATCGTTAACAGGGGTTGAGTTAATGTCAAAATCAATAATCTTCATTATCGATACCTCTCATACATTCATAATATCCTAATTCGCTATATTTATAAATAGCGACTATGTGATTTTTATCATCTTGAACAGCAAACGTATCTAAGCGTTCAGGGAATAGTTTTAATGATAATTTTCCACCATGTCTAGCTTTTGTAATCTCAGCAGGGATCGATAAAGTCTCAACGTGCAAAAACTTTGAGACAACTTCACTAATTGGAATCAAACACGCCTCGTTTAATTCGCTAATTTTGTGAGCGTCTTTCACATCGATATCGAGAATATTTGTTCTTCTTAATGAGACAAGATGGCCCACTGTGCCGAGCTTTTCAGCGATGGTTTCACCCAACACACGAACATAGGTGCCTTTACTGACTGTGGTTTTGAAAGTTATTTCTTTTTTATTAAAAGATATAAGCTCTAGTTCTTTGATTTCGATTGTTCTGGTTGGAAGTTCTACTTCTTGCTTAAGATGAGCGTATTGATATAATTTGCGGCCGTTTACGTGCACCGCGGATGTAATTGGGACAGTTTGCTCGTTGTCTCCAATCAAAGATTGAAAGACCTTTTCGATGTCTTCTTTAACGAATTCCGGTACTGGTTGTTCATCGACGATTTCATCGGTATGATCGCCACTACTGGTTTTGGAACCTAATGATAAAGTGGCTTCATAAGTTTTGTATTGGCCTTCGATATATGTGAGAGCTTTTGTGGCGTTATTGATGCCAACGATTAAAAGACCAGTCGCAAATGGATCAAGCGTTCCAGCGTGACCCACTTTTTTAGCGTCGAAAATCTTAGCGATGATATTGCAGACATCGCGGGATGTGTAATCGCTCTCTTTATCGATTAGTAAGAAACCATTTTTCATCTTTAAGAATTTTAGCAAAAATAATATAATTATTCCACGATGAAAGCGATTAGAACTGTACTAGCCTGTATCCGTAAAGCAGATCAACAATATAATCTCATCAATCATGGAGATAAAATTTTGATTGGTTTAAGCGGCGGAAAAGACAGTGTTGTTTTAACCTATTGTTTGAGTTTGTATCAAAAGTTTTCTCATACTGATTTTACGATTCAACCAGTCATTTTAGATTTAGGTTTTCCAGGCTTTGATCCCACTCCAATGAGAGACTTTTGTGACTCTCTAGGACTCAAGTTAATGGTCGTTGATAATACAGAAGTTTATAGAATTCTTCAAATCCAACAAAAAGACCATGAACACCTTCCTTG
>JBGUXN010000007.1:0-4012 GCA_045222195.1 Bacilli bacterium | reverse complement strand
GGTGTTGGTATCCATATGTTATTACCTTTCTTTGATCGCGTGGCTTTAAAAGTCTCGATGAAAGAACAAGTCAAAGACTTTGAACCTCAATCAGTCATTACTAAAGATAATGTCACTATGCAAATAGACACAGTTGTCTTCTTCGTCGTGACTGATGCTAAGCTATATGCTTATGGTGTTGATAACCCGATGAATGCGATTAATTATTTAAGTGCGACAACATTAAGAAATATCATCGGCGAATTAGCTTTAGATGAATGCTTAACTTCTAGAGAAATCATCAATGAAAAGATGAGAAAGATTCTTGATGAAGCCACTGACCCATGGGGTATTAAAGTTAACCGTGTCGAAGTGAAAAACATCTTACCTCCAAAAGATATCCGTGAAGCGATGGAAAAACAGATGAGAGCGGAAAGAGAAAAAAGAGAAAAAATCTTATTAGCCGAAGGTCAAAAACAATCTGTGATCTTAGTGGCGGAAGGTGAAAAACAATCCGCAATCTTAAAAGCGGAAGCTGATAAGACCATGGCAATCTTACGTGCAGAAGGTGAAGCTGAAAGCTTAAGACAGATGAAACAAGCGGAAGCTGATTCCATCAAAATGGTTAAAGAAGCAGAAGCTCAAGGCTTAAAGATGATCAATGAAGCCAAACCAAATGAAGCAGCGCTTAAACTCCGTTATTATGACTCATTAATCAAAGTCGCTGATGGTAAAGCCACGAAGATATTCATCCCATCCGATATGGGTAAAGCGGCCTCATTAGCCTCTGTAGTTAAAGAAACAATCAAAGATTAAGATATATTAATAGCCTCTAGGCACCTAAATAGGCCATAGGGGCTTTTTTTATACCTATGAGGATGATTAATTCCTTTAAATGATAAATGGCTATTAGATGGCTTATTTAAATGATGTTAATGATTAAAGAATTAAGAGAAATGGGTTAGGATTGTCGCATTTTTGATGGTCAGTAATACATCAAAGTATTAAGCAAACAAACATATTCCCTGATACGGTACACGTGGAAACAATCGTTGGCTTGATTTTAAAGAAGTAAAACCCATTTATTTTTAATAAAAAACCTATATTTTTGAATAAAGATATGACCCATGAATAGCACTTTTACTTAATACAATTTTGTATTAAGTAATTATACCAAGAGATAGCCTATATCTAGGGTTGTAAGTGATAACATGTCTTTTTGAACCTATCGTTGTCTAAATCAATCCATTCTGTTTTGTCTGAATTCGTCTATTCGTATTATGTCTTGTTTTGAAGCAGTCGGGAGCGGGCGAATACGAATTATTTGTGTTGTGGGGCGGAAGCTTTATAGAAATGGTATAATACAGTTACTATGTCGATGATTAAGGTATCGAATTTAACTTTCCACTATCCCAACCATTCGGAAAACGTTTTTGAGGATGTTTCGTTTGCTATCGACACCAATTGGAAATTAGGATTTATCGGTAGAAACGGTAAAGGTAAAACTACTTTCCTGAATCTTTTATTAGGAAAATACGAATATAGTGGCTCAATAAAATCGGATATAAGTTTTGATTATTTTCCTTTGGAAGTAGCAAATAAAAAATTAAACTCTTATGAAATAGCGGAAACTTATAATGCTGGCTATGAAGAGTGGGAATTCGAAAGAGAAATATCCTTATTAGATATGAACTTAGATATACTTAATAGACCTTTTGAGACGTTAAGTAAGGGCGAGCAAACCAAAGTATTGCTAGCGATATTATTCTTAAAGAACAACAACTTTCTTTTAATAGATGAACCCACCAATCATTTAGACGTAGAAGCTAGAAAAGCAGTATCAAATTATTTAAATAAGAAACGGGGCTTTATCTTGGTATCCCATGATCGAATGTTTTTGGATAACTGTGTCGATCATATCTTAGCGATTAATAGAAGCGATATTAGAATCGAAAAAGGTAATTTCTCAACTTGGTATGAAAATAAAAATAGACAAGATAGTTTCGAGATTAGTGAAAACGAAAAAGCAAAAAGAGAAATTTCTAAGCTAGAGGAATCCGCTAGAAAGACCGCTAACTGGGCAGATAAAGTAGAAAGATCCAAGAATAATGCTCCTAATGATATTTTTGTGGATAAAGGATACATCGGACATAAGTCCGCTAAGATGATGAAAAGATCAATCTCGGCCCAGAATCGAAAAGAAAAAGTGGTCGAAGAAAAATCTAAATTATTAAAGAACATAGAAGTCGTAGAAGATTTAAAAATAAAGCCATTAAAAAATAGAAATGGGCATTTAATAGAAGCACACAATCTAGAAATTAGTTATGGAAATAGAGTTGTAGTTTCTGATGTCAGTTTTTATTTAAACGATGGCAATAGATTGCAACTTAAAGGTAAAAACGGAAGTGGTAAATCTAGTATTATCAAATTAATTCTAGGAGACGATATTAACTATCGAGGCGATTTATATATTCAAAGCGGTTTAAAAATATCATATGTATCTCAAGATACTTCTTGTCTTAAGGGAAAAATAAGTGATTTTATCCTTGATAACAATCTTGATGAGCTTCTTTTTAAAAGTGTATTAAGAAGAATGGATTTTCAAAGCGAACAGTTTGAAAAAGATATCTGTAGTTATAGCGAAGGTCAAAAGAAAAAGTTATTACTCGCGAAAAGCATTTGTGAGCAAGCAAATATATACATTTGGGATGAGCCATTAAACTATATTGATATCTTTAGCAGGATACAGATAGAAAACTTAATCAAAAAATATAATTTAACAATGATATTTGTGGAACATGATGAAGCCTTTTCTAACGAAATAGCCACCACAAAAGTCGAACTAAAATAAAAAAGATCTAGGATTAGTAGATCTTAGTTTGTGTGTAAGTTATCTGTGTTAATTATTGTGATAGAGATATTTGTCTAAGTTTGAATAATTAAGTTTAGATAATTACAGAACCGCTGGTTTAAGAAAAATAAAGTAAAAGACCTGCAGAACTGCCGTATTTGGTAGCAAAACAGGTCTTTTTTATGTCTTAAACCAAGACAACTTTATAATGTAGGTGCTCATCTCTAAACCTTCTTTCTAATGTCACATCTCCTTCTAAAAGTGGTGTGTGTTCAACCAAGCTCGCTCTCTTCTCTTTGATGTAGTGGTAGTTGGCTTTTTCGTTATTTGGAAGGACAAACACAAGCTCGTGTCTATTAACAACGATAATGGCTTGTAGACATGTGTTAACGATTGGTTTAGTGAGCGTTTCTACTGTGAGTCTTTGACCGCCTATATTCTTGCTCATATCCAATAGGCGAAGTTTAGATAATTCGGCTTCTCTAGCTTTACACTCTAGTTCGCTAATCTTCATATCCAATTCACGGTAATCGATGATGCGTTCCTTATATTGCTTTTCTAAGACTATCTTTTCGATTTCATCCATCGTGTTTTGTTTCTTTGTAATGACATCACTGATTTCATCTTCTAGTGATTCTTTTTGTCTTTTAAGGTCATCAATCTGTTCTTGAATGTTGCCAGCCTCAGTATGCAAGGCGATATTATTCATTAACTTAGTTAGAGCTTTGCCTTTATCAAAGTAAACTCTATTGATAACTTCAGTGGTGGCTTTAAGAACAATGTCTTCACTGATTGGCTTTGCTCCGCATTTGTCTTCTGCATAATTGAGGACATAGCCATTACATTGGAACATAATTCTCGGTGTTGGATATCCTTGTGTCCAATGCCTTCTTTTAAAGGTATCGCCACATTTAAGGCAGACAAGCATACCACTTAATGGGTATTGTGATGCATATTTACGTGAATCTGGATTAGCCCCTCTAAACTTTTCTCTATTACGAGCATAAATTAATTGGGCTTTCTCCCAGATTTCTCTAGAAACAATAGCTTCATGGTTGTTTTTGATATAAACCTGTTCTTCAATACCCTCGTTTCTTACCCTTTTATGGTTTAGGAAATCGATGGTAACACTTTTTTGAAGTAATAAGTCACCACAATACTTTTCGTTTGTGATAATGCCTT
>JBGUXN010000006.1:0-28403 GCA_045222195.1 Bacilli bacterium | reverse complement strand
ACTACCTATCGAACTACAGTATTATCGTTACGATACATATGGGGTCAATGTCAGCTATTTCACCTATAAAAAAGGCGACGCTATAATTAAACTACTTAATTATCTAAATATCGATAAAGAAAACACCTTGGCCATTGGTGATAGCCAAGATGATATTTCCATGTTTGAAGCAGTCGGTTTTAGTGTTGCTATGGGCAATAGTAAAGATGATTTAGTCAAAGAAAAAGCAACGACAGTAACTGACACGATTTCTAATCATGGTGTCGCTTCTATCATTGCTGATCTTTTCTTTTAGTTAGCTACTAGCCTTTAACAGCACCCGCTGTCACGCCTTCAACGTAGTAACGCTGTAAGAACATGAAGAGCAAGGTAATTGGAATACCAACGCACGTACACCCAGCAGCGAATTTCGTGAAGTTAGACGCGTTAGCGTAAGTACCAAACATCATATTGTATAAGCCAGGCGCAACGGTCAAATATTCCGTGTTATTAGCCCCGATAATGACTTGGGAGAAGATGAAGTCCATCCATGGACCCATAAATGACATTAAGGCTGTATAAATGATGATTGGTTTTGATAATGGAAGAATAATCTTAAAGAAAATCTTTGAGTTAGAGCAACCATCAAGCTTCGCGGATTCAACGAGGGAATTTGGAATAACATCGAAGAAGCCTTTAGCGACTTGGAAGCCCATCCCAGAACCAGCGGAATACGCTAAGATCAAGCCCACTACCGAGAGCCAACGCGACGGGTCGGTTGTCGTAAAGCCAGATAAGTGTAATGACTTAAGTAAGAAATAAATGGCGTACATCGACATAAAGCCAGGGAATAAGCCGAGAATCATCGAGAGATTCATAAATGGCTTACGCATCTTAAATCTAAGCTTAGAAATGCAATATGCGACCGAAAGAATGAGTAATGTCGAGATAATGCAAACGAAGATAGAAACGATTAATGTATTAAGCATCCATCTTGGGAAAGCATATTTATAACCATTGATTTCCGCGGTGAATAAGTTAACGTAGTTATCAAAGCCAAAGCGATTTGGGAAGAAGTTACTAACAACATTACCGTTTAAAGAGGTGCCATCTGGATTTAAATCCGTTCTAAATGAATGAAGGACGATCCAGAAGACTGGAATGATCCAAATAAGCGCTAATATCGTTAAAACGATATAGGAGAGTGTTAATGATGTAATTCTTGAAGCTTTTTGGCTTTTGAATTTCTTTTTTCCATAAGTGGAAGAAACAGGTTGTTCGTTCATCATTGGAAAGTGTCCTCCTCTTTATACGCTTTAGAATTACGATATGTAATAAGGGTGATTGTCGCGGTAATTAAGAATGTTAAGATACCGATAACAGCACCGGTATTGAACTGTTCGCTATCTATGGTTAATTTATATAACCATGTAACGAGTAAGTCAGTACCACCAGCGGTATAAGAACCGTGGGCTGGTAAACCACCAGTTAATAAGAATATCGTATTGAATGAGTTAATATTTCCGATGAAGGAAGAGATGAGATATGGAGTTGTCACGAAGATGACGTAAGGAAGTGTAATTTTAAAGAACATCTTTGTCTTACTCGCTCCATCCACTCTTGCAGCTTCATATAAGTCGGAAGGAATGTTCATTAAGATACCGCTTGTCATGAGCATGGTATATGGAATACCAAGCCACATATTGATGATGATAACCATCACCTTAGCGGTGAGTTCATTACCTGGGTCAGCAGCGGAACCGCCAAAGAACTTAATAGATGAGGTGATCCAACCTAAATCTTTTAAGAATTGGTTGATTGGACCAACGTCGTTAAATAAGTTTCTAACCGCTAATAATGAGATGAATTGTGGGACAGCGATTGTGACCACAAAGAATGTACGGAAGATCTTCTTGCCTTTTAAGCCTTTTTTGTTAATTAGTAAAGCGAGAAGAATACCACCGAAATAACATGTCACAGTCGCTAAGATTGCCCAAATGAATGTCCAACCGAGAACCGGGAAGAATCTGGCGGAAATTTCAGCGCCTAATTTACTTTGACCAGTAAACATGTAGGCGAAGTTATTAAAGCCATTCCAGTGGAACAAGGATGTTCCTTCTGTGGACATATCAATTGAGTTGTATGTTGTAAAGGCGATACAAATCATGAAAATAGTCGGTAAGATGGTGAATAACAAAGCCGCTATCATCGTTGGTGTGAGCATCAAGATATGGAATCTTTGGTCCATTAAATCTTTGCAATCTTCGACGAATGTAGTTGGTTTTTTGCCGATTTTACGGTCTGTATCCGCTTTATAAGAAGATTTGATATTGCTGAGCCAAATGATGATATAAAGAATGATCACGGCGATAGTCACTAAGCCGAATAATAATCTTAATTTGTCGTCGGTAGCAGGAATTGTTTGGGCGGTAATTGGATCGATACCAGTTTCATGACCGCCTAATGATAAATTTCCTAATGCTTTATAGCCAAATGGTGTTTCATTGACTTCAGGACAAAGAACCATGAAAAGGATAATGATGGCTTGCAGAGCAAGATAGATCACACCTTTAATGATTTGGCCGTTATAGAATGAGCCAGCACCAAAGATGAAGTGGGAAATTTTTGTACCGACACTACCATCTCTAAATCGTTTACCGAAGTTCACGAAATAGTCTTTAATGCTGTACCACAAACGGACAAAGAAGTTTGGTTGTTTGTTCTTTTGAGCCATTTCAATTGCCATAAAAGCACCTCCTTTCAATTAAATCGATTAAATAGTTAATGAATATTAAGCAGCTGGACGATCGTATGTACAAAGGTCCGCAACTGGTAATTCATCTGGAACTGTTTCAGCGGCTTTACCGTTTTGCCAGATGTATTGAAGTTTATATAAGCCTTCTTGGACTTGACGATCTGTTAAAGCATCAGCTTCGACAAGAGCTTGATAAACTGCTGGAGCACCCATTTGATAATAGAAGTTATTTAATCTTGCATCGACAAATGGTTGAGGAATGGAATATTCAGTCATGGATGTTTGCGCCACGGCTTGATCAAGCACTAATTGAGAGATTTCTGGATTAGCGGCCTTGATGGCGTCGATGTTATCCGCAAATGAGGAATAAGCTGGAACGATACCAACACTAGCGAAGGCATCGTTTTGTGTATCTTTACTGGAGAGATATTTAATGATTTGTTGAGCATAGTCATATTTAGCTCTATCAATCTTAGAGTTAATCATCATGACTTTGCAGTCAGCGAATGTACCAGCGCGGTATGTAGTACCACTGGTCGCGGTTTGGAAAGCTGTTTGTTCGTTTAATGTGAATGTTGGAAGCATCGCAATACCAAGGTTACTTTCACCAACGGCACTGGCGAAAGCGGCACGGTGCCATGCACCACCGATGAAGGCAATAGCGTTATGGTTTTGAATGTCGAGAGTCCAACCAGCATCAGTCGGGAAACGGAAACCATTCTTATCATGGAAATAGCTATTGATCCATTTTGCATAAGCAACTTCATCGTCACCTTGCACATATGTGCCACCATTGAAGATTGTGCCATCATCATAAATCTTTAAGCTTGTGGCTTTTGTGGCGTTATTTCTGGATAAGAGAGTGAATGAGAAGTTATAACCATCTGTGCCTGGGCATTCAACGGCTTTAACGTCTTTACCAAGTTCTGTAGAAGCAGCAACAGCAGCTTCTTTTAAACCTTCAAAGGAACCAGCTTGTTCAGCGCTGACATATCTAGTGTCATACATTAAGAAGAGAGCTTGAGAAATGTAAGGAACAGCGAATAAGAATTCGGTATTGCTGACAGTGCTCTTACTAACTTTGACAAATGATTCACTATTGTCGGCTTCAACTTGGGCTTTTAATTCTGCATCGGTAATCGCAGAAGCACTACCGGCTTGAGCGAGTTTACCAACGTTATCATGAGCGACAGAATAGATGTCTGCGCATGAGCCTGGGTCTTTTAAGATGGTACCGGCGATACTGCCTAAATCAGAACCGGTAATCTTAATCTTATAAGGGAATTCTGGGTTAGCGGCTAAGAATTCGTCGCATTTCTTTTGATAGAAAGAAACGACACCTTCTTCATTACCGACCCATAAGGAAATGGCTTTTTCT
This sequence comes from Bacilli bacterium, assembly GCA_045222195.1. GTDB lineage: Bacteria > Bacillota_I > Bacilli_A > RFN20 > CAG-826 > RUG14515. The sequence continues at coordinate 24,291 of JBGUXN010000006.1, read as the reverse complement.
TGGCCACAAGCAGTGACGGATGCGGCTACACCAAGAATCATCGCGGCCATTCCCACTAATGTGAGTTTTTTCATGTGTTTTCTCCTTTTGATAAGCATTAAATTGCTTCTTCAGTAGTATCAACAAATGTTCTTTTATCGATAACTTTCACTTGTGAGACAAAGTCATGCAGTGTGCGGTTATCCTTATTGAACAATAAGATGATGACTAGAATAAGTGGTACGACAAGTAAGGTATATTCCGCGAGGAAGAAATATGGTAGGCACGATTCAATTAAGAACATGAACGCAAATCTTCCTAAGAATTGATACCACCTTGCTTGACCAGCATATTTTGGGTTAATCATCTTCTCTTGGCAAATCATCATGCCTAATGTTTGCCCATTATTTTTAATGACTGGAATTATGAAGATGAAAATTAATTCCGTTATTCCACCGCATAAGAGTGCGGTAACAACAAAGTTGTGAAGATGATATGAAGTGGATAAACCGTTATACAAATCATCTGATTTAATTATTTCTTGAAACGAAGTAATCGCGGCATTTTTAGCCTCAGTATCTTCCCCAAAGTCGATATCGTTAACGATGTAGTAATAACTTTCTTCGTCATTATAATGAAGGAGTTTATTACCGTCATAGCCTTCATCAACCACTTCTTCTTCCGAATAATGGGCTTGGACTTTGATATCTTCTTTGACTAAGAGCATTTCATTCCAATACTTATGTAAGTTATTAGAAATCGGTGTTAAGAGCACTAAAGAATATAAAGCGTAATGGAAGAAAAACATAATGACCATATCCACTAAGCCAGATAATAATCGGGCTAAGATGGTTGGTTTACTATTCGGACCTAAGTCACGAATCATTTGGTTTTTCTTTTCTTCGTTCATGAGATAATTAGCAAATTCTCATATCGATATCTAATGAGAATATTTCAATGGCCTCGCCTGAAACAAGGAAGTTAACTTCCTTCTTATCAAAGTCTTTTTCGACTTCAACGAGGATTTGTTGTCCATCAGCATCAAGACGAGCATAGTTGACATTGCCGTAGTCTAAAACTCCCACCACTTGCGCATGGATGGCATTTTCTGGATTATCCACTAATTGAATAGCAGAACGATCAAAGACGTAAGAGTAGTTCTTACGATAGCAACTATTGCCTTCAACAGCGTTGATTTTATAGCCGTTAACTTGTGGAGCGGCAACTTTCACACCATTGATGTTATAGAAGAATTCGAGATTCTTTGTTTTACGATTATCGAACTTTTCGAAACGGCCGATTAATTGTTCTTTATTAGAAATAGCCTTGAGTACGACTTCGTTATTTTCTTTAATGACGAGTTTGTCATTTAAAAGATCAAAGTCATATTTACTTCCTTCTTTAACGTTTTCATCGACAAAGGCGAATAAGTAACGATCATTGACTTTTAAGTAAGCTAAATGACGATCATCAATCTTTTCCACTTTACCGACTTCTAAAGAATAGGTATTTCCTGGCACAACGGCGTTAGCGGGAACGTCAATCATGACTTCATTTTTACCCGCTAAAGCCTCTTTTAAGGCTGGTGGTAAAACGACTTCTTTGGTGAGGAATTCCATCTTGTCTTCTTTAATAGAAGCTTTGAAGGTTGTGAATTGTGGAATGTCTTCTAAAATTGTGACTTCGCTTTCGCTATCAAAGAGGTGAATCTTATCTAAATCAATTGAGAGATTAATGACATCGCCTGATAAATTATCAACATCAGCGATTGTCTTGACGATGATTTGATTCTTTGTGGTCAAAGATTCATCTTCGCTTTGGCCGCTTAAGGCACCATAGATAAGTGATTCATTACCGAGTCTTTCAATGACGTTAACCGCACACTTTAAGCCGGTTTCTTTTTCAGAAATCGCAATGTGTTCTGGTCTGACGCCTAAAATGACTTCGACATCACCATGTAAGTAATGGTCATCGACTTTAGCGACGCTTTCATAAGGAATAACAATCTTGCTTCCTTCTGGGAAGAGCACTTCCACTTTCTCACCAATTCTATTGAGTTTGACATTGAAGAAGTTCATTTGTGGGGAACCGATAAAGCCCGCCACAAACTTGTTGTAAGGTTTGTTATAAAGATTCATTGGTGTGTCGATTTGTTGGACATAACCGAGCTTCATAACAACGATTCTTGTGCCCATTGTCATAGCTTCGACTTGGTCATGGGTAACATAGATAAATGTCGTACCAAGTTTCTTATGAAGTTTTGTGATTTCCGTTCTCATTTGGGCACGGAGTTTAGCGTCGAGATTGCTGAGTGGTTCATCTAATAAGAAGACTTTTGGGTCACGGACGATAGCACGACCTAAGGCAACACGTTGCCTTTGACCACCGGACATCGCTTTTGGTTTTCTTTGCAAATAATCTTCGATATCGAGAATCTTTGCCGCTTCTAAAACCTTGGCTTTAATCTCGGCTTCTGGAATTTTACGGTTTCTTAATCCGAATGCCATGTTTTCATAAACTGTCATGTGTGGATAAAGAGCGTAGTTTTGGAACACCATCGCAATATCACGATCTTTTGGTTCCATATCGTTGACGAGTGTGTCACCGATAAAGAGGTCACCGGCTGTAATAGTTTCTAAGCCCGCGATCATACGAAGTGTGGTTGATTTACCACATCCGGATGGACCGACGAAGACGATAAACTCTTTGTCTTCAATGTCAATGCAAAAGTCGTTTACCGCTTTATGACCATTTTCATACACCTTGTAGATGTGACTAAGTTTTAAATTAGCCATAATATCCTCCTAGTTGGTTTAAATGAAATATTATGTAAAGTGTTATTAATATAATAACTCTTTTTCATACAAGTTAATAGGTATTTAATCATTCGATTTTACCTAGATTGACGCCCTGTTTTTCGATTTGAAAGAGCATCTTTTGCGTTTCAGGATCACGGTCATTGAGACTCGTGAAGGCCTTATCTTTGATGTAAATGACGTAGAAATTCTTTTCGTGCACAATCTTTTGGATTGAAGAAATCTGGGCTTTCTTTCTCACAAACAGCGTTTGAGTTGTAATGATATCACCTTTAACTTCAACGAAGTCTGTGAGTGCACTAATGAGCAAAAATAGAGCGATAATGTTAAAGACACCACACATGATGTAGCCGAGTATCGCAAAAGCAGATGCTTTTTCAATAAGAGCAATGAGAACGATAAAAATAATCGTCGTAAAAAGCATGACACTAAGGAAGATGATGAGCCCTTTACTGCGTGATGTGCGTATAGCGTTAGCGAATCTATTTTGATTGTCCATATTAGTTATTTAAAGCAATGATTAAAGTTTGATTATCCTTGAGGTTACAGGCACCATTAATGGCTGTATGAGCGGAGAATGTACCAGTATTGTCGAACAATACTTCGCCATTCACTTCTCCGTAATTAAAGGCGTTTAAAGCGTGAATGACGAGAAGATTCTTAGATGAGTCATTGGCTTTCTTGACCGTGAAGGAGATGTTACCAGTCGCAGCGTCATTTTTGCCAATTGCCACTTTGTTATTGATTTCGTCGCGTGTGGCTAAGCGGAGTTCAGGAGTATCCTTTCTCACTTTGACTAATTCCTTGAATGTTTCAAACATCTTGAGATTTTCAATCTTTAAGTCATAGTCCATATGATTGATGAAATCACCGACATTATAGGAGTTACCACTGTATTTGGTTTTGCCTTCACTTTCATAGGCTTTCGTACGTAGGAAATCTTCACCTTCTTGCATAAAGGCTATGCCTTGAGCAGCAAACACCACGGCTTCCGCTTGGGAATACATGTTGTTGAAATCGCGATTGTGTTTATTAGTTTGAATGAGTTGATCATAAAGTGTGTAGTTATCGTGACAAGAGACGTAATTGAGCACTTGTTGTGGAGAAACACCTGTCGCGCTTGTGGAGAACAAACCCTTAATCGCACAGACGATATTAGCTTGTGTGCCAGAGTTAGGTTCGCCTTGGACCCAACCAGTACCAGGAGCGTTATCACCACGGACAGCATTTCTCATGCCATCAGCGAAAGCACCGACAAGGACATTATTGCCCGCGAAATAAGATTGGGCTAAGGAACCTTGGACGGTTTGTTGAGCACTTAATTTTGTTTCATCGACACCACCACTGAGTTTAGATGTGCCACCAGTCCATGGTTCGCCATATATCATGACGTTACTATAAAGACTATGACATTCGTTATAGACATCAATCATGGTTTGGTTATCGATTAAGCCCATTAAGTCAAATCTAAAGCCGGATAAATGATATTCATCGAGCCAGAACTTCGTGCTATCGACGATGAATTTGCGGCCCATACTTCTTTCTGAAGAGAATTCATTGCCGCAGCCGGAACCATTATAGAAGCTACCATCACTCTTGGTGCGGTAATAATAGCCTGGGACTAATAAGTTGAAGTTGCTTCTTTCAGAAGAAGAAGTGTGATTATAAACAACGTCCATGTTGATGTTGATACCTTCATCATGCATCGCCATGACCATTTGTTTGAATTCTTTAATGCGGACTGTGCCATCTGTTGGATCAGTAGAATAACTACCTTCTAGAGCGTTGTAGTTAAGTGGGTCATAACCCCAGTTATAATTGGTTTCGCTCATTTCGGAAGTGTCTTTAGTTTCATCGACACTGGAATAATCATAGAATGGTTGAATTTGGACGTGAGTCACGCCTAATTCTTTGATGTGGCTTAAGCCAGTGGACACTGTGACACCATTTTTAGTGTAAGAAGTGTTCTTTTCCGCTAAACCGAGGAATTTGCCACGCTTATTGGCGCTCACATTTGAGTTAGGATTGATGGTCATGTCTCTGACGTGAATTTCATAGACTGAAGCATCAGTGGTACTATTACCATATACTGGTCTTTGGTCGCTATTCCAACCACTGATTGATTGATTAATTTTTGTAAAATTAACGATCATGCCACGTTTGCCGTTGACACCCGCTGATTTGCAGTACGGGTCAGTCACTTCATTGGTGCCCATGGAGTTAGTCACGGTATATGTATAATATTTATTTGTCAAATCGCTATTGACGGTATAAGCAAAGACGCCTTTTTCACCTCTGACCATCTCATATTGAGTGACGGCTGGGGCTTCTTCTAAATAGTTGCCTGTTTCATAGACGTTTAAAACGACCTTAGAAGAGGTTGGTGCCCAGACTTTAAAGATGGTTTTACTTGGTGATAATTCATTATCAAAAGTGACGCCTAAATCATTACCTTCATAGGTATATTGATTAGCGAAGTTTTCATTATCAAAGTAGAGATATGTATTAACTTTAATAGCGTCGACCCAGTTGGCGTCGAATTCATAATAGATGACCATGCTCTTAGCTAAATCAATATCGTTACTAAAAGTAATTTCAAAATATTTTCTCGATTCGTTATATTCACCAACAGTGAAATTGTTAACGGATTCATTATCGACTTTGACGCTGACTTTATCCTTATTAAATTTAAAGTCATTAATAATATTGAAATAAGTTCTGACTAATGAACCAGAAGTTGGCATTAATACAGACATCGAAATCGAATTCTTCATTGGTGATTCGGCATCGAAATAGACTTTTTCAATACCAGTCATTAAATAGACATCTAAGATGCCGCCTTTGGCGGTTTCAGGAATTTCCACATCTCTATCGACACCGACGTCTTTAGTCCAGTCAGTGGTAATAGCAACGATAAAACCTAAGACCTTAACAGGTTTATTTTCGCTTATTTCTTTAAGATTAATATCGACATAGACACCATAATCATCATAGTGAGTAAAGGTATGAGCACTACCATTACCACCATTTGTGATGTCCCAAGCCCAGATTTGCCATTTGCGGTATACAGTGCGGGAGCCATCATCGTTTTTACGGTGATAATGGAATCTTATGGCATCAGTGGCTTTTTCTTCTTCTTTTAAGTGCGCATTATCATCACCTTTTTCAAAAAGGGTGATTTCAGGCGCTTTAGAGCTTGACTCGTTATTTGATTTACAGCCCACTAATAAAACAGCAAAGAGGGCCATAAACGCGAAGAGAATTCTACTTTTTTTCATATATAATCTCCTTAATTAAAATGTTGAAGCATCAAAATACTCCATGGTATTTGGATTTATATCGGCGGTTTGTTTGAGTGGAGTTTGCCAAACCTTAACATTGCTAATAGTATGACCTTGTTCAAAAAGGGCTAATAAGAAACCAGTCTTATCACTGACATCACTGACAAGTAAGATTTGATGTTCTTCGTTCCAAGTATATGTTTGGGTATAGCTAGAAGCATTACCGGTCCATGTCCAAAGGTACAAAGTATAATCGGTGAGATAAGACTTATTGAAGTTGATGATATTGAAATAGCCATCCACTAAGAAAAGCTTTTCAAATTCAAATGTCTTAGTTGATTCAAACTCACCATTTGTAGCGTAAACAAAAACTTTAGTCATGTCTTCTGCGTTCTTATTTTGGCCAATGTTAATCTTAGCTTCATTTGTAAATGAAACTTTCTCACCATTATCAATTTGATAGTAAGATTCAGTGGCGTTAGTAACAGTAATCACTAATTCAAATGGTTGATAGTATTTGCCACCATATTTAGAGGCAATAATAGAAGCACGAGGCGCATTATTGGTCTTTGTGAGAACACAAATACCAGTGGCATCGAAATTAATTGTGGCTTTGCCTTTCTTGATATGGACTTGTTTGCCAGTTAGTTGATCAAAATAATAACCATCAGGTAAATGAGTGAAAGAAAGCTTTTTGCTTCCTTCTAAGGCTAAATCAACGATAATCGCACCAGCATCACTATCGCTATATCTTTCGTTGATATAGAAGTGTTCTTCTTGCGCGTTTTGATATTCTTCCGCGCCGATAAAGCGGTTATGGAAGCGGTTGACCGCACCAATGTATTCTTTTTCAAATTCATATGAGGAGACTTGAGCAACGCTCAAAGAGGCATCAGTTCTAGCGAAGAATAAGGAATTTGTATCTTTTCTAGAAGCAACGATGGCCCACATTCTTGCTAATCTTTGTTCATCTAAACCTAAGTATTTATAGCCATCTTCAGCAAAGGTATCGTGAGATTCAACCCAAGTGACGATTTGATTAGCGGGTTTTTTACCATATTCAGCATTGACCGCTAAAGAGGCATCTTTGGCTCTTAAAGCCGCTGCGTTAAAAACACCAGAACCGATATAACCGTTATCGGTAACTTTCATATATTTGGTGTATAAAGAGATATTCCTACCACCATCGACATCGTTTAAGATTTCGCCATAAGCGAATAACTCTTGATTGGTCTTTTCGTGGTAATAGGTTTTGGCCGCTTCTAAAGTGTTGACCCAGAAGTTGCTTGGATAATTAGGGTCTTCTGGTGTTTCGATATGTTTAGCAGCGTCAAATCTAAAGCCGTCCACACCGACATCGATGCATTCTTTTAATAAAGATAAGGCTCTTTCTTGCACTGTTTGATTAGCGGTGTTTAAATCCGGTAATCCAGTATAGTACATTGTGACATTACCACTACCAGAAACATCGCTGGCTTTGTAATGATGGAAGCATTCGTCTTGATGTGTATAGATATAAGGCTCGTAGTTTTCGATTTCAGGATCAATAGTTGGTAAACCATTTATATCTTTACCTCCATCAGTGGCTAAATGGTTAAAAACGATATCGCAAATGATGGAGATACCTTTTTCTTCTGCAGCGTCACAAAGATTTTTTAAATCTTGTTTGCTTCCTAAAGGTGAAGCGTCAGCAATAGAGAATGAAACTGGTTGATAGAAGAATTCCCATCTAGCACCACCGCTTTTGGGCTGTTGCACAGGGGAAGTTTGGATCATCTTATAGCCAGCGTTCTTAATTGCTTCTAAATTATTTTTGATATCTTCAAATTTCCAGTTAAAGGCATGCAAGATGATGCCTTCATCGTTAGAAGTAGGAAGAACATCAACATAGCCATCACCTGGTTGGATTTCTTCATTACCCTCTTGCTCACTATGAGCACAACTTACTAAAAGAAAGGGCAATAAAAAGATTAACAATTTTCCTCTCATATGATTAATCCTCACCATTATACTAGACCTAATTATACGCGCATACAAGAAAAAACGTCACAAAAAGTGACGTTTGTTTCGTAATTTTTTTCTCTTAATTATTTGGAAATAACAAGAGCACCGTTGTTGACTGTGAGGGTGTATGTGCCAGCAGTGACAACTTTGAAGTTACCACCATTGTCAACGAAATCACCAGCAGCAACGCCTGTGCCTAAAGAGTCAGCTGAGAAGCCAAATGCACCATCCCATGAGCCTGTGCCATCTGTTAAAGCAGAGATGACTTTGAATTCATCATCAGCGGCAAATGTGTAGGAGAGGACGCCTTCAGCGGAGAATTGGACGCCAGCAGCTGTGTCGTCTTTATTCCAACCATTGATGGAACCAACTAATCTATAGTGGTCATGAGCGGCAGGAACGAATTCTTCTTTTTCAGCAGTTTTGACTAAACCCATAGCGAAGTTATAGGAATCGACTTTGGATTCATCTGGTGTAGCATTGTAAGAAGCGACGACGATTGTGTATTCGCCAGCACCACCGATACAAACTGGATTGCTGTTCCAAGCAAAGCCGTTTTCATCAGCAGCTTCTTGCCATGTTGGAACGAAGAATGTATCTGGAGTTAAGTTTTCAACACAAGCAGTGTGTGGGTCTTGGATCCATTGAGCGGAGAGGTAACCACCGGTGAGGTCATCTAATGTACAAGCAATAGCTTTGACACAGTAACCACCATCGAGAGAAACTTTTTGGCCATCTTTCATGGCGTCAGTGTTCCAACCAGCAAAACCGATTTGTGTGCAGCCAATTAAGGCACCTTCGTAAATATAAAGGCCTTTTAAGTCTTTGCCTTTAAGTGTTTTAGCCATGGATGGAGAAACTTTGTTAATGTCAGCGAGAGAAGCAGGTGTCATCGCGCCTTGTTCTGTGTAATTCCATTCAACAGCTTTACCTTCAGTGTGGGAAGCGAATGGGCCAGCAACTGTGTATGCATCATAGTCAGCATCTTTAATAACTTCTGTTGAATATGATTCTTTGCCACCACAGGCCGCTAAAGCTAATAAGCAACCGAAAAGCACTAAAGCAGTGGATAATTTTTTCATTGTTATATTCCTCCTAGAAAAATCACCATGATTATATTAGATAAAGTTTAATAAGGTGTCAATACTAAACTTGTAAGTTTTTAAAACGCAAAATTGTCATTAAACACAAAAATGGTTTTGATTTGTTTTCTTGAGAAAAAGTGATGAAGAAATCTCTTTTTACTAAAAACAATGCTGCATGCCTGCAGGCGAATATAATAAATCCTTAAAATCTTTAAATATAGTATAATAAAGACACTTGAAAGCTCATAAATAGTCTAGTAGAATGTAAAATCTTCTAATTACAAGGAGGCTTATATCATGTCATTTAAAGTTATTTTTAATAACAAAGAAAAGAAATATGAAAAACCAGTTAGTGTCTTAGACATTGTTGGTGATAATAAGGAATATGTCTGCGCTTATGTCAACCATCGCGTTAGAGAATTGACATATATGATCGATAAGGATTCAGAGATTGTGCCTTTAACCTGCAAAGATAGTGACGCAATGAGAATTTATGAGGCTTCATTACGTTTCTTAGTGGCGATGGCTATGCACAATATCCATCCACATTATGAAATTAGATTTGCTTATAACGTCTCAAGAAGTATCTTCCTACAAATCTTAAATCAAGGCACCAGTGCTTCTGGTATCATGATTAAAGAATTAATCGCGGAAATGAATCGTCTCGTTGAAGCGGATCTTCCACTTATTAGACAAATCGTTTCTAAGGATGAAGCCGGCAGAATTTTCGCTAACGATGGCTACCAAGATAAAGTTGATATCTTAAAATATAGACCAGAAAAAACCGCCCATATTTATCACTGTGGCGATTATCGTAACTATATGTATTCCCGTATGGTTCCAAGTACTGGTTATATTAAGAAATGGATTGTTAGATACTACCATCCAGGCATCATCATTCAATATCCACGTCCTGAAGCAGGTGGAGAAATCCCACCATTTGAAGATGCTCCAACATTCGGCAAAACCCTCAAAAGAGCGTATCAATGGGGACAAGCTACAGGCTGTGACACCATCGTTGGCATCAACCAAAGAATTGAAAAAGATGGCGATATTGAATTTATCACACTTTGTGAACAAAAGCACAACCGTCAATTATGTGAATTAGGTCAAATGATTGAAGATGAAAAAGAATCTATCAGACTTATTTGTATCGCGGGTCCTTCTTCATCAGGCAAGACCACATTCGCGAATAGATTAAGAATTGAATTATTATCTAGAGGTATTAAACCATTACGTATTTCAATGGATGACTACTACAAAGATAGAGGCGATACACCACTTGATGAAGATGGTAAGCCAGACTTTGAAAGTGCGGATGCCTTAGATATTGAAACATTCAACCAAAATCTCTCCGATTTAATCGCGGGTTTAGAAGTTGATTTACCAAAATACGATTTCAAACAAGGTAAGAGAGTGAAAGGCCGCACCATCAGTGTGCCATTAGATCAACCAATCATCATCGAAGGCATTCATGCCTTAAATGAAAGATTAACTTCCTCCATTCCAGCGCACCAAAAATTCAAAATCTTTATTGCCCCACAATCTCAAATCAATATTGATAACCATAATCCAATGAGTTTAACAGACTTAAGATTATTAAGAAGAATCGTTCGTGACCATCAATTTCGTAACTCTTCTGCGTTAGATACATTAGGCATGTGGCCAAGCGTCAGAAAAGGTGAATTCAAATGGATTTATGACACGCAAGAAGGCGCAAACTACGTGTTCAATAGTTTCTCCGCTTACGAATTAAGCGTCATGAAGAAATACGCGATGCCACTACTTGAACAAGTCGAAGTGGAAAACGAACACTTCCCAGTCGCGGAAAGATTAATCCGTATGCTTAAGTTCTTCGATGATATTCCAGATAAATGGATTCCATGTAACTCCATCATTAGAGAATTCATCGGTGGCTCTTGTTACCAAGATTACGATTAAAAAAAGAACTCGCAAATGCGAGTTTTTTATTGCCTTCTATTTTGTAGTCGTTTGAAGTTGTTCAGTTCTCTTTGATGAATAATGACAAGTTGAGAATAATAGACTTTTCTCATCTCTTTATATTGATTCATTTGTTCTGGAGAGACTCTCTTTGAGAAGAGAGAGACAAACACTTTTTCTAAACGGAAGAAGCTTTCATATAGACTTAATAGAGTCATGTAATAGAAATACTCTTTATTTGAATAAATAAGTAGAGGCGTGCTATGGATGATTTCACTAGATATTTCATATCTCTTAGAATAACTTGATAGACCCGCAAGTTTTTCTAAGCCATCTCTAAAGTTAAGTTTGAAGGAATCATCATCTTCTTTAACGATTGGATATAACCAACCATATTCAATGTATTTACGAATGTCTTTGCTCTTTAAATCACGAGCACGCATTTCATCTTTCATGGAATAGAAGATTTCATCTTGTTTAGCTTTATCAGCGATGGCGTTATTGAACGCTAAACCGAAATTCATATGCTTTAAGTAGTTATTGATTAATGGTTCCCCGTATTGATCCAAAAGAATAAGAGTGCATTCGCATTCGTGAAGAGTTCTCCAAGATGAGAAGGCTTCTGTTTCATAACCATTTAATAAATTTTCTAAGATGCAACGCGAAATTGTTAATGATTTCATTAACAAATCGCTGATTAATGATGATTGAGGATCGTTCTTCTTATAGCCTTTAACGATATTAAGCATAAAGTTAATATACATGTTTAAAGAAGATGCTGGAGGTAGGAAGCGGTTGGCTAATTTCTTTTCCACGTGATTGAAAATGGATAAAGACAAGTATTTGTCCGCAACTACGCTCGCCATTGTGGCTTGATAATCTTCGTTTTGTTTGAATTTTTCGACGTCTTCTTCTTTGAGATTAAAGATGGAATAATGATATTCACCAACGCAGTAAAGTAAGAGATCAAACTGATTGACTTCTTTAACCTCTATTTGTGCTGTTTGTTTATCTAAAAGATCAATGACTTCATTGGCCGCTTCATAGACATCAAAAACATAATCAACATCGATTGGAGTGTTGGTGTGTAAGTTGTTAATGATGGTCTTTACTTGCTCTTTTTCAAACATTTTTCTAGCAGGCATGAAGGATCCTCCTATTTGAACATTCTGGTAGCTTTAATGGCAGTTTTCCAACCCTTATAAAGTCTATTGATTTCCTTTTTAGGCATCTTTGGATTATAGATTGCTTGATATTCGTGAATCTTCTTAATGCTTTCTAAGTTAGCGTAGTAGCCAGACTCTAGACCCGCCATATAGGCTGCACCTAAAGCGGTTGTTTCTAAGCATTTTGGAAGTTTAATAACGGTATGAAGGATATCGCTTTGGAATTGCATGAGGTAACCGTTTTTAGTGGCGCCACCATCAACCTTAAGATTTTTAATCTTTTGGCTAGTTTCTTTTTGCATGACTTCAACGACATCTTTACATTGATAAGCAATGGCTTCTAAAGCCGCTCTCACAAATTGTGATTTATTGGTGCCTCTAGTTAAACCGAATACCGCACCACGGGCATCATCATCCCAATATGGAGTGCCTAAACCTGTAAAGGCAGGAACAATATAGATTTCACCAGATGGAGATTCTAAAGCGACTTTTTCACTGTCACCTGAATGATGGATTAAACGCATTTCATCTCTTAACCATTGGACAACGGCACCACCAATGAAGACAGAACCTTCTAAAGCGTAGGTCACTTGTTCCCCGATTTGCCAAGCTACTGTCGTTAATAATCCGTTTTTAGAAAGAACTGGTTTATCCCCAGTATTAACGAGTAAGAAGCAACCAGTACCATAGGTATTTTTACTTTCACCCGCTTCAAAACAGGTTTGACCGAATAAAGCAGCTTGTTGATCACCCACTACACCTGTGATATGGACATCACTTCTCATAAATGAGACTTGACCAAAGTCATAAGCGGATGGGCAGACTTTTGGTAACATACACATTGGGATATTAAAGAGCTTACAAAGTTCTTTATCCCATTTCATTTCGTTAATATTGAATAATAGAGTTCTTGAGGCATTAGTCACATCAGTAGCGTGAACTTTGCCCATGGTCATTTTATAAACAATCCAAGAATCAATTGTGCCAAATAATAAGTCACCTGATTCCGCGAGAGCTTGACCATTTTCGATATGGTCTAAGATAAATCTTACTTTAGAGGCAGAGAAATATGGATTAATTAATAAACCAGTCTTTTCATGGATGAGTTCTTTCTTGTCATTAAGTGCTTCGCAAATAGAAGCGGATTGTCTAGATTGCCACACAATAGCGTTATAAACAGGCATACCTGTTTTCTTATTCCACACCACTGTGGTTTCTCTTTGGTTGGTGAGACCAATAGAATCGATATCATCAATCGTTAAATTAGCCTTAATTAAGACTTCGTTAATGACATCCATGACTGATACCCAAATTTGAATAGCGTCCGCTTCAACCCAACCAGAGTTAGGGAAAAGGCACTTCACTTCTCTTTGGGCCATTTCGATCTTTTGGCCAGTTTTATCAAATAAGATGGCACGACTACTTGTCGTTCCTTGGTCGATGGAAAGAACGTATTTCATTTTTAACCTCTCTTTTTCATCATTAATTCGATTTCGTCGATTTCTTTAACGATGTTCTTACTTAAAACAATAGAACCATCCATAGAAATCAAAACATCATCTTCAATACGGACACCGATACCGTATTTAGCGAAGTATAAACCTGGTTCAACAGTAATGACGTTACCGTTGACTAATGGTCTTTCTCTATCGCTAATATCGTGGGTGTCTAAACCGAGATGGTGAGAAACGTTGTGATAATAGTAATTACGAATATCATCAGTTGGATCCATAAGTCTAAGTCTGATGCATTCTTTCTTTAAGAATTCAGTAGCGTATTCTTGTAAGTCTTTAATGGTTAAACCTGGTTTGGCATAGCCAATGACCGCTTTATTACAGTTTAAAACCGCTTCATAGACTTTTCTTTGAAGTTCAGAGAATTGACCGCTCACTGGGAAGGTTCTAGAGATATCCGCACTATAGCCGTTATAACTATAGCCTAAATCGAATAAGACTAAGTCTTCTTGTTTAATGACATCATCTTGGGTTGGGTAATGTAAGCATGTGGCGTTCTTGCCGCCCGCGATAATTGTGGAGAAGGCTAAAGGCGCTCTATCATGAGAACGGCCATACATTTCAAAGAGATCGGCTAAATCATGTTCCATGATGCCACCATTTAATTGATTGACTAACACTGAGATACCACTATTGGTCTTTTCAATGGCCTTGATGATATATTCGATTTCAGAAGAGGATTTAACCATTCTTAAATCTCTCATGATTGGGTAAATATCAACGATTTCCTTATTGGAATAATCGAGTTTGAGTTTTAAGGAGAAGTCATTGATGTGTTGACCTTCTTCGATTTTTTGTTCAGGAGAAGTTAAATCGAGATAGACACAGTCAATATCACCATATTGATTATTATCATTAGCTAATGCTAATTTGAGCATTGTTTCGAATGTATCTGTGGTATAGACATTCTTAATGTCGCTTAAGAGCATGGCCTTATCAACAGTTAAGCGTTTGCCAGTCCACTTCTCTTTGAGTTCACTATATGGATCCACGAATAAATAGGTCTTCTTTTCACCAAGACTCTTAATGAGCATTAAAATGCTATGTTCTTGTTTGATATTGGTGAGATAGAAGAAATTCTTGTTCGCGACAAATGGAAGCATTTCATCTGCACTGGCAATTTTGCTAACGCCAGAAAAGAGAATAGCGACACTATTGTCTTTCATTTGTTCGAATACTTTTTTACGACGGGCTTCAAATTCAAGCATAATATTTACTCTCCTTTAATTTTATTAACGACATCTTGGATTTCTGGTAAAACGAGTTTTTCAATTTCACCTTGATCCATGAGTTTTGTGTTTTGACTATTTAATGGTAATCTCGCTAAGATATCGAAGTTCATTTGCTCTGCAAATTCATCTAAGTGAGATTCACCGAATAATGAGATATGTTCATCGCATTTTGGGCAGACTAAGTAAGACATATTTTCAATGACACCTAAGGTATGGATGTGCATGAGTTCCGCCATCTTGATGGCTTTAGAAACAATTAAGCTCACTAAGTCTTGTGGGGATGTGACGATGATTAAATCATCAACTGGTAAGCTTTGGAAAATGGTTAAGGCCACATCACCTGTGCCTGGAGGCATATCGATGAGTAAGACATCTAAATCGCCCCAAGCCACATCTTCAAAGAATTGTTTAACGAGATTACCAACAAGTGGTCCTCTCCAGATGATTGGATCTGTATCATTATCTAAAAGCAAATTAGCGGACATCACTCTAATTCCACCTGTTGATAAGCATGGGAAGATGAGATTATTTTCGCCATAGGCTTTTTCATGAATGCCAAAGGCTTTTGGAATACTTGGACCAGTGACATCAGCGTCTAAAATACCCACGCTTAAACCCGCGCGAGAAAGATAGGCCGCTAAAGCGGAGGTGACGAATGATTTGCCAACACCACCCTTGCCACTTAAAACACCGATTACTCTTTTGATGTTAGAGGCATCGTTTTGTTTTGATTTAATGATTTCGTCTGAACAACTACCCTTTTGGGAGCAATTTGCACAATCGTGATTACAATCTGCCATGATGATTTACCTTTCTAAGACGATTAATTCGCTTTCATTAACAGCGTCGATACCGGCTTGTAAATAAGTTCTTAATAAGCGACCAGCACCTAATTTAGTGCCTCCAAAGTATCTGACCACTAATAAAGCGACATTATTAATATCTTTTTTGTATAAAAGCTCCAGTAATGGATGCCCCGCTGTTCCTTTTGGTTCTCCATCATCACAAGATTTGCTTTTCATACCGGTGCGGTAAGCATAAACGATATGGCGAGCTTTCTTATGTTCTTTACGGAGTTCAGCGAGAATAGGTTTAAAGTCTTCTTCTTTTTCTAAGGGTAACAAATACGCAATGAATTTCGATTTCATCACTTCAATTTGTTTGACAGTTTGCTTATTTACGGTATAAGACATAATGTGAAAAAGACTTTTAATGGAGCTATTTTACTCTTTAATAACGGGATAACTATAAAAGTTATGACTGCTATTATCGTGATTTTAGTGTATAATTTTTTAGTTAGGATTAAAAGAAAATGTTGATTAAGAACAAAAAATGCACCAATTGCGAAACTTATTATGATCCGACACTAGGAAAGTGTCCGCATTGCTATAAACGTAATGAATTATATCTTGATAGAGAGATCTCAGATAAGATTGTTTTTATGCATCCAATCGCTCAAATTGGACTCTTTTTAGCCGGCTTTTCTTTAGCGGGAATGCTCCTTGCTGAACTAATGTTAGCGCCTTTTATTAGGATGGTTCCAAATGACGATATCAAATCGACACTACTTTTGACTTTTACCTATGTCCTCATGTTTGTGGGTCTAGGATTAATTGTCTTACTCACGAGAAGAAAGCACTTCTTCAGCAAATATAAACGCGGCATTGATTATGTCTATGGCTTAGGGTACGCTATCACGATTGTCTTAGCGAGCATGATTCTTGGTTCCATCATTTCTTTGTTCCACGAAAGCGTTGATAACGCCAACCAACAAGCGGCAATATCATTCGCTAAAAATTATCCTATTATTGCTTTCTTTGTTTTAGGCTTTTTAGGACCGATTTGTGAAGAGCTTACTTATCGCGTGGGCTTATTTTCATTTTTAAGAAGAATTAATAAATATTTAGCGTTTGCCATCACTGTTTTAGTGTTTGCTTTTATTCACTTTGATTTCACTTCCGCAAATATCGTTGAAGAGTTATGGTCAATGCCTTCATATATCATTTCTGGTTTTATTCTTACATTGGCGTATGAACATCGCGGTCCTGCGTGCTCTATGACCGCTCACGTGACATATAATATCTTCGCTTTCTTATTAATGTTAATGATGTAATTATGGATACTAATCGTAGATTCCCATTAGTATTAAGCGGTTTTTGGCTTAAGATTATCGCTATTATCACAATGACCTTAGATCATGCTGGCTTTTTCATGGGAAGCGATACTCCATTAGCCCTGACTTTTAGATTTATTGGAAGGTTGTCTTTACCATTATTCTGCTTTTTAATTACAGAAGGTGTGATACACACTAAAAGCTTTAAAAAATATGCCTTAAGATTAGGCATTTTAGCGAGTGTGATTTCTCTTGTTGTTATCGGCGATGAAATATTACAAATATCAGGTGGCATATTAAAAGCGGAAGGCAATATTTTTATTGACCTACTTTTAGGTGCCTTATCAGTTTATTGTTTGATGCAGAAAAAATGGTATATCAAGGTTTTATCCCTCATTCCCATTCTCTTTAGTGTCTATACTTTTATCGGC
Organism: Bacilli bacterium; assembly: GCA_045222195.1. GTDB lineage: Bacteria > Bacillota_I > Bacilli_A > RFN20 > CAG-826 > RUG14515. Next base: position 6,729 of record JBGUXN010000006.1, on the reverse strand, counting down.
TCTTGTCTTGAAGCCTGTGGTTGTAATGGAGAGATTTTATGGTGCCCATTCTTCCTTAGAGGAGAATACCACTGGTTCTCGGTTACACTCATTGTTGGTTTCTACTTAGCCCACTACTTGAAGGACTTATTTATTAAATACCATAGTTCTATTTCTGGGATTGATGTCGAAAATTATAAAGATACAAACCTTGAAAGAAACGCAATTAACATCTTTTCCGTAGTGATGCTCGTCACTATTTCCGTTGGTTTCTATATTTGTGGCGTTTTAATGCCCGCAGAAACCGTTTATTGGTCTCCTGAAGTGCAATTAATTGCCATGGCTTCAGGAGCATTTATTTTGCTTTATAATGGCTTACGCGGATATAATAAAAAATGGTTCCAGTATGGGAGCTATATCTACTACCCACTGCACCTCATTATCATATACGCTATATACGCAATTATGTACATGTTGTAAGGAGATTAACAATGTTAAAGCACATTAATTCAGTCGCTGAATTCGATAATGAAGTTAAAGAAGGTTTAGTCCTTGTTGACTTCTTTGCCACTTGGTGTGGACCATGCAAAATGCTCTCACCATTATTAGAAGAACTCGCCGAAGAAAATCCAAATTTAAAAGTCTTAAAGATCGATGTTGATGAAGTCGGCCCATTAGCCGCGAGATTCGGTATCCAAGCTATCCCAACCCTAATGCTCTTTAAAGATGGTGAAAGAAAAGACACCAAATTAGGCTATCAAAACAAAAACCAACTCTTAGGTTTTATCAATCAATAATTTATTGTATTTAGGTGAGCGAATGATATATAATCATTTTCGCTTGCTGCAAGTGTAGTTCAGTGGTAGAACATCAGCCTTCCAAGCTGATTATGCGGGTTCGATTCCCGTCACTTGCTCCAGAACAAATAAAAAACAGTGCTTCGCACTGTTCTTTTTTATTCTCCTTTAAGAACCTTTTGTTTAGCTTCAGCGAATTCTTCGTCAGTTAAGGCACCAGAATCATGAAGCTTGGCTAATCTTTCTAGTTTTGCTAGGCAATCTTCGGATCCTTGTTGAGCAGGCTTTTCTTCTTTAACTTCTTCTTTCCCTTCACCATTCACTCTTTGAACCGCTTTATAAAGCATTTCTTTAAGAGTAGCGGCTTTATATAAGTAGAAACGGATATTTAGGCCGTTTTTAAGCACGACGATAACTGTCTTTTTAAGACCAGAGACGATTCTCACATCATCAATATCTTTGTAGTAGACTTTAAAACTATCGCCTGTACCACGATTAATCCATTCACAGTATTCATCGTAGAAATCAAGGTTTCCATCACCACGTGATGAGTCACAAACCATTTTTGCATAAGGAACAGAGAACATATAATTGGCCTTCTTTCTTTTAAATTGCGGCTAAACGAGTCAAAATCTTATTCACAAACTCGTTATATTTAGTTTCATCTTTTTCTTTAGTGATATCAGTATGGTTACCGTTTCTGAAATAGACGAAGTCATATGGGATATAGTTTTCAATCATCGCATCTTCAAGTTTAGCGAATTGAGCAATACCCACAACGCTATCCTTACCTGCATAAGCACAGACCACTGGATATTTTCTTGTGGAACCAGTCATCCAATAAGTGACAGAAACTAAATCTTCACCACCACCCGCTTTAAGCATGGAAGCAGAAGCCTCGTTAGGATAAAGAATTTCTTCTTTATCTTCGTTTGTGGTGTTTTGGATTTCAATTGTGGAGAATGGAATGCCACACATGCCATTAGCGATACGCATGGTTTGATAATCATTCCAATAATATGGATCAGCGCTTTCGACATCCATAACTCTTAATTTGCCAATATTACCGTTAGCAATTTGGGTATTAATAGCATCATAATCAATACCAGCGTCTAAGACTTCATCAGTGGCACTGTTAAATTTCTTCCAGTTTTCTGGCTTGATATCGACTGGACCAACAGCGTTAATTAAAAACTTAATTGGAAGAGGACATCTACTACCTCTACTATAGGCATATAACATAGTTAAGTGGGCACCGCTAGAAGCACCACCGATAACTAGGTTTGTCTTCGAGGTATCAAAGCCTAATTCTTCTAAAACTGATTTAATGGAGCCGATACAGGCATCGATTTCATCTAGGTTACGGAAGATGGATAACGAGGAATCATCCATTGTTCTCTTTAATAAAGAGTATTTGATGGTAGCGCTGATATAACCGCGATTACAGAATTCATAGACGTATTCGTTAACATCGGTTTTGAAACCGCTGACCCAAGCACCACCATGGATGAACAAGACAACAGTGTGCTTGTTATTCTTATTGATACCTTTCGGCACGTATAAATCGTAGTTATTACTACTCTTATTAGCGGGATAGTCTTCACCACCATTAACGACATATTCGTTTTGATTAACCCCACCTTCTTTATAGGTGTTGAGGATGTGTTCGCCTGTCACGTAGGAAATGTTTTTAAAGCAATACGCATCCGGAGTGTTTTCGTTTTCTTGAGCAGCTGCACCACCAGCACGGCTGCCGGAAGATTGGTTATCTGATTTAGGAATGGAGACAATGGAGTTGAAGCTATTATAGATAGACATATCGTCATCACTAAATAAAGCTTGGCATGAAGATAAACCAATGAATGCGGTAAATAGTAATGTTAAAAACAAAGTTTTTCTCTTTTTCATATTAATCTTCCTCCTCCTCACGTTCTCTTCTTATTTCTCTTCGTACACGACGTTTAATAAAGCCATAAACAATCGCTAGAGGCACGATAATCATATAGATAATTGATGGAATCAAAGCAAATGATCTTGGGGCAATTAATAACGATCTAATTGGTAAATGGAACATGCTTACCAAAGCGGAAATATCAACGGATGGTAAGGCAATTTTACCCAAGTAGGTAAGAGTGAAGCCTAAGATGATCTGAAGACCACCAAGGAACCAGAACCAAGGGCCAAAGATTGTCCAAGGTTTTTTGGATAATAATGTTCTAAATAAAGTAATAACAATTAATAAGATCCAGTTTGCCGCGAAGACAAATAAGGCGATATATAGGCCTAGGGCGATATAGCCCATTGTTGTATAAGCGTTATCAGGGATTTTGTTATAAACAAATAGGCGGAGTAAACGAGAGGCAAAGACGTAATCATCTTCGTCTTCTTTCATTTCTAATTCACTATCAGGAACTTTACCTTGTAGTTCATCTTTTAAATAATTGGCTAGATAGTTGAAAGACATCAAACTGATGCGTTTGACTGTGCCATCATCGTTGACGAGTTGCATTTCGGTTAAGTTATTAACTACGTCTTCTTTTAAAGCGGCTTTGCTATCTTCGGTATAACCAGTTGTATCGACCGCGCCAGATTCATCAGCTTTCGCTAAGGCATCATCGATTTGTTCATATAAAACTTGTGTCACAGAGTCCACTGTCGCATCTTCTTGATCAGCGGCTCTATAAAGGGCGAATGTGAAGTTATCAAAATATTCATCATCCATACCCACTTCTTCCATAATTTCTTCAGTGCTTGATCCACCTGTATCACCATATCTTTGTCTCGCTTGATCAACTTGAATGGTAATTTCATCTTTAATTAAACCTTTTAAGAATGTTCTCACATAGTATTCGGTAATTAAATTAACAGGTTCGTGTAAGATATCTACGATATCTGAAATGTTTGGTCCAATTAATTCTTCGTTAACGAAGTCTCTTTCACCGTTCATGACTCTATTTGTATCACCAAATCTCAAGGTGAATTTGACACCCACTTGGACTTCATCTGTGCCTAACAAGGCCGCAACATCCAAGTCTTCAGTATAAGGTGTCGAAGGCACGAACTCGGCAAGAGTTGGCACATCCACGCACACTTTAGATTTGAAAGAAACGGTTGGTGATACAAAAAGGAAGACTGTTGCTAAAGCAGCCAAAGCCATGATGACTAAGTTAAAAATCCTAAGTACAATCTTCATCTTTATTCCCCCTATTTTTTCATTATACATGAAAATAGCGGGATTAATAATATATAAATGTGAGACCTATCCGACACTTTCGCTTTCTTGTAATGATTCGGCTTCTTTTTTCTTCTTGTCGTAACGCCATAAAAGGAACGTGAGAAGAAACATGAAAAGAGTGCCACCAATCATGATGACCCAACCCCACCAGAATTTGGTGAGATAGCCATAACCATAAACGCTAAAAGCGGTATCAATGCCACGTGTGAAGAACGCACATAAGGCGACAAACCAGAACTTCAGTTTAGCGGTACCTGCTAAGGTAGTTAAAATATCATCTGGAATCGGTAAAAGCATACAAATTGGATAAAATATCCAACCTTTGTTAAGCCAACGGGTACATCTTTCCACTTGTTCTTCATCATTTAAGATCCATTTTAAGATCTTTGGCCCACCCACTCGACCAATCCAATAAAGGATTAAGGTAGCAAACCAAATGCTTAACCAAGATGTGAGATGAACTTTCCATAATTCATTATTGAACACTAGAGCCATTGGCACAGTGATAATTTGATTAGTGACTGGAATAAAGATAACTTGAATGATTTGTAATGCGGCGATGATAAACCAAAAGAAAACGTTATCCCCTACTTTATCTCTTAAATCAATGAAGTCTTCTTTCGTGGTAAAACCCGCTGCTCTCAATATGAAATAAGTTCCAATAGCAACGCCAACAATGACGACTATCACTATTAAAGTCTTAAGAATTGTCCATTTGTATTTGTTTAAAAATTCTTTCATCGTCCTTTATTATAAATTAAAAATAGTTTACTATAAGTAAGATTATGAATTACGAAATCATCTTAGCCACGAACAATAAACACAAACTCTTAGAAGTAAGAGAAATTTTAACTCCTCATAAAATTATTGTTTATGGTCTTAGTGATTTAGCGAGCAAATTAGAAGATGTCGAAGAAAACGGTAAGACATATGCGGAAAACGCTTTGATTAAAGCAAAGGCTGTTCAAAAACTAACATCTATGCCAATTATCTCTGATGATTCAGGTTTAGAAATTACCGCTTTAAACAATGAACCAGGTCTTCATAGTGCGCGTTACGCTGCCTCTATGGGTGGGCACGATAATGCGATTAAAGAGATTTTAAAAAGATTAGAAGATAAAGAAGACCGCTCCGCCAGATTCGTCTGCGATATTGTTTTATTAAATGTGGAAGATAAACCATTAGTGTTTGAAGGCATCGCAGAAGGCACAATTGCTAAAGAAAAAATGGGTGAAGGTGGCTTTGGTTATGATCCGATTTTTATCAGTCAAGAAACCGGCACTTGTTTTGCTTTAATGCACGAAGAAAAAAACACGGTTTCTCACCGTGCTAAAGCGCTTAAAAAACTCGTTACTTACTTAAAGATAAACGGATTTGTACCATTATAATAAGTTCTCTTCAATCTATTTTTCCACGAGAAGTGTAGGATAAATAATAAGAGGGAGATTGATGTCACAACCGCAGCCATGATGAAGAATGAAATCTTGACAGCGTTATTTGGAATGAACAAGGCAGCAACGATATCTCCAATAGCCACAGCGAGCAAGACAATAGCCACTGGGAAAGAGGCTGCCACAAATCTAGCGAGCACTAAATTATTGAGATAAATCTGATCACGAATTGGTGATTTTTTATTATCTTTTGGATATAAGTTGATTGATTTTCCGCGGTGTTGTTTTTGCGCTTGCGCTTTAGAATCAATAGCGATACTTGGAATGTTATCGTGGCCCATAGAAACAAACTTATAGGTCATGCCGTTCGCAGTCACAAATTCCTCTTTAAAGATTTCTTCATATCTCTTATCATCATCTTCGACACGTTGGACGATTTCTTGAAAGCTTTCATCATTGTTATTTGATTTAATATCGATGAAATAATTGGCTTCATCATAGACAAAGTCTTTATAACTACGAATTTCATCGAGTCTTTGTAAGTATAAAGAAACGCAATCCGTGTCATAGAAAACACCACGATTGGTAAGACGTCTTTTCATCTTTGTTTCATAAGTATCTAAGGCATCAAGAAGGAGCACTAAGAAGTGATAATATTCCACGCAGATGTCCGCGGAATGGAAGATTTTCATCTCTTGACGGTGCATGATATGAGCGAAGTTAATCTTACTAGTTCTTAACGTAGAAAGATGGACAAGGGCTAATAAACGACCATAGTACGCCGCTTTCACGGTATCATCTAAGTCGATGATATGAGCGAATGTTTGATACGCTAAAAGGTATTCTGTTGTTTCGAACAAATACTTAGAAGCGTTCTTTAAATGATGAGAAATTAAATCACGATAATTCTCAATGGCATCCTTTGGCGGCATTGGAGTTGTGCAATGTGGGCAATAGCAGACTTCCGCTGTTTTGTTGACGTTAAAAATACGGAGTCTTTCGTCTCCTTGACAATGAACACAAAAACCTTTTTTTAATACTGCCATAAAGTTTCTCTTTATTATATTCTATAATTCTTTTTCAATTCTGCTAGCAATTTCTTCCGCTTTAGCATAAATTTCTTCTTTGGTTTCGTTTAAGAAATACTGTCCGTTTTCATAAAGAATGCGACCATTAATCATCGTCATCATGACGTTATCTTTGCTTCCAGCATACACTAAGTTAGTGACGATATTGTTAAGTGGTTGCATGTTTGGCTTATATAAATCAATCATGATGATGTCAGCATATTTACCAGGGGCCAAGATATCAGCTTCATCAAGCCCCA
>JBGUXN010000005.1:0-15788 GCA_045222195.1 Bacilli bacterium | reverse complement strand
TTGAAAAAGACATTTTAAATAACGAAGTTGTGACACGTTTACTCTTTGTCGATCCTCAAACCAAAGAACACGTGCAAAAACAACACGACATCAACTTCTATAAATTACAAAGAAGAGATATCGCCTTACATGGTAATGGCGAAATCAACCCAGAAGATGTTGATGAAGCTATCGGTAATGGTGCATTCCAAGGTTTAAATAGAGCCTTACACATGACCAGAGATGAAGTTATTGATGAAGTTTTGAAATCTGGTTTACGTGGTCGTGGTGGCGCAGGCTTCCCAACCGGTCGTAAATGGTCATTCGTTCCAAAGAATGATGAACCAAAATATATGATTTGTAATGGTGATGAAGGTGACCCAGGTGCCTTCATGGACCGTTCTGTTTTCGAAGGTAACCCATGGTCAGTTATCGAAGGTATGATGATTGCCGGTTACGCTATCGGCGCTAACGATGGTTATTTCTATGTCCGTGCGGAATATCCAGTCGCTGTCGATAGATTACAAAAAGCGATTAAGAAATGTGAAGAAGTTGGCTTATTAGGTGATCACATCTTAGGTACAGACTTCAATTTCCGCTGCCACATCCGTTTAGGCGCAGGCGCCTTCGTCTGTGGTGAAGAAACCGCTTTAATTAACTCAATCGAAGGTAAACGTGGTATGCCACGTCCTCGTCCTCCATTCCCTGCTGTTAAAGGCTTATGGGGTCATCCATCAGTCGTTAATAACGTTGAAACATTATCCTGTGTCTCTTACATCTTAAAAGAAGGCTGGGAAAAATTCGCCGCTGTTGGTACAGCAGATACTAAAGGTACAAAGGTCTTTGCTTTAGGTGGCAAAGTTAATAACGTTGGCTTAGTGGAAGTCCCAATGGGCACAACCTTAAGACAATTAATTTATGATATCGGTGGTGGTATTCCAAATGGTAAGAAATTCAAAGCCATTCAAACTGGCGGTCCTTCCGGTGGTTGCTTAACCGAAAAAGATTTAGATACACCAATTGACTTCGGTGCATTAGTCGCCGCTGGATCTATGATGGGTTCTGGTGGTGCGATTGTCATGGACGAAGACAACTGTATGGTGGACGTCGCTAAATTCTACATGACATTCATCTGTGATGAATCTTGTGGTAAATGTTCCCCATGTCGTATCGGTACCAGAAGATGTCTAGACATCTTAACAAAGATTTGTGACGGTAAAGGTTCACAAAAAGACCTCGATGAACTCAATGAATTAATCGATGTCGTCAAGAACAATTCTCTCTGTGCGTTAGGTCAAACCGCTACTAACCCAATCGTTAGTACAATGAAAGCCTTCCCAGAAGAATATGAAGCTCACGTTAGAGATCATAAGTGTCCAGCTCACGTTTGTAAGAACATGATGGAATACTATATCGTCCCAGAAAAATGTATGGGTTGTGGCTTATGCCAACGCGGTTGCCCAGCTGATTGCATCAGCGCAACTGAACAACCTGCCAAGATTCCTGGTAAATTCGTATTAAAGATTGATCCAAGCAAGTGCGTTAAGTGTGGTAGCTGTGAAGCTGCTTGCCGCTTCGGTTCAATCATCAAGAGATAGGAGGAACTTATCATGGCGTTAGTTAATATTAAAATTAATGGTCAACCTTACCAAGTCGAGGCTGGCTTAACCGTCTTAGAAGCCGCAAGAAAATGTGGCTATCAAATTCCTTCCTTATGTGCCTTCAACCATGGTAAATGCTCTTTAGCTTCTTGCCGTGTTTGCTTAGTCGAAGTAAAAGGCGCACGTGGTTTAGTCGCTTCTTGTGCTAACCCAATTAGTGAAGGTATGGAAATTACCACCAACTCACAAAAAGCTATTGAAGCTCGTAGAGCTAGTGTGGAATTAATCCTCTCCAATCACCAAAAGAATTGTTTACAATGCCCAAAACAAGGCAAATGTGAATTATTAGAAGTCGCCAATATGGTTGGTGCTCGTGATATGAAATTCATGGGTCAACAAAGCCCAGCCACAGTGGACGAAATCGCTCCTGGCATCATCAGAAATACCGCCAAATGTATCTTATGTGGTCGTTGTATTGAAAGATGTAAAGAAGCGCATGGCATTGGTATCTTAGGTTTTGAAAACCGTGGTTTCAATGTCGTCGTTGGTCCTGCCGCTAATAGAAGTTTCGCGGAAAGCCCATGCTTACAATGCGGTCAATGCGTGAACGTCTGTCCAACTGGTGCTCTTTATGAAAACGAAGAAATCGCCAAAGTTGACGCTGCCTTCAAAGCGGGTAAATACGTCATCGTCCAAACCGCTCCAGCTGTTAGAGCCGCTATCGCTGAAGATTTCGGTGAACCAATCGGTACAACTGGTACAGGCAAAATGACTGCTGCGTTACGTAGACTCGGTTTCTATCGCGTCTTCGATACCAACTTTGCCGCTGACTTAACCATTATGGAAGAAGCTCACGAATTATTAGTGAGAATCACTAAAAAGACTGCTCCTCTTCCACAAATCACATCCTGTTCACCAGGTTGGATTAACTACTTAGAATACTTCTATCCAGAAGTCATTCCAAATGTCTCCACATGTAAGTCCCCACATATGATGATGGGTGCCATTATCAAATCATATTTTGCTAAGGCTCATGAAATTGATCCAAAAGACATCTTTGTCGTCAGTGTCATGCCATGTACCGCGAAGAAATATGAAAGAAGTAGAAAAGAAATGCCAAATGATGTCGACGCTGTTTTAACCACTCGTGAATTAGCGAAGATGATCAAACGTGCTGGTATTATCTGGAAAGACTTACCAGAAGAAGAATTCGACCAAGACTTATTAGGTGAATATAGTGGCGCTGGTGTCATCTTTGGTGTTACCGGTGGTGTTATGGAAGCCGCTTTAAGAACCGCTTACTTCTGGTTAACTGGCGAAGAATATGGTCCAATCAACTTCCACGAAGTCCGTGGTTTAGAAGCTGTTAAAGAAGCTGATATCAATGTTAAAGGCACAATTGTTAAAGTTGCTGTTACATCTGGTATGAAGAACGCTAAACCATTATTAGACCAAATCAAAGCTGGAACATCTCCATATGCTTTCATTGAAATCATGTGTTGTCCAGGCGGATGTATTAACGGTGGCGGTCAACCATTCGTTAAACCTTTATTCTTACCTAACGAAGGTGATGATATTTTAGATACATACCGCGCTAAACGTGCCAGCGTGTTATATAGTGAAGACGAAAGATTAGTCTTACGTCAATCTCACAATAACAAAGACATCCAAAAACTCTACAAAGATTATTTGGGTGAACCTGGCAGTGAACTCGCCGAAGAACTCCTCCACACCTCCTATGTGAGTGATAGAGTGAGATATCCAAACAAGAAATAACTTTTAATAGTTAAATAGCGGGGGCGGGTAATATTCTCGCCCCCTTATTGTCTCTTTAAGAGGTGAACAAATATGAACATCAAATTTTATAATTCTCTTTCTAATTTACAAGAAGACTTCATTACTCAAGAGGATAAAAAGGTCAGCATGTATGTCTGTGGACCAACAGTTTATAACTATCCACACATTGGCAATATGAGACCAGTCGTCGTCTTTGATACTTTAAGACGCTTTTTAACTTATGTCGGCTATGATGTCACTTATGTTAGTAACTACACTGATGTTGATGATAAAATCATCAAAGCCGCGAAAGCAGAAGGTAAATCAGAAAAAGAATTAACTGATTTCTATATCAAAGAATTTGAAAAGACCATTAAAGGCATTGGTTCACAAGTGCCAAATATCACTCCAAGAGTCACCGAATACATGGATAAGATTATTGCCTACATCGATAATCTTGTAAAAATCGGCGCCGCTTATGAAAAAGATGGAGACGTCTACTTTAGAGTGGAAAAGATTAAAGATTATGGCGCTTTAAGCGGCATCAATGTCGATGACTTAAGAGTGGGTGCTCGCGTTGAAGAAAACTCGCAAAAAGAATCCCCATTAGACTTTGCTTTATGGAAAAAGACAAGCGAAGGCATTCAGTGGGATTCCCCATGGGGTAAAGGTAGACCAGGCTGGCACACTGAATGCTGCGTCATGATCGATACTATCTTCCCAAAACATTACATCGATATCCATGGTGGTGGCTATGATTTAAAATTCCCACACCATGAAAACGAAATCGCGCAAAGTGAAGCCACACATGGTAACAAGATTGCTCATTTCTGGATGCATAACGCTTTCATCAACTTCGGCAATGAAAAAATGTCTAAATCTTTAGGTAATGTAATTTATGCGAAAGACATGATTGCTCAATATGGTGGTCCAGTCACTCGTTTAGTCATTTTAAACGCTCATTATCGTCAAGCTGTGAATTTCACCGATGAAACCGTTAAAGAGGCCCAACAAGTCGTTTTGCGTATGCAAATGGCATATAAACAAGCCGCTTTGAAGTTACAAGCCGCTGGGCTCGACTTAGATAAGGGCAAACCAGCCTATATCAATAAGTTCTTAGAAGCTTTAGCGGATGATCTTAATACTGCGAATGCTTTAGCGGAACTCTATAATGTCTTAAAAGATATTAACCAAGCCATTAGAAGTAGAGATGCTGATTTGAATAATCTTAATGACTTATTTAAGACCTTAACAGATATGTTCTATGTCTTAGGTCTTGACATTACATATGCAAAGTTTGATGATAGTATCTCCGCTTTATATAAAGAGTACTTATTGAGTAAAGAGAATAAGGATTTTGCTAAATCTGATGAAATTAGAAAAATCTTGATCGAAAAAGGAGTCATGTAATTTGGAAGAGACCACAAATTTATCATTAATTGAAAAATTACTTGATGCGCTTAATATTACAGGTGGAGTAAGAACCGCTAGTAGTATTATTATCGCCTTAGGTGTCATTTTAATTTGTGGTTTTTTAATGACAAGACTGACTAAATTATTAAAATTACCTAATGTTACCGCTTATATTGTGACAGGTATTTTAATTGGCCCGTGCGTTATTAATCTCATACCTCGAGATTTTATTAAAGGTACAGACTTTATAAGTGATATCGCTTTAGCCTTTATCGCTTTTACTGCTGGTCAATTTTTTAAAGTGAGCGAATTAAAAAAAGCTGGTTTAAAAGTTGTTGTCATTACTTTATTTGAAGCATTATCTGCTTTTATCATCATCTTTATTTTATGCTTCTTTGCCTTTAGATTAAGCGTGTCGTTCTCTCTAGTTTTAGCGGCTTTAAGTAGTGCGACCGCACCCGCTAGTACGATGATGACTATTAAACAAACTAAGGCAAAGGGCGACTATGTGAATACTTTATTAGAAGTTGTCGCCTTAGATGACGTTGTGACTTTAATTTTATATTCAGTGGCTATATCAATATGTATGGCTTTAACTGGTGGAGGGAAAATCGGCTTTACGGAAGTCGGTTGGCCAATTATTCAAAACCTCATTTGCTTAATCATTGGTTTTGCCTTTGGTTTCGCTTTAAGATTTTTAATTTCTTCAAGAAGAACGACAGACAATAGATTAATTATCGTGGTTGCTGTTTTACTTCTTTTCTGTGGAGTATGTTCTTTATTTGGTCAATCCCCATTATTAGGTTGCATGGCTATTGGTATGGTTTACACAAATACCGCTAAAGACGAAGAAAAGTTGTTCGCACAAGTTAATTATTTCATCCCGCCAATCATGCTCATCTTCTTTGTTAGAAGCGGAATGAATTTTGATTTTGGAGCTTTTACATCTACTAGTTCATTTGCTGCGGTTCCATTAGTTGTTATTGCTATTGTTTATTTCTTTGCAAGAATTGCTGGTAAATATGGTGGTGCTTATTTAGGTGGGCTTATAACTAGAGCACCTAAAAAAACAAGAAATTTCTTAGGCTTAGGTTTAATTCCACAAGCAGGTGTTGCTATCGGTTTAGCGGCTATGGGTTCAAGAATATTTGAAACTAATGGTTTTAACGCGGAAGCAACTGCTCTAACGACAATTATATTAGCCTCTTCTATTCTTTATGAACTAATTGGACCAGGCTCCGCAAAATTAGGTTTATATTTATCTCATTCTTATGGTCATGAAGATATTAATGAAGTTGCTCCAATTACTGTAACTAAGCAAGAAGATTCTACTTCATCAAAGCAAGTTGATATTCTCGTTGCTCAAATCAATAAGATTTCTAAAGAAATTAAGGAATTAGAACCTGAAGAAAAAGACGAAGAAGCATTTAATGAAGCCGCTGAAGAATATGAATCAGAAAATTATATTCATAACCGTCGAGGTTTTATAAATCGTAAATAGGAGGTTATATCATGGAAGGTTTTGTTGCTATTGATCCATTAAATCAATTAAGTCAAGGATGGCTTAATGAATTCAACATTTGGACAATTCTTATTAGAGTCATACTCGCTTTAATTATCGGTACTATTTTAGGTATTGAAAGAAGTAGAAAAAGACATACTGCTGGCTTAAGAACATTTATTCTTGTTTCCTTGTTCTCTTCTTTAGCCGCTTTATTAGATGTCTATTTTTCCGCCAATTTTGGCGAAATATTCCCCGCTATTACAGTCGCGGTTATATTAGGTGGGGCTATCATTTCTGGTAATACTCTTTTGTATTCTTCAAAAAACCAAATTAAAGGTCTAACAACCGCTGTCGCGTTATGGCTGACAAGCATCATCGGTGCTTGCTTTGGCGCGGGTTTATATACCGCTGGATTAATTGCTGTGGTGTGCGTTTATATTTCCTTAAATATGATGCCAAAACTTGAAATCTATTTAAAAAATAGAAGTAATCACTTTGAAATCCATCTCGAACTTAAAAATAGAAATGACTTAGTAAACTTCACTGGTGTTGTTAGAAAACTCGGTATTAGAATCGATGATATCGAAGCTAACCCTGCTTATATCAATACTGGTTTAGGCGTTTATACTGTTTCATTAACCGTTGGTTCTAAAGAACTTAAAAAATATAAATCTCACGCAGAAATTATTGAAGCTTTGAAGTCTTTAGATTACATTAACTGTATTGAAGAGATTAAATAATGGCAAAAGATATCAATCTCATATACGGAAAGAATCCTGTTATTGAAGCAATTAGGGCTAAGAAAGCTTTAAAAGTTTTTGTGGTCTCTAATTTTAACGACCAAAAGATTCTTAATCTCATTAAAGAGAATCATTTAAATATGGTGTCTATTTCCCCTAATGAAATGGATAAAATGTGCAATGGGGTCCATCAAGGAGTGGCCGCAGAACTTAAACCATATCAAACCGTTTCTTTAGAAGAAATTATTTATAAAGCCAAGAATAAAGATAAAAAGATAATTGTGATGTTAGACGGCATTGAAGATCCACATAACTTAGGCGCTATCTTGAGAAGCGCTGATGTTTTCGAAGCCTCTGGTATCATCTTACCAAAGCATAATTCCGTGAGTTTAAACGCCACTGTCGCTAAAACAAGCGCTGGTGCGATTAATTATGTCCCAGTAGCGGTAGTCAATAATCTCAATCAAGCAATTAGCAAATTGAAAGAAGAAGGCTATTGGATTGTCTCTACTGATGGCAGTGCAGAAATATCCTACTCTTCTTTAAAATATGATTTTCCAGTAGTGGTTGTTGTTGGGAGCGAAGGCAGAGGTGTCTCTTCTTTAGTGCTTAAAAACTCAGATTACATTGTCAAGATTCCTCAGTTTGGCCATGTGAATTCTTTGAATGCTTCCGTTGCAGCCGGTATTTTATTAGCGGAGGTGCATAAGTCGAATATCTAGAAAAGGAGATTTGACTTTATGCCTAGAAAAACCCAAGATCGCTTGCTGGATGAGCATTTACACACACTCGTTGCACAAGGCAACCATGACGCACTTATAGAACTAGGGAAACGATATCACAAACATTCTCGTCATCTAGTGAGCCAGTTACTCAATGAGTATCCATCTACTGGTATCACTAAAAGAGAGTTAAGTGCAGTATGTGATAGCCATTTTCATTATATAGTCATCAAATTTAACGCCACTTTGTGTTCGTCTTTTTTGACGTTTTGGAAAGAGAGCGCGAAAAACGCAGCGATGAATTACCTAATTGAAAATTCCTATAATGGTGGAGCTTTTGGTTTTCGTGGAGTGATTTCTTTTAACGAAGCAAATGAAGATTCATTATGCTATGGAGAAATCATCGCTGAAAAGGATGACGAGAGAATTGATAAGAAAAGAATTTTCGAAATTAGAAGTTACCTATATCGTTATAAAAACTGCTTTACAGATCTAGAATTCGGGATTGTAAATCTCATTCTTTCAGGCTATTCATATGCGGAATTAGTGCATGGCAATATGATGTCTAGAGCCACTATTAGATTAACCTTCAATAAGGCAATGAAAAAGCTAAAAACATTAGTGAATAATAGCCAACAAAATACCAAATAATATGAGCAATTTCACTAAGTGAGAAGTGGATATCGATATGTATTTTTATTGACTCGTGCTATAATCACTTGCATGAGCAAATTAGAAATCAAAAATCTGAGTTTCTCGTATGGTGATGATCGCCTAGTTATCGATGATATTTCTCTTTCCGTTGAGAAGGGTTCTTTTGTGGCTGTCTTAGGCCATAATGGTTCTGGTAAATCCACATTAGCAAAGTTAATCGTTGGTCTATTAGAGAAAAAAGACGGCCAAATCTTCTTAGATGGGGAAGAGATGAATAAGAAGACTATTAAAAAATTACAAAGTAAAACCGCTTTAGTGTTTCAAAATCCTGATAACCAATTCATCGGTGTTACCGTGGAAGATGATATTGCTTTCGGTTTAGAAAATAGATGCTTCCCACACGACAAGATGCAAGAAGAGATTAATCTCTTTGCTGATAGTGTGAATATGCTCGACTACTTAAAGAAAGAACCAATCAATCTTTCGGGTGGGCAAAAACAAAGAGTCGCTTTAGCGGGTGCCCTTATCTTGAGACCAGAAATTCTCATTCTCGATGAAGCAACATCAATGCTTGATCCAAAAGGTAAATCCACCGTTAGAAAAGTTATCGATAGAATTCACCAAGAGAATCCAGAACTCACAATTATTTCCATTACTCATGATGTTGATGAGGCCCTTTTAGCGGACCAAGTCTTCATCCTTTCGCATGGTAAGCTCGTCAAAAACGGTAAGCCTCAAGAAATCTTAAGGGACCAACAAGCTCTTTTAGATTTGAAGTTAGATATGCCATTTGTCTATCGTTTCGAAAAGAAATTAAGCGAGATGGGTATTAATTCTAAAGCCGAAAACATGGCGGAACTAGTGGAGGACATATGGGCATCAAAGTAGAAAACGTCTTCTTTACCTATAACAAAAAAGCCTCCAATAGCACTTTAGCGCTAAACGATGTTTCTTTTGAAATTAAAGAAAATGAATTCGTTGCTATCGTTGGTGAAACTGGTTCTGGTAAGTCAACATTGGCCCAAACCTTTAATGCTTTACTCGTGCCTGATAAAGGACAAGTGAAAGTCGATGACTATGTCATTTCATATAAAAATAGAAAGAGTAGAAAACTCAAAGGCTTAAGAAAGCATATTGGCTTAGTTTTCCAATTCCCTGAATATCAACTATTCGAAGAAACCGTAGAAAAAGACGTGGCCTTTGGTCCAAAGAACTTTGGTTTTAAAGGCGAAGAAGCCTTAAAGAGAGCGCATGAAGCTTTAGCGAAGGTTGGCTTAGATGAATCTTATTATAAGAGACCTCCATTTGAACTTTCTGGTGGTGAAAGAAGAAAAGTTGCTATCGCTGGTATTTTAGCTATTGATCCAGATATTCTCATCTTTGATGAACCAACAGTGGGCTTTGATCCTGCCAGCGCTAAAGAATTAATGAATCTCATTACTGAATTCCATAGAAATGGTAAAACCATTATTGTCATTACTCATGATATGGATTTAGTGAATAGATATGCAGAGAAAGTCTTCCTTTTAGAAAAAGGCAAACTCGTATTTGAAGGTACGCCACATGATTTATTTATGTTTGTGCGTAATTACGATAGATTAGACATCCCACAAGTCATCAAATTAGCTTTAGCCCTAAAAGATAAGGGCATGGATATTGATATCGATAACATCAGACATAGCGATGATCTCATTAATGAAATCAAAAAGTGGAGGGCAAAAAATGGCTAGTATGACATTTGGTCGTTACACTTTTAGAGAAACTTACGTCCATCATCTCGATGCTCGTAATAAGATTTTCCTCATGATTTTATTCATGGTTGGCATTTTCTTCCAATTCCACATGTGGTCCACATCGTTAGTGTTGAGCGCTATTTATTTCATCATCCTTCTCGTTTTGATGATTATTTCTAGAGTCAATTTCTTCTCGCTATTTAAATCTATGGCGGGTATGTGGATGTTCATCATCATTTTGATGGCGATTTATATCTTTATTCCTAACAACAATTACTATTTACCAACCGCATTCACGGTGGGTTCTTTACAAGTTAAATGGGATGCCTTCTGTCAATCTGGATACATCGTTTTAAGATTAATCTTAATGATTTCATTAACCATGGTATTAACAAGCACCACAAAACCAATGGATATGACCTATGCTTTTGAATGGTATATGACTCCATTAAAAGTGGTAAGATTCCCCGCTCATGAAATCGCGATGACTTTATCAATTGCGTTGAGATTTATTCCTACATTACTTGATGAAACAGAGAGAATTATGAAAGCGCAAGCTAGTAGGGGTGTTGATTTTAATCGTGGTGGTTTATTCAAACGCTTTGGAGCGGTCATTGCGTTAATCATTCCTTTATTTGTGTCCGCTTTAGAAAGAAGTGAAGAACTCGCTAATGCAATGATTGTGAGAGGCTATGACCCAAGAGCCAAGAGAACAAGATATCGTAAACTGAGATTCACTTGGAGAGATATCATCGCTTTCTTATTCATCGGTGGTATGTTCGCGGGCATTATCTATTTATTTGTAATTGATACCAAAGAAAATCCTCTGGATTTAATCAATATCATCGCTAAATATGTCTTTAATAGACCAGAAGTGGTAGGATTCTAATATGAAGATACTCGGTATATGTTCGTATAAAGGCACTAATTATTATGGCTGGCAAAAACAAGTCGGTTTTATTAGTGTGCAATCTAAGATTGAAGAAGTCTTATCGCAAATATATGACACACCTATATCTATCACAGGTAGTGGGCGTACCGACGCTGGTGTTCATGCCTTAAAACAATACTTCCATTTCATCGTCGAAAAAGAAAAAGATTTAAAGCAACTCGCCTATTCCATGAACAAAATGTTACCAGAAGATATCCATATTCTTTCCTTAGAAAAAGTGGATGATGATTTCCACGCGAGATACTCCGCTAAAAGAAAGATTTATGAATACGATATTCTTTTGAAGAATAAAGAAGTCTTTAACTACGATTTAGCCTACCTCTATCCAATGGATTTAGATATCGATTTATTGAAAGAATCATTAAAGCTATTTGAAGGCGAACATAACTATCAAGACTTCACATCAAAAGAAGAAGATGAAGGTAACTTTATTAGAACAATCTACGCAATTGAAGTTAACCAAGATAACGATTTAATCAAAATTAGATTTGAAGGTAATGGCTTTATGCGTTACCAAATCAGAAATATGGTGGGTGCAGCTATTGCAGTCGCTAACAAAAAAGAGGATATTTCATTCATTAAATATCATTTAGGTGATAAGAAAAATAGAGAAATTATTGCCTATAAAGCCCCAGCAGTGGGATTATATTTAGTGGATGTGAAATATTAAAATGTTCAATTTTATATGAACATGTGATAATATTTTTTCGGCAAAAAACCAAAGGAGACATTTCTATCATGGGTAGAGCACATGAAGTAAGAGCAAAAGCTATGGCAGCGACCGCTGCAAAAAGATCCGCTCTTTTTATGAGAGCAAGTAAAGAAATTTATATGGCGGCAAAGTCTGGTGTTCCTGATCCTGAAATGAACTTAGCCCTCCGTTCCGCTATTGAAAAGTGGAGAGGACAAAATGTCACTAAAGACGTTATTGAAAGAGCTATCCAAAAAGCGAAAGGCGGCGAAGCCGAAAGCTATTCTGAAGGCCGTTATGAAGCCTTTGGTCCTGGTGGTTCCCTCTTTATCATCGATACATTAACAGATAATACCAATAGAGCGTTCATTGAACTTAGAACTGCTATCACAAAGAAAGGTGGTCACTTAGGTTCCACAATCTTTAACTTCACTCAAACAGGTTTATTTGTTTTCAAAGGCAACAATAGAGACGAAGTCGAAGAAAACTTAATTCTCTCTGATGTTGATGTCCGTGAAGTGACAGAAGAAGATGGCACAATTGAAGTCTTAGTTGAACCAGCAGCCTTTGCTCAAGCAAGAGAAGTTTTAGGCGAAATGGGTATCTCTGAATTCGACGTCGCAGAAATTACTTTCTTAGCTAACGATCCAGTTGAACTCACAGATCCAGAAGAAAAACGCAAATTCACAGAACTTTGTGACATGCTCGACGAACTTCAAGACGTTCAAAACGTCTACCATAACGTTAAGCTTTAATTCTTAATAAGATTAAGAGACGGTGTCTAAAAAGCACCGTTTTTCTTTTGCCTTTTTCCGTATTATCGATTCACAAATACAATGTCGAAGTTATTTCATAAATATTCAATTGACATCCTACACGCAAACGCGTATGATTTTTATCGGCACAAAAGCTAAATTAGCGAAGTCCCCGGTAAGGTCAAAGTTAGTTTGGTAAAGGAGGATTAAAGTTATGCAACGTCAAACTACTATTGCAAAAAATAACGAAATCCAAAGAAAGTGGTTTGTGGTCGATGCCACTAACAAACCATTAGGAAGATTAGCCACTCAAGTCGCCCAAATTCTCACAGGCAAGAATAAGCCAATTTGGACTCCAAATGTCGACTGTGGTGACTATGTTATTATCATTAATGCTGAAAAGGTTTCCCTTTCTGGCAATAAACTTAATAACAAAAAATACTACAATGTGTCTGGTTATGCTGGCGGTCTTAGAACCCGTACAGCTGGTACTATGATTGAAAAGTACCCAGTAGAAATGATGGAAAGATGCATCCATGGCATGCTTCCAAAAGGCCGTTTAGGTCGTCAAATGATCAAGAAATTATTTGTCTACGAAGGTCCAGAACACAAACAAGAAGCTCAAAAACCAGAAGTTCTTGAGCTTAAATTCTAGGAGGTCTCAACATGGCAAAGAAAGCTGATCTTCAATATTACGGTACAGGCAAGAGAAAATCTTCAATCGCTCGTGTTTATGTCACAGCCGGTTCTGGTAAAATCGTTGTCAACGGTCATCCAGTCGAAGAATATATGCCTTATCAAACATTAATTCTCGATTTAAAACAACCATTAACATTAACCGGTACAGAATCCAAGTATGATGTCCGCGCTGAAGTTAAAGGTGGCGGCTTCACAGGTCAAGCTGGCGCAATCCGTTTAGGTTTAGCCAGAGCCTTATTAGAAGCCGGTTGCGATCGTGCAGTTCTTAAAGCCGCTGGTATGGTTACCCGTGACTCCCGTAAGAAAGAACGTAAGAAATACGGTCTCAAAGCTGCTCGTAAAGCTCCACAATTCAGCAAACGTTAATCGCTGTTGTATCAAGAAAAGAAGAGGAAGTTTATACTTCCTTTTTTCTTTTATACGCGTATAAAAAATATATTGATTATAATAAAGTGTTGTTGTATATTATTAACGCTGTCTTAAAGACACGGGCCTATAGCTCAGTCGGTTAGAGCGCGGTGCTGATAACGCCGAGGTCGATGGTTCGATTCCATTTGGGCCCACCAATTACAGCGAATTATTGACTTATTAAATATAGATGATGAGTTCACTTGCCATTGGATGACAATTCCGATGAGTGAATATCATAAAGCGAAGAAGAAGGATTAATCCTTCTTTTTTCTTTAATAGTGCTTGTGTAGTTGCCTATATTCAAACGGAGTCATTTCTGTATATTGTTTAAACACTTTTGAGAAATGACTTTGGCTTGAAAAACCTAAATAGACCGAAATGGACGCGAACGTTTTATCAGAATATCTTAACAATCTTTTAGCTTCATCTATTTTGATTTGCGTAATGTAGTCTGAAATGTTGATCCCTGTTTCGTTTTTAAAGTTAGTGGACAACCTGCTTCTACCCATAAATAAGGCTTTAGCGATGTCTTCTGTTTTAATTGGATCCGACAAGTGTTGTTGAATATAGTTCGATACTTTATTTATTAACACTGATGGATTTTGCCCGAGCCTGATTCTAGCTACGCGTTCTGCATAATCCATAACCATTCGATAACTAAGTTCATCAATTTGATCAGGTGAATCCGCTAGTTCACAGCGTTGAATATATTGGTCAGATAATGCTAACGAAGCAGTGACATCGATACCTCCACGAATGGCGGCTCTAGAAACAAGAGTGGCGGTTACGATAAAAATATTTTTCTTTTGTCTTAATTGTTCTTGTGCAACTGCGCCTTCTTTAACAGCAGGAGCATGAGACATAAATTCATTTAAAGCGGCCACATCACCCCTCATCACCATGTCTAATAGTCTGTTTTCTATATCTAAAGCGTTATAAGGCCCGCTTTCATATTGTTCCATTGTTTCAACAGTTCTTTGAACATCGCTTTTTTCAATCTCATTTTTGATGATGTTTTGTTTTTCTTCGTGAATGACAATACTTTCTAATGATTTCTTTTTGCCAGTGAAAGCAAAATAAACCATACACATTATTTGTAAAAGAGACATTAATGGTAGACTAACTAACGATTCCATCTCCGAAATAAACTCATCACTCGCGGAAATAGGAACGCCCAACGAGAAGGCAATAGATTTTAATTCTTGCTTTGAAATAGGTAACTGTCTTGTTGGACCCACAACAAGCTTTATATCATCTATATTAGCTATAGCATAGTAATAGTAATAAGGTGATTGATAATAAGAAACTTCGTCCTTCAATTTGAACGTGGCTTCTTTAGACAATTCGAACGGATCTTTTAATAGTTTAATTAAAGAATAGTAAAAAATCTGTTTATTGTTTTGATATAGTCTCACAGGAATACCGGAAAGGTTGCCTAAATTAGTGCAAATGTACTTTAAGTCCTCTATTTGTCTCATCTTGAAACAATTATAACAAAAATGAAACAAATATATAAGATATTCCTAATTACATTGAGTAATCTATAATCGACAGAACTTGAGGATAACTATATGAAGACAGTCGATGAATTATTATCTTTGCTCACCCTTGAAGAAAAGGTGGCTTTAGTAGCGGGTTATAAATTTATGCGCACTAATCCAGTTCCTAGATTAGATATTCCTTCAATTAAAACAAGCGATGGCCCACATGGTCTAAGAGCACAACCTGATGGTGGTGATAATGGTGTCACTAACTCATTACCCGCAACATGCTTCCCAACCGCTAGTTGTAGCGCTAATACATGGCATCCAGAGCTATTAAAAGAAATGGGCAACGCCATGGCGGAAGAAGCTAAATTTTATGATGTTTCAGTTATTTTAGGCCCAGGTGTTAACATCAAAAGAAATCCAAGGTGTGGTAGAAACTTTGAATACTTCTCAGAAGATCCGTTCCTCGCTGGAAGAATGGGCGCTGAAGAAGTTAAAGGCATCCAAGAAAAAGGTGTTGGTGTTTCTGTTAAGCATTTCGCGGGTAACAATTCTGAGAACTACCGTTTTATGGGTGATTCCGTTATTGACGAAAGAGCCCTTAGAGAAATCTATTTAAGACAATTTGAATATATTGTTAAAACCGCCAAACCAGAAACCTTAATGTGTGC
>JBGUXN010000004.1:0-3514 GCA_045222195.1 Bacilli bacterium | reverse complement strand
TATTCTCCACTGCTTCTTTAGTGACATCTTTACGTTCATTATTGACGCTATTAATCCACTCATTGTAGTTTAAGAGCAGGTTTTTGTCTTCGCTAGTAAAGAATTCAACGGTTCTTGATAAATAGGCATCGTCATCGATAAGACGTCCAATAGCGTTGATTTTTGGGGCGATTTTCATACCGATGCTCACTTCGTTAAAGACCTCTTTTTCTTTTAAGAGATCAATGCTCATAAAGCTTTCTTCTTTATACCAATTGATGGCTAATCTGAGAAGGTTTCTATTATATGAGACAAGAGGCATCATATCGGAGACCAATGAAATTGCGGCTAATGTGCAAAGGTAATGATCAAGCCTACCAAGATAATTTAAAGTGAACATCATGGTCACAAACCCAGCGCTTGTGGCGACATCCCCAAACTCGGAAACAACTGGGTGAAGAATGTAGTCCGCTACTGGTAAAACTTCATCTGGTTGATGATGGTCAAATATTAAAACTTGTAGACCGTGTTTTTTCGCGTATTCAATGCCCTCAAAGGCGGTAATTCCATTATCGACAGTAATGAGCAGGTCGTAGCCATTTTCGACGATTTCCTGGGCTCTTTTGAGGGTTAAGCCATAACCATCTAAGTAACGGTTAGGAATATGATAGCTAACTGGATAGTTTAAATATGAGAACATCTTGACCAAAATCGAGACCGACATAATGCCGTCTGCATCATAATCACCATAGATGAAAATCTTCTTGTTTTGCTTAACCGCCTCTTTCACCACTTCGACGCATTTATCCATATCTTTGAATGCATGTCCTTCGTAGAAGTTACTTGGGGTGACTGGCATGGTTAAAAGACGATAGTCATCTTCGTTAATTTGATAGTAATCTAAAAGTCTTTTAAATAAATCTTCCATATTTTTATAAAATAAAGGCCGCTTTTTTAGCAGCCTCTAAAAATTAATCGTTAATGCCAATAAAGATTGCTTCTTCTGGTTCAGCGGATTTCTTAACGCGAACTGGAGCTTTCTTTTTCTTACTGGCTTTTGGCTTAGCAATTTTAACTTTGGAGAACCATTTGAATAATAATTGGGCTAATGGGCCAAAGGTAACAAGCACTAAACCGGTAGCAATACAAACGCCTAAGATCATGAGTAAGAAGACCCAAGAAATAGAGGTGAACATAAAGCCGAAGAAGTTCACGCCAAGGTATAAAGCTATGATGAAGCTGATAGTAATTGGTGTGGAAGAAATGCCAAGGGCTCTCTTCATGAGATTGTCTCTAGCTTCGACGGAATTGTCTCTATTTCTATCTTCTAAGACCATTTCTCTCTCTTTATTCATAAAGAGGACTGCAATATCAAATGTGAATAAAGCGATGAATGGGAGAGCCACGCTGATGTAAGAGCTGACTGGTAAGAAGAATAATAAGGCGAAGATGCCAGCGGAGATACCGACGACGAGAACAGCAACACCTAAGACAGCGAGACCGCGAGATAAACGGTAACGGAGTAATAAGTAGGCAAAGCTGATACCAACGAGGACGGTACACGCTAAGATTAATGATTTGAATTCTGGTTGGTCAGCATTGACTCTCACGCTATTTTTCAAAGAAATATTAACGTTGTGGTCAAAGTTGAGGTTGGCACCAGAAGTACTATTGAGTGTATCAATTGTGAAGAATGTGGCAGCTGGTTCATTGAAGAGTTCGTTGCCAGAATCATCTTTGTAAGAAATCACTTCTTCACCGCTTAAAGCTTTTTCAAAGCTGATACGGTAATAAGCGTAATAAACTGTATCAATACCACTCTTTGTGGTCTTGTATTGAGAGGTGTAATCGTAAGAATCGATTTCGGTGATGTCAGATAACTTTTGACCATCTAAATAAGCATGATCAAGCATGGTATTGAGACGTTCTTTTGTATCTGTACTTAAAGCTGTGTTTTCAGCGATATCGGAACGATATTCGACATAGATTTGGCTGCTGCCAAACTTGTCAGCGGAGCCATAAACCGCACCATTGTTTTTCACACCGAAGAAGATCAATCCACCGATGCTCGCCACTAAGAGAATGGCAGCGATGATACCAACTGGCTTTTTGGACTTGGTGAAGTCTTTATCAGCGTTGGCGCCGAAGTATTTTTGCTTTTCTTCTTCTAAAGCGTTTGGTACTTGATCGTTAGAAACATCGAATAAATCATAACGATTAGCAAGGCCTTGTTCGTTAGTGACTAACCATAATAAGCCACGTAGGCCAGCGAGGTTGAGCACTAAGGAAACCAAACCACCTAAGACTGTTGCTAAGGCAAAGCCTTTCATGATAACGCCACCTAATAAGTAGCAAGCAAGACCAGCGGCCACTAAAACGACGTGGACATCGATGGTTGGTAATAAGGCTTTCTTAGCCGCTTCGGAGTTGGCTTTCTTTAAGGAACGGCCGCGGTAGCATTCTTCTTTTAATTTATTTAAATAAATTATGCCAGAAATAATGCTTGTTAAGGCTAAGGAGATAAGGCCGACGATACCGGCAACATTAAATTCAGCGCTGAATAAGACGATGAATAATAAGCCCATGAATGTGCTGACGATGGAGGTTGTCGCCACACTTAAGGCACCTAAACGATAGAAATAAACGAGTAATAAGGAGACGACCACAATCGCACAGAGGGTAGCTATAAATGTTCTGCTCCAAGCCACGGTTTCGTGTGCGCCTAAAGAAACTAATTCTTCGACCCACACATTAGCTTTTTCAGAGAATAAGAAGCTGACGTGATAGTTCATTTCACCAGCATTTAATAAGTTGACGTAGTATCTTGCATTTTCGTAAGCAGTTTTTAAGGCTTCAGCAGTAACTTCTGAATCACCACTACTTGGATTAACATAAGCTCTTAATTCATCTTGATCTTCATCGAGGAATGGATTGGCAGCATCAAATGTCATTAAGACTTTATTGGCGATGGTTGGATCATATGTATCAGCTTTTTGATCGATTTTATCGTATGAATAGTAGTCTTCAACGTAGTTATACCAAAGGTATAAGTAGGCTTTGTGAGCGTGTTCGTGCTCTTCCCCTTCTTCTTCCTCATGGTCGTGTTCTTCTTCGACTTCACCTTCGTTATTGTCGCTCATTTCTTTAGCTTCTGTATAAACAGCTTGGAAGAGTTCGTTATCCTTATCAATTGGGATAATGATGGCTGGATAACCATCGGTTGTTTCCATATAAGCTTCTTTCTTACTGTTTAAGAATTCGGTAGCTAAAGCATATGTGCCTTTGGAGTTGGAAATAGCCAAAGAAGCATTGAAAGATAAATAGTTTTTAATGATTTCGTATTGTTGATCGGTTTCTTGGACGAAACTTACTTTGATGGTGTCATAACCTTGGGTTTCAATTTTATAACGAGAAACATCCGCGGTTTTCATTCTTTCTTCCATGATGTCGGCGATTTCATTAACGGCATCGGCATTGTCAAAAGTAATAGTTTCATCTGGATTTCCGTCTTCGCCTTTTTCGGCAACGCGGAACA
>JBGUXN010000003.1:0-113649 GCA_045222195.1 Bacilli bacterium | reverse complement strand
CATGAACACTCCCACATTTAGGACAAGTCCATTTCCTAATAGCGAGGTCTTTAGTGATAGAGTTTTTATATCCACATATAGAACATAATTGAGAAGAAGGAAAGTCAGAAGGAACTTTAACAATAGCCCTTCCATACCAATCAGCTTTATAGATTAGCATAGAGACAAATCTTGACCAAGATACATCAGATATGTTTTTTGCTAATTTAGAATCGTTCATCATGTCTTTAACTTTCAAATCTTCAATACAAATGATTTGGTTTTCATCAATGATTGATTTTGACAGTTTGTGGAGATAATCATTTCTTTGATTTTGAATATGTTTATGTAATCTAGCAACTTTGAGACGTTGCTTGTTTCTATTATTACTACCTTTAACCATTTTAGAGAGTTTTCTTTGCTCTTTAGCGAGTTTCTCTTGTGACTTAGTTAAGTATTTGTGGTTTTTATATTTATGACCATTAGAATCAACAATTAAATCTTTTATTCCTAAATCTAAACCAACTGTTCTAGTAGACTCCTTTAATGGTTTTATTTCTGATTCAACTAATAAAGACATATAGTACTTATTATCAGTGGTCCTAGAGACTGTAATTGATTTAATCGTGCCTATAAAGTCTCGATGTTTTTTAATTCTGATACGAGGACATTTAGGAACACTGATATATCGATTGTTAGAAGAGAATTTCACACTTCCTTGATTATTCGTTGTATAAGATTGATCATTTCTTTTACTTTTAAAGTTTGGTTTATCTTTATTGTTCTTATAGTTCTTTTTCATAAAATCTTCAAAAGCAATGTTTCTATTTAATTGAGCATTACATAAGGCAAATGAATCTACTTCTTTTAAAAATGAATAATCTTCCTTATAAGAGGCAGGAGTAATATTTTTAAATTTACCAGTGCTTTTATAAATAATGTTCATATCAGATAGAGACTTATTATAAAAGAAACGAACACACCCAAAACATTTAGCAAAGAAGATCTTTTGTTCAGTGTTAGGATAGATACGATACTTATAAGCAATTCTTTTCATAGATTCTTTAGATAAATAAAAGGGGAGATAAAAACAAAATAATGTTTTTTTATCTACCCCTTATCCTATATATATTATATCAATTTATTGATATAAACACAATATATTTATAGTTGTTTAGATGGTTTTTTCAAAAATCTTTTCATCATTATTTAAATTCAATTTTGCAATTCATCCCCCACCTATAGAGGTAGCCATAAAACAATACTTTTTGATGTGGGGGACTTCTTGCTGAAATATGTTAAAGGCATGAGAGATAAAATCGGTCACGGATACGGTACGATTGATTTGTATAGAATTTGGATACCGCTTTATTAGATATCCCGCCTCTTAAAGCCTATTGCGAGAATATACTTAACAATTAAGTCATGAAAAAAGCCTTATGAAAGTCGGTCATAAGGTTTTTTCTTTATGCTAGAATCTCTTTTATAAAATATTTGAGCAATTTTCTCTTTTATTTTTGTCTTAAAAAGTGAGAGGTCATCGATGAGTATCTCAAAAAACATCATCCATAAGTTCATAGAGGGTGATAAATCCGCTATTGAAAAGGTATATCTAGAATATAAGAATCTGATGTACTTCGTCATTGCTAGTTATATTTCTAATCAAGACGATGCAGATGATGTTTTAAGCGACTCTTTCTTAAAAGCTATTGAGCATAAAAATGATATTAAAGATCCAACTAAACTCAAATCATTCCTCTGTTCAATCGCTAAAAACGAAGCCTTAAATTTCTTAAAGAAGAATTCTAAAGAGATACCCTCAGATATCATCGATGAAATGTATGGTTTAGAAGATAGGACCAACTCACTTCTCAATACCATTGAACCTCTCTTATCTAATAAAGAAACAATAGTGGTTTACTATCGCATCGGTTTTAGCTATTCCTGGAAAGAAGTCACTGAAGAAACACATATTCCAGAATCAACCGCGAGAAGGATTTACGCTAACGCGATGGATAAACTGAGAAAGGAACTATTATGAAATTAGAAAAGTTGATGAAAAAACGCATTGATTATAATCTTGACCAAATGGTTAAGAATCCATATGAAACAAAAAAGAAAAAGAAATTCCCATTATGGGCTAAAATCATGATTCCTGTCACCGCAGTGACCGCAGCGGTAGCGATTCCAATTCTTGTTATTAACATGAATAACTTAGAACACATGATTTCTAAATTAAATGGCTCTTTAATCAATATGGAAGGTGTCACTGGTTTTGGTATTGGTAACACTCCTGATAATAATGGTAAAATCGCTGTTAAAAATATCCAGCGCTTACATGTATCTGACTCCTTAGAGGGAGAAGATAGTAGTGAAGATACTTCTTCTACTTCATGGACTGATGAAGAAAGAGAAAGATATGACTGGGAAAGCGATTATGACTGGGATCCAGAAAAGGCTAATGTCTTATTTACTTTTGATGAAGACGGTAAAGTAACAGAAGTCATCTATGAAAGAACTAATGGTCGTGGTCAAGTTAGACAAGATCGATTAGGTAACGCCGCTGCGATGTATGTCTCTAAAGCTTTTACTTATGTCATGTATGTCAATGATGATGAATGGGCATTCTGGCAAGATATTAACTACGCTCAAGAAATTGTGGGTGGTTCAGGTTTCCATCTCCATCACGAAATGATGCAAAGCATTGCTATTCATAATGAAACAGGTAAAGTCTTTGCGTTAAAAGATATCTTCCCTGAAATTGATAAACACAGTGGTGTCAAAAACTACACTGTGCAATTAGATCCAACGAAAGATGACTTTATTCATCTTGAACCATTATATGGAAGATATATTAGCGAAATGACGCCACAATGGTATCAAGTAATCTATAACCAAGAAGAAGATAAGCTTAATTTCCGTTATGTCTTACCTGAAGGTTCAGGTTATAACCGTACTCATGACGCTAAAATTGATAAATATGGTCAAATCTATATCCTTGCGGATGATGAAGGATATGATCAAACCATTAGATTAAAAGAAGACAAAGGCTTTGTGGCTTTTCCAGAGCACACAATTATTGATAACACTTTAATTATGAGACGCACTAATGGGGTCTTGTTTGGCAACGATAAAAGAGCGTATGTCTTTGATGATAATAAATTAAAAGTCTTTGATGAAAACTTTGCATTAAGTCCAATAGAAGTAGATACCGTGGTGAACTTTGAAGGTCTCGCTAACGAATTCTTCTCTGCTTTAAATGATACAGGTTGGCTTAATGGAGCGTGTTTTCATTATGAAGAAGGCTATTTATATTCCGCTTTTGGGGAAGTGTGGAAAGTTGATGAAGATGGTACATTAACTAAATTAAATAATTTAGAAGGCAACTTCGCTAAATACACTAATGATGCATTTATGATTGGTGGAGAAATCGTCGCCTTTGTTAATGGTACTGATTACCTTCATTACACCGTGGATGGAGAAATCGTCCATCTTAATTTCTCTTTAAAAGATGGTGTACCAAGTTGCGATTCTAAACACATCATCAACGCCACTGAATATCAAAGCAAAGGCCATCGTGTGGTTATTTCGCAAGATGAACTAGGCGGTTATGGTTTCCCAAGAGGATTTACTAAATACTTCTTATTAACTGCGAAAGATGGTGTCGTATATTCTCAATATATTGCTTATGGTGATCATGGTGGTATGCTAGGCGTTGCAGGCACCATTAGTGAACCAATTGATTTCACAGATTAAAAAATCTTGATAACTTCTAGATTTTCATTCGTCCTATTAGTGGGGGTATAATAAAAACACTATGAAAAAAACATTATTTTATGTATCTATCATCCTTTTAGGATCTTTTAGTCTTACTTCATGTGGTGAATCAAGTGATAAATGGTCACCAGATAAAGTTCTTAATAGACGCGATCAAAGAGAATATCGTTCCGTCATTAAGGTTAATGATGATGAAGTTTTAGAAGAAAACAATGAAATTGAAAAGGCCATAAGAAATGCCGCTCCATATAGTCACGTAAAAAAGAACAAAACCACTTCTAATAATTCTTTTATCTATTCTTTAGCAGTCTCTGGTTCTATTTTTCCTAAAAAATGCTGGATGACTTTTTATGATGATGGTTATGTAAATGTAGAATCAGGTGATGTTAATTTTGCTTATTCTTTTGATGCACAAAAGGCAAAAGAGTTATATACAAGTGTCGTCTCTTATGTAGAAGAAATTAATACCGCTTCTTTACCAGTTGATCCTGATAGTAACGATATTATTGCTTTAGAGCGCGGCAAAGAAGGTAATCAAAAAGATAAAGATGGTAATGAAATATTCTCATTAGAAGAATTTAAAGATACGACATTTACTCTTAAGACCACTAATGGCTTTAATGGTGCGCTTTTTATTAATGATACTGAAATCGAATCTAACTTATACACCTCCCCATATATCTTTGCTTCTGATATTAATAAAGACGGGTATCGCGAATTAATATTTGACAGGAATAATAAAGACGAGGAAACCCGTGGTGATTACTTTGTCGTCTATGATGTTAAAAATATGAAAGTCTTACTTGATGAAGTAAATACCAAAGAACGTTCTTACTATAATTACCGATTTAACTATGGCTTAATTGAAGATAGATTAACTTTCTATCCATATATGGGTAACTATAGTGAAAACTCTATCGTTGATTATGGATATTTAAGATATACAGAAGAAAAAGGCGCTTATTTTGAATGGCAGAATATCTTCGCTATTACATCTATTGAATTAGTGAGATTCTATATTAACGAAGAGGGTTATCCATCTATTGAACCCGTTAATAATGTCTATACCTTCCATAAAGGTATCAAATACTCTATGGAATATAAAGTTAATAGAACTAATAACAATAGACAGTTAATAGGTGGTTTCTTATCCGTCTATTGGGATAATGCTCATCCAAGTCATTTTAATAGATATCTTTCCGCGGATTATCCTGATATCAATAATGTCTATACCGATACATTTGATCTATTTGATGAATGTGAAGAGTCAACCTGGGAATTCTTCTTTGGTGAATTTGGATTTGATGTTCATTATAAAATCGAGGCTTAAAATATGAAGAAAGGATTATTAGCCATACTTATAATATTGCCATCTTT
This sequence comes from Bacilli bacterium, assembly GCA_045222195.1. GTDB lineage: Bacteria > Bacillota_I > Bacilli_A > RFN20 > CAG-826 > RUG14515. Next base: position 108,516 of record JBGUXN010000003.1, on the reverse strand, counting down.
AATGGCGGCTAAATGTTCTTTAGGCGGTGAACCTTTTGAATCGCCTAAAAACTATACCCCATATAAGATTCTTTCTAAAAACGATAGTTTGGGTCGCCTTAGTTATAATAACGATTATTTAGATGATTATGATAATGGTGTGAGAACCGCTATTCTCAAGATTAGCGAATATAAGAATATTAAAGAATTAAAAACCACAACAACTTCTTATTTCACTTATAGTGTTCCCACAAGTGGTATTGCTTTCTTTCTCGATATGGGCGCGGATATGAAGTTCTACGCTGATGGGTATGTGGATGTTGATACTCCAGATAGCTATTCTTCTTTAGAAGATCATTACTATTATCAATTTGATCAAGATAAAGCTTATGAACTATTTGAATTTGTGGCTTCTTATTATGAAGCACACATACATGAAGGAGAATAATTATGGAACAAAAGAAAAATAAAGCATTTGTATTAAGCATTGTCATGCTCTCTTTCGCAGTGGCTTTCTTTCTCGTTACGGTTCTTGCCCGTCCTGCTGGGGGAGATGTTAGTAGTGCTATCCTTTGCATCTATATGATTATCTTTAATTTCCCAATCTTTGTTCTTTCTCACATAGCCTTAATTAGAGGCATCGTGTATGCGGTTAAAAAATTACCAAAAGCCCAAGAAACCATCATTATGGCTTCTATCGCAGTGGCAATCACAATCATGACATTCATCTGTCTTGGTTACCTATTAGGAACAGGCCGATTACCTCACGAAATCTATTTACGTTAAGAAGAGTCACAGTAGTGATTCTTTTTATTTTGCCTAAATAATATATTGATTTCTCCACTTAATCCAATATAATTGTATTTAGAGGAGCAAAAACAATGATTTTAACCGTATCAATGCTTAAAGAAAAGTATCGTGATTACGTCAATCCTTTAGACAAGATTAAAAGAGATGTTGATGAAGGCAAGTTATATAGATTGACACGTGGTATTTATGAAACTGATAGAACCACTAATCCTTTCTTCTTGGCAGCGGCCATCTTAGGGCCTTCTTATATTAGTTTTGATTCCGCTTTATCGTATTATGGCTTAATTCCAGAAAGAGTAGTGGCTATCACCTCAGCCTCTTTAAAGGTGAGAAAAAATAAGACCTTTATTAATACCTTTGGTCGCTTTGAATATTCCGATATTCCGGTTGAGGCTTTTTCAAGTGGTGTTACACTCATTGAAAATAATGAATATTACGCTGCAATAGCCACTAAAGAAAAGGCACTATGTGACTCTTTATATAAATGGAGTGTTGTTCATTCTCTTAAGGATTTAAAAGTCTTGTTATTCAAAGACAAAAGAATAGATGAAGAGGAGTTTGAAAATCTTGATTTCAACGCATTATTAAAGCTCGCTAAGCTCTATCATAAAAAGAATTTAGAATTATTAATTAAGTTAATTGAAAAGGAGTATATCCATGGATAGTGTTATTCAAGTAATGCTAGAAAAGTATCATCCTTCTAATGACGCTGAAAAAGAAAACGCCATCAAAGAAGTAATACAAGAAATTGTTCTTGCGGGTTTATCAAGAGGTGGTTTCTTTTCTAAAGCGGCATTTTATGGAGGAACATGTTTAAGAATCTTTTATGGTTTAAATAGATTTAGTGAAGATCTTGATTTTGCCCTTATTAACAAAGACTCCTCTTTTAATATTGAAGAGTATTTCCCATACATTAAAAAAGAGTTAATCGCTCATGGTCTTAATATGGATATTTCCGCTAAAAAGAAAAGCGAAAACGTTGATGTGCAAACCGCTTTTGTTAAAGGAAATACTTTGATGCTGTTTTTACAGTTCTTCCCAAACGATGAGAACTCTTATCACTTTATTAACGATCAAAGAATTAAAATCAAATTTGAAATTGATATCGATAACCCTAGTGGTGGTATTACTGAAACAAAATATCAACTACTCCCTTCTCCTCATGAAGTCAGAGTGTTTGATGAAGCAACTTTGTTCGCGGGTAAGATTCACGCTATTATATGTCGTGAATACAAGAATCGCGTTAAAGGTCGAGATTATTATGATTACCTTTTCTACTGTGGAAAAGGCACTAAAATCAATCTCCTTTATTTAGAAAACAAATTAAAGAATACAGGTCACATTAAAGAAGATACCTCTTTAACCATTGAAGATGTTAAGGGAATGCTAAGAAACAGATTTAGTAGTGTTGATTTTAGCTCTGCTAAAGAAGATGTCTTAAATTTTATCAAAGATAAAGATAGCTTAAATATTTGGTCTAAAGAGTTATTTATTTCAACTTTGGATAAATTGCATTAATGTTGCGTGTGTATAAATGTGCTAGAATAAAAGGTACTTAGAAAATATGGATACATATTCAACCTTACAATATTACACACCTTTTATCGTTCTTGTTTGGTTAACTCTAGTTTTACTATGTGTTTTAGTCTTTGAAAACAATAGATTAAAAAAAGAAGAAAAGACTGTTTTATATGTCACATATATTCTTGTCGCTATTGCAGCGGCCTCTGAATGGTTCGGTTTATTATTTAATGGTAATACCGATATCCCGTCTTGGTTACTTAAGTTTGTTAAATTTGTCGATTATGTATTAACTCCAGCTGCTGGTGGGGCGATTGTTTTACAGTTCAAAAAGAAAACTAAAATATTCCAATATATTATCTTTGGCCTATTAATAGCTAACTTCATCTTCCAATTCATCTGTTTATTCACTGATTGGATGCTAGTTATCAACGAACATAATGTCTACTCGCACGGCATACTTTATAACGTTTACGTTGTCATCTATTTCTTAATCTTAATTCTCGCCATCGTGGAATTTGCTTTATATGGTAGGAGATTCAGAAGACACAACATCATCTCTTTATATAGTATTCTTGTCTTTTTAGTAACTGGTGTTGTCTTACAAATGATCCTTGATATTAAGACAGCCTATTTAGCGATTACAATTGCCTTAGCCTTATTATTCATCCATTATTCTGAATTCTCGCAATTAGCCGCGGATGATAAGATTCAAGAACAAAAGATTCTTATTACCATTGACCCGTTAACGGGTATCTTAAATAGATATGCTTATGAAAAAGCTCTCTCTCGAGTGGACGATAAAGAAGACTTCATCGTTTTCTCTATTGATATCAATGGTTTAAAAAGGGCAAATGACTCTAAAGGCCATCAAGCAGGTGATGAACTCATCTGTGGCGCTGCACAAGTGATAAGCGAAGTATTTAATCAATATGGTAAGTGTTATCGTACTGGTGGTGATGAATTCATCGCCTTAAGTAACGTTAATCCAGATAGAATAGATGCGATATTAGAGGAACTAGATAAAAAAGTTAAAGCCTGGAAAGGTCAAGAAATTGAAGAAATGTCCTTATCCGCAGGGGCGGCATCAAGAAAAGAATTCCCTGACGCCACAATCGATGAACTAGTGGCCACTGCAGATCAAAGAATGTATAAAATCAAATCTGAATACTATATCTCACATGGTATAGATAGAAGAAGACGTTAATATGGCTGTAATTAGATGTCCTGAATGTCAACAACCAATGTCTAGCACATTAAAAGCATGTCCTCATTGTGGATATGTTTTGTCTAATGAAGAAAAAATTAAGGCTTTAGAAGAGGTGGTGGATAACCCCGTTAATTTTAAACAAAGCAATAAGCAGACACTCGTTGGAGCGTTAAAATCTAATGGCGTTGTAAAAATTGATTCAAACAGGGCTCAAAAAGGTGAAATTAAAATAGAAGGTGGAGTGGCCTATTACAAGGACACTGGCTTTAACTGGGCTCTCTTCATAATTGGTTTTCTGTTTTTAACCATCCTCGGTGCTATTATTCTAGGGGCGTGTGTTCCAAACAATTGGGAAAAGTTATTTTCAATAAGCGAAATCGGCAAAATTGAAAAACAAGAGCGCGATTTTGGAAACGGACCACAACGAGCCATTGTTGTCACCACAAAGAGTGGTAAAGTCGTTTGCTTGGCACCTGAACTATTTGAACAATGGGAAACCTATTTAGATTCCTTATCGTTCTCTGAACTGACAGATGAAGAAGTTGAAGATTTCAAAAATAAAGCGAATAGCAAAAAAGCAGAAATGACAAAAGGCGAATCGGCTGCCGCTGTAATTGTTACTCTTGTGACGCTGACCGTTCTCGTCATTGTAATTGTGGTTGTTGCGTTGGCTGTAACTGGCAATCTTTATTAATGAAAAACCGCTAAAAGCGGTTTTTTCTTTTATCTGTTTGGCAATGCGCTTAAGTTAGTAACTAGTTTTGCTGTGATATTATCTATTTCTTCTTGTGTTAAACCAATACCTAATAAGTAACTATTAACAGTGCTTCTATAATTAGCCGTTAATAAGTTAACTGATTTTTCATAGTTAAATGCATATCTAATCATTTCATCGATATGAATGGATTTAATCATTTCATATTTTTTAGAGTCTTTGACTTTATCAATGCCGTAGTAGTTCTTATAGGTGATGAAATAGTCTTCCACTAGTTCATCGTATGATGCACCACACATGGCTTCGATAATCATACAGACATAACCTGTTCTATCTTTACCTTCTAAGCAGTGAATATAATATGGTCCATCATTGTTTAATATCGCTAATAAGGTGGTTTTAAGCTTATTAGAGAAGTCTTCTGATTTATAGGCTGCACCCATACCAAGGAAGATGGCTTTATTGGCGTCTAATAAGGTTTGGAAATATTCACCAATGACGAAGTTACCTTGTAATGATGGGGTGTAATCAACAGGAACTTGATCAAATGCTGCAAAACCACCTAAAGCGTAGGCATCCGCTAAATCGATATCATATTGAATATTATGTTCTTCTAAGAGCTTATCAACTGTAGAAGCTCTATTTCTTCTATTATCAATTGGGGATGCTCCTCGATATAAAAGACCTGGTTTGATATTAGATGTTTTAATTTCTCTAAAGTTAGCGAATTCTTCATTAGAGGTATATTCATTAATATCATCACTATATGAAATCGATAGTGTTTCTTCGATACCAATATATTTCTTAGCCTCATTTAACGTAATAGTGGCTTTAGTGTTCTTATCCATCTTATGCATCGCATAGATATCTTCCCCGTAGTTAACGCAGAACTTAATATATTCATAGCCTGGATAGCCAACGAGTAGTTCTTGTCCTGCAGGGACGTAATAACCACTGTAATAGCCAATATCTTCGTATTTAGTGCCGTTAGAAAAAGAAATATCGATAGAATCACCAAAAGCAAAACCAAGTTTGTTAAAGTCATCTCTCGATATATCAATATAAGCACCACCAAATTCATCATCGTGATGAATGGAATAGTTTTCTAATATTGGTTCTTTTTTATCGTTGCCTTTTTTAGAACACGCTCCAACAGTAAAGGCCATAGATATTAAAGAAACTATTAAAGCGGATTTATTAAATAATTCATTCATAGATTAATTTTTATATATTTTTTAAATATAAGTCAACTTGCATTCAAAATATCTAAGTGTGATATAATAATAAGTGCCAGGAAACTGGCATACATAACCTATCGGTCCTTCCTCCTTTCAATTTTGGTTGGACCTTTTTATTTATAGAAGATAATTTAAAGTAAGATATAATGATTCTTAATCTATGAAGAAAGTTGAATCTAGAAGAATGCGCATGCTACTACATAACATTAGTTGTGCGATAAAAGGAAACCCACATTGGGGAGATGAAAAGATTAAAGATCTCGCAGAAGAAATTAAATACTTCGCGTTAGAAGTTTTAAATTCCGTGAATAAAGGAGCCTATGTCTCTGATCCTTATAGAGCTTTTCAACTCTTTAAATTTTTTAAATATAAATTAGGTTGGTCCAAAAAGGAGTGGGAAGAAAGCGCTTCTATCGTCTATGGCTATTTCAAAGCCAAAAAGATCATGGATAAGATTAGAGAATACGAACGTATATATAGAGAAAAGATCATTGAAGATTATTTATCCGTTATTGAATATCTAGCCTTCTTTATTATTAGAAAAGCCAAAGTGAACTACGCTAACGCACCAGGCTTATCATCATATTTCGTCTTCGTCCCATCAGTGGCCTTAGATGATGTTCTTAAATACTATAAGAAGAACTACGAGTGATAGTTCTTTTTTACATATCAATATCTATGTCACGTATATAAATGTCTTATTTTTGTAGTAATACAAATACTAACTCATTTCAAATATTTGTCATGGGTGCGCCTTACATGTATTAATAATTCACACAAACACCCGCACAATATAAGTATCTAGCAAGGAGGTTTTTACCTATGCAGAAAAAGCTCGGTTTACTTATACTTACTCTTACATCACTTTTAATGGCGTCCTGTGGTGCTTCCCATAAATCAAGTGTCTCACAAGATATTTCTAGTGATGCATCACAAAGTACTTCTGAAAAATCATCAGAAAGTTCTAAAGAAAGTTCATCATCTACCCATACACATACATATTCTAATGAATGGAGTAAAGATGGCACTCATCACTGGCACGCTGCCACATGTGAACATAAAGACGAAAAGAAAGACTATGAAGAACATACTTTTGGAGAATGGAAAACTTCTAAAGAAGCAGAAGAAGGTGTTCCAGGTCTTAAATATAAAGAATGCTCTAAATGCGGATATAAAGTAGAAGAAGTCATAGACGCTTTAGGCCACAACTATGGAAATCCTGAATATACTTGGAACGAAGACTTTAGTAAATGTACTGCGGTAAGAGTGTGTTCCTATAACAATGAACACGTAGAAACTGAAACCGTTGACTCCGTATACACAAAGCAAAACCCAACATGTAAAACGGAAGGTTCTGAAACATATACCGCTTCATTTGCTAACCCAGCATTTGAAACCCAAGAACATGTAGATATTCTTCCAATAGATCCTGACGCTCATGACTTTTTCGAGTATGTAATGAAACCTCATTATGACGTCGAAGGTTATACCGTGCACGGTTGTGAACTATGTGGCTATAGCTATAAAACCGACATCACATCCTGTGAGGGTTTGTTTGACTTTGTATATGATGACACTCTTCCTGGATATGAAATCACCGGTTATAGAGGTGAAGCGGAAATCATTAATGTTCCCGCTACTCATGAAGGACAACCTGTTGTCTATGTTAGTAGACTTAACACAGGCAGAATTATCAACATTCCAGATTCAGTTACCCAACTCGGCTATGAATGTTTTAAAGACAATACCACACTAGAACAAGTTAACATTCCTAGTAGCATAACTAGACTTGATGGCAGAGTGTTCTACAATTGTTCCTCATTAAAATCAATTGTCGTTCCAGATTCAGTGGAATTTATTGATACATATACTTTCTATGGTTGCACCTCTCTTGAAGAGATGACACTTCCATTCATTGGAAAAAGCAATACCTACACACATCGTTATTTATGCACAATCTTCGGTGTCTCAAACAATTATGAAGGTAACGCTACATACGTACCAGCCTCTCTTAAAAAGGTCACCATTGGTAAAGCTTGTACTTCACTCGAGGGATATGCCTTCTATAAATGCCAAACATTAGAAGAAGTAGTGATCGGTGAAAACGTTACAAGTATTGGCAATAGTTGTTTTGGTGGTACCAAAGCCATTAAAGTCATTAATATTCCTAAAAACGTTCAATCTATCAGTTCGACCGCGTTCTATGCATATAACAGTCCTCTCCCTCTTGAAGAAATCAATGTTGATCCAGAAAACGCATACTATTCTAGTGAAAATGGTGTCTTATATAACAAAGATAAAACCACACTTGTTCGTTACCCATGCTCTAAAGAAGACAAATCAGTCGTTATTCCAGATACAGTAACAGAAATTGGTGAAAATGCATTCCAATATTGTCAGAATATCGAGAGTATTACGATGAATGATAATGTTACTACATTAGGCATGCTGGCTTTCTACGCGCTCATTAATTTAAAAAATATTACTCTATCTAACTCTATTAAAGCGCTACCAATGAGATGCCTTTGTGCTTGCAAAAAACTTTCATCGTTGACACTTCCTAATCAATTAGAAGAAATTGGTAATTGGGCACTTGATCAATGCGACGCGCTAAAAACAATCATTATGCCAGCGACTGTTAACAAAATCGGAGAAGGTGCGTTTTATAACACTTTAACTAGACTTGTCTTTGAAGGTAGTGTTAAAAACATTCAGTTTGAAGAAAACTGGAACAAATATATTAATAATTACAGAATAATTAGTGTCGCTAATAATGCAAAACCATATGGAATTATGGTCAATAACGAGACATATAATGGTGCTGCGCTTGAAGGCTTTGCACAGTGGGATCAAAAATCTCTTCAATTCCGCGTATATGTAGAAGGCCTACAAGTAGGTGATACATTTACTTTCTATGATGACGTCGCTAAAGAAGCATTCAATATGAACATTGACCCATATTCATGTGGTGGTTCAAGCGATACATCAGAAGACTGGAAAGGCTACTTAGATTTTGATGGCACTAAATATACTGTCAAAGTAAGTGGTACTTACGATTTCTTTATTAAAATTAATGGCACAAATAACAATGTCTATTTCACTGTATATTAGTCGTTGCTTGTGAAAGATAGAGAAAGCGCTACACATGAGCGCTTTTTTAAAAGAAGTGTTAACCACTTATAAACCAAAAACACTGAAAACAGTGTATATATGCATATATTTTGATGAAGAAACCGCAGAGATTTATCGTAGCGCAGTCAAAAAGTATTTATACAGATTCTATTAATAAATATTTAACAAAAAAATAAACAGAAATTGAAAGCCAATTAAGCTATCTATAGACACTTGATTATTTTTTTGTCTTGGAAAAATTACTAAAGTAAAAAAGATAATGTTTTCAAAACAGAAACGTCACTTTTTAGCATTTTATGATTAAGCAAAATTTAGTAGTCAAAATGAAAACACAATATTGCTTGTCGCCTGTAATATTTAAACATACAATTTAATCAGTTGAGGAGGAACCGCAATGAACAATAGTAATAAGGCGATAGCTAAACGTATTAATAAAGAATTGAAATTACGAAATTGGTCCCAGACCGATTTACTTGAAGCTATTATTAAATTTAAAAATCCTAATTATAGTAAAGCTGATATTTATAAAGAGAAAAATGCTAAAAAAGGAAATTTCTCCACCTCGCTTAAAGGCAAAGAAGATAGATCTATTTCAAAAGAAGATTTATATATCGTTGCAAAAGTATTTGGTTTACCTCTCGAATATATCTGGTTTGGCGATGAGAAAAAAAGCTGTTTTATCCCAAATGGTGCTCGTTATGCAGCTTATCAAGATAGCGATGAGGAATACCGCGCCTACATTTCACAATTAGATTATGAAGACAAAGCTCAATATCCTGATGAGTTTGGATTCAATCTGTTTGATTATTTTGGACAATTTGATTCTATTAATGGATACAGGTTTTTTCTTAAAAATTACAAATTACACTTTGATTATGATACATATGGTCAATTAATGTATGTCAATGGTGAAGGACACCTTCAATTTTGTTCTTCACATTCAGGTGATAAAAAAGATTATGTCTCCGAAAATCTTATAGAAATTTTAAGTCAATATGGCGACGTTAAAACATTTAAAGCTGTTTATTTTGAAAATAGTTCCATACGTCGTTTTAGTCACTATAGTCGTCATGCAAACGAAAAATTGTTCGGGAATGATTCTTTAAAAACGCTTCTGCAAAATGAGTCTTTTTTAGAACAAACTCTAATAATAAAAACTATAGACTTGCATGACGTAGACGAGCGTAATGAAAAAGGAGAAAAAAGAAACTTTGTTGAACCAATGTTTTTTGAAATATTAGATTATGCTCTTGAACACGAACAAGAGTTCAATAATCAATTAGAAAAATTGTTGCACTTTGCGATTGATTACAATAAAAGCCAATATTTATTTATTAAGGATTATTTAAAAGAACATAGCGCTGAGGAACATGGAGATGTTTGCGTTGATCCACATTCCCCTAGATTCTTACAATCAACGAGATATGTTCAGATGGGCAATATTATTTCCATTAACAAAAAAACATCAAACGAATTGATAAATGAGCTTATCAACGAAAGTGAACAATATGCCTTTAATATGTTGCATATCATAAACGAACAGGAGATGAATAAAGAGGAAATTAAAATCTCAACACCCGATAACCCATTGTTTATGGAACTTCATGAAACCGCAACTACATTAAGTGCCAACTATGTTCCCACTAGGACATATTATGATAAAGAATTTACCTATTTTAAATTCTATGACAGTACCGCAGCAAGATTTGATAAAGCTGATGAAGTTCAATCACTCGTTGATTTGCTTAACAAATCTCAGCAATTGGTTAAACAAAAGGACGGCAAAGTACTTGTTCACGGAAATATAAGTGGTCAAATCCTAATGGTTAAAGATGGTGAGATTGTTGGCTTAGCTGGATGGCAAAAATGCCATTATGGCGATAAATATGAAGATCGCGCAGAAATTTTATCCAATGTTGATGTTTATTATTCTTTTGAAGATAAATTTATCCCAGTTTATAAATCTATATTTGAAGTAGTATCCCAAGGTTTTGATAAAAAAGAACAAGCTATTTTACTTGATAGGGCAATAGAGTTGATTAACAAAAAGAAAAAAGAAGCTATCAAAAACGAAGAAACCATATCTAAAGCGTTTAGATTAAAAGAGCGCTCAGCTAAGTTGGAATTTTTCAAAGAAGTTTATTTAGAGAAATAGTATATATAGGAAAGGAAATGTTGAAAATGGAAACAAGTACCATTGTTTTAAATGACGCCAAAAACAGGCAAAAATACTATGCAGTATGCTGCAAATGTGGCCACGTAAGACCTAATCGCTATGTGCTAATTACTTTCCCCGTCAAGGCTAATAATGGCAGAGAAGCGGCGAAAATAGCTAGAGGAATTGCTAGAGTAAAGCATAATAAAAAGAATGCTATCGTAAGTTGTAAAGAAATATCTTACGAAGAATATCAAAGATTAATTGAAAACAACAAGAACGACCCATACCTTGGTTGCAAGAATGTCCAAGATCAACGCAAGATAGAAGGTTTTGAATCTAGAATCATTAAAGAACCAGAGAAAGTTGTATATAAGCGCAGCGCACAAGAAAGAAAAGCTTTGATTGGCTATAAACTTAAAAAACAAAAATTGTTTATCAGGGAATTGAATGCGAGTGCATTTGCTTCGATTTGAAATATGGAGGTATAACTATGAAAACGTTTATTCAAAATTGGTGGTCAGACTTTAAGAAGTTTGACTGGAAAATGTATCTAGCGCTTTGTTTATTGGCGTTGGTGCCTGCTGTTTATCAAACAGTAATTACAAAGCTTATTACATCATTCGCAAGTCCAGGTAGCCTGGATATCATTGGTCAAATGGAATGGTTTGATCTTATCGATGAAACCATCTGTGCATTTCTTATAGTGCCAATGTATTCAGTCTTATCTAAGGCTTATAAAAGAGAAAACTTTAATAAAGCAGTATTCAAACTAGGCATTATTATTGTTGGTTTATATGCCATCTTTAATATTGCGGTTTTCTTTGTCGGCATTCATATGGTTTCGTTCATGAACCCAGGAGAAATTGATATTGTCGCGGCCTATCGTTATTTAAGTTTAGAAACCATAGCGTTCATGATTGGTATTGTCTTTGGCTATGTCAGTGTTGTCTTCTTGGTTATTGATAAACCTAAATACATGTATGCCTTCTTAGTGGCTAAGATCTTATTAAGTTTATTATCAGACTTAGCCCTAGTTCCATCAATGGGAGTGGATGGCATTGCAGTAGGTAATATCATTGCTAATACCATCATGGGCGCACTAGGTGTATTACTTCTTATCTATGAAAAACAATTAAAACCATCTAAATATAGTAAAGAAGATATTGAATACTTCAAAGATTGGGGGCGCATTGGCTTATTCGCTGGTGGTCAACAATTCTTAGACAACATTGTTTATGCCTTAATGATTGCTAGAATGGTTAACGCTGTTAGTGAATCTGGTAATTATTGGGTTTCTAATAATTTCATATGGGGATGGTTATTGATTCCAGTCACATGTCTCGTGGAAATCATTAGAAAAGATGCGGGTGCAGATGGATATAAAGGCCTTAAACAAAAGAATTACTATTCAATAGTTACATTTGCATTAATCGTTTGGTTTGCGTTAATTCCAACATATCAATGGTTTTTTGGGACAGTAGAAGGTATTTCTAATCCAGAAGTAATATTCATGATTGTTATTAAGAATCTTGGCTTCTATGTAGCATACGCATTCTCTCAAATACCAGATGCTATATTTGTCGGTTTGGGCAAAACTAAGTACAACGCAATCAACTCATTAATCTGCAATATCGTTTATTATGGCATTTGGTTTATCCTTTATAAAACAGGTGTAGCGGCTATGTCTATGGATATGATTATCATTATGTTTGGCGTTGGAAACGTTGTTCACTGGGCGGTATCACTTGTTGAAGAAAAGATTTTCTTGAAGCATGAACTTAACAAACTTAGTGTTGAGGAGCCTCAAAACAATGGATAAGCACCTTGATAACTATTTTAAGTATTATGCTTGGATGAGACTTTATTCTGATTCAAATCTCCATCCTTTCATTTTTAGAAGACTAAACGAAGACTCAGTTACTTATAGTGCTGAGCTACCAATAATAGACCGTTATTTTGAAAAGACCGGAGAAACATTTTGGAAAGTTCATTCAGAATTCATAGATGAATGTTGTGCGGCAATTGATGACTTTGTTTCTAAAAACCCTAAGTTTAACGACATGTTAAAACAAGAAATGGAAGATCTTTATGAATTAAGACAATCCATTGGCAATAGAGTGAATTATGTCATTGAAAACCAAAAGAAAATTGATGATAAAGAACTAGACGATTGTCTTATGCATGGATCAGATGCATTCACTAACGATTTTCTTAATGAATTATCATATACTTTACAAGCTGAAAATTGCTCGCTCACTTATCGTTTTGAAGATTTAGGCGAATTTGATCCAAATATGTCAGAGCAAGAACTGATTGAATGCGCTAACAAGAAATGTTTAGCATCGCATAACAAATACAATTTCATGTTTGCATATGTTGATAGCATAATCAGAGAAAAAACAATCATCACGATTGGTGCCTTATTCAGCCCATTTGCTAAACAAAAAGATGATTGTTTAGATGCTATTAATTAAAAACCACGATTCATTATATAGGTTTATGGTATTCGCGAACTCGAGTGGCGGTTAACTCAAAAGATGTGTAACAATACAACCACTCGGAGGTATTTTATGCCAAAAACAGAATTTGACAGAATCGCAGGATACAAGGAAGAAAAGGCGGAGTTATCAAAGCTTTGCAATCTCATTAAAAAAAGAGAAGAATTGAGCAAAATTGGTGGTAAGTTACCACGTGGTTTATTTCTTATTGGTCCTAATGGTGTGGGAAAAACCATCATGGCCAAAAGCTTTATTAAAGAATCTGGTTGTGAATCAATAGACATTAATTACAACGACTTAGATGATTCATCGGATTTCGTTACATACATAAAATCTAAATTTGCAGAAGCAGCAAAAAAAGCCCCATGTATCTTATTTATTGATGAATTAGATAAATTAATAGGAAATAGCAGTCAGTTCTTCATCGAAGACAATTTCGATAGAAGTAGAGTCATATTAAACGAAATTAATAAATATTCCGATGTAGAAGGATTGTTTCTTTTGGTCGTAGCTAACGGAGGTTATCGTCTTGACCAATCTATTATCAGATCTGGAAGAATTGATCGAATAATCGAAATTAATTTGCCAACAGAAAATGAGAGACATGAGATTCTAAATTATTATGCTACTCAAAAAACACTTGATAATTCAGTAGATCTCAAGAGACTCTCAGCTATTCTTAACGGATTTTCTGGAGCAGATATTGAGTCTTTGATGAATAACGCAGTGATTAAGGCCTTCACAGAAGATAGAAAAACTATTATCAACGAAGATATCATGAGTGTTTTCTATGATAAAGTCTTTAAGTGCAAAGAAAAAGCATCCTCATTCGATGAAAAAAGCGCTAAGATGCTCGCTTATCACGAAGCAGGACACGCAGCATTAACATTACTTTTTAATCCTTCTTCTATCAACTGTTCAACCATTTTAGCCAGAAATGGTGTTAAAGGTTTTGTTAGTCGCCATTTCTCTGAGGACAAGTTGACAACTTTTGAAGATGAAAAAAACTCAGTCAAAATAGCTTTAGCGGGACTTGTAGTCGAAGAATTAGTTTTTGGAGAAAGAACGACTGGGTCATCGAATGACATTTTTAAGGCCCATTCAACGATTTCTGATTTAGTGAGAAATCAAGGGATAAGCGGTTTAAACAACATTTTGGTCGAGAGAAATGATTTTCCTTCAACAGAATCCTGTTCAGAATCAAAACTTTCTTCTATTGAAAAAGCGGAAGACGAATTGATGAGCAACTTGCTCAAAGAGACTAAAGAAATAGTTTCAAATAACATTAACTTAGTTAAAGCCATCGCCACTGAGCTTATTAATAAAAAAATATTAAACAAAGATGATTTAGATACAATCTTTGATAAGTACAAAAAAGAAAAAGGGAGTTAAATTCCCTTTTTTTGTTTAGCTTTTTCGGCGTTGTTAACTAACCGAATGAGAGCTAATAAGTGACTACAATTGGGAAGAGATGTTCCGTTCATCCATTTATATATGGATTTCTCGCTTGCGTTAATTTCGATAGCGAGATCAAGGATGTCTAACCCGGTCTTGTAGACCATTTCGCGAATGTCGTGTGAATAATTGTTGATCACTGTTAGTTCCTCCTATCAACATTTCGATGGGGAAACGCCATTCACGATGGTAAGCATATAATATCACATTTGTAGTCAAAGACAACTTGTGTTTAAAACTAATTCTCGAATTCGCGAAATATGGCTGAATTAAAGAGACAATACAATTGGTTTCAGGTATTATATAAAAGTAATCATAATAGTATATTATCTTTTGCTTTGGAGGATTTATTGTGAAAACTAAAATTATTTGCGTTAATTGTTTAAATGAAATCGATTCATCTCTTGAAATTTGCCCACATTGTGGCACAGAAACGAAACAATCAAAAAGTGTTTATGATTATGTGAAATATTGCAAAGATACTTTTTCTATCCCTGAAACACAAAAAATCTCAATGTTAGCAGAGATACCTTCTTCTGTCGCAAGAGATATTGCTGCCTTCTATTTTAAGCCTAGCATTGCAAAGATCAAAAAGGCGTCTAGACCTCTTATTTCAAAAATTAGAGTTTCAAAGTTATTTAATGATCTTGATTACGAGATTGATTTCAATAAGGATATTTCAATCATTCTTGGTCCAAACGGTTTTGGTAAGACAACCATTTTTGGGTTTATTAATTTTGTTCTTTCTCCATCGGTAGATTTGTTTGATAAACATGTTGATAATGTTCCATTTGCTTCGTTTGAAGTCACTTTAGAAAACGGAGTAAGCATTAGCTTATCACGTAAGAAAGACAATTTATATTTGTACGAAATAAATGGTGGCGGTAACAAAATCAAAAAAGAGCTCTCTTTTGCTGTCGATAAAATGGCTAAATATGAAGATGATGATTTCGACGATGTCATGTATAGGCATCCTTCAGGAATGAGAAAAAAGTATAGACGAAAAGCTGAGGCTTCCGTTCGTGAGATGAAAGAAGCTTTGAGAGATGCATCTTTGCTTTTTGACGTATTTTTTATCAAAACAAGCAGAGCTTTTGAAAAAATATCTGATGATTCAATTAGTGAAATAGCTAAAGATAGAATGATGTTTAGGGATTATTATGAACTTCGATTCGGTCTTGAACCAAACAATCGTTTTGAAAGAAGTTTCAGCCCTATGAGTGCGTGCAATAGAGACCTCATTCAAAGAATAGATGTTTGCAAAAAGAAATATCAAAAACTAATTGAAAACGTTAAGAATACTTTACCTAAAAAATTCCTTAGGGTATCGCATCCTACGCTTACTCCATCTGAAATTAAATCCAGATGGGAACAATACAAGGACAAGGTTAATAAATTAAGCAATTTTGGACTTATCGAAGCCCAAAGTGATCTCGATTATTTGTCTAATTTATCAGAAAAAGCATTGAGTAAATCAGATAACGGCAAAGCTGCGTTTTTATCACTATATATTAAAGAGTATGAGAAAACTCTTGAACCTTTTGAAGATTTATACCAAAAAATGGTTGTTTTCCAAGAAATTATTAATCAGAGAAACAGTCACAACCATAAGCGCATTAGATATTCATCGAGCGGTATTGGCTATTACAACAATGAGCAAAACATTGGGTTAGAGTCTTTGTCTTCTGGTGAAAAGAATGACTTCATTATGTTCTATGACCTCATATTTAGAATCGATAACGGAACAATTGTTTTAATAGACGAGCCAGAAATTTCATTGCATATTATTTGGCAAGAAAAATTCATTGATAACGTAATCAATGCTTTAAACAACAAAAAGTGCCAAGTAGTCATAGCAACTCATTCTCCAAACATCATTGGAAATCATTATGACTACGTCACCACAACAGAGCAACAAGAAGAATCAGTAATGGAAGACTAAAATGACCATTAATAATGATTTTTATAGTTATTTAATAGGCGAGTTATATAGCCGCGAAACAGCAGCACGGGGACGATCATCTTCAGAAAAAACAGTTGTAATATTTGTTGAGGGTCTTTTAGACTCAAAAGTATTTCGAAAAATCGTTCCACCTTCTACAACCATTGTTTCGGCAGGCAACAAAAACCTTTTTAGAATAAGAGGCATTGATTCTCCGAAAGGAAGCGTTAAAGAAGCAATCCATTGTGTTATACAAGACATCAAGGAGAAAAGAAGAGTTTTCCCTCATTTAGAAGTATATGGAATTGTAGACAAAGACTTCAGTGGCGAATATTGCGAGGATGATCACTTTTTTATTACTGACACAACAGATTGCGAAACTCTTCTACTGTCATGCGGCGCTTTTTCTTTTAAATTTGCACCAACCTATAGTGATGAATTAATGTCATCTGTGTATGGTTTATCATTTCAAATAGGATGTTATAGACAGGCTTTTAGAAAATATACTGAAGGGAAATTTGATGCTAATGGTAGACCGCTTAACATTAGAAACGTAATTGACGAAGAAGCAATTAAGAATAATGCTTCATTAATTTTCAAGCATGAAACAGACATACAATTAAGTTTGCTTTTAAATCTCTTTGGTAAAAGTGAAAAAAACGTTTTTTATGGTGAATCCTCTAGAGAATTCGCTAAACCATATATTTTTGCAAAAATGAGAGAAGAAGGTCTTGTTGATTTATCCAACACATTTGTTCACAAAGTCAAAGGGTTCTCGATTGAAAAGATTGATCAATATTGGAACAATATTAGGGGACACGATATTTGCTTGTGCGCCGAAACTGTAATTCCTAATCTAACTAATTTTTATGTAAATTCTTCTTTTGCCCAAACAGTAGATTATTACTTTGACAAAAGCAATTTTGAAAAAACTAATATTTATCAAAAGATGGATTCGTTAGGTCTTTTTGATTAACTTTTTAACGATAGTCGCGAGTTTGAGTTACTATCTTCAGCTAGATTAATTTAATATATAAGTGCATCAATAATTTTATGCGTTTAAAACACTAAATCTATAACGTTGGTTTAGTTTCTATTGTGCTAAAAACTTGGGGGTAGTTATGGCAAAAATTAAATGTCCAAAATGTGGAGAAGTTTTTACAGTTGATGAAAAGGAATACGCAGATATCCTTGTCCAAATTAAAAACGAAGAATTTAACAAAGAGCTAGAGGCTAGAACAAATCTCATAAAAGAGCAAAACAAAACAAGCGAGGCCTTTTTAAAAGAACAATTGAAAGGTCAATATGAACAAGAACTTGGTAAAGCTAACATTAGACTTCAAGAACTAGAGAATAAATTAAACAACAAGGAAAAAGAGTTAATTAAACAAAAAGAAGAAAGCGCAAAAGACATACAAGCTAGAGTCGATGTTTTAAACGCGGAAAAAGAAAACGAAAAGCTTAGACTTGAATCAAAGCTTAATAGACAGATTTCAGAACTTGAATCCAAACTTCAAAAAGCAGAATCGGATTTGGCGGTTGAAAAGAAAGAAAGACAGCACTCTATTGATAACGCAGTTCGCGAAAAAGAAACTGAAGTCGAACATTTAAAGAGCCAGATTGTTTTAAACGAGAGAGAGTATGCTTTGGAAAAAAGTTCAATAGAAAAACGCCATAAAGATGAATTATCTTTCAAAGAAAACGAAATTGCCTATTACAGAGATTTAAAGGCCAAAACAAACGTTAAACTATTGGGTGAATCGTTAGAGCAACACTGTTTAATTGCTTTTAATCAAATCAGAATGAATTCGTACCCACACGCTCAATTTGAAAAAGATAATGATGTAGTGGAGGGTACTAAAGGTGACTTCATCTTCCGTGATTGGACCGAAGATGGTGCGGAATTAATATCCATCATGTTTGAAATGAAAAATGAATCAGATATTTCCTCCACTAAACATAAAAATGAAGACTTTTTTAAAAAGCTAGATGACGATCGTAAAAAGAAAAACTGCGAATACGCTGTACTCGTCTCTTTATTAGAACCAGATAATGAATATTACAATGCCGGTATCGTTGATGTTTCTTATGAATATCCAAAGATGTATGTCATTAGACCACAGTTCTTTGTTTCTTTTATTGGTCTTTTATATAACGCCGCTAAAACAGCCGCTAATGAAAAGAATGAACTTTTAAAGATTAAGAATCAAAACATTGATATTAGTAATTTCGAAGAAAAACTATATGATTTCCAAGATAAATTTAGCAAGAACTATATCTCCGCTAAAAATAACTTTGCTAAAGCTATTGAAGAAATCGATAAGACAATCGCCCATTTAAACAAAGTTAAAGAAGGATTATTAACCGCTGATAATCAACTTAGATTAGCAAATGATAAAGCCCAAGATTTAACAATTAGAAAACTTACTTATAATAATCCAACAATGAAAGACCTTTTTGAAAAAGCCAAAAAGGATAATGAAGATAAACCAACTATTACTCCATCTGAAAAAGTAGAATTAAAACCTAATAAAGATGTTATAGAAGAACAAGACATCGATGAAATAGAACAAAAAACAGATGAAATTGCTAATAGGATATTAGTGAGAAAACTCGAACAATGTCGTACCTTTTTATTTGAAGAAGGCATCTATAATGCTCATAGAGTTTTAACAAACGAAAAGATTAACGAACTTGTTAAAGCTAAACCAACCAGTGTCATGCAAATACAAGATATTTTAGGAAAAGATGCTGATTTATTCATTTGTGAAAGAATATATGCGGTATTAAACCGTTGATAACATCTATAAAATTATTGAAAATCGCCCATAACTTTGGGCGCTTTTTTGATTCTTTTTTTGCAAGAGCTGTTATTAATATTACTGGAATAAGACCAGATATGCGGTCTACGGCAGAACTCCTGATGGCGAAGGCCGCTGGGATGAACCAATCTATGCAACTGACAATATTAAAGAGCTTATAGCATGGTTTAATACTCCTTGGAATTGTTAATAAATCAGTTCTAAAAGAAATAGCAATTGTTATATAAAAGTGTTATAATTTTGTTAAGTTGTGAATTGAAACAGATTATGACATATTCTCTAGCTATTAAAACATTGCGAAAAAGAATGTTAGTTACTCAATCAGAATTAGCAGAAATTCTTGGAGTTTCTTTTGCTAGTGTGAATAGATGGGAAAACGAAGAGCATGAACCAACTATGAAAATTAAAAGAAAACTAGCCCTTCTTTTCAAAGAACACAACATATCAATAGAAGAATAAAAACATGAAACAAAAATGCATTGGTTTACTAGACTTTATTGATGTTAGACATTCACTCGAAGTGCTCCTGAATGGTTATTATGGATCATTTAATTTTAATGAAGATTTTTTTAACGAAGCTTTTGCCAATTTCGAATCGATGGAAGAGTTTGAAAAAAGCATCTCTAAGATACATGAACGTTCAACCGATCAAAAGGAGAATGGGGTGTTTTATACTCCTGTTGATGTTTGTGACTATATTGTTTATAACTCAGTTCACTCATTGTATTGCAAATCTAAAAACGACTTACTCGACTGCAATTCGTTATTTAAGTGGTTCATTGATAAAAATGTTGCTTTAGATTTTGTGTTCAATAAAACCGTGTTCGATCCTACATCTGGCACTGGAGAGTTTTTGGTGTCTGTCTTGAAATTGAAATTTAAACTATTGGAGTCGGTTAGAGAGACCATTACTGTCGACGATGTAATAAAAGTTCTTTCAACAATAAGCGGTAATGACATTGACTCAGACGCAAATAACATTTCTAAGATAAGGCTATTTATTCAATCTGCTTTGTTCTTAAAAAGATGCGACGATTCTATTGCACATGCCATAAAAGACAGTTTTACTACTTTTGACTTTTTGACGATTAAAAAAGAAGATTTGAATTCCTTTGATTTAATAATTGGAAATCCTCCATATGTCGAAAGAACAAGAGTGAGCAAATATGGAAATATCTATGCAGATGTCATTGAAAATGCTAGTCATTTTATCAACGAAAATGGCGTTATGGGTTTTATTATCCCTCTTTCATATGTTGCAACGCCTAGAATGAACGGAATACGTAATGCGATTGAATGTACTTTTTCTAAACAGCTAATCGCCAATTATTCCGATAGACCAGCGTCGTTATTTACAAGAGTTCATCAAAAACTCACGATTCTTATCGCTACAAACAATTCTGAGCAAAAAGGAATTTATGTCTCGAATTATAAGTATTTTTATAGAGAAACAAGGCAATCTATTTTCAAACCAAAAGAATTGGTTAAACTCCCGCGTGATTATGGGTTTTATCCGAAGGTTGGTTCCGAGATAGAACTCACTATTTTTGATAAAGTATACGGTGGAGAACCATTCAATTTCGACAACCTAAAGCAAAAAGAGGGATTGCCGGTTTATTTAAACATGAGAGGGTTCTTTTGGAATAAAGCTTTTACTTTTAACCCTGGAAGTAGTGAATATAAAGAATTTAGGTTTTCTCCAGAGATGCGAAACTACATTCTTTGTTTGATGAATTCAAGTTTGTTTTGGTTTTATTGGGTTGTGATGTCCGATTGCTGGCACATTACAGGAAGAGAACTTTCGTCTTTTAATGTCAAGGCAGGAAAAGAAATTGACTATAAACAATTCGATTGTTTGGCAAAAGAATTAGAAAAAAAACTTGAAGAGACAAAAGTATATATTGGTAGTGTTCAAACAGAATATGCTTATAAGCATAAATGTTGCAAAAATATCATAGACAAGATTGACGATGCTCTTGCAGCAATTTACAAATTGAACAAGCAAGAACTAATTAAAGTTAAGAATTATGCATTAAAATATAGAGTAGGAAAAGACAATGAATAACAAGGTCATAGATTTATTTGCTGGTGTTGGAGGCTTCTCGGTTGGCTTTGAAAAGGCTGGTTTTTTTGCTTCGAAGGCAGTGGAATTTGATAAACAAATTGCAGCTATATACGAAATAAATCATCCTGATACAAAATTGTTTGTCGATGATATTGGAAACATTAATAATTCTTCCAATTTTTCTGAAAACGAAGTCGATGTGATAATTGGCGGTCCGCCATGCCAAGGCTTTTCTATGGCTGGGGCAAGAATCAGACAAAATTCTTTTGTTGATGATCCTAGAAATTATTTATTTAAGCAGTACTTAAAAGTTGTTCAAATCGTAAAACCAAAAGTTTTTATTATCGAGAATGTCAAAGGCATTTTATCTATGAACAACGGTGACATTTTTAAAGAAATTATTAAAGTTTTTTCTGATTCTGAGAACTTTAACGGAGATAGATATTACTTACATTATAAAGTTGTGAAAGGTGTTGAATTTGGTATCCCTCAAAAAAGAGAAAGAGTAATCATTATTGGAAGAAAAAATGCCGACTTTGATTTCGAAAAATATCTAGAAATTGCTAAGAATGCAGTTTTAGCCAAATATCCAAACTTTTACAATAAAGTAACAGTAAAAGATGCAATTTCAAATTTACCAGAACCTTCTGAAAGTGGCATTATTACTAATCCTTCTCCAGAGACTGATTATCAAAAATTCTTATCTTGCAGTGGGAAGACAATCACAAACCACAATAGATTTGAACTAACCAAGAAGGCGTTGGATAGAGTTAAACAAATAAAACCGGGTCAGAATTATACTTCATTAAAAGAAGAAATACACTCCGTTCACAGTGGTTCATATGGAAGGCTTGAGTGGGAGGGAGTTGCTCCAACCATTACAACTCGTTTTGACACTCCATCCGGTGGTCAATTTATACACCCATCTGAAGATAGGATGATTACTCCTAGAGAAGCTGCAAGAATACAATCATTCCCTGATGACTTTGTTTTTGAAGGAACAAAAAGCATTGTTTGCAAAACAATCGGAAACGCCGTTCCTCCAAAAATTGCATATACATTCGCCTTTATGGTTAAGGAGCTTTTGAAAGATGAACGCTAAAGAAAAATATGACTCTCTAAATATTAAAAGCGCTTGGGCGTATACAAAACAAATTGCTGAATTTAATGAACTGTTTTTGTCGTCCAAACTATTCAGTGAAATAGCAGATGTAGAAAACACCAATATTGAACAGTATTTTAATGATAACCATGAAAGATACGGTATCAGCACAAACAGACATAGAATTTTAGCGATTGCTCAGATGTTTGGCTTAATTACAAAAGATCCATACTATTCTCGAGGCGGTTCCAGTTATTCCAATGAAACAGTTACTCCTGTTTTTGTTGAATTAAAGAAATACGCTATGGACAGCGTTGAATTCAAGAAAATAATGTCCGAACAGCTTCTTAAGGTAAAAATAAAATCCATCATTGATACTACAGAGAACCGTGATGATTATTTCGTTTATCCTTTCCTATTCTTGTTTTTGGTCATGTGGAAATTAGATAAAGATTATGGAATGAAACTAGTTCCAATGAACAAAATATGGACCTACGTTCTAACGTGTAAATCAATGGATGAGGTTGACGATGCTGTACGTTGGATTGGTGATCCAAAAGCTAAGATTTCTCCTTTTGTTAGACAATATAAATCCGATAGCAGAATAATGACTTTAATCTTTGACAATACAAAAATGTTTTCTTTAGAGAACGACTTGTTATCTTTGAATCATCCTATTGCCGATGATTTTTATGATAATTTTGTTCTTGCCCAAAACCTCACCAAATTACAAACTTATCTTTCTAATGATACAAAATACAGATCCTATTTAGAAAATATACAAGGCTTTGATTTTGATTTAACCGATAATCCAACCGGGACAGTTAGAAGAGCGCATAGACGCAAAGCTGTATTTAAAAAGAGTTCTGAATTTAGCGGTTCTGCAAGCAAAGATATTTCGATCGTTGTTCCTGATAAAGATAATCCGGATATCGATACTATTATCGATGCTATCCTGGACATGGAAGACGAACAAGAAGTAAAAGAAGCGAGCGTGTACGATAACGAAGAAGATATTGACAGAAGTAATAACAGAGAGCCTGTTCTTAAAAGTGGATTAGAAACAAATAACAGGTTTTCTACAGATCCTAGATTAGCAAAAACAGCTATCAAAAACGCTGACTATGTTTGCGAACTTTGTGGCAAAATCGATGGCAGTCATTCAACCTTTGATTCTATTCATGGAACGCGTTATTTAGAGGCCCATCATTTAGTTCCTATGAAAGCGCAAAAAGACTATCTTTCTTTAGGAATTAATCTAGATAGGCTGGAAAACATAGTTGCTCTTTGCCCTAATTGCCATAAAGCCGTTCATTATGGAACACGAGCAGAAAAAGTTAAATATCTAAGGCCTTTATACGATACAAGAATAAAGAAATTAAATGAGCTTGGCATAGATGTAGATTTTGATGTTCTAATTGATGATTATTATAAGTAAGAGCCAATAAACATGAAGATGGTCGTTCGCGGCCATTTTTTTGTAAGCCAAAATGATTTAAAAAGTAGATATAAATATCTAAACACCAAAAAATATATTATATTTGCAAAATATTACAAAAATACTAGAATTAAAGTATGGAAAAAAACGAAAATAAACACGCAAGATTTAAACGATTAGCAGAGGCTCGCACTGAAAAAATAATGGATATGCTTGATTTATTGGGAAATCTATCCAACAAATCCTTTTATGAATATTCAGAAGAGGAAGTAAAGGCTATTTTTTCAGCAATTGAAGAGTCCATAAAAGAAAATAAAAACAAATTTAATAAACGCAAAAAAAGCAAAAGGAGGTTCACATTGTGATAGATAATCTTATTTGGAACTTTCCAAAATCTGGCTTTACTACACAAAGCAGTTCTGACAATAACAATATCGATACCTTTGCTGATGATAGAATCGGCAATTTGGTACGTGAGATACTTCAAAACTCCTTAGATGCTAGCTTAGATAATCAACCAGTTCTTGTTGAATTTAGGACCTTTAAAACCAAAACATCTGCGTTTCCTGCATTAGAATCTTTTAAAGAGTATTTAGAAAATTGGAAGAGAACTCAAGTTGACATTTCCGAAGATGATAAAGACTTAATCTTTGTTAATAAAGCATTGGATGAATTAAATAAAGAAGAGATGGTGTGGCTGAGGATATCCGATTTCAACACAACAGGTCTATGGGGGTCAACCAGTAGTAGTTCGAAAACCCCATATTTCTCTTTCGTTCATGGCGCAGGAAAAAACGCCAAACAAAGCGCTAATTCTGGTGGTTCAAAAGGTGTAGGAAAAAATGCAATTTTTGCTAATTCAAATTTGCAGACTTTGTTTTTATCGACATTGACCAAAGATAACGAAAAAGCATTTATCGGTGTTGGCTTTTTGGTTTCTTCTGACGAAAATGACATAAAGAAAGATTGGACTCAAGGAGTTTGCTTCTGTGTTGAAGACAATGAATCCAAAGTAAACAACAGTCCATCCGTGAACATTTTTAATTTAGATGAAACATTTGATCGCGAAAAACGCGGTATAGGTACCGATATTTATATTCCGTCTTTCTTATGCGATGAAGATTGGATAAAGCAAGTCATTGGTCAGGTGATTTACAGTTTTTTGCCTGCAATTTTAAACAAGAAATTAAGTGTAAAAATAATAGATGGATTAGATGACAAATTAGGTATTCAAGTGGAATCTGAAGTTAACCCTTCGAATATTAATTACATTGTTAACCAATCTGCATCTTATAAGAATAAAAGCCAAAGAGAGTCTTGTTTAAACATCTATAATTCTTTAACAAACGCCAATAAGAAAAGGTTTGTATATGACGAAAAACCCGGTTTTAAGATGACCATGTATCTTCTTGAAGATGATTTTAGTGGCGATAACAAACTATATATTTATAGATGTCCAACACGGATGTTTATTAGAAACAATGAAATAAACGCATTTGTGAAATGCACTGGTGTTTTGTTAATTGAGGGAGAAGAATTAGCCCAAAGACTGAGATCAATCGAAGATGCAACGCATTCAAAATGGTCAAAGAGTAAAGCAAATAAGACGAAATACTCAGTAGATCAAATCGAAGAAGCCTTGAATGCTGTTTCACATTTTATAGAAACAAAAGCTAATAATTTTGGAAACAACGACATGTCAACAGAGTCGGACTTTGATTACATGATCCAAAACGATTGGTGCTCAGCTGATGACAATCATGAAATAGCAAAAGAAACAAACAAGGACATCGGCTTACCAATCTCAAAAGCTTCTTTTAGCATAAGAAACGATCCTTCAAAACATTCTCATAAGAGAAAGCCACTAAAAAAGAAAAGTAACAAAATATCTGATGATGAAACTGATGCGACAGGTCTGATAGATGTTGAAGGGCTTCCAGGAGATGATGAAGACACAAGTTTTCCTGAAGGAACCAACAACGGCATTGGTGGAGATTATAGAGAAGGCAACACTGAAAATTTACTTGATGAAACAGATAGTGGAATCCTCACTAAAGCAAGAAAAAATGTTGAAACTGCAAATACAAAAATGTCATCTGTAAATCCGAAGGAAGGTCTATTCAATTTAATTTTCACTCCAAAGAGTTCTGGAACGGACGTAAGCATTGAAATATTCATTATTGGCACTGGCGCTAACGACACAATTCCTGCAAAGGTCTTGAAAGCAAAACACGGCCTTCTTCCTTTAAAGACGAAGAAAAACATTATTTTTATGAAGAAAATTGATAGAGGAACAAAGTATAAAATTCCCCTAAAACTAGATGTTAAACAAAACTATATATGGGAGGTAAATATCAATGCAAACGAATAGATACAAAATTTACTCATTCCCATATTTGGCAGAGTTTTCTTCCGATTTCAAAAAGAGTGAATTTCATATTGAAGGTAGAGCTGAATATGATTCGAAGCAAGAAATAATTATCTATGGTGTCAGTTACTCAATTAATAACGACTACATTAACAAATTGATTGCCAACCAAGACTTAAAAGTGGTTGCTAAGATTTCTTGTAGACCACTTGGCTTAGTTCGTGTTGTTGACGTGCCTTTTAATTCAAATTCAGTTAAGTATGCAGTTAATTCACTTGATGTAGATGGAGATGTTGATATTGATGCATTTTTGGTAACAAACAAGGATATTAAGATTAAGGATGAATCTCTATCAAAGGAATGGGAAGGCGAAGAGCCTTATGTTGAAAAGGGAAACGTTGTTGGAGAGAGCAATACATATGTAATATCTATTGACCATTACAAAGATGGTGGTAAACAATCAATAGTTTCATTTACAGAAGTCAAGTCAATGAACGACAAGGAATATTTTGAAGTTGATTTGAGCGGAGATAGAATTGTTTTTCGCTTATCAAGTAAGATGTATAAGCACTATACAAAGGTGTGCAACAAAAACGAGGAATCAATAATAGTTGATTTCCTTATTCCTGAATTTACTTCTATCCTCCAGCAAATGAAAGAAAGCGGAGATGATAGCGACAATCTTTTTAACACAACTAATAAAAACAAAGAATGGTACAAGGTTATTACAAATAAATACCTCAAAGAGTTTAATAAGGACCCTTGCCAAAGTGACATTAGTCCTTTAATTGCTGCTCAATTACTTCTCAAAGTTGGCAATAAGAAACAAAATGCCGCCTACAAAGAATTAGATTTCATTGTAAAGGCGAGAGAGGATGGTGCTAAAAATGACTAATTTAAGAGTCTTTACTGATAAAGGGTTAGATTTTATTCATCAAAACATGACAGACTTCTTTGAGACCTTAAAAAGCAACAAGGAAGGCACTGCTTGGATAAAAGATTTTTGTAAAAAAGACCCAACCACCAGCTCTCCATATAATTTTGATTTTGATTTTGAAACAAATTCATTAAACCCGAAGGAAAGCGAGTTCAACAATGCAGTGAATTTATATGAATTGTTTAAAAACAATAAGATTGGTAATGCAGTTATTTACAACGAAAAATTTGCGGCAGGTTTTCTCTATACATTTGGATATAAATATTTTATTTGGGCTAGTGATTTAGCTGCAGAGACAAGGGTATCAGCTACATTTTTCTTTGATCATAGAAAAGGTTTAAGGCAAGCAATTGCTAGAAATTTAATGACTAGGTTGTACAAGGTTGTTGAGATGACAGTTGACGAAACGCTCGATGATAAATATGAGTTGACTAGGTTTGTGTTTAATAATCCTGCATTAAGAAGAATTGTGTACAACCCAAATATGGACGGGATTAATTCGTCACGAGCGTTTATTAGAGCATTTAAAATTGCAAAAGAAAAGCACCCAGATTTGCAGATTTCTTTCAAAGCATATGAAAAAGTGAGACTCCAATACTCGGCTTTAACAAATGTTAGCATGACTGAATGTGTTGAAGAGCGGGTGCTTGTCGATACTTTGCACGAAAAAATTAAGCAAGTCCTATCTTTGGATTAATTTGACATGAAGAAAGTAGGCAGCATCATTGCTTCAATCGTAATTTTACTACTTTTATGTAGTGGTGCTTTTGCTAACATTCTCAAATTCTTTGCTTGGTTATTTACTCTTCAATATTCCCAACCAGACACTTCAATTGCTGGCGGAATTATAGTTAGAATTTTAACTTTCATTGTTTCTTATAGCTTGGTCGGTGTTATTTTCAATGCTCTAGGATGGTTCAATAGTGGAATTATGAAAATAGCCTATTTCATTATTTCCACGCTACTCGGATTTGTTATCGCATATATCGTATGGGGCATCGAACAATACATTCTTACTATAGGTATAGTTATGGGCGTAATTGTTTTAGCTGCTATAGCTTACTTTGTAATTAGAGCGATTCTTGATAAAAAGAAAAAAACGGAAACTGAAGAAGATGAAGGATAATAATCTAAGAAAAAACGAACTAGATTGTCTAAATAAGATAAAAGACAGTTTCATATATTTCAAAGGTATTACAAAGGTGTTTGACAACTCCGATTATTCAATAATGGAGTCAATCCTTAGTAGTACTCATCAAAACGAGAAACATAGCGATTTTCCTGATTTTTTCTTTGACGGTGGAATAATTGAACACTTTGAAGTAACTGCTTCTGATGAAACGCGCAAAGGATCACAATACAAAATTGATGATGCATACTGTCAGAGAGAAAATGACAAACATTTTAAACAACTCGATAAAGATTTTATGGAAAGCCCTCATCATCCGGGCACTATGAGAACAGAAACAATAGAGGACACGCACGAATGCTTTTCATATGAATCCTTTATCAAATCCTTTAAAAGAAATGTCGAACATCACTTAGATTCATTGAAAAAAAGTAAATATGCTAATCAAATTGTGGTCTTTTTGATTGAGCAACAAGGAGCTAGTCTGGGTGTGTATATAAATAATGTATTTAATAGGTTTTACATGCTCAGCGAAGATAAAAACATTCTTGAGTATATAAAAGAAACGCTCACTGATGTAGGCTATATCATTTTCATCGCCACAGACAGATATGAAGTAATTGATTTGTCCAAAATAGATGTTCTAATCCAAAGAGCCAAAACTGGTCTTGATATTAGAGGTGGAAGGCAAAAGAATGTTTCTTTAAAGCTTTACATCGATATGTAGACCGTGATACGATTTTAAGGTCAAAAATGCCACTTTTATATAATACTTTGTATTATATAAGTCCAAGGTCTTGCGCCCCGTTCCAGGGAATATGTTTTGTTAAAATATAGATTAATCTATATAATATTAGTACTTTTTCGTTTGAAGATTGGATTTACGACAGTTTTCTTTTGTGACTACCGATTTATCGGTTAAACTAAAAGGTAGTGATTTTCTTAATATATGATTACAAAAACAGTTATTAAAGATTACGTAGCGAAAAGATGCCCCTATTTAGTGTCTCTTGAATTAGAAGACAAAACTTTAATCGCGCTTCTAAAAAGATCAATAGCGAATCAAGAAAAATATCGTGAACTAGCGGAAGATGAAGGCGATAGTGACACTGATGGCGACGATACTTTTGATTTGTATGAAACTTTAAAAGATTATCCATATCTTAAAAAAGAAATAGCGGAATTTGAAAAAACAATTAAAAAGAATCCTGCGGAAGTATTAATTGATAAATATAATAATAACCAGCTCATATCTAAGTTATCTCGTGATTATTATGAAGATTTATATGGTAAAGAACACTGTGCTAGATGTGATATTGATAAGGATGGTAATGAATTATTAGATCAAAATGAAATCTTAGGATATACATTTAGATATATTAATGATCCTAATATTAGAGTCATATTTGAAGGACAAGTAGAAGTAGATGGCTTAAGAGCGAGATTTGATATCTTACTTAAAAACGAAGATGATACTTATGAATTAATCGAAGTTAAAGGCACGAATGATGTTTTTGTTCACCCTTCTAGACAAGGTGAAAAAGACTATGATGTTGATACTAAGATTAAAGATAAATATTTATATGACTTATTATTCCAATATTATGTCTATAAAAAAGCGGGTTACCAAATTAGAGAACTAGGCTTTATGTTTACTAATAGAGACTTTGAATTAGGAGTCTTATCTTATCCAGTTGATAGAAGTGAACTATTTAGGTTATTTGTTATTAAAAGAGAAATTAATCTAAAAACAGAAACATTACCTTTAAAACAATATTTTGATGAAAAACTATATATTAATGTTCCTCGAAGTAAAGAGATAAAACCCACAATAGAGGATATATTAGATGACATTGATAGGATATCTAAAGATTCAGATGTTTATCCAAAGATGAAATATGAATGTCGTAAAGGTCCAAGATGTGAATTAATTGACATGTGTTTTAATGATGCTGATTCTCCTAATTCCATCTTTAGATTAACTAATTGGAATCTTTATGGTGGTAACTACATTAAAACTAAAGAATTAATCGAATCAGGTATTACTAAAATAAGTGATATTGATCCTAATCCTTTTGATGAAATAAAAAAGAATGGTAGTAGATGTTCCGCTCATCTACAAGTTGAATATCAAAAAGGCAATATCAAAGAAAAATACGTGATATCACGTCATTTAATAAAAGAAATAATTGAAAGAGATTACTATAACGATGATATAGATTATTTATTGTTCTTTGATTTTGAATCTTTCCAATATCCAATACCACTTGTGGAGCATTCTCATCCTTGGAAACAAATCGTATCCCAATATTCTATGCATATTGTTAATAAAGGATATGATTTAACAGAACATGATTTCGCTAAAGGTATCGGTGGTGGTGTTAAACACTATGAATATATTGCCAATCCAGATATCACTAAATATATCAACCCAAGTATTGAATTATATAAAACACTTAAAAAACAATTAGAAGAATCTGGTATTGATCCATATGCTTCTAATTATCGAGTAGTGGTCTTTAATCAAAATTTTGAAAAGACCAGAATGTTTGAATTCGCTAGAGACTTCGTAGATTTGTGCGATAACGATTTAATTAGATTTGTTAATAACTTTAATGATAACGTAGTAGACCTATTAGATTTCTTTACATCTGGAAGCATCTATTGTGTTGATTTCAATGGACGTGGTTCTTTAAAAGTTGTTCAACCAACTTTAGCGGCAGATCAAGATGTTTTAGATTTCTATAATAAAAAACTACCATTTGATTTAACGGATTCTCTTGACTACCACAAGGGAGATAAATGCCTTGTATATAATGGTGGTATTTGTTTAGACCTATATAAATCTCTTATTGTAAGAAGCCATTTAAACGAACAGGATATTGGACCAAGTACTCAAGACTTACTCGATGAAGCTTTAGCGTACTGTAAGATTGACTCATGGGGCACAGTCATTATTTATGACATTATTAAAAACATCTATCTAGGTGAACTTAAGATAGATGCGAAAGAAGTGTAGTCTAATTATTATTTTTTCTTAGTTGCAATTTTAGATTTGAGTTTTAAGAACGACTCTTTGATTTCTAATTGTTCAATCGTTGTTTTAGCGGCGGCATTATAGGCTTTAATGATACTTGCAATAACTTTGCCTAATGCTGTTAAATCAGTAATTGTATTATGAGTAATTCTTTCGGAAAAGAGCATAACTTTGGTTTTATGCTTTTCTTTTTTATTTTCATTAATAGCTTCGTTCTTTTTTAGATAGATATTTTCTATTTCAAATTGAATGCTTTTAAGCTCCTCATAATAGTATCTTTTTTCTTCTGGAGTTAATTGGCCACTTTTAAGGAAATCTTTTGTTAAATCTAGTCTCTCCTTAAGCATACTGATAATGTCATCATAGCCTTGCATTTCTTCTGCAATTAATGCGTCTAGGGATTGTTCTATTTCTCTAGAATATTCGGTGGTGGCTACGATATATGATTGGTCAGATTGTGCTAGAAACTTTTCGTCTAGTTGTTCTAGCAATTGTTTTTCTTGTTTCTCTTTGTCCATAATACTATTTCTCGATATGTTCTTAATTATTGTATCACTATAATTATCGTTCGTAATTATAAGAGACAACATTTATAATTATTTTGATACGAACGAATATGAAGATCTCAATTAAGAATTCTATTTTTCAAGCAATCATTCACAACAAATGGTTAGATATCTCTTATTTAAATAAGGAAGGAGATACTACTTATTATTACATTGGCATAAAAGGCATTGATATTGCTAAAGGCAGAATCGTTTGTGATATTTTTAACCCCCACAAAAGCACAGAAGTCATGATGGGTGGCAAAAACACCTTCATTTTCGTCGACGGAATCAAAACAGCATCGGTATTAGAAAATAGTTACTACGAATCTCCTAAAGAATTAGTGGAGAGAGTTACTAATGATAAGAAAATAGGGGAATATTTAGAAGTAGTTAATTTCGATAACAATATTCTTAGGTACTTATCTGATTGTTATAGATTAGATAACGATCCATTTTTAAAAGACGTTGTCATGATAGACGGCATTGATACGCACACTCTTTTTGAAAGCGGCAAATATAAATTGGACGACAAGCAATTCCAAGCTCTTTTAGACAGGGTATTCAAAAAGCCTAAAAACGAAGCTGAAGAAATCAATAGATATCAAACCCTTGCTATCAATAAGTTCTCGATTGATTTAAATGACAAACAATATGTTGTGGCATATCGCACCTTATCTCTTAACTTCAAGAACAAAACACTCAAGATGTCGGATAAGACATCCATTAATAAATCATTCTTAGTCACAGAAGAAAGAAAGGTTACCCTTGGCATGTATTTGGATGCCAATCCAGATGATTTCTGTGCCCATTATGATGAATACGAAAGGGAATATATCAAATTAATTGAACAAAACTTCCATAATGGCGAAAAAGTTAATACCCGTCCAACCATCTTCTTTTTGATGAGAGATTGCTATCGTGGTGTTGATGAGGCCTTTGAAGCAATTCATCAAATGGATAAAGAAGGTAAGTTGACTGTTCCGCTTAGAGCGTTCTTTGGAAGAAACAAGAGCAAGAGCGGTACATCTAAAGAAGTTAACATTGTTGTTTTTGATAGAAAGAAAATCAATATTGACCAAATGCGTGTTGTCTATAACTCAATGGTTAACCGTGTAACGTACGTTAAAGGACCTCCCGGCACCGGAAAAACCGAAACTATATTCAACGTTTTGCTTTCGGCTTATGCTAACGACAAGACCGTTTTAGTTTGTTCAAACAACAACCACCCTGTTTCAGATATATTCAAAAAGATGGACGGCACTTTAACAATTAAAAGAAGAACCGCCAGCGAAAGAGAAAACATTATTTTCCCAATTATTCGCATAGGTAATAATTTAGAAACACAAAACACAATTCTCAAGTTAAGAGAGATACTTAACTTTGTTAATGAAAATGAAGACGCCACAGTCAAAGAAAAATCAACAGAAGCCAGCAAAGACAAATCTTTAGCGGACTTCAAAGAGCTTAGAGACCTCCTCGTCGAATATGAAGAGCAAATCGATTTAAATGAAAGAATTGAAACTCTTCAAAAGATTAGAAATCTGACAACAATCGACAGAATCAACACCAAACTTGATGAACAGATTCGGGCTTATCAAGAAAAAGCACAAAACGCGAGAAAAATAAGCGATGAAGATGTTTTGAAATACGCAGTTTCTGCTTCTGAAGATAGACACTTCCAAAACTATGTTTATTATTCTTCCTTACTCAGGTTTAAAAGATTATCAAACGATATATTCAAGGAGTTAAGGAATATTATCGCTATCGAGGATTTAGAAGAAGCGGTGAGGCAGTTCAATAAATGGATTAGAAAAGACACCAATCTTAGAAGATTCTTGCTAGTTTTCCCAATTGTAATATGCACCAACCTTTCTTGTGATAAACTCGGTAAACCAAAACCACAATTCGATTTGGTTATCATGGATGAAGCAGGACAATGCAATACGGCGTCTTCGTTAATTCCAATCGTTAGAGGCGAGAATCTTTTACTTGTTGGTGATACCAATCAGCTTCAACCGGTCACCGTTATTGAAGAAAACGTTAACGAAGATTTAATGGAGCGATATGGAATCTCAGAAGAGTATGACTATGTTCATAATTCAATTCTTAAAACGATGCTTAGAAAAGACAACAACTCCAAGAACATTCTTTTGAGATATCACTATAGATGCGGCAAAAAGATTGCAAGCTTTGTTAACCAAAGATTCTATAATGAGCAGCTCAAACTTCTTAACGATAATTCTGGTGAATTGACTTATTACAACGTGAAAAACACATTTAATCCAAACGCTAGAAACGCATACAGAGAAGAAGCCATCCAAATCGCTAAAATTATCAAAGATAATAAGTATAAAGATGTTGGCATCATAACCCCGTTTGTCAATCAGGCCGAAATGATTAACAGTTTGTTAATTCGTATGGGCAGAGATGATATCAAAGCTGGAACAGTTCATACGCTTCAAGGTTCTGAAAAATCAGTCATCATCATGTCTGCTGCATTATCTCCAAGAACTGGCAAGAAAACAATGGCGTGGATTAAAGACAACCATGAATTAATCAACGTCGCTGTCACCAGAGCAAAAGAAAGATTCATCTTTGTGGGTGATAAAGAGGCTATCGATAAGCTAAGCGGTGAAGAAAAGAATGATATTAAAGTCTTATCTGATTACGTTTATAAAAACGGCGAAATTATTGTGCCAAAAAGTGACGCAATTATTTCCTATGATTTCTCTAACGATTCAAAGAACGAGAAAGACTTTTTCGATACCATTCAGCCTTAT
The DNA here is from genome assembly GCA_045222195.1 of Bacilli bacterium. GTDB lineage: Bacteria > Bacillota_I > Bacilli_A > RFN20 > CAG-826 > RUG14515. The sequence continues at coordinate 73,632 of JBGUXN010000003.1, read as the reverse complement.
TTCAACAGAAGAGGTACTAAATTTAGAGTAAGTAGAAACGTTCCTGTTGCCGAAGCAATTAAAGATGTTCGCAAAGAAGACCTTTCTATAATTGGTAAAAAAGAATTCGATGTAGTAGTTCAAGCTAGCCAAGGTATATTCAATAACCGTTATAAAACAGTAGTTGTTTTTGAGATTGACGGTGGCGAACACATCGGTAGCAAGAGGACAGCTGCATTAGATAGACAAAAAGAAGAAATCTGCAAAAATTATGGTATAAAATTAATTCGTATTCCTAACAGTGCAGTTAAAGACTATGAATCTATCATTAGCCTCTTTGAATTCGTTGTTAAGGATTTGAAAGATATTGATGAAGCATATACTCAAATGAGCTTATTTGATGAGGTGTAACAATATGAAACAACAAACATACACAGTTAATGGTAAAGAATATTCAAGAGAACAACTCTTAGCGTTTGGCAAACAACATTATCCAAGACTTTATTGGATACCAAGGTCTTTAGGCTTTATTTTAGGCTTTGTGTCATTGCTGGTTTTAGCGTTACTCGGCCTTGTTTATATCATCCTTGATAAAGCGGGCGCTATTGATGCTGATTTCCCAACATGGATATTCTTTATTCCTGTTGGTTTGTTTGGCTTTATGTTTTTGGTGGCGCTTGTTCTAATCATTGTCTCTTGCATTGGTAGATCAGAACAAAAATACATAGACCATGCATTAAATTACTTAACAAAACATCAATTAGAAGGAGAATCCGCTCCTGAAATACAGCAAAAAGCAAATCGTATCTTAGATCAACAAGATATGGAAAGACTTGCTAGATATGAAAGACTTCTTAAGGGTGGAGTTATCACTCAAGAAGAATACGATCGTAGAAGAGCAGAAATATTGGGCGAATAGCCTTGTAGTTATATCAATATTTGATATAATATTAGTAGAACGAATATTGAAAGGGGACGAAAGCGCTTAAAGCGCATATTTCTTCCTCTTTTATTTATATTCGCCAACATAATAAAGCTTAAAAAGAAAGGAGAATAAGCACCTAATTAATTGCATTGTGACCGAATATGATATATAATTTAGTCACAATTAGGAGATAACGATTATGCAAATAGTACCAATGAGAGATCTTAAAGATACCGTGAAAATTGAAAATATGTGCGTTGAAAGCCAAGCGCCAGTTTTTATCACAAAGAACGGTTACGGCAAATTAGTGGTCATGGATATCGAGTACTTTGAAAAATTGGTTAATCAAATCTATGAAGCAAAATTGGTTAATGAAGGAATTGCCGAATTAAAAGCCGGTAAAGTGCGTGATGGTAAAGAGGTGCTTGAAGAATTGAAACAAAAATATGGTTTCTAACTCATATGTATTCACTAGTATCGCTCAAAAAGAATTTAACGACATTTTGTTTTATATCGCTAGAAAACTAAATAACCCAAACGCTGCTAAAAGTTTTTTCGAAAAAGTTAATCAAAAAATATCCCATATTTGTCTTTTTCCAGAAAGTTATCCGAGACTGGAAAATGAGTTGGTGATGGAGAAGAACATTAGAAAAGCTTTCGTGGATAATTACATCATTTATTACTTATATAACGCTAGCGAAGACATGATTGTCATACTACGTGTTGTCTACGCAAAAAGAGATCTTAACGAAATTATTAAAGAACTTACTAAATGACAAAGAATTATGATTATTAAAGCCATCTTACAAGATATTACTAAAATAGGTTCCAAAGCGGACGCGATAGTTAATGCCGCGAATGAATCTCTTTTAGGTGGTGGTGGCGTTGATGGTGCCATTCATAGAGCGGCAGGCCCAAAACTCTTAGAAGAATGTCGCACATTACATGGCTGCAGACCAGGTGAGGCCAAAGTCACTAAAGCCTATAACTTAAATAATAAATATATTATTCATACAGTGGGCCCTAGATATTATAGTGATCCTAATCCTAAAGAAACTCTAAAGAGTTGTTATTTGAACTGTTTAAGAATCGCTGATGAATTAGGTTTAGAATCAATCGCGTTTCCTTCGATATCCACTGGTGTTTTTATGTATCCAGTAGAAGAAGCTGCTGATATAGTGGGGCAAGTACTTTGTAACTATAAGCCTAAAACACTTAAATATGTTTATATGTGTGTCATTAATCCTGAGCTTGTCGATATTTATAACAAAGCATTTGAAAAATATCTTTGTTTATTAACAAAATAACTTGTTATTAATATAATAATATTAAGTTATCTTATGGAGGTAAGTTTATGAAATATCAAAAGTCATTAACTCTTTTGGGTATTGTACCTTTACTTATTGGGTGCGCTAATAAAGGACCATATGGAGAATATACTTTCCAAATGGGTAAAGCTAAAGACACTCATATCGCTGTCTCTTTAAAACTTACTAAAGATAACTATGATGAATCAACTCCTGATAAGGGTCAGAAGTTTGAACTAGGTTTAGATTTAATGACTTCTGATGTGGAAGATTCTTTTTCAGAAGTACTAAAAGAATTATCACCAATTACTGGTTATTACTATATTGATAAGAACATTAAAGTCTATGATGAAACTAGACTTAATATTGGTATTAACTTCTTAGGGGAATATGAATTGCCAACGAAGATTATAGACCTACTCTTTGTGGCCTCTATTAATCAAAATATCGTTAATTTCTATTTACCAGTCAGTATCGATGATTTAATGTTCCAATTATATTGGTATGGCTATGATTTAAGTTCTACGAAATGGAACAGTGAAGAAGTCACTGATGATGACTTTTTAGCGACCCCAGAAGGTAAGCATGATATCGGTACTCATCCAACTGCAGAAGAAATAGCCACAATTAATACACATTACGCAGATGATCATGATGGAAAAGTCTATCGTGACTTCCATGTCTTAAAATTAGGTTTATCAAAGAAATAAAGAATGGAAGAAAAAGAAGTCATCATTAATGTTGAACATTTAACTAAAGACTATGGTTATGGTCGTGGTGTTTTTGATGTCTCTATTAAAGTCCATAAAGGTGAATGCTATGGCTATTTAGGCCCTAATGGGGCGGGTAAGTCCACAACAATCAGACACATCATGGGTTTCTCTAAAACATCTGTGGGTAAAGTACAGATCTTTGGAGAAGAAACATTTGGTAATACCGATAAGATATTAGAAAAAGTGGGCTATCTTCCTGGTGAACCAGCTTTACCGTTATATATGAATGGTTGGGAATTCTTGCATATGATGGAAGAGATGAGAGGCAATAAGAATGAAGAGATGCTTAATCATCTCATCGATATCTTTAAATTAGATCCATCTTTATCTATTAAATCAATGTCCTTAGGGGATAAAAGAAAACTCGCAGTAGTGTCCGCTTTTATGAATGATCCTGATGTATTAATCTTAGACGAACCAACATCAGGTTTAGATCCAATTATGCAAAAAGTCTTTATTGACTTTGTCATTGAAGAAAAGAAAAGAGGTAAGACCATCTTACTCTCTTCTCATATCTTCTCTGAAGTAGACGCGACTTGTGACACGATAAGTATTATTAAAGACGGTAAACACGTCTCTACCTTTAAGGCAAATGACCTCAAGAATATGGATAATCAAACATATATTCTCCATTTCTTAGATAAAGAAAATATGGATTTATATCTTAATAGTAGAAATAAATTCAAAGTCGTGGATACTAACGAAGTTAATCTAACGGCCACTATAGAATTTAATAAAAAGAATTACCACGATTTCTTTGATTCTTTATTTGGTATCAAGATTAAAGAATTTGAAGAAAAACCATTTACATTACAAGACTACTTTATGTCCTTCTATAAAGAAGAAAAAGAATTTGGTGGCCTTTCTGGCGTTAAGGGGAACACAAAATGAGTGAAGAAATAATTATCAGTGTGAAAAACTTAACTAAAGACTATGGCCAAGGACGAGGCATCTTTGATGTATCTTTTGATATACCTAAAGGCGCGACATTTGGTTATTGCGGCACTAATGGTTCTGGCAAAACCACAACAATTAGACATATCATGGGTTTTTTAAAACCAGATAAAGGTGAAGTTAAAGTCAAAGGCTTAGATGCTTATAAAAACGCTGAAGATATCATGCCATATATTGGTTATGTCCCAGGTGAAATCGCTTTCCCTGATGTCGAAACAGGTACAGAGTTCTTAAATATCCAAGCTTCTATGTTTGGTATCACTGATATGAGCAAAGCGGAAGAAGTCATTAACGCTCTGCAACTTGACCCAACCGCGAACTTAAGAAGAATGTCTAAAGGTATGAAGCAAAAGACCGCTTTAGTCGCGGCATTTATGCGCCAACCAGAGATTCTCTTATTAGATGAGCCTACAACAGGCTTAGATCCATTAATGAGAAAAGCTTTTATTGATTTAATTAAAGAAGAAAAAGCGAAAGGCACAACAATCTTCATGTCTAACCATATGTTTGATGAATTAGAAGAGACATGCGATTATGTCGCCTTTATCAAAGATGGACACATCATTGATATCGTTGATATGAAAGAAATACATTCTCGTCCATTTAGAGAATATGAAATAGTGTTCTCTGATGATGAGAGCTATAAAGAAGCAGATACATCACAAGTCGAAGTTTTAGAAAGAGACGAAAGAAAACGTCGAATAGTGGTCAAAGTTGACCTATATAAAACAGATGGCATGATTCGAGAGTTAAGAAAACGAAACATCAAATCAATCGTAGAAAGACAATACACCTTAGAAAAATATTTCTTAGAACACGTGAAAGGAGGAAATGAAAATGGAACAAGTAAATAAGAAAAAACAATTCATCTCAAAACCTCTTTTCATCCAATCCTTAAAATCGATGAAGATGGTGTGGATCTCTTTAACAGCAGGTGCCGCAATCATCTTCTTAATCATCAATTTAGCAATTGGTTCTAAAAACATCTTCACTAATATTGATATGAATGCGGTTAGCACTTATGTCAATGATGAAGATATCGGTTGGTTAAAGGTCTTAGGCTTATTAGAAGCAATGGGTTTTTCCTTAGCGAGAATTCAAGCTATGTCACAATTAGACCTTAACAGTATCATGGCGGAACTCATCTATAAGATTGCGGGCATTCTTTTACCAATGATTTATGTCATTATCGCCGCGAATAAGCTCGTTGTAGCCCAAGTTAATGATGGTTCTATGGCCTATGTCTTATCAACCCCTACAAACCGTAAAACGGTTGTTAGAACGCAGTACTTATTCTTATGCTTATCCATCTTAGCGATGTATCTTGTAATCACTATCTTCTCTATTGGTAGTGAAGCAATATCCACTTTAATTGTCAAAGCCCAGGGTAATGAAGTGAAATGGATACCTTTAAGAACATTATTGTTCTGCTTTGGTTCTTTCGCGGCCATGTTTGGTTTAGGTGGCATTTGTTTTGGAGCATCTTGCTTCTTTAATAAATACAATTATTCCATAGCCGCGGGTGGTGGTATTTCTGTCTTATCATTTATCGCCTGTATCTTAGGTTTATTTGGTAATGAAGCATTTGTTGCTGTTGGTATTGGTGTTAGAACAATGTACTTATTCAATTACATCTCATTATTCTATTTAATTGATACACCAAGTATGTCTAACTTCTGTAATGCGTTGTTCACTAATGATGTTGATTTAAGTGCCTTCTCATTCCAATGGATTTGGGAGATCGGCATCTTATTACTCATCGGTGCGGTATTTGCCTATATCGGTGGTAGAAGATTCACAAAAAAAGACCTACCTCTATAAAGAAAGTCATAAATGTCCTAGGTGTGGTGGACCTATATTACAAAAAAGGCAATATCTTTAAATGTTATAAATGCGATTTTAACTTTAAGTTATAGCCGACTATTTAAAATGTCATTCTTAATATCTTCAAAGACAGAGTTACGGACTTTGTCTTTTTTAATCGCGAAAGCGATAAATCTATCTGGTAATTTTTCTTTAATATTTACTTTATAGCATTTACCTTCGTTAATTGATTTCTCCGCCATTTCATCTGGTATGAAAGTTAAACCATATCCTAGTTCCACAAATGGGGTGAGAATCGCGGAACTATCTGTTTCATATATCGGAGTGATATTCATCCCATATTTATTTAAAAAAGCATCAATATATTCTCTAAACTGCATTTCTTTACTTAATAAAATGAATGGATAATTATTTAATTCTTTAATAGATACTTTATCTTTAATTTTTTCTTTATATGAAATAGGGGCAATTAAAATGTCATTTAATTTAGCGATATTGTATATTTCTAGATCATCACTACCTTTATATGGAGTAGTAATAAAAGCAAAATCAATAGATCCTTTATTAACCATATCAAGTAATCTAGTGGAACTATCAGAATAGATTCTAAAATTAACATTAGGAAATAATTTCTTAATGTCATTTTCTAAATGCTTAAATAAATAACAATATAAAGCGGTACTCGTAGCCCCTATATGAATAGTAATCTTTTCTAATGTTTTATTCGCATCAATATTATCTGATATCTTTTCTAATTCAATTAATGGTCCTTTAACCATTTCAAATAAATTATAACCATCTCTAGTTAAAGAGACACCCGTCTTACTACGGAAGAATAACTTCGTATGATATTCTTTTTCAATATTAGAAATAATACGTGATACTGCGGGTTGAGTAACTCCTAAAGCTTCCGCCGCTTTAGATATATTTTGTAGCTTAGCTACAGTATAAAAAATATTTAAATATGTATAGTTCATATTTTAAGTATATCAAAATGTTATGAATATATACCAAATTATTTTATTTTTTTATATTTATAATCCTATAGAATATAGTTGAAGGTAATTTTATATGAACAAAAGAATTAGTCTTAACTTTTTTGTCTTTGCGATTTCTATTTTTTCTTTATGCGCATGTGGGCAAGATAATAACAAAAAACAATCATATGATGGTAGAGAATTTGATATCTCCATTAATAACGATAATTCACTAATTTGTAAGTCAGAGAAAGTTGGTAATTATTATTCTTTAACAATTTCTGGTAGTGGTGCCTCTAAGGACTACGAAAGAAAAGAATTAGTCCCATGGAATCCAATTGTTAAAAAAGTTAATAAAGTAACAATCAACGAAGGCATCTCTAATATTGGTGATTATTTCTTTAATTCCCTTACTTTAGAATCATATGTCTTACCTAAAACAGTTAATAGTGTTGGCATTCATTCATTTAATAAGGGCGCGACAATTTATACTTATGGTGCTTCTTTAGATAACATTGAAAATGATGTTTATTACTATAGTGAAACTAAACCCACTAGTAGTGGTAAATATTTCTATTTAGAAGATGGAGAGATAACTATTTGGCCAGATATACCAACTATACCAGTATCTTTCTTATTTATTGGTAATTCATTTACTTATAAAGGTGATTACGGAACGACCACTAATCCAGAAGTACCAGCTTACTTTAAAAAGATCGCTAATAATTTAAGTATTGAAGTTAATGTTGATTATGTTGTTCAAGGCAGTCATACATTAACTAAATTTGCGGATCATAATGATGAATTTGGTAAAGTTGTCGAAACTAAATTAACCACTAATCAATATGACTATGTAATTCTTCAAGAACAATCTACAACTCCAATTAATAACTACAATACATTTGTGACCGCAGTTAAGAAATTAAAAGCGAGAATTACTCAAACCCAAACAAAAGCGGAAACAGTCCTTTATGAAACATGGGGTACACCTAGTAATACCACTAGTGATCCGACAAGCTATGGCAAAACTCCTGGTGAAATGGAAGCTAAATTAAGAACAGCGTATACAAATGCTGGAGAAGAAGCAGGATGCAAAGTTAACTATATCGGTAAAGCCTTTACCTATGCATATGAAACTGAACATATCGATATTTATAATGCGGATGATCATAGACATCAAAACGGTTTAGGTGCTTATTTATCCGCAGCTTGTCATGTTCGTAGTTTCTTTAAAACAAAGATGAGTCACGTTACTGAATACTGTGACTTAGATGAAACTAAATGTAAAACTATTTTGAGTGTTGCAGATACATCAATTAATTAAAATTTATTTTCTTATGAAAGGAGATCTTATGAGAAAGAAATTTTTAGGATTATTAACTCTATTACTCGCTACTACTTTAGTCGCATGTGGCTCTAAAGGTGGCGAAGATAGCAAATCCCAACCAGCTGGTGATAGTGGAACAAGTCAAGTCACACCAGCTAAACGTTACACCGTTAAATTTATGAACGGTGACGAAAGAGTGGCTACAGAAAGTGTTAAAGAAGGAGAAACTTTAACTGCTGCTCAAATTCCAACAGTTACTCCTCCAGAAGGCTATTTATTTGAAGGCTGGGCTTTAACTGCAGGTGGTGAAATCGTTGATTTAACAACATATGTTATTAACGAAGAAACCACATTCTATGCTGTCTTTAAAGAAGCACAAGACACAGGTTTAAGTGTTGATGATGTGAAAGAAGAAGGCAAAACCTATTACTTAGTTTTAGGTTGGTGGGAAGTAAACGATCCAGATGACCCAACAAAAGTTACTTCACACTTAACAAAAACAACAGTTAGACTCTTCTATCAAAACATCATTAATTATTTAAAGGCTAGTGGCGCTACTGATGAGAATATCAAGAATATTCAATTCAGAAATTATTCTACAAAGACAGTCGCAGAAATGGGTGCTTTAATTAACGCCGATGCTGATGTCGATATCGTTATCGGTGTTGGTAATAACATCAACTCAAGCGCTGGTGTCGCATTATACAATGCTTCTAACGATTATAAGTTCCAAACACCAATGGGTGATGGTACTGCAAGATACGTTGCTTGTACAAGTGTCGCTACTGAATTAGGTGTTAAGACTTATGAATGGTTAAGAGATACAACTGCAGGTATCGCTTCATTTGTTAGAGAATTAACCGCTGCTGAAATTACAGAAAGCTTAAAACCAGTTGATTTAGCCTTCACTGTAAAAGTACATGGTGATGACGTTAAAGAAACAGTTTTACACACAAAGAGTGATGTTGTCGAAATGCCAGCCATCACTGTTCCAGAAGGTAAAATCTTTAAAGGTTTTGCGTTAAGCGAAACTGGTGAAGTCGTTTTAGAAAAAGCCGCTGATGCAGTATTAAAATATGATGACCTCGTTTCTTTAGTCGCTGAAGGCGTTAAAACAATTGATTTATATCCAATCTTTGAAGACGCTCCAGTCGTTAGCGAAGACTTAGTGGTCTATGTCCAAATCAATGGCACTAACTTAACTCTTCCAGAAGCTAAATTATTAGAAGCAAGATTTAACACAACTCTTACTACTGAAAAAGTTAAATTCAATTTCATCGATGGTAATGCCTCAACATTTAGTGGTGCAATCGGTGATGATAGCGATGTCATTATCGGTGGTAATAACCCAGTTAATAATTTAGGTAAACACGCTGATGGTCCAACTGCTAATGCAGGTGCTAAACACTTCGCTAATACATCTAGAAAAGTTATCATCTCTGATAAATGTCAAGCCTCTCACTTAGAATTAGCTAAGAAGTTATATAACTTTGTGATTGCCGACGCAATTGAATTTGAATTCCATTATTCATTCTGGAGCAATGCTAATAAGTGGACAACAGAAGCTGAAAGAGAAACAATGACTGCCGCTATTGAAACAAATGTCAAAACATACTTAGGTATTGAGGAAGGTGAAACCTTAGCAGATAAATATAACGTTAAAATTACTACTTACTTAGCTACTGGTACAAAAGTCGCTGATTTAGGTACCGAAACAAAAGCTTTAAGAGATGGTAAAGGTACTGACTTAGTTATCGGTTGTGGTAACAATATCGACGCTACTGAAGGTACAACCGCTGGTATGACCACAGTTGCTAAGAAAGCTATTGGTGCTCCATTTGTGGCTGCATCTGGTAGATACGTTGCTTTAATTCACGAAAACCCATTAGCGAGAAACGTTTTCGATACATATTTCGTCACAGGCGAATAAATAAACTAAAGGAGCCATACCTATGAAGTTAAGCAAAATTATTACTTTAGCGTTAGGTACAGCTTGTAGTATCACATTCCTTTCTGGATGTGCAGCAGGTTTCTTTGAAGAAGAAATCAATGTTGTCTTCATGAACGAAGGAGAAGTCGTGGATTCTGGTGTTGTTACCCAGTTTAAAAACTACAAAACTCCTTCCATTAGTGAAGCATATATCCCAACCGATTTTAGATTCTTAGGTTGGACTACTTATGACGTTAATGAATTAGATTATAGTAGTCCATCTAATTTCAAAACCCAATATATCGGCGCGGGAAGAATGGTCCATTATATGGAAGCTAAGCCACACGCTATTAATAGCACAGTGACCTATCAAGCTTTAATTATGCATAAAGATGATATTCCTAAGGAATACCATTATGCCGTTATCGCTTGGTACGATAAAGCGGGTACCTCTGGTATTACCGCTGATAATATGTCTTGGGTTAATGAACATTTAACCACATATTTATCTAATGAAGGAGTCTCTCAAGATGACATTAACACTGTTGTCTTTAGAGGCTACTCAGGTAATGTTGGTCCAACAACAGGACAAATCCTTTATGACGGGGATGTTGATGTCATGTTTGGTTGGGGATCACTTAGTAACATTACAACAACTGGTTCTATTCCAGAAGAATCTGTAAGAGAATCAGTGCCGTTTACACTAATTTATAACGGAGAAACTAAGAATAGATATCTCCATAGAATTAGTGATAATCCAGGCGGAATTAAAGTTATGGAATTCTTCCAAAGCGAGGAAGTCACTAGTTACTTTAATCCAAGTACAGGTGAATAGGAGGAATAACGTATGAAAGCTAAATATTTACGCGTAGCGGCTATATTAGAATACGTATGTACATTCCTTTACGCTTTAACTACAGCGTTATTCTATTCTGTATCTAATAACTTATTCTGGATGTTTCTAGTATTTGGAATTATTTCCTTATGCTTAGGTTTATATTCAGAATCAATTATTAACCGTTTACAAAAAGAAAATAAATTAAATAAAGTGGACTTCATCGTCTTAATCGTTATTACAGTTATTTCTGTTATTGACTGTGTCCCTCTCTTATTTAACTTATTAGCCTTATTAAGTAAAAAAGAATCACCAGTTAAGGTTGTGTTCAATGAAAACTATCAAAAAGAAGAAAAGAAAGAGAGAAAGTGGTTCTTAGAACCTTGCTTCTTAATTTCCTGTATCGCTTTAGTGGGCATTATCGCTTCTTCCGTATCTGGAAATATCTTTGAAACAAGTGGTGGTAAAGTCATTGTTAAAGATGGAACCATCACCAAAAAAGAATCAGATCTATATTTAAAAGATCAACCACTTAATGGCACTTCTTATACAATTACTGACCCAATGGTTAGTATCTCCTATACGATGTATAAGCCAAAAGAAGCAAGCGCCACTAATCAATTACCAGTCGTATTTGTTGTTCCTGGTTTTACAAGAACTAAAGCCACAATGGCCCAATACGCCATCGAATTATCTCGTCGTGGCGCGGTTGTCTTCACTATCGACCCAGGTAGTCAAGGTGCCACCACTCATGGTGGTTATGAATATGACGATACCACTGGTGAATATGTTTTAGACGATAACGGTAACAAGATTCAAAATGGTTACTCAGTCGCTAGAAGTGGCATGGGTTACCTCTTACCATATGTTTATAACAATATTGATGACTTTGATTTCATCGATAGAGATCGCATTGGTTTAGTCGGTCACTCCGCAGGTGGTGGTGATGCTTGCAAACTCGCTGATGATCTCGCTGGTGACACATATGACCAAAGTATTATTAAAGCTTTATATATTTCTGGTTATATTAAAACAAGCGCTGCTAATGTCTTCTATAAATTAAGATGTAATGCCGCATTAAGTTATGCTAAATACGATGAAGGTAGTTTCCGTTATCAAGATGAAAACCAAGCCTATGAAGTTATTGCTTTAAGATTCATTAATGAAGTTAATAGCAAAACAAGTGGTGCTAACGGTAAATTTGATGAATTCATCCAAGATTATGATTACGGTAACTTTGATACTGGTACATATCGTATTATTCACCATGAAGATATTAATCACTGCTTTGAAATGTATGATCCTGCTTCTATTACTAATACCACAAACTTCTTTAGAAGAAGTCTTAAGTTAGAAACTGAATTAAAAGATTCTGATCAATCATGGTTTGGTAAAGAATTATCAAATGGCTTAGCCCTTGTCTTTGCGTTCACCCTTGTCATCGCTTTAACAAGTGTCGTTATTAAATTCGTTCCATTCATGAAATCTTTAGGTAAAGAAGCCGAAGAAAGAAAAGAAAAAGAACAAGAATTTGTTAAAGAATATAGTAACGATCCTATCGTTAGACAAGAAGCGGGAACAGAAAAGAAAAATAAGAGCTTTGCTAAACGCTTATTGTTCTGGCTCCCTATGGTTCTTACCGGTATTATCGCTTGTTTAGACTATATTCCACTTGCCAAACTCTCCATGGATTTATTCGAACAAGCCGCTGGCAATGTTTATACATATTATTTCCCAGCTCGTATGATGAACGCTGTCTTCCTTTGGGCGGTCGTAAATGGTGCCATTGGTATATTCATTTGGGTATTTATCACATTAGTGGAAAACCTCTACTTCTTAATTAGAGGTAAGAAAGATCAAATCGATTGGTCTAAATTTAAAGGCTTAAAAGTTAAACCTCTTAACTTATTAAAATCCTTAGGTTTAGCGGTCATCCTCTTCTTTACCTTCTATGGAGTACTTCAACTTGTCTATATCACAACCCATCAAGACTTTAGATTTATGCTTGTGAGTGCATCTCCACTTCAACCAAGATTCATTATGACTTGGTTAATCTATCTTGCTGGATTCTATGTCTTCTATTTCTCTAACTCCATTAGAGTGAACTTAGGTATCGCAAGAGAAGGATTCAAAGAATGGCAAGTCATTACTATTGGTGCTTTAGCTAATAGTTTAGGTCTAGTCTTTATGATCATCATCAATTACTTCGTCTACTTTAAAACAGGTACTGTCTATTACGGTTACTATAGTAGTACGGACACTAATGAGATGTGGCTATATATCAATATGGTCTTCCCACTCATTGTGATGATGTTCATCTTACCAATATTTAATAGATTATCTTATCGCAAGATGGGTAACGTCTATAGTGGTGCCTTATTATGGTGCATGATCTTCATCATGATGAGCTTATCAGCATCCATTTCATTCATCCCTATGTAATAGGAGGACATATACAACATGAATTATAGAGAAAAATCTCTTCAAGCCCATAAGGAATGGAGAGGCAAAATAGAAATGAAACCACGCGTTAACGTGGAAACTAGAGAAGATTTATCAATCGCTTATACTCCAGGTGTTGCAGAACCATGTTTAGCTATTAAAGAAGATGTTAACAAATCTTTTGAATTAACAAGAAGATGGAATACTGTTCCTGTTATTACAGATGGTACTGCGGTATTAGGTTTAGGTGATATTGGTCCAGAAGCTGGTTTACCAGTCATGGAAGGTAAAAGCGTCTTATTTAAAACATTTGGCGATATTGATTCATATCCACTTTGTATTAGAAGTAAAGATACCGAAGAAATCATTAGAACTATCAAATTATTTGCGGGTTCTTGGGGTGGTATTAATTTAGAAGATATTAGTGCCCCTCGTTGCTTTGAAATCGAGACAAGATTAAAAGAAGAACTTGATATCCCAGTCTTCCATGATGACCAACACGGTACCGCGATTGTCACTTTAGCGGCGTTAATCAACGCTCTTAAACTCGTTAATAAAAAGATCGAAGATATTAAGATTGTGATTAATGGTGCGGGTGCTGCGGGTATCTCCATTTGTAAGTTCTTGCTCAATTATGGGGCGAAGCACGTTATTATCTGCGATTTAAAGGGTATTATTTGTGAAGGTGATGAGTCTTTAAATAAAGCCCAAGCAGAAGTTTCTAAACTCACAAATAAAGAACATGTACATGGTAAACTTTCTGATGCGATGAAAGGCGCTGATGTATTTATTGGTGTAAGTGGTCCTAACTGCGTCACTCCAGAAATGATTAAATCAATGAATGAAAAGAGCATTGTTTTCCCTCTTGCTAATCCAGTGGCTGAAATTAATCCATCCTTAGCAAAAGAAGCAGGTGCCTATATCGTTGGTTCTGGAAGTAGCGAATTCGCTAATCAAATCAACAACGTCTTAGTCTTCCCTGGCTTATTTAGAGGGGCGATCGACGCTAATGCGAGAACCATTAATACTGAAATGATGGTGGCAGCCTCTGAAGGTATTGCAAGTTGTGTTTCTTCTAAGGAATTAAGTAGAGAATATATTCTCCCTTATCCATATGATAGAAAAGCTCATGTCTGCGTTGCTAAAAGCGTTAAAGAAGCAGCGATTAGAACAGGAGTTATCAAAAAATAGGATTCCTTTCTTCCCTATTTATAGATTAGAACGTTTCGACGTTCTTTTCTTTTATCTACATTAAGACTATTATTTTTGTATGACTATTGAGATTATTATTCAAATCTTATTATTAGGCATTGCCTTATCAATGGATGCTTTTGCGGTGTCCATCACTGATGGTCTTATCTATCAAGATATGAATAAGAAAAAAGGCTTATTCATTGCTTTAACATTTGGTATTATGCAAGGCTTAATGCCTTTAATCGGCTACTGGCTTGTGGAACTAGTGGAAGTTCTTGTCAGTGGTAGCAGTGAAAACACTGGTAACATCATGTCACTCGTGGTCACTTGGGTTGCTTTTGCGCTCCTTGTCTTTATCGGTGGCAAGATGTTAATTGAAGGTATTAGAGATTTAAAAAAACCCGAAGAAGAAAAAGAGATGAAAATGTTTTCTATTAAAGAAGTACTTTTCTTTGGTGTAGCGACTTCTATTGACGCTTTAGGTACAGGTGTTGCTTTACATTCAGGTCTATCTAATAACGTTACTATCTTTATTCATATATCAATTATTATCGTTATTACCTTTGTTATTTCCTTATTAGGGGTCTTATTAGGTAAGAGTATTGTGCGTTTATTAAAAGGTAAAACAGAGATCACCTCTATTATTGGAGGTTGTATCTTATTAGTTTTAGCCATTTGGATAGTGTTATCCCATTATTTTGGGATATAATATTTCTTGGTTATGGAAGAAAAAGAACAATCTCATATTAAGTATTATTTTATTAAATTAATCGTCTATGTTGCTTTAGCAATATGTGTCTTTATCTTTAGAGAACATCTCGTAGAACACCTTAAATATTTTATCGGTGGTCTGATGCTTTTATACGGCCTAGAAGAAATTCTTTTTGAAATAGTATTTAGAGATAAACACTTCTGGCATAAAGATAAGATCTATTTAGGAATTATTGAAATTACATTCGGTATTACTTTGTTAGTTATTAATCTTCCTTATGAAGCGGATTATGAAGCTGTATGTGTTGTTTGGGCCACTTGGTCAATCGTTAGAGAATCATTTGAAATTAAAGAACTCGTTACTGAGATCAAATCATGGACTCTGACATTCCTCAGTGGTGCGGAATCAATCGCTGTTATTGTATTCTCTGTCATGCTCATCTTAGAACCAGGTGAACATCATGCGATGATTCATATCTATCTCTTATTACTTGAATTGTTATTAACTCCATTGATTCCATTATTAGATGAGATACTCTTAGAAAGAAAACATAAAAAATTAGAACAAAAAGAAGCGGAATAACCGCTTCTTTATTTGTTGAATAACTTTTTCAAATATTCGTATCTTAAATATATAGCGTCCTCTAAATGAGCGCTTTCTTTTAACTTAATCGGTATTCTTTCAATGCATTCTTTAATCATCGATTGATTAATCTCTTTAAACTTGATTGTTTGATATAAGTCTCTTGCTTCTTTATTGCTTTTTAAAAACTTCACAAACATTTGCAAAAATGCATCCTTTTTACTTTCTTTGAGTGTATCAACGCTGCTAAAAAGGGCAAGGTTGTTATCGTAGTTAGGCGCTAAAGAGAGGATTTTGCCAGTATCTCTATCTCTTAATAAACCGAGATTCTCATTATGTCTATCAACGTTATAAACCACCGAATCAAACATGATCATCTTTAAATAATCTTTAGCGATCCTCTTATTTAGTTTATACAGGATAGCAAAGATATATTCATAAGAATCATTATCGTCCGCTAATGAGGCAATTGGTTCAAAGTTATATTTCTCGGCAAAATTCTTACTTCTTATATAACCATCTTTATATTCATATTTCGCTGTTTTTAAATTAATTAACTTAGCAAATTCATAACAAAATAATTCGGAGAATATTTGTTTTTGATTTCCGACTTTATATAGCCACCAATGGTTATTAATTAATTTCCAACCTTTTTCAAAAGAACCAGTCGTCGTTATTTCTGGAGTTAATTTACTTTTATGAAAAAAGACAGTGGTGTCACCTTTTAAAGATGTATCAAAATAGTTATCTTCTTTAAAAATGATATCTTCATATTTTAGTTTTGATTTATTTGGTCTAAACCAGTAATTATCATTAACGCTTAATGCATAGGCATATAAGGGAGTTTGATAATCTTCTTCAACATGGATATTAAGCGATTTTAAAAGCAATCTAGCGTTAGTCCTTGTTAGATCGATCATTCTAAGACTTAAAAACTTTTCAATTGAATGGGTTCTTTGAATGATAAGTGGGGCAAGTGATTCGTGATATGAATACATGATCCCATCCTCAAATCTCGCTACCGGAATATTACCCGCCATAACATGGCCAGATAATCTTTTCATTGAAAGAGACATTTTAATCGTCTTTTCTTTACTTAATAATTCTTTTATTTGCTTTTCTATTTTTTGACGCTTAAGAATTAAAGGCACTAGTTTTTTAACTTCTCCGCTTTTTAATAGCTCACTATATCTTTGTCCGTCTTTAAAATATTGATAGTAATAATACGTTTTACTACTAATCCTTTTAGCGTAGACGTTTCCAATTGGCAATTTGTCCTTTTCTTTAATAAGTTCGCTTAAAGTCATCATAACTTTATTATATAAACTTTAACAAACTTTGTGAATATCATTGTTGTTAAAAGGGTATAAAAAAAGACTATTTCTTTTTAAAATTATAAATAATATATCTTTGATATACTTCATCTTTATCTATTATTGGTCTAGATAAGATATTATCAGTCATTTCAATAGCGACCCCTCTTCTAAAGCTAACATCAGAGTTTTTGGTCTTTACCCCATCTTCATAGTTATCACTATATATATGAGCGCACGCATAATCTGAAGTAATATCTAATTCATATTTAGGGGAACTTAATTTAACATTGTTGTTTTTTAAGATAAAAGAATGATCATAGCCTTTAGATTTATGATTCATTAGATATGGGTCATTAATATCTTTAGTTATTAATTTTTCATTATTAAAATCTAAGCAATCAACGATTGGTTTAATACTTAAAGGTAATAATGTATCTTTATCGCTTTCAATATATGAATCACTATCGATTTTTAAAGATAAGTTATTAATGTTAGGTTCATTTAAAGTAAAGAAAGTATGATTAGTTAAATTAATCACAAATTTATTAGATACTCTAACGATATAATCGATTCTAATTTGGTAATCACCATTAAATGTATAAGCGATACCGTATATGATATTAACGTCTTTAATCTTTTGATTATATGTAAAGATGACGCGATCATCTTGAATATTAGAAACGAATAATTTATTTGATAAACCTAAGATACCTGAATGATTAGATACACCCTCTTCATTAAGAGGTAATTGATATTCTTTATTATCGATTTTAATAAGACCTTCTTTAACTCGATTAGTAATAGGGCCAATAGTTTTACCATAATAAATATCTTTTCTATTTAATTCTTCTAAGTTAACCGGGGTCATAGTTAAAATATCATCTCCAATATAAATAGAGACTATCGATGCCCCTAACATAGAGAGAGCGACTTTAAAGTCATTATTAGTGACTAATATATATCTATCTTTTCTAACTATTTTCATTATTTAATGACACTCTTATAGATATTATCTTGCCACTTCTCTGGTAAGTGACCCATGAACCATAACGCAAAAGAATTCTTTTTACGATATCTAATACGTGGATTCTTCTTTTTAAGAATCTTAATTAATAACTTAGATAGTATTTTAGGATCATTAGTCTTCTTGAGTTCTCGATCCATCATATATTTAAATTTCTTTAATGGTTTTTCAAAGTGTTTTGATTCATTAACCATTGTGTCAAAGTTATTAGAGGCATCCTTAAGTAAAGGAGTGGACATAGAACCACTTTGAACTTTAATCACTTTAATACCTAAGTAATTACATTCTCTTCTTAAAGCATCTGTATAACTATCTAGAGTTACTTTAGTTAAGTTATAGTAGGCTTGAAATGGTTGAGGAGAATATCTTGCTACTTCACTAGTGAGATTAATAATCCTACTTCCCTTACTTAATAAAGGAAACATGATTTTATTTAACAAATAGATACCAAAGAAGTTAACATCAAATATCTTTTTAAAGTCTTCTTCTTTACCCTCCACTAAAGATTCCATTTTAAAAATACCTATAGTGTTAATAATTGCATATAAACTATTGGTCTTTTCTTTAACCAAATTAAAAGCGGTTTCAATATCTTCTCTTTTAGAGACATCACACTTAATAAAATAGGTATCTAAGTCTTTGATATTTGTATCGTTAATATCTAAAGAAATGACTTGATATCCTTCTTTGATTAAAGCTTCTAGAGTGACTTTACCAATTCCTCCATTAGCCCCCGTTAATAATACAAACTTATCGTTATTCATTGATAGTATTATAGCGTATCTATTTGATATTCAAATACATTGAGATTATAATAACGTCTTAAAAGGAGACAAACCTTATGAAAAATAGAATAACAAAAATTACCGCGTTATTACTCTCATTAGCCTTAGTAACAGCGTGTCAAAAACCAAGCACTCCTAGTTTATCTTCATCCGGTAACGCTTACGATAACAGTGATTCTCAAATTAGTAGCAATAGCGATTCCTCTGATGATTCTGGTGCGGATTTACCAGTAGATGGTATCGATGAAGTCATTGAAGAATTCTTACACGGTACATCTGTGACTATGCCTTCATTAAAAGGCTATGAAAGTAAAATCGCTTATGATGTCCTTTATTATTACGCCTATAGTGCCTATTTCATCGCTATCGAGGTGGAAGATGAAGCCGCTGTTGATTATTTAAATAGTAAGTTACCAGGCGAAAGTGGTCTTACTTCATTAAATGACGATGAAGATTACACTATTGAAGACTATGGTTACATATGGGGTGATTCCTCAACTGGTTCTGTTAATGTCTATTTAGAATATTTCGGTGATGGTGGTTATTCTGTTATTTCTTTATATAGATATGATGGTGAAGCAGGTGTCTTAGATGTCAGTGATGTCGATACATCTTGGTATGTAGACTATGTCAATTTCTCTAATTTAACCGCTAGTGATTATTTCCCAAAGAATGAAATCAATACCGCTTTAGATTTAAATATCAATATTCCAGACCCAGTCGCTGATGTTTATCCAAATCTCTTTTCTCCTGCTCATGAAGATGCGGAAGGTATTTATCCAGATACTTTCTATCTCGTTTTAGAAGGTGATCAAGTAGAAGCTTACGCTAATAAGTTAACAGCTGCTGGTTTTACAGTTGAACTAGTGGAAAATACTGGTGAAACAATTGACTGGGATAACTATGAAGTCGTGGAATATACATATTACACAGCTTCAGCGTATGATGCCGCTCATAAAGTTTTCATTAGTGTTTACACTGATGATGATAACAATACAATTGTTGTCTTTAATAAGTTTAGTGACGTTAAAACTGATAAGAAGACCACTAATACTGGTTGGACAGATCAAGAACAACTCTTAATGACAGAGTGTTTAGGTGAACTCTTACCATTCATGGCCTTCGGTAGTGACTATGAAGTCTTTGATGATTCCGATGAAGATTGGAGTCTCTTAGTCTTACAAGATTCATACTATGAATCCTTAGCGGATGAATATATTGCTATCTTATTAGCCAATGGCTTTAAGAAAGATTCCACTTCCTATGATAGTGATTGCTATGTCTTAGATAATGGTACTGCCTATATTGAAATCTTCCTTGATTACTATGACGGTAACTACTTAGAAATCTACTTTGAAGATTCTAAATTAGAACCAGCGACAAGCATTCGCATGAGCGCTTCTTATGTCTACATCGTGAAAGGTAATTCTTGGCAGCTATCCTATAAATGCCTTCCAGAAGGATCATTTGCCAGAGTAACTTGGTCATCCGATGATGAATCATTAGCCACGGTTGATCAAAATGGTTTAGTGACCATTAATCCAAATGCGACCGCTATGAAAGTGGTGACCATTACTGCAACATCTTCAACTGGCTTAACTGCCAAATGTCAATTTGAAATCAGAGAAGACGTTGTTGATGATGTTTATGGTGTCGAACTTACTGTTATTCCGGGTGGCGAAAAAGTTCAAATGGAATATGGCGTTTCTCCTTATGGAGCCACTCCAACTGAACAATTTAGATTTGAAGTCGAAGCAGGCGAAGGCCTTCACGTTGATCAAGATGGCAAAGTCTGGGCGGACGAGACCGCTGTTCCAGGCACAACTGGTACTATAACAATTTCCTATGGTTCAGGAGCAAATGTAATGCTTTGTTCCGTATATGTTAAAATTGCTGCCGCTACAGTTACTCACACCTTAAATCAAGCATTCTTTGGTTTAAAAGATGGCTATAATCAATACGCTACCTATACAAAAACCGTTGAAGGTGGTTCCTATGAAGCACAATGTGCCGCAGGACACGGTATCCAATTAAGAAGTAAAAACAATAACTCTGGTATCATTGGTCATATGGATGGTAGACACTGCGAATCCATTACCTTCACTTTTGACACAAATACATATCAAACAAGAGTAATTGATATCTATGGTTCAAACGAAGAATTTGAAATCGCTGATATGTATGGATCATCAATGAATGATGTTGGTAGTGTTTCTTACACAGAAGGTGGAGAAACCACGTTCACCTATACATTCACTGAAGATTATTCTTATATCGGCTTTAGAAGCCATGATAACGCTTTATACCTTACTTCTATTGAAGTAGTGTGGCGTTAATTAAACAAAAAAGTTCAAAAAATAAAAAATATTAACCATTTTTCAAAAAGTCTTCCTATTGGTAAAGTAGGAGGTCTTTTTTATGGCCAAACACAAAAAGACATTCGTCAGACATTTCAGAATCTATTTTCGAAATAACCATCCAGCCTATATAGTGGACGAAGAAGGCAACAAATATGTATTTCATCGTGTCACGCACTCAAAAACATCAGGAGGCAAAAAGAATTGGAAAAAGGAGAACCCTTTGGTAATGGGAGGCGACGAACCAACTTATATTGTCAAAAAAGAAGAAAGAGACAAAAAGACTCGTTTCAGTCCTTTTAAACTAGATGCTAAACCTAATTTTGATATTTCGTATCCGGACATTAAAAAAGCTGGAAACCTGCAGACAATCGTCGCACTTGATTACGAATCCAGCAAGGATATTAAAACAAATAGTGATAAAGAGAGCAAGAAAAAAGCCGGTCGATCACAGACAAATGTCGTGAATAATAATTGCCCCGGCACAAACATTAAACCAAAGAGGCATCAAAAACACAAGAAAAAGAAGAAATAAAAAGTCGGATCGTAGCACTGTTTCAGCAAATCACCGACCGCATCATTATATCATATAGTGGTCTTCTAACAATTTACATTTAGAGTTAATTGTTACATATTTGTATCATATTTCAAATATTTGTCATGTGTTTTTCGGTTATACGTGTTGCGCATTATAAAATAATATATACGCCGGAGGTAATAATGATATGAAAAGCAAAGGAATTATCCTTTTAACCGCTATATCGATGATTTTAGTCAGCTGTGGCTGCTCTAGACACGTCTCTCGTTCATCTAGTTCAGATAATCCATCAGTGGAATCTTCTGATACACCAAATCCACCAGTGGAATCTTCTTCTGATACACCAAATCCGACAGTTCCACCAGTGAGTAGTAGCAGTGAAGAACCAATTACAAGTGCAGAACAAAAAACATATACCATTACTTGGAAAAACTACGATGATAGTATTTTAGAAATTGATTACAACGTCCCAGAAGGAACAATGCCTTCTTATGACTATGAAACACCAAGACATCCTTGTGATCCTAACTATGCCGCTAAATACTATATTTTCTCTGGTTGGACACCAACTGTCGTTCCTGCCACTGCGGATGCTACATACGTAGCGACATTCACTGAATCAAGTACTCCTGCTCATATTTATAGAATTACTTGGAAAAACTATGACGGTACCACCTTCTATACTTCAACCTGTGGTGAAGGTGCGACCCCTGAATATGCTGGTGATACACCAAGAAAACCATCTAGTGGTGGTAAATATTATGCATTTGATGGTTGGGATCCAACTCCAGTTCCAGCGTATTCTGATGCTATCTATACTGCAAAATTTATTGAAACCACTCCTCCAGAACCAGCAGTTTGGCCAACAAACGTTGTGAATGCAGCAGTCACTGCCTGGGGTGCTCAAGAAAATTCATTCCCTCCATTTGCGGATGAAAGAATCACAAGCTTTACTGCATCCTTAAATAGCGCTGGTGATACTCTCAAAATTGCTTGTAATGGCATGTCTTTAAATGAAGGTAAAACTGTATTCTCTAACTATGTTAGTAGTAAATTAGGTAGCTTTACTCCTGATACAACAATTATTAGTGGACAAACAGTCTATATTGATCCAACCAATCATTTCTATATTGGTTATGACAATAACTATCCTCAAACATTTAGATTAATGGCGGTCAAAATGGCTCCATCCTTCTTTACCGTTACTTGGAAAGACTATAACGGTGATGTCTTAAGAGTGGATGAAAACGTTGCTAGAGGCACAATGCCTGATTATGGTAACCTTGAACCAAGTAGACCAGATAGCGAGGATAAAGAGTATTATTTCTCCGGTTGGGACAAAGCATTAGCCCCAGTCACCGCAGATGTCACTTATACTGCGCAATATTATGAATCCATCTTCATTATGGACTTAGAATATGATGATGGCTGGCAATGTAGAGGCTTAGTTAATAAAAACTATGCTGGTGCAATTACTGTTCCTGATGCATTCTTTGATGGCCAACCAGTCACCCGTATTGGAGAACAAGCTTTTGCTGATCATAAAAACATCACAAAATTAGTTATTCCTAGTAGTGTTACTAAAATTAGTGAAGAAGCATTCGCTAATATGACTTCCTTACAAGAATTAACCGTGCCATTCGTGGGACAAAAGATTGATTCCACTGGCACTGATGCCTTATTTGGTTATTTCTTTGGTACATCTTCAGGTACAGGCTTAACTGCCACAGATCAACCTTATAATAGTTACTATAGTAAAGTCGCTTATATTCCAGATAGTTTAAAAACCGTCAACGTCAATGGTGGTCAAATCGCTTATGGTGCATTCAACCGCTGTGGAAAGATCACAGCTGTGAACCTTAATAACGTTACTGAAATTGGTCAATATGCCTTTGAACGCTCTGGTATTACAGCGATGGTTATTCCTGCTAGTGTTACTAAAATTAGTAACTATGCTTTCAAAAACTGCCATTCCTTAGTGAGTTTCTATGCTTCTAATGATTTAGCCAATAACAAAGTATTAGAACTTGGTTGGAGTCTCTTTGAAGGCTGTAAAGCATTAACCACTCTTTCAGTTCCAATGTATGGCGTTTTAGGTACCTTATTTGGCCAAGCCGAATTAGATGGCTGCGCACCTGTTCAACAAGGTAGCAGCACATACTATATTCCTTCTAGCCTTACTTCTGTGACCGCTACTGGTGGTGCAATTTGTGAAAAAGCATTCGAAAATACTGCCTTAACCGATATCGTTATTACCAATGATGTGGAAGCAATTGCCGCACATGGTTTAGCGGGTGCTAATGCTTTAGTTAATTTGACAGTTCCTTTCGTCGGCAGCGATAAATCCGCTACAAGTGGCACAGCTAGTACATTATTAGGCAGTGTATTTAATACAACTACTTATGGTACCAGCATCACCTATGGTGCTAGCATGTCACCAAAAACAGGTTCTACAGATACCTATTATTTCCCAAAAACATTAAAAACAGTGACCGTGACAGGCGGAACCGTTTTCTACCATTCATTCATGAATATGAATAGTCTTGAAAGAATTACTCTTTCTGGTGTCACAACCATTGATGCAGAAGCCTTCTATCATTGTTCTTGTGTCATCACTATTGATGATAGCGTGACCACAATTAGCAACAAAGGTTTCTACTATGCGGATAACCTAGGTGATTTCGTCATTCCAAATAGCGTCACTTCTATTGGTGAATTTGCTTTCGCTCATTGCGACGCTTTGACCAGCATTGTCATCGGTAGTGGCGTTGAGACTTTTGGAAAACAGTGCTTCACATCTTGTGTTGATTTAGAAAGCGTTACTTTCTTAACAAATAAAATCACTGTTATTGATAGCATGACATTCTACTTATGCAGAAAACTCAATCATGTTGTCATTCCAGATGGTGTCACAGAAATTAAGAGTCAAGCATTCTGGGGTTGTTCAGTCTTAGATGACCTTACTTTCCCTGCTTCAGTGACCAAGATTGGCGCTAGTGTGTTTGAGGATTGTGAATCACTTGCCCAACTTAAGTATAACGGCACAAAAGACCAATGGAACGCTATGAGTAAGCCAAGCAATTGGAAATCATCTTGTCCAAGCCTTACCTCTGTTAAATGTTCAGATGGTACAATCTCTCTCTAATAACATTCATTAAACAATAAAAGTTAAGCGCAGTTTTGCGCTTTTCTTTTTGCCTTAAAAAACTATCGTACGTGCAATAGTGTACTTCATTCATGTCTTTGATTTATTTAAAACAAAAGATATGAATGTGATATTATATTAAATGCATGATAAGTAAAGTATCTGAATCATATAAACATCACATCCTCATTATTGCTTTAGGACCTTTCTTAAAGATCATTGAAGCGATATTTGATTTATTAATACCCCTATTCATGAAAGCCATTATTGATTTGAGTCAATATAGCACCCCTAGTGATATACCTAATGTTATATCCTCCTCTTTAGCGGCTTTTATTAGATTAATTAATCCAACAGGTACTGGACTAAGCGACGCTATTACTGGTGGTGTCATCATTTTAGTAATGGGTATTGTTGGTTTTGCTATTACCATGGTCAGCCAATATTTAGCGGCGAAAGCATCCGTTAATGTTGGTACAGAAGTAAGAAGTTCTTTATTTGAAAAGATCTTAAAACTCTCTAAAAAAGAAAGAGAGCAGATTAGTAATGCTAAACTAATGACCATTATTAACAGTGATTCCTATCAATTACAGTTAGGTGTTTTATATTTCGTTAGATTAGTGGTACGCGCTCCATTCATCTTAGTGGGTTCACTTATTATCTCCTTCATCCTTGATTGGAGAGTGGGCTTAGCCTTCTTAGCGATTGTACCAATGATTTTACTAGTGAACTTCTTAGTCTTAAGAAAATCATCTAAAGGATATGTTGATATTCAATCCGAATTAGATAACATTTCTAATCAAACTAGTGAAACTGTTGAGGGTGCAAGAGTAGTTAGAGCCTCTAATAATCAAGAAAGCGAATACGTTAAGTTCTCTTCTAAAACAGAGTCTTATCAAAATAAGAGCATTAAAGTTAATGGATTGAACGCTTTAATCAATCCTTTAACATTCGCTATTACATCAATTGTTTTAATCGTTATCATTCTTCTTTTACAAAATGACTTATTTGGCCCTAATAACGTTTTAGTGGCTTCCACAGTGATCGCAGAGATGTCATATCTAGCACAAATATTCTTCGTAGTCACACAGTTATCAATGGTGGCTGTTGAAATAGTGAAAGCTAGTGTTTCTAGAAAGCGTATTGATAGTGTACTCACACTTAATCCATCTATTGTTAATATCGATTCTCCTAAATCAAACGAAGTTAAAGATAATGAACCCGTGATTAAGTTTGATCATGTCTATTTCTCCTTTGATGAATCTAAAGACGGATATTTCTTAAATGACCTATGTTTTGAAATTAGAAAAGGTGAAACATTCGCGATTATCGGTGGTACTGGTAGTGGTAAATCCACAGTTATTAACTTAATTGAAAGATTCTATGATGTTTCTAAAGGTAGCATCCTATATAAAGGTATTCCATTAAGGGAATATGATATGGCTTTATTAAGAAAAGATATCGGTTTAGTTAATCAAAAGTCATCTTTATTTAAAGGCACAATTAAATCTAATTACTTAATGAGCAATCCTAATGCCTCTGACGAGGACATCATTAAAGCATTAAAAAATGCCCAAGCATATGAATTTGTTTCTAAATATGAAGATTCCATTAATCACGAAGTAAATGAAGGTGGATTAAACTTTTCTGGTGGTCAAAGACAAAGACTTTGTATTGGTCGCGCCTTAGTGAGAAATCCAGAATTATTAATCTTAGATGACGCCACAAGTGCGTTAGACCTTTTAACGGATAAAAAAATTAGAGACTATGTCTCATCTATTAAAGATATGACTAAAGTTATCGTCTCTCAAAGAGTGGCCACTGTGCAAAACGCTGATTACATACTCGTATTAGAAGGTGGCAAAGTCGTGGGACAAGGTAAACATGAAGACTTACTTGAGTCTTGCCCAATCTATCAAGAAATCTATCAAACCCAAATTAAGAAGGAGTAATATGACCGCGAAGCAAAGACTTTTTACATATCTCAAGCCTTTAAGAAGCGCGCTGATCATCGCGGTGATCTTTGCTTTGCTCTTTGTAATAGCGCAAATCTCTCAACCATTCTTATTAGGTAAAGCTCTTGATGCCTCTAAAGATAATAACCAAGACCTATTTAACATCTATGTCTTTATCGCCTTAGGTTTAGCGGTCTTAGGCGTTATCTCTGCCTATATCTTTGAAGTCATAGTGATGAATTCCTCGCAAAAGGCCATTAAGAAAGCGAGAGATGAAATATATCAAAAGATCAATAACATCGCTCTTAAGGACTTTGATAATAAATACCGTGGTGACTTATTACTTCTCGAAATTAGAGATATGGAAAACTACGCTGCGGGTCTATATGCTGTATTTAAAACACTAATCCAAGGTATCTTTACTGTCATTATTACCATCATCATGATGCTTATGGTGAACTGGATACTCGCTTTAGGGGTTATCGTTCTTTCTCCGTTATCGATGTTAATGGCGAGATTTGTGTCTAGATTCTCAAGTAAACACTATAAGAAACAAAATGAATTACAAGCACGTATCTCATCAGTGTCTTTAGAAACACTTAATAATATTGATATCGTGCAATCTCTTAACTATGAAGAATCTTCTTTAGAAGCCTTCAATAAAGATAATGAAGTCTTAAAGAAAGAAGGCGTCGTTGCATCCTTCTCCGCTTCTTGGGTTAATCCAAGCACAAGATTAGTGAATAATACCATCTACGTTATCATTGGTATAGTGGGTATTATCATGCTTGCCTATGATGCGAAACTTGCCGCTTTATTTGCGGTCATGTCTATTGGTAGACTCTCTTCATTCTTAAGTTACACTAATCAATACACTAAACCATTTAATGAAATCAGTGGTGTCGCTCACGAATATGAAGCGGCTAAATCATCCTTTAGAAGAATTAACGATTTCTTAAATATCAATAACGATATTAATGAAGGTGTTGATAAAATCAACGACATTGAATCTATCACCTTTAAAGACATGTCTTTCTCTTATGAAATTAATAGAAAATTAATTGAGAATTTCTCCTTAAAAATCAAAAAAGGTGAGAAAGTCGCGATTGTTGGTCCTACTGGCGCTGGTAAAACAACATTAATCAACCTTTTAATGCGTTTTTACGACCCTCTAAGCGGCGAAATCTTAATTAACGACAAATCATACCTTGAAATCGATAAGGCTTCTTTAAGAAGCAATATCGGTATGGTCCTTCAAGACACTTGGATTTATTCAGGAACAATATTAGATAACATTCGTTATTATAAGCAAGATGCCAGTGAAGAAGAGGCGATAAAGGCCGCTAGAAAAGCGCACGCTGATATCTTCATTGAAACATTACCAGATAAGTATTTAACTAAAGTATCTAATAAGTCTGGTTTATCTGAAGGTCAAAGACAGATGATTGCTATAGCTAGAGTGATGTTACTAAATCCAAACATGGTTATTTTAGATGAAGCGACATCGAATATTGATACGCGTAGTGAAAAATTAATTACCGATGCCTTTGATCACATGATGAAAGAAAAGACATCTATCGTGATTGCGCATCGATTATCGACGATTGAAAAAGCCGATATCATCATTGTTATGAAAGATGGTGCAATCGTGGAAACTGGTAATCATAAAGAATTAATGAATAAACAAGGCTTCTACTATAGTCTTTACTCTTCTCAATATAAATAATGGAGGAATCATTATGAAAAAGTTTATTAGAAATTTATTATCTGGATATTTCCTAGTCATATTACTTCTTCTTTTAGAACTCGCTATTATCGTTGTTATTCAATTCTTTTTAGATGATATTTTAACGGCGATTATCGGTAGTGAAAATATCACCAATGAACAAATATCCGCGATTATTGTTTTCGCCTATATGGGCTTAAGAATCGTGGCCTTTATCGTTGCTTTCTTCATCTTCTTTAGAATTGTTAACAAACCAGAAGATCCAGAATTTAAGATTCCTTGGATCGTGGGTATGCTTCTTTTGCCTTTATTCACCTCCGTTATTTTCTTAATCTTTGGTAACCATGGTTTAAGAAAGAAAGATAAAAAGATCATGGCCGCTTTTAATAAGGCGTGTGATGAACACTTTGAATTAAGCAAAAACGAACAAAAGAAATATGAAAAAGAATTAGGAGAAGCCTTAGGCACATTTAACTATATTCATAACACCACAAAGATGGGTATCCATACGAATAACAGAGTTACTTACTATAAATGCGGCGAAGAATTCTTTCCCGCTTTGTTAGAAGGTTTAAAACAAGCCGAAAAATTTATCTTCATTGAATTCTTTATCATTAGTGATGGTAAGGAATGGTCTGCTGTTCAAGAAATCTTAAAAGAAAAAGCCCAAGCGGGTGTTGATGTCCGTATTGTTTATGATGATATGGGTTGTGGTGGCACAATCTCTTCTTTTACCCCAAGAAGATTAAGAAAGTTTGGCATTAAATGCTATAAGTTCCATCCATTTAGACCAATTCTTTCTGGTGTTTATAACAATAGAGATCATAGAAAGATTGTGGTCGTTGACCATAAAATGGCTTTTACCGGTGGTATCAATCTCGCTGATGAATACGCGAATGAAATAGTGAGATTTGGCTATTGGAAAGATACCATGGTTAAAATCGAAGGTAGTGCCATTAATAATCTCATTATGACTTTCTTACAAAACTTAAACTTAGCGGTCGGTCATATTTCTAATTACGATAAATTCATCAATTATGAATATCCTAAATTTGAAGATTCAGGATTCGTCATGCCATTTGGTGATGGTCCTGGTGATATCGACTACGCTTTAGTGGGCGAACAAACATATATTAATATTTTGAATTACGCCACTAAATCATGTTACATCTCCACGCCATATTTAGTGCCTACTTATGGTCTTCTTGACGCTTTAAGAAATGCCGCTTTAAGAGGAGTGGATGTCCATTTAATCGTCCCTGGTATTCCTGATAAGAAATTAGTGTATTCAATGGCGAAATCTAACTTTAGATTCCTTCTTGATGCTGGCGTACATATTCATATTTATAAACCAGGCTTTAACCATATGAAATCCGCTATTGCGGATGGGGAACTCGCGTTTGTCGGTACCATTAACTTTGACTTTAGAAGTTTAGTCCATCACTTTGAATGCGGCACAATTTTATATAAGTGCGAGTGCATGAAAGAAATTGAAGATGACTTCAAACAAATGGTGGAAGTCAGTGAAGAAGTACCTTCTAACTTTAGATTAAGAGGTCCAATTAGGGCTATTACTTCCTTATTAAAGATTATTTCCGCGTTGTTCTAAAGTTTGTTTAAGGTTCATTAAATTAAATTTAAGGTATGAAACTCCTCTTAGTTGAAGATTCCCAACAACTTAATAAAGCTCTTAGTACAATCTTAAAGAGAAACTCTTTCGTAGTGGACTCCGCTTATGATGGAGAAGAAGCCTTAATCTTTATTGAACAATATCAATACGACATTATCGTCTTAGATGTCATGATGCCTAAGCTGAGTGGTTTTGAAGTTTTAAAGATCATGAGAGAAAAGAAAATAGAGACGCCTGTCATCATGTTAACCGCGAAATCCACCGTGGAAGATAAGATTAATGGTCTTGATTTAGGCGCTGACGATTATTTAGCGAAACCATTTAATACGGAAGAACTCTTAGCGAGAATTCGCGCCTTACTTAGAAGAAAACCATCTTATAAGAAAGAAGATATCCTCACCTTTGGTGATTTATCATTAGATGTTAATACTGCGACCTTATCAAGTGGTGATAAGAAAGTCTCTTTAATGAATAAAGAATTACAAATCATGGTTCTTTTAATGAATAAACAAGGTAGTATCGCCTCTTTAGACGCTATTAGTAGATCCGCTTGGGATATTGATTCATATTCCACAAGTGAGAATGTTTGGGTGTTTGTTTCTTATTTAAGAAAAAAGATTTCTCAAGTATCTTCTAAA
Source organism: Bacilli bacterium (assembly GCA_045222195.1). Classification (GTDB taxonomy): domain Bacteria; phylum Bacillota_I; class Bacilli_A; order RFN20; family CAG-826; genus RUG14515. The sequence continues at coordinate 42,757 of JBGUXN010000003.1, read as the reverse complement.
GTCAAAATTAAATCTATCCGTTATCAAGGATATTATTTGGAGCAAGAAAAATGATTAAAAGATTAAGGTTGCGTTTCATACTAGTTTCTTTAATCGCTGTTTTAGTGGTTTTAACCGCGGCCATTGCTTCTATTGATATCTATAACTATGTTGGTATTCAAAACGATGCTAAAAAATCTCTTGTTCTCGTCGTGGATCAAGAAAAGCTATATGCTGACCCAGAACCATATTCCTATGACCCAGGAGCGTATTCTTATTCATATGATCCAATGAATCCAGGTGGGCAAGGTCAAGGTGGTCAAGGTGGCCAACAAGGTGGTTGGACTTGGCCAGGTATGGGAAACTATGAAAAGTTAATGAGAGAACATTACTTCGTTGTGTCCTTTGATGAAAATGGTGATATTAACTATTCCGATTTCATGCACGTCTTCTCTATTTCTGAAGAAGAGGGTAAGGCTTTAGCTACAGAAATCTATAATAAGGGCACTAAAGGTGGTGTTACTAAAGACTTTAGATACTCTAGAGACAAAAGAAACAATAATACTTATCTTGCTTTCATTGATATACATGAAAGAATGACCAATTATTATGATTTTGTTAAATCATCAGTCAGTATTTCCGCGATTGGTTACGCTGTAGTGGCGGGCCTCATCGTGATAGCCTCTTTCTTCGTTTTTAAAACAAATGAAGAATCATATCGTAAGCAAAAAGCCTTTATTACTAATGCTTCTCATGAATTAAAAACACCTTTAACTATTATCAATACAGACTTAGAAATTATTGAAATGGATAATGGTAAAAACGAATGGACAGAATCCATCCATGATCAAGTCAATCGTTTAACATCGATGACCAATCAATTAGTCATCCTTTCTAGACTTGACGAAAATGATTTAAAGAATTACCCATTTGAGGACTTCTCACTTAGTAAGCTCGCTAATGAGTGTATTGAAGCATTCTTACCAACATATCAAAAGAACAATTATGAGTTTGCGAAGAATATCGAAGAAAATATCGGTATGACTGGTAATAGATACTTAATTAATGAATTATTCTATGTCTTCTTAGATAATGCTTTAAAATACACCAAACCAAATGGTGAAGTCGGTGTGAGAGTCAGTAGAAATAATAAAAAGGTGACTATTGTCTTTTATAACGATGTCGTAGAAAACCATCAAATAGACACTAATTTATTGTTTGAAAGATTCTATCGTAGTCCAAGTACTAATAAAAAAGAAGGATCTGGTATTGGCTTAAGCATCGCTAAAGAAATAGTGGAACTTCATAAAGGAAAGATATCTGCTATAGTCAAAGATAACCGCATTATATTTACAATTATTATTTAAGATTTGAGAGCGCGCCCAGGCGCGTTTTCTTATAAAAATATTTAATTTAAACAATTCACGTATATATGCATAAAAAAGCATTATTTTTTCATTAAAAAACAATTATTTTTATTTATTTAAAAAATTTTTTAAAAATGTAAATAACAAAGTTATTTAAAATAGTAATTTATAAAAAAATTAAAAAAAATTTAAAAAAGTGCTTGCATTAAATTATTTATTTGTGGCATACTATAGAAACCCACCCCGGGAACGAGGTGAGTGAGAGACTAAGAATTGATAGATTCTTAGTATCTCAAGACCAGGTAAAACAATGAGCGCAGGTATGTAAGTTGCTAAAGCGCCTTCTGAGATCAAAGAAAAAGCTCAGATCAATCATTGTACTGGCAGAGTGAGCAATCACTCAAGGGCGAGTCCTCCCTGCTCCAGTGGATGCTGAATTAGAGTTTGACAGCTTAAAACCACCGCCCGACAAGATCGAAGAGGATGATGAAGGTCAATTACCCATCCACTCCCCACATCCAGGCTAAAGCAACTCAAAACCTGGAATAAGTCAGAAGGTCAGTAATGGCACTCCTGATGAATGGGCGAAAACTTAGCCTTAACCAAAAGATCACCGCTAAAACGACGTTGATAGTAAGGACCTGGGATTAAAGCTCCCAGCCAATGATCACTAAGGCTTGATGCCCGCAAGGGCATCTAAACGGCAAACCTCCCTGTTACAGAAGCCGCTGAATTAGAGTTTTACAGCGTAAGACTTCCGCCGGACATAGGACAAAGAGGGAAAAACAAAAGCGAGTTAAAGAAAACTTAACCGCAAAGCCTAATCCACATTACTCAACCTAACGTGTGGAGATAACGGGAGAACCCAGCATGGAAATCCCGCCAAGAAACGGCCTAAAGAACTTAAGACTAGATAAGTCAACCGCCTCCTCTAAATTAGTATGGGAGCCTCGAAGGATTAAAGAGCCATCGTTAACTGGTTGCACTAGCAAAGATCATCAGTAATGATGATATCGGTACGACCCCACCTGACTAGCAATAGTCACCGGCATCTGTGTTAAAGTTTGACAGAGTAAATCCGGCACCGGTCAAGACGAAGAGGGAAACAGCCTCAAAGCTAATAACTTGAGGAAGCTGGCCAGTAAGACGCTAACTAATTCAAAACGCCTTACCAAGAAAGAAGCATCACCAGCCAAAGGAACTTAACTTGGATACCGCTTGCAGCAATGCATGATTCGGGTATCACGGTTCAAAGAAGGAAGCGGTATTGACCGCTTCTTTTTTTGTCTTCAAAAAGCATCATAACTGTCATCACGAAGACTGTTCAATTTGAGAAGTTATTAGAACCGTTAAAGAAAACGAAGAAGAATAAATTAATAAAATCTCTATTTATCACGCATATACGCGTATAAAAAACTCTATTTTTAAATATTTATATAAAAAATTATCAAAAAATAAATAATATAAAATATTATTTAAAATACATTTTATAAAAAAATAAAAAAATTTTTAAAAAAAAGTATTGACGCAGAAATAAAATAAGTGCATACTATACTAACCCGCTGGGGAAACCGAGTGGGTGAGACACTAAGAATTGATAGATTCTTAGTATCTCAAGTCCAGGTAAATCAATCAACGCAGGTAGGTAAGTTGCTAACGCGTTTCTGGGATCAAAATCTTAAACCAGATTAATGATTGTACTGGCGGATCGGTGCTTGCATCGATCAGGGCGAAATCCTCCCTCCTAGAGTGGAAGCTGAATTAGAGTTTGACAGCTTAAAACCACCGCCCGACACGACGAAGAGGATGACGAAGGCTAATAACCCGTCCCACACCCACCTTCAGGCTAAAGCAACTCAAAACCTGAAATAAACCCACTGGTCAGTAATGGCACAGTGAGCGAATGGGAACCTAATTAAAGTAAAAACTCAGCCTTAACCACAGATCACCGCTAAAACGACGTTGATAGTAAGGTTCCAGGATTAAATCTCCTGGTCAATGATCACCCCCACCAAGGCTTGATGCCCTTCGGGACATCTAAACGGCAAACCTCCCTGCTACAGTGGTCGCTGAATTAGAGTTTGACAGCGTAATTCCACCGCCGGACATAGGACAAAGAGGGAAAACAAAGATCCAGTAGTGCAAATCACTACGGAAAAGCCTAAATCGCATTACTCAACCTAACGTGCGATGATAACGGAAGAACCCAGGATAGGAAATTCCGCGAAGAAACGGCCTAAAGAACTTAAGACTAGATCAGTCAACCAGCTCCTCTAAGCTGACATGGGAGCCTCTAAGGATTAAAAACCCCTTAGTCAACTGGTTGCTCTAGCAACGAATCACTTCTGTGGTTCTCGGTACAATCCTCCCTGACTAGCAATAGTCACCGGACCTCTCGTTAAGGCTTGAAGAGATAAATCCGGTACCGGACATGACGAAAAGGATGACAGTCTTGAGCTAATGACTTAAGAAAGCTGGCCACCGATGCGCTACTCAGTTCAAAACACATCGACAACAAGAAGCATCACCAGCCTAAGGAGCCTAACTACGATATCGCTTACAGCAATGTATGATTCGGATATCGCGGTTCAAAGAAAGGAAGCGGAAATTACCGCTTCTTTTTTTGTTTTATTATTTGTGATAATCTAAACATATCCTATGTTTCACCCACACAGTACAAAGTACCCATATACAGAATATACAGATCAACATTATCTAGTTGTTAAAAAGAATAATGGCTTAGTGTTTGATGCTGATTATCCATACTTTGATAATTCTTTTAAGTTAAGAACAGCGAAGTTCTGGACTAGAGTAGTCCTTAATATCTTAGTATGGCCAATTCTCTGTTTCTTTATGATGGGTTTAAAAGTTAAAGGTAGAAAGAACCTTAAATACTATAAAGACCAACTTAAACATGGAGCGGTTACTATCTCTAACCATGTTCATTTATGGGATTTTATCGCTAATATGAAAGCTCTTAGACCATATAAGCCATATGTCCTTATTTGGGATATGAATATTAGAGGGGAAAACGGTAAAATGATGCGCGCTGTCAACGGTGTGCCTATTCCAAGTGACAATAAAGAGGGCATGCGTGCTATGAATGAAGCGGTGGGAAAACATTTAGAAAACGATGGATGGCTTCATGTATACGCTGAAGGAAGCATGTGGGAATATTATCCGTATATTAGACCATTTAAATTAGGTGCCTTCTCTTTAGCGTGCCGTTATAATAAGCCGATATTGCCTTTAGGTTTTTCTTATAGAAAACCATCTTGGATTAGAAAACATATCTTTAAACAAGATGCGGCAATTACAGTCACCGTTGGTGAACCAATTTATAAAGATGAAACTCTTCCAGAAGCCGAGCAAAGAATTGATCTCGCGAAAAGAACGCATGAAGCAATATGTAAATTAGCGAATTTAGAAGAAGGAGAAAACTTATATCCTCCAATCTTCGACCATAATAAACGTGCGGAGGGTGATGAATAATGACTCCTTTAGTAATTATTTGTTTATTTATTCCATTAGTGGGCACAACCTTAGGTAGTGCGATGGTTTTCTTTTTAAGAAAAGAAATCAATCCTAAATTACAAAAGATCTTATTAGGCTTTGCCTCTGGTGTCATGATTGCGGCTTCTATTTGGTCTTTACTTCAACCCGCTATTAATACCTACACTAAAGGCGACTTTAGAATGTGGTTATATCCGGCGATTGGTTTTATCTTAGGTGTCGGATTTATGTTACTTCTTGACTATTTAGTGCCTCACATGCACATCAATAAGCAAGAAGAAGGTGTTTCTAAAAGAGAATTATCTAGAACATTTAAGATGATGTTAGCCGTCACTCTTCATAATGTTCCTGAAGGTTTAGCGGTTGGTGTTGTTATCGCTAGTTATATCGTCGCTAAAAATAGTGGTTCAGATGTTAATGGCAATGCCATGTTAGCCTTAGCTATAGGTATGGCCATACAAAACTTCCCAGAAGGCGCAATTGTTTCCATGCCTTTAAAAGAAGAAGGCTTATCAAAAGGAAGAGCGTTCTTGTACGGCTTTATTTCTGGTGTAGTGGAACCAATTGCCGCGGTTATTGCTATCTTAGTTACCGTATTCGTGTCAACAATCTTACCATTCGTACTCGCGTTCGCTGCGGGCGTCATGATCTACGTCGTCGTTGAAGAACTCATACCAGAAGCTAATGAAGGTAGTCACTCTAACTTAGCCACCATCGGTTTAGCGGTGGGCTTTGTGCTCATGATGGTGCTTGATATAGCGCTTGGTTAATTGTATTAAAGAACTAAAAAGGCCAACTTAAACTGTTGGCCCTTTTTCATTATTGATAGAATTACGCTCTGGCAATTCTGAAGCGGTTATAGTAATTATAGACGTAAGCAATGTCGTGCTTATTGTTATCAACGCAATATTCATCGTTGACTTCAATATTCAATATATTGTGGTCTTCATAATAACGGAAGATGTAATCGATTGCTTCATCTCTACTTTTGAAGAGACGATCGAATTTAATGTACTCTCCGTCAACAACTGCTTCTAGTGTGTACCTATTCATTCCGAATACCTCTCTTTTCTAGTGCCTTTTAACGTCATGCCCAGGACACGAGGTATTCCTGATTAGGAACTCTATATATTATTCTTTTTTTAAACTATGTCAATACTATTTCGAAAAAATATTTTATTTTTTGTTACTTTATAAATTTGCTAAAATAATAGCATGATTGTCGCTATTATTATCGGTTCCATATTTGGTGGTCTTTTGATCCTCTTCTTTTTCATTTTATTAGGATTATATCTATATACTTTTTATTCCCCAAAGAAAGGCCAATCAGATGACTTTAATTTAGGCGCGCCATTATATGAAGGGCATCGCGACGAAGTGATCCCTTTAATTGAAGGTATTAGAAAAGTTCCCTATGAAGATGTTTATATTACTTCTTTTGATAAATTGAAGTTACACGCTAGGTTATATGATCAAAAATCAGACACGGTAGCGATATTATGTCATGGTTATCGCGGGACTGCTTATCGTGATTTTAGTGGCGGCGCGACTGAAGTACTCCATCTTGGCTATAACGTTATTCTTATCGATGAAAGAGCGCATGGCAAAAGTGAAGGTCATTCCATCACCTTTGGTATTAGAGAAACTAAAGACGTTTTAAAATGGGTGGAATACGCTCGTGAAAGATTTGGTCAAAACATCAAAATTGTCTTAATCGGAATATCGATGGGTGGAGCGACTGTCTTAATGTGTGCGGATAAGGTAGAAGGTGATGTTAAGATCATCGCTGATTGCCCGTTTAGTGACCCTAGTATCATGCTAAAAGAGACGATTAAAGGCATTAACTTATCAGTTAAGTTCTTTTATCCAATCTTAAATCTTTCTTCGATTGTATTTGCTCATACGAACATGAATAAAGGTTCTGCTTATGAATCAGTTAGTCACACTAATCATCCAATATTGATTATTCATGGTGATTCTGATCAAGTAGTGCCTCATCACATCAGTGAAGACCTATATAAAAAGCACCCGGATAAGATTCAATATGAACTCTTCCCTGGTGCTAATCATGGGATGTCCTATCTCGTGGACAAACCCCGCTATCAAAAAGTAATTAAAGACTTTTTAAATAAATAATTATTTACTAATTAACTTTTCCCAACCACTTGGTAATTCAACGGTCAATTTTTTCATATCTAATTTAGTTTTCATTTCTGTCTTATTACCATAGTTTGATTTACCTGTGATAACCGCGTTTTTGAAAAGAAGATTATCGTAAGTAATGGTGTATTTCATATCAGTAGTGGTTTCTTTATCTTCTGGAACTCCAGAGACCGCTTTTCTTACTGATTCAATGGTTAAGTTCTTTTCTCCAGCGGAATAATAGTTAACTTCTGTTTTATATGTAATTTCATCATCAACTTCTTCGCCCGCTTTGAAGTCATCGCTTTCCATTAAGGTGACTGGATCAGCAAAACCTCCAACAAAGAAAACAGGAACTAACGCTAACTTGGTATATGGAGAAGTTTTATCACTATAATCTAAATCTGTAGCTTTAGTGTAGACATGTTCACTATATTGTTTGGTTTCCATGTCATATTCTTTGATATAAGCGACAGTGTCATATGTTTCGTTTTTGACGACATAAATAACAAAGTCAAATTTTTCTTCACCTTCATTACCCTTGGCTTTAAATTTTATGTTTTCCTCTTTGTCTTGGGTGAGGGTATAAGTCATGTTGCTTTCTTCTTTTTCGGAACCTTTACCTTCTGCACCTTTCATGATGACAGACATTTCAAAGGAAGCCGCCCCGAGACTTTCGGTGTTTTCATTAATCTTTTTAGCGAGTTCATTAGCTTTTTCTTCACTAATCTTCGCACCTTTGCAGCCCACCAATAACATCGCTGAGATGACTAATAAAGTAAGGAATCTATTTTTCATAATGGTGTAACTCCTTTTCTAACTTTAATTATCAATATTTCTCGCCTTTTTTAAATACTTTTTTAACTGAAAATGTTAAAAAACATCAATTTTATCGTGATTTTTATGATTTTAAGTGTGTTTAAGGTTCATAAATTAACATTTAAGTGACGAAAGATATTAATGAATTGGATTTAATGTCTTTTTGTCAAAAAGTCACATTCAAAGAAAGGAGGTCAAGATATGGAAATCATTAACACAATGCATCGTATTGAGATGAAATACGTCTTATCTAAAGAGCAGTTAGCGTATTTAAAAGAAGCTTTAAAAGGTCATATGGTTGTAGACCAATACGGAAAAACCACAGTGGCGTCAATCTATTACGATACCCCTGATTATCGTTTAATAAGAACTTCAATCGAAAAGCCTATTTACAAAGAAAAAATCCGCTTAAGAGCGTATGGTCTAGTTAACGAAAACGAACGCGTCTTCCTTGAATTAAAAAGAAAAGCGAACGGCCTAGTATATAAAAGAAGAGTGACATTACTCGAAAAAGATGTTCCCTCATTCCTAAATGAAAACAAAGCGCAAAAAGATCAGATTAGCCGTGAAATCGCTTATTTCAAAAACTATTACAAGGATTTAAAACCCGCCATTATGGTCATTTATGATCGCGTTGCTTATGAAGAAATAAATGGTGACCTAAGATTAACCATAGATGAAAATCCTAGATACCGTTTAGATCATCTTGACCTCCACACTTCTATGGAAGGCACTCCTCTTTTAGAGGAAGGCTCCGCTATTTTAGAAATTAAAGTCCAACAAGTGATGCCTCTTTGGCTAGTGGCTATTTTATCTCAAGGAAAAATCTATCAAAGTAGTTTCTCTAAAGTAGGAGAAGCTTATAAAAAAGAAATACTTAGCAAAGTAGAAAGGAAAGAAAATGTATGGGTTCATTATTCCAAATCATGTCCAGTTATGACAAAGTCATTGTCTCATTAATTGTCATTGGTATCGCTTTCATTATCAGCATTATTTTTACTTTTCTAGTCTCTTTAAAGATGAGAGGCACTAAGAGTTTCTTTGTGACTTCCGCTTTAATGCCAATGATTGTAGCCGCTGTTATCTCAATGGTATCGATATTCTTAGATGACGCGACAAGTGGTGCGGTTAGAATCGCCACAATCGCGGTAGCCCTTGGCTTAATCAGATTTAGAAGCATGAACGCTAAGGCGGAAGAACTATTAGTCTTATTTGCTGGTGTTGCTATTGGTTTAATTTGTGGTCTAGGTTATGTCGTATTTGCCTTAATCTTTGCATTAGTGGTCGCGGCAATATACTTATTGCTCAATTATCTTAATATTTTCAACGGCAAGCGATTTGGTAATGAAAAAGTCTTAAAAATCACTATTCCAGAGTCATTAGAATATAGTGAAGTATTTACCGATACATTTGATACGTATCTTAAAAGTTCAGAGCTATTAGAAGTCAAAACAACCGCGATGGGATCGCTTTTCAAACTCTCATACCGTGTAGTTTTAAAAAACGCAAACGAAGAAAAAAGTCTCATCGATGAATTAAGAACAAAGAATGGTAATCTAGAAATCTCGTTAGTGCCTTTTGTGGGCGAAGACAAATCTCTATAAAGTGATAAAATAATGAGGAGGAAATTCTTATGAAATATAAATATCTTTTAATCCCTCTAGCTATTGCTTTAGCGATGTCTTTTAGCGCTTGTAAAAAGCCAACCGCTCCAAGTGCATCTTATCAAGACAACAATTCTTCAGGAGAAGTAGTTTCTAATAGTGATAATCCATCTTCTGAAGAAATTAGTTCATCCTCTCACGAAGAATCTTCCTATGTCCCAGATACAGAAGACACTGATATTTATTTCATCACTAATGACACCTTATCAAATGGCGTTTTAGCGGATGGTGAATATACGTTCACAATTAATCAAAATTATAAACAAATTTATGTTAATGTTCCTGATACTGTAATCGTTGTAGAATTAAGTGGCGTCACTATTAAAAATAGTGAAAATTCACCAATTTACGTGCAAGATTGCGATAAATTAGAAATCTCTGCGAAGAAAAATACTGTTAATAATATTCAAGATACAAGAGCTATCTATACGGAAGATGTAGATGGTCAAGGTAAAGGTGCGATTCACGTGGAAAATGGTGACCTTAAACTTAAAGGTACAGGTACCTTAAATATTACCGCGAATTACTTAAACGGCATTCACTGTAAAGATGATGTGAAGATCCAAAAACAAACACTTAATGTGACCGCTGTTAATCATGGTATTAGAGGTAACGATAGTGTCGAAATCGTTTCTGGTAATATCACAATAACCTGTGGTGGCGATGCTTTACATAGTGAAAACAGCGATATCTCCTCTAAAGGTAATCAAAAAGGTAATGTCACAGTTAGTGGTGGCACCCTTAATATCAATTCATGGGGTGACGCAATTGCTGCGGCCTATAACGCTATTATCGAAGAAGCAGATGCTACAGTACCTACTTCAGTCACTATCAAAACAAATAAATACTCTTCCTATAATGGTGAAACAGTGGATACCAGCACTAGTTCTTTCTACTTAAAGATGAATTCATCCACATACTCCAATGGTGGTTATACATACGCCGCCTATATCAATAACCAATGGTATAAAGCAACCGATAAAGGTCAGCTTTCTTCAGGCGGTGGTTTCCCAGGTGGAGGCGGTCCAGGTGGAGGCGGTGGTCGTCCAGGTTCAACTTATTATGTCTATGAATTAGATAAACCAAACGGTGCATCGAGTTTTACTCTTTATAGATTCCAAGGAAGTAATGTCACTTCCTTCTCCACAGAATCATACAACGCAAAGAGTGACGCTAAAGCGTTCAATGATGCTTATGATATGGTTGAAGTATCCATTAGCATTGGAAAGATTAACTTTGGTAGTTGGTCTAACTACTCGAGTGGTAACAATAATGGTGCGGATATCTCCGCGAAAGGCGTTAAAGCGGAAAATGAAATCTATATTAAAGGTGGAACACTTGATATTAAAGCTTATGATGATGCAATTCATGCTAATAACGATGGTTCATTAGAAAATGGAGATTCTCCATTAGGTAACGTTAATATCTCTGGTGGTACATTAACTTTAAGCGCTAGTGATGATGCAATTCATGCTGACTATACATTAAATATCTCTGGTGGTAAGACCACAGTGACTTCTGCTTATGAAGGTTTAGAAGGCAACCTAATTAAAGTCAGTGGTGGTGAAACATATGTCTACGCTACTGATGATGGCGTTAATGCCACTCAAGGTAAAGCATCACCTAATGTCACTGTTTCTGGTGGTCTATTAGACGTTGAAGTTCCATCTAGTGGTGATACAGATGGTATCGATAGCAATGGTTCAATTACTATTACTGGTGGTTGTGTTATCGCTAAAGGTCCAGGTAGTGCCTCAGGTAATGCCTTTGGAGCAGCGGCAGTTGATTCTGATGGTAATGTCACAATGTCAGGTGGTACCTTAATCGTCTTCGGTGGTATTGAAAAAACACCATCGAATAGCAATATTACTAAAACACTATGTTCCTCTTCCTCTGTTAGAGCGGGTTCTCATACAGTTTCATTCTCTAATACTTCCTATACCACAACATTAAAAGGAAGCACGAACGGGTGTGTGGTATTTAGTGAACTAGGAAGCGCAACACTTAGTTAAAATAACAAAGAGTCACGAAAGTGATTCTTTTTTTAGCGGTTTCAACCATTTGACACGTCTTATTAATAGGACGGATAATAGAACTATGAATAAAATTGCTAGATTATCACTTATCTTGATTACTCTTCTCACAATCGGCTGTAATAAAGGCCGTCACATTGAAGAAGAACCGAATGAGAAAGGCATTAAACAAGTATCTTTTGGTATTTATGCTGATTATGGTGAATACGTTAAAGATAAGGTTACTTTGTTGATAGGCAGTTCAACTATTCCTTTTAAAAAAGAGAAATATAACATCGACACTTTTGTGGTTGGCGATTTTGTCACGGTTGATTACACGGGCGAATTATATATTCTTGAAACATATCCTAGCCAATGGTACATGAATGAAATGCAGATAAAAGATATCAAAGTGACACATGGCAAAGTCTATGAATTTGAAGTGACCGCTAATCCTGGTTATGGTCAAAGCATTATATGCTTGTCTGGTGAAAGCTTTGATTATGGCAGTTCTCACGTCATTAACGAAGATGGTTCCTATATTGAACATTTCGATGAGTGTCCGATTGGTACTAAATTATATGGAGTCCATCCATCTCATTTTGCTAGTCAAACAATCTTAGCTTTTTATAGCTATAACCCTTTAAATCTCAATTAGCTCTTATTTTCTTGAAAACACTTTTTAACCGTGGATAATAAAAGACATGAATAAAAACTCACAAACAATTAAAACTGCATTTATACTCTCAATTGTCGGTAATGGTTTAGGCGATCTCATTATTCTCCTTTATCTTTACTTAGCCGCACGTTTAGGCTCATGGTCCAGTAATTTAAGTGCCTTGGGTTTACTTTATATCATCATCATATGCTCTCTTATTTTCGCGCCACTAGTCTTTGGTATCATTACCATGAATATGATTAAAAACGTCAATCCAGTCACTCAACAAGATCGCGTTTTTAGAATCATCACCAAAATATTCTCCATCGTTAACATTGTTGGAGGCGCAATTGTGGCGGGTTATGTTGTAATCGCTGTATTTATTGTTGGAATGCTTGTAAGCATTCTTTCAGGACAAGAAGCTCTAATAGTGTTACTCTTGGCCCTCTAATATTGGATTCAATAATTTAAGAGTATCTTCACTTAACAAATCATTTAATAAGTAGCCGAAAATGTTAATCACTTCGGCTTCTTTTTCTACTGCTAATGCGGAGTAATGTAGTTCTAAATAGTCTTTATCATTGATATTAGCGATGTACGCTTTAAACCATGGACTTTCAGCGTTGAAATGATTAATTAAATAGAGATTATCATATGTTCTTTCAATCTCATTAAATGTTAAAAACATGTGGAGGGTGCCACTTGAGAAGATCGTTAATCTAAAATAGATAGAATTATCAAAATAATCTTTCGCAGTTATTTCAGAATGAAGTGTCAAACTGGTCGCGGTTTCTTCTTGGACTTGTAAGCCAATCTTTTTACCCATTTCGAGTAATTGTTCTTTTAATTTCATTAGATCCATATGATTTTACCTCTTTGTCATTATATCTTTTTCTTTTAAGAAAATGAAAGTATGTATAGAATATATATACATGAAATTCAGTGTCATTATTCCTTGCTATAACGAAAGTCAAGATATCGTTAAGAATGCAGAAATCATCAAAGATTATTTAAACACCCATCAAATCGATTACGAATTATTACTCGTTAACGATGGTAGTAAAGATAACACCAAGGAAGTAATTGAATCCATTCCTGGTGTCAGAGCTTTAAGTTATGACGTTAATAGAGGCAAAGGTGGTGCGGTTAAATACGGCATTGAGAACGCCACTGGTGATTATGTTTTATTTATGGATGCTGATTTATCCACTGATTTAAGCGCGATTGATAAAGTCGTCGAGGAAGCCCCTAATTACGACATGATTATCGGAAGTAGACACGCTAAAGATAGTGTAATTAAAAAGAAACAACCAGCCTTAAGAGTGTTTATCGGTTGGTGCTGCAGACACATCGTTAACGGTAAATTCCACACTAAGTTAAAAGATACACAATGTGGTTTCAAAGCAATGCGAATTGATGTCGCTAAAAAGATGATTGAAAAACAACTCATCGAGAAGTTCGCTTTTGATGTTGAATATATCTATATCGCTAAGTTAAATGGCTTAACCATGAAAGAAATCGGTGTCATCTGGGCGGATGACCGTACAAGTACAGTTTCTCCATTTAAATCATCCGTTAAATTCTTTAAAGATATTAATTTTATTAAGAAAAATAAATACCATTACTTCTTTAATGAAGAAGACGCTGAAAAACAAAGTGGTGGTAAAGGCATTATTATTATGATGATTGTTCTCTTAGCCCTAATCGTCGCAGCCTTTATTACTTTCTTAATCCTTAAAGCGCAAGCGTAAGTAAAGATTTATCACTTAATAATTTATTCAAATCATCTTCGTTATCTAAACGGAGATTTTTTGTTTTCTGATAGAACTTATTGATTACTCTATCGGTATAGTTTCTCGCGTGTTTATAAGCATCTTCTTTCATGTCCTCTAATTGCTCTTCTAAAAGAGTAATCATGCACCTTCTTAACATTTGATATAAAGATACTTCTAGCCAACAATCGATATTTTGGTTAATTCTCTTTAATTGAACGAATAAAGAGATACCATCTTCAGCATCGTGCCATAAATCCGCGAATATATAGTCATACTTATTATTTTTAGTGACATAGTTAATCGCATCATCTTCAATAATGGTGATTTTGTTTTTATTTACAAACAGTGGTAATAAGTTCTTTTTAAATAAGTCGATGATCTCTTTGTCTTTTTCGATGATAGTGATTGATTTAACTTCATCTTTTAAAGAAATCATGTATGGAACATAGCCCATGCCTAGGCCTAACACTAAAACGTTACCTTTCGCCTTTTTAATATACGGCTTCATGGTTTCAATTTCATTTGGGTTAAGTGACATCCAAACATTATTGCCTTCCGTTAAAGCGAGATAGGGGAATTCATTATTAAAATAACCAATCCTACTATATTCTTGATAGTTATCTAAGCAGATATCATCGTACGCAAATAACTGATATGGTTCAAAAACGATATTTTGAAGTTTATATTTACCAAACTTTGCGTTTGCTTTGATGTTTTTAACATAGGGATTATCTAAGTATTCTTTTGGGTCTAATCTTTTAAGGTTATTAAAGATATATTTATTCATTACTTCATCATTGATATCGCTATGTTCTAAACCATAGAATCCATAAAGTATTTCTAAAATAGCTTCTTCTTCAGAAAGACCTTCTTTGATATATTGTCTAACTTCATCGGGATTAATGATATCGGTATAGTTAAAAGCGGCATTTAACATATCAGCGATATTCATATTGATCGCATTAATATCAATAATGCTTTTAACTTTATCTTTAATCTTACTATCGATAATCATGTTTATATTTTAGCAAAGATATCTTTGATACACTCTTCAATTTCATCACAAACAAGACTATATCTACCTGTATACCAAGGATCTTCTACTTCATTAACACTTGGAGTCCATTTATTAATCGGGAAAAGAATACCTTTATAGTCATCTATTTGTCTATTAAGTGACCATCTATTCTCTTCGTCCATATAGAAGATATAATCCGCATTATCATAGTCAACTTGTCTAATGCGTTGTGCGGCATGTGGATGCATAGGCACTCCTCTTCTAAAAAGTTCTCTTTTCATTGGAGGATAGACATCGTTACCGATTTCTTCAGAGGACGTCGCTCTTATAAGGATATTAAATTCCCCATCACGTCCATGCTCTTTTAAGTATTTTAAAGCGATGAACGCTGCAGCGGGACTCCTACAAATAGAACCATGACAGACAAAGATGATGGTTTTCATTATTCGAGTTCAAAGGCTCCTGTATAGAGTTGATAGTAGTAACCCTTTTGAGCGATTAAGCTTTCATGGTTACCTCTTTCAATGATTTCACCTTTATCTAAAACGAGAATGTAATCAGCGTTTTGAATGGTGGATAATCTATGAGCAATAACAAATGTTGTTCTACCTTTCATTAATTGATCCATACCTTTTTGGACAAGTCTTTCAGTACGGGTATCAATAGAGGAAGTCGCTTCATCAAGAATCATAACTGGTGCGTCAGCGACAGCGGCTCTAGCAATGGAGATTAATTGTCTTTGGCCTTGTGATAAGTTATCTCCATTCGCGCTTAGCATCGTATTAAAACCTTGTGGTAATCTCATAATAAAGTCATAAGCATTAGCAATCTTCGCTGCTTCATAGACTTCTTCATCAGTCGCGTCTAATCTACCATATCTAATATTTTCCATCACGGTACCTGTGAATAAGTTCACATCTTGGAGAATGACCGCTAAAGAGTGGCGTAGATCGTCTTTTTTAATTTTATTAATATTTATGCCATCGTATCTGATTTTGCCGTCTGCAATGTCATAAAAACGGTTAATAAGGTTGGTAATAGTGGTTTTTCCTGCACCTGTTGCGCCCACTAAAGCAATCTGTTGACCCGGATTAGCGTAAACACTAACATTCTTAAGGACTAATTTCTCACCTGTATAGGAGAAGTCGACGTTTTCTAAAACGATATCACCTTTAAGTTCGGTGTATGTAATTGTGCCATCCGCTTGATGAGGATGTTTCCAAGCATAGTATCTTGTTCTTTCATTTGTTTCTTCAAATGTTCCGTCATCATTCTTTTTAATATTCACTAGTGTGACATAACCATCATCTGTTTCGACTTTTTCATCAATTAAATCAAAACATCTAGAAGCACCTGCGGTACCCATGACAACGAACATGATGTTTTGAGAGAAGTTGTTAACGTTATTAGAGAACATTCTAGAAAGCATTAAGAAAGGCACCAACATCTTAGAATAGAAAACAGCGCTTGTGATTTGTTGAAGACCAGTAATAGATAGATTATAAACTGTCATGTTTGGATCTTTGGATGTGATGTATAAAACGCAACCTAGAATGGCAATTAAAACATAGACAAAGTTACCAATATTACCATTAATTGGTCCCATGATGTTACCGTGTATGTTGGCTACAGTGCTGTTTTTACATAATTCATCGTTTTGTTTTTCAAAACCATCGAAACTCTCTTCCTCGTGTGTAAACACTTTTATGACTTTTAAACCGGTAATACTTTCTTCGATATTGCCTTCAACTTTACCCAAACTCTTTTGTTGAGCAATGAAGTATTTTGATGCACGTCCACCGATGAATTTGGTGTTGAGCATCATAGCAATAGTACCCGCTAAAACAACAAGAGTCATCCAGATGGATAAAGAAAGCATAACGAAGATACAACCAATAATTGTTAAACCAGTAGCAAATAAGTTTGGTAAGGCACTGGAAACAAATTGTCTAATCGTATCGATATCATTAGTGTATAACGACATGATTTGGCCGTTTTGGTGTGTATCAAAGTATTTGATTGGAAGCTTTTGCATATGACCAAACATCTCAATACGGAAAAGGTTGAGATATTTTTGACAAACGACCGCCATTGTACGGGTCCATGTCCATGAGCATAAAACACCAACAGCATAAATACTTGCTAAGGCAATAATCAAAATAGTTAAGTTAGTCTTCAACGTAATCATGTTAAGAAGATTGACTTCGAACATGTCAGTGAATGCGTTTGTAACTCCATCTGTTGACTTCATAACAATGGCTTTAGTTAAAACTTCAGTAATCAAACTAGCAAAAACGCTACCTGATAAGTTAGTAATAATAGATAGAACTAATGCTACGAAAGAAATAATTAAAAACCATTTAAAGTTTTTCCATAAGGATTTCAATAATCTCTTAATGGTGCCTTTTTTTGGTTTTGCTCTTGTGAATTGTCTTGGAGGCATAATTAATTACCTCCTTTCTGTGTTTGAGACTGATAGACTTCTCTATATATCTCATTATTTTTAATTAGGAAATCATGATTTCCAATTGCGTTTATTTCACCATTATCTAAAACGATAATTTGATCAGCATCTTCAATAGAGCTAATTCTTTGAGCAATGACAATTTTTGTCATTTCTGGTAAATCTTCTCTTAATGCTTTTCTAATTAATTTATCTGTTTTAGTGTCAACTGCGGAGGTTGAGTCATCTAAGATTAAAATCTTAGGTTTCTTCAATATGGCTCTAGCAATACATAGTCTTTGCTTTTGACCACCAGAGAAGTTCGCGCCACCTTGTTCGACAACGTGGTTAATACCATCTTCGTAGTGGTTCAAAACATCTGGAATTTGTGCAGTCTTAATGGCTTCAACGATTTCATCATCTGTGGCTTCTTTATTACCCCAGCGCATATTAGAGGCAATTGTGCCACTGAATAAGAAGTTCTTTTGAAGAACCATAGCGACGCTATCTCTAAGCGGTTTTAAACCATATTCTTTAACGTTATGACCACCAACAATAACTTCACCTTCAGTAGTGTCATATAATCTTGAGATTAAATTAACTAAAGTTGATTTACCTGAACCAGTGGAACCGATAATACCCACAAATTCACCAGATTTGATATTAATGTTTAAGTTACTAACTGAATATCTTTCGGCTTCTTGTTTATATTTGAAGGAAACGTTATTAAAAATAACGGAACCATCATTAACTTCTTCGATTGGATTTTCTGGATCAACGATAGTGGGCTCTTCATCTAGAACTTCACCAATACGTCTAATTGATTCAAATGACATGACGAGCATTGTGACAATCATTGAAATCATCATGATGGACATTAAAATTTGAATACCATATGTCAGTAATGCGGACATTTGACCAAGTGATAATTCAACCCATTCAAACTTCTCAGTGGCAAGGTTATATTTAGCTGTAGCAAAGATAATTGACGAGGCAAAGTACATGGTTAAAAGATAAACCACGTGTATGGATGTATTCATTAATGGAGTCATCAAAGCAACAATCTTTTCTGCCTTAATGAAGTCTTTTGATAAGTTACTGGAAGCTGTGGAGAATTTATTATCTTCATAGTCTTCTCTAACGAAAGATTTAACAACTCTCATACCAGCGACGTTTTCTTGTACGGATTCATTAAGAGCGTCGTATCTCTTAAAGACTCTTCTGAATATTCCCATCGCAAATCTTGCTAAAACAAAGAAGACAATGGCAATAATTGGAATAGCGGCCACGAATATCCACGCCATATGACCACCGGTCACAAACGCCATAATGGCAGAGAAGATAAGCATTAAAGGTGCTCTAACAACAATACGAATAACCATCGCAAATGATTGTTGCGTGTTATTGACGTCTGTTGTCATTCTGGTAACTAAACTTGAAGCGTGGAAATGATCAATATTCTCAAAAGAGAAACTTTCAATTTTTCTATATAAATCATTTCTTAAATTCTTAGCAAAACCACATGAGGCAATAGAGGCAAAGCGTCCCGCTAAAATGCCACATGTAATTGAAACAACAGCCATGCCTAAGATAGCAAAGATATAAGGTAATAAAGTACTTAGGCTACTGGCTCCTTCAATCTTGTCTACAAATAAAGACATAACGAATGGCAAAGCGCATTCAACAGCGGCTTCACCCACCATAAATAAAGGAGTAATAATCGCGTATTTTTTATATTCTCTGACGCTCTTAAATACTTTTTTGAATAATTTAAACATCAATCGCTACCTCCTTTATCCCTGTTTTCATATATTTTCATTAATAGACTATGTAATGTTTCTATTTCTTCATCACTTAGTCCTTCAGTCATTTTGTTTAAGCATTCCATCCTTTGCGAGAAGACATCTTGTAATATCTTTTTACAGTCATCACTGATTTCGATGTACTGATTATTTTTCTCTTTAATTTTGATAACTAGATTAGCTTTTTCCATCCGATTGATAAGACCGTGTACCGTGGATTTGGTTAATTGGAAGTTCTTTTCAATATCAACTTGCCTAACTTTATTGCCTTCTTTATTGTTCCAGTTAATGTAAAACAAAAGACGACCTTGTTGAGCGGTAAGATCGTATTTAGATAATCTTCTTTCAAAGTCTCTTTTGAATTCTTTATCAATGACCCGGAATAGGGGGATTAATTCTTCTTTTTTGCTTCTTTGTTCCATGTTGATATCCAGTTATCTTAAATTATGGAGTTCGCATACGAACTTGTCAATAATAAAGCATTTTCTTTTTAATAAAGTTATTAAATTAAGAATTGGTAATAATGCTTTGTTTTATAAACAACACGTTTTAGTGTATAATAAATTAGTTATGAAGAAATACGATTACTTAATTGTGGGAACAGGTTTATTCGCCGCAACCTGTGCCTATGAACTAAATAAAGCGGGCAAAAAAGTTTTAGTGGTCGAAAAACGCCCTAATGTGGCCGGCAACATCTACACCGAAGAAATCGAAGGTATCCAAGTCCATAAATATGGACCTCATATCTTCCATACCTCTAATCAAAGGGTTTGGGATTACGTGAATAAATTCGCTAAGTTCAATAACTATATCAATATGCCAATTGCCTATTATAAGGGCAAATACTATAACATGCCGTTCAACATGAACACTTTCCATCAAGTTTTTGGCGTTAATACGTCTGAAGAGGCGCGTGAACGCATCGAAAGTGAAATAAAGGCCGCTAATATTAAAGAACCTAAAAACCTCGAAGAAAAGGCGATTTCGATGGTTGGCAGAACAATTTATGAAATGCTCGTTAAAGGTTACACCCAAAAACAATGGGGAAGACCATGCAATGAACTTCCTCCATTTATTATTTCTCGCCTTCCAGTGAGATATGAATATAACAACAATTATTTCAACGATACTTATCAAGGTATTCCAATCGGTGGTTTCACTCAAATAGTTGAAAATATGCTAGATGGTATTGAAGTAAGGCTTAACTGCGATTACTTAGAACATCGTGAAGAATTAGATCCATTAGCGGATCAAATCATCTACACGGGTGAGATAGATCGATTCTTTAACTATAAATATGGCGCGCTTGAATGGAGATCATTAAGATTTGAAGAAGAAGTCTTAGATCAACCAGATTATCAAGGCTGCGCGGTCGTTAACTATACAGAATACGAAATCCCATATACCCGTATCGCAGAACATAAATACTTTGATCCAAGTCAAAAAAGCAATAAAACTGTCATCACAAAAGAATATTCAAAAACATGGTCTGTGGGTGATGAAGCTTATTACCCAATCAATGACCAAAAGAACGGCGAGTTATACGCAAAATATAAAGAACTAGCATTACAAAATCCAAACATTCATTTTGGTGGTCGTTTAGGAACTTATTCATATTACAATATGGACGTTGTAATAGAGAAAGCTCTTCAATTAGTAGAATCTCTCTTAAACAAATAGTTTGCATTATTTTTAATAACACTTAAAATAGACGTGCTATGAAGTACATTACATTTGCTATCCCTTCATATAACTCACAAGATTACATGAGACATGTCATCGATAACTTAGTTGCGGTCGGTGAAGATATCGAAGTAATCATTGTTAATGATGGTTCAAAAGATGATACTGGTAAAATCGCTGATGAATATCAAGCCAAGTATCCAACAATCGTTAAAGCCATTAACAAAGAAAATGGCGGACACGGTTCTGGCGTTATGGCAGGTATTCGTAATGCGACAGGTATTTTCTATAAAGTCGTCGATTCTGATGACTGGGTTGAAACTAAAGACGTTATCGACATGCTTGATTTAATTAAGAAGCACATATCTGAAGGTATTGATATTGACTTATACATAACTAATTACGTTTATGAGCACGCCGCTGACAATTCCACATTTGTCATGCATTATCGTAAATGTTTACCAGCGGAAAAAGTCTTCTCCTGGAAAGAAATGAAACATGTGAAACTTGAAACCGTCTTCTTAATGCATTCATTAATGTATCGTTTAGAAAAATTAAAAGCTTCTGGTATGGTACTACCAAATCATACGTTCTACGTTGATGATATCTATGCTTATGTTCCATTACCATTCATGAATAAAATCTTCTACCACGATTTAGATTTCTATCATTATTTCATTGGTAGAGCCGATCAATCCGTTAATTACTCCATCATGTGCCAGCGCTACGAGCAACAGATGCGCGTGTTCCGCATCATGTTCGAGTCATACACATATGACGCGCTCAAACATATGTGTAAGCCCCTATACAAGTACATGTGGCATTTCTTAATGATTATTGGCGCAGTCACAATTATGACTATTGTGGGAACAAAAGATGATAAAGAAAAACGCAAAGTTGTTTATAGGGAATTCTGGGATGATTTGAAAGTCAAAGATCCAAAACTCTTTAAGAAATTCAAAGGAAGCTTACCAGGTGTCTTAGGATTTGGTCTTCCAGGCTACAACTTAAAATCATTCTTCTCCAGAAAGATCTATGGCATGTACCAAAGAAAGCTAAAATTAGGATAGACTTTATGTCTATCTTTTTTATTGCAAATAAATGACATTGTTTCTACAATTTTTATTTGAAAGGAGATTATTCATGAAGGAGAAACTCTTACAAATTATTGAAGGCCTTATTATCATCGCCTTAGGTGTTATTATCGCAGTATTTGGCGGAGGCACAGCTTTAGATATCTATTTCGGTATCGTATGTTTAGTTGGCGGTATCGCCTTAGCAGTTTTAAGCATTGTTACATTAGTTAAAGCCAAAGTTCTTGATTTTGGTGCGACATTCTTAGGATCCGCTTTACTCGTTGTGGGTATTGCTTTATTCACAGACTTCTTATCATTTGCCGCGCTTATTAATCTTGTCGTGTTATTGATTATGGGCTTAGGCATTGCTTTAGTCTTATATGGCTTATATTCAATGCTTTTAAAGAAAGACATCCTCGCTGGTATTTGCCAAATCATTATTGGCGCTGCGACAATTGTCTTATCAATCCTCTTCCTTACAGTCGAAGAATTCAGAAACATCTTCTGGATTATCGTTGGTGTGGTCGTCGCAGTTTATGGTGTTCTCGTTATCATTACTGCCTTGCTCGCTAAGAAGAAAAAAGAAGAGCCAAAGGTTGAACAACAAGAAGAACCAGAACAAAAAGCTGAATAAAAAGACCACTATTAAAGAAAAGGCGATTCAAAGAATCGTCTTTTTTATATTTTGTTATTAATTTCTGCGATAGTGGAGATATCGACTTTAATTTCTTTTCTATCGTATGATACAAAACCGTTCATTTCTTCTTCTACATCGCTTAATTGCGTGTAAATAAACGCGCTCATGCCCGCACGTTTAGCAGGAGCAATCTCTTTTGTGATAAATCTCACATATTCGTTTTGGAAGTCTTCTTTGTTGTTGAATAATAAATAAATGAAACCTTCCTTTTTCTTCGCTTCTTTTAAACGCTTATCGAGAATATAGGCTCCACATTCAGAACAAACAAAAGCCCTATTTTTGATCTTATGTTTGCTTGGAACTTTAACTTTCCACTTATAAATATGCATCGATTTGACATCGCTAGAACCTTGATCGTGCCAGCCAGATGCGTGGTCATATAATCTTGTTGGATCAACGATTTTTAACTTTTCATAAATCTCTTTTGCATCAAACTGTCCCCATGCTTCATTAAAGATTGTCCAAAGCACAATGCAAGGCGAATTATAAAGTAAATCAATAGTGTCTAAAAATTCTTGATAGGCTTCTTTTCTGCCCTCTTCATCTTCTCTAAAGAATTTCTTATATTTCTTATCTGAGATTTTATATCGTACAAATAGAGGAACTTGATTTAACCAAAAATCGTATTTAGTGCAACCGTTTACAAAATCTTGCCAAACAAGTAAACCAAGTCGGTCACAATGATAATACCAACGCAATGATTCAATCTTAATATGTTTACGAGAAACGTTAAAACCAAGTGACTTAATGAGGTTAATATCGTTTATGTAATCTTCATCAGAATTTGGTGTCAATAATCCGTCTTGATAATAGCCTTGATCAAGGACGCCTTTCATGAAATATGGTTCGTTATTTAGAGCAATAATTTTCATACCATTTTCGTTTGCGATAAGTGAAATTTTCCTCATTGCAAAATAGCTGCTAATTTCATCGACTTCATTCGACAATTTGAACTCGTAAAGATATGGATTTTCTGGCGACCAGAGTTTCACATCAGGAATTTCGACGATATTATCAAAATTGGCTTTAACCTCCAAAATTTGACCATTTAATTCGAGTTTTGCAGTTTTTTCAGAACTAATAAATCGCAAATTAACGACTTTTTTGTCTATGTCAGGAGTAATTTTGATTTTTTCAATAAATCCTTCTTTGACACTTTCCATCCAAACTGGCATATAGATTCCAGATTGAGGTTTGTACCAAATCCCACCTGGATTCAAGGCTTGCTTTCCGGATGAATGATATGAAGAATTGGTGGTGTCTTGAACGCGTAAAATAATTTCCATTTTATTGCCCTCTAAATAAGGTTTTATATCACAACTAAATGGAAGAAAACCTCCGACATGTTTTATGACAAATTTGCCATTAATAAAGAGCTCTGCGATTTGGTCAATTGCACCAAAATGTAGTATAACTTTATCTTTAATAAAATCTTGTGGAATCTCATAATTTAGGCGATAAAAGAGGTAGTCGCTTGGACCCACGAACTTATTGACTCCGCTTTTTTCAACCTCTGGTGAATAAGGAACTAAAATCTGTCCATCAAAAACATCCGGAATGGATTCGATTGTGCGAATTGCATATTCCCAATAGCCGTTAAGGCAGATATAAGAATCCCTTTTTAGCTGTGGACGAGGATATTCACTAAGTGGTTTATTCATCTTGAACCTCTTCAGTTTTCTCTTCTGCTTGTTCCGCTTTTGGTGATTTCTTTTCCTTTAAAATCATCCAAACAACTGGAACAATTGCGCACAAGAAGATTGCACCAGTCACAAAGAATAACCATTTATTTGGTGGGTAAACCCATTGTTCAAATTCGTTTTGATATGGTTCGCCACCGATATAACATAAGCCTCTACCAATTAACGGGCCGATAATCATTGGAATTAAGACGGTAAATAGCATTCTAATACCTTGGAATAAACCGACTTCTTTAACAGGTGTATAGTCTCTAACTTTAGCGCCTAAAACAGCGGTGCTTACTAAGTAACCAGTCATGAGAACAATACCACCAATAATTAAGCCAACTTTGGTGAATCCTTGATCCGCTGGAACTAAGAAAATAATAAGTCCACCAACTGCACCAACGATTAAAGCAGGAATCATAATTTTATTCTTACCGATTTTATCCATAAATAACCCGAAAATAACGGTAATTAAGGACGCCCCAAGTAAAACTATGCCTAAAGAGATAGTGAAGTCCATATCAACGATATGTAAGACATTTTGGACATACAAAATGAAGTAAGGCATAAATACTTGTAAGCCGATATTAAATACCATAAAGGCAATTAATGTGATGTAGAGAATAGGGTTTGCTTTAACTACTCTTGGTCTGAAACCATAGAAGATGCTCTTAAAATAGTTTTCTTCTTTGTTTGGTTGAGTGACATCTTTAGGCACTAAGAAGAAGGATGCGATACCAATAACTAAGGTGATACCACCAAAGATATAGAAGAAGATATCCCAGTGTTTAGGATCTCCAACAGGAACATCCACGAAGAAACCAGCCACTAAAATAACCATGATTAAGGCTAATAATGGTAGCACGGATAGCACGCTTTCAACTTTAGCGCGGCTATTATCGTTTGTATTATCGGTCACAAAAGCATTGAATGCGGCGTCGTTTGCGGTACTACCAAAGAAAGTCATTACGCAGTCCATAATGACAATCATCGTACCCGCTAAAAACACGCTATTCGCGACGATATTAAATGAAGAATTTGGATTTAAAAATGCAAAGGCGATTATTGATACGCCCCACATGATATAGCCAACTGATATTAATAATTTTCTTTTACCTAATCTATCGCTTACTGCACCCATCAATAACGTTGTTATTGTTGCGGCGGCAGCGCTTGCGATAACCATCGCGGTAATAAAGCTATAATTCTTTGTGCAGTCATAGACATAAACATTAAAATAGTTGTTCTCAATAGCCCACGCTAATTGGCCGACAAATCCAGCCAAAATAAAGGTAAGCCACTTTCTAATTCCTAGCTTATTTTCCATACACGTCTCCCTTATTTCATTTCTGAAGGTACTTCGTTTCTAACTTTAACTTTATAAATATGATCTTTACCGTATTTATCTTTAAGTGTTTTGATGACGGCGTCTAATTCTTCATCTGGAACTAGAGCAATCACGGATCCGGCAAAACCGCCACCGTTAATCTTAACACCTGCCTTCTTATTAGAGGCTTTCATAATTAATTCACAAGCTTCTAATGGAGAACCTTTCTTTTGGCCTTCAATGCACATGTTCTTTAATAATTCAGTGGATGATTTTCTTGAATCATTCATCAATTTGACTAGTTGTTTAACATCGTGTTCTTTAATCGCATTAACTGCCTTTTCAACGCGGTCATTTTCTTCAAAGAAGTGTCTTGCTCTATTAAAGGCTAATTCACCGCAGCTTTCGATGACATCATCCTTATTTTCTAATAATTCTTCATAAGAGACTTCTCTAAGGAATGCTTCTTTGAAGAAATCAGCTACTTTATACATATCTTCAGGAATTGAACTATATAGTTCGGATAAACCTTCGTGGCTTGTACCCGTATCAACTATGAGGAATGAATAATCTTTGAAAGCGGTTCTTAATGGTTCAACGATTGGATTATCAATTTGTTCGAAATCAATAAAGACTAAACCACCAAAAGAAACGCCGATTTGATCTAATAAACCGCATCTTTTGCCATAGTAATTTCTTTCTGCCGATTGAGCGGCTTTACATAAAGTCATTAATGGGATTTCACCTTGGTTATATAAGTTATTTAAGATTTCAGCAATGATGAGCTCATAAGCCGCGCTGCTAGATGCGCCTATGCCTGAAGGAATCTCACTCTTTAAATAGACGTCATAGCCACCATATTTAAAGTCACTAGCTAAATACGCAACGATGCCTCTTATTATAGAAGCTGGTTTTCCCACTTCTTCATCGACTTTTTCTAAATTATTTAAATCGACTTCAAAGAAACCAAAGCCTTCACTTAAAACGTGGATGATCTTGTCTTCTCTTTGCTTGACTGCTGCATAGATTGATAAATCACAAGTTGCGGCAATACATAAACCATGATTATGGTCGGTATGATTACCTAAGATTTCAAACCTGCTACCACAACTAAAATACTGTGTTGGTTCTTCTTGATAGGTAGTAAGGAACATTTCTTTAAGATACTTCTTCATTGGTGTTCTCCTTTTCTTCCAATGCGTGTTTTCTTTGGGCTCTTACAAGTAAATAACTTAAGATTGCACAACCAATTAAAACAACAGCACCGATTATAATTTCTAACCAAATTGGTAATAATTGATGAATTTTAAGAGCGTCTCCTAAATCAGGATTTGCCCATACTCTATAGTAGTTAAAGATATCGAAATTGAAGAATAAAACGAAAATGGATCCAGAAATAAAACCAATGATTGCAAAGAATGTTTCATGTCTCCATTTTTTAAGCAATACGTTCATGATTTTAGAAACCACGACGACACCAATGAGACAGCCAATAGCAAAACAACCGAGCATACCAATTAGAGGGAGCGTGTGTGTAAAATCGCCAGTAAATAATTCCTTCGCCCATGTTTTTGCCGAATCCACTAAAGGACGATAAAAACCTAAGATTAAAAGTATCAATGAACCAGATAATCCTGGAACAGTTAAAGCAACTGCGGCAACCGCTCCTACTGGAATCAAAACTAAATACATCCACCAAGGCATTGTTTCAAAATATTGAGCAACGCTGAAATCGTTTAAACCAACGATAACGCTTAATGTTCCTAAGCCAATTACGAATAAAGCGCCAAATATAATCAATATGATGGCCTTCTTAGTAATTTGAACGCCTTTAACTTCATCAGTAATGCCAGGGAATGAACCAATAAGGAAACCCGCAAATAAACAAATAAGCACGAACATTAAATGTTCAAATGCCCAAGAGAATAAAACGATACAGACGCATACTGCAATAGCAATACCAAGCATGATAGGTATTAAGATGCTTAATGCCCAGCCAAATCTTTTTCTAAAGCTATTAACAGCACCGATGATATCTTCGTAGACGCGGAAAATCACTGCAATTGCGGCGCCACTAACACCAGGAATCGCTGCTCCAGCGCCAATAGCCATACCGGCAATTAACTTTCTGAACCATTCTTTGATTTTCATACAAATTGAGTATACAAGACTTGTTCGTGTAATTAAAGTGCGCATTACGCATAAATATGTTGTATAATGAGCGCACGAGATTTATGAAACTGATAGTTGGTTTAGGTAATCCTGGCAAAAAGTATGAAGGCACTCGTCATAATATGGGCTTTATGGCGATTGATCTTTTAAGCGACCAAGCACAACTTGATGTCGATAAAGAAGTCTTCCATGGCCTGATGGGCAGAGGAAAGATCTTTAATCAAGATGTCATATTGTTTAAACCAACGACATTTATGAATCTCTCTGGCACTGCTGTCCAAGAAGTCGTTCATTATTTTAAGATTGAACTTGAGGATATCATTGTCATTTATGATGATATGGCATTACCTGTTGGCTCTATTAGACTTCGTAAAGAAGGCTCTTCTGGTGGTCATAAGGGAATGCAAAACATTATTGATTGTTTATCAACCGAAGAAATTAAACGTATTAGAGTGGGTATTGGTGAACCAGGTGAATGGGACAATATCGACTTCGTCCTAAGTAAGCCCCTTAAAGATGAAATGCCTTTAATTACTGAAGCAATTGAAAACGCTGTAAGAGCGGTAAAGGAGTATCTAAAGTCTGATTTTGATCGGGCGATGAACAAGTATAACTAAGAGGTGATTGTTTGAACCTTTTTGAAAAACTCCTCCAAAATAAGATAACCCCCCTCCTAGAAAGGAAAGCGGGGCATTTTGTCGTGGATGATAATAACGGAGTTGCCCTTTTAGTAGCCTCTAATTACAAGAAAAACAAAGGCTCATATCTTTTAGTTACATCAAACTTATTTAAAGCACAAAAACTGTATTCTTCTTTAGTCTCATTCTTAGCAAAAGATGATGTTTTACTCTTTCCGTGTGATGAATTAATTCGAGCGGAGGCTATCGCTCAATCTAAAGAAATGTCCGCTCACAGGCTTTATGTTTTAGATGAGATTTTAAAAAGAAAGAACGTTATCGTAGTGGCTAATTTAGCGAGTGCGTGCCGCTATTTACCTGCTCCTAACTTATTTAAAGAAAGAACATTTAATCTTAAGGTTGGTCAGCGTTATGACTTATCCGAATTAAGAAAGAAACTAGTCATCAATGGTTATCATAATGTTAATAAAATCGATCAATCATTACAGTTTGCTATAAGAGGCGATGTTTTAGATATCTATTCCGTCAATAATGATTATCCAGTCCGTATTGAATTCTTTGATGATGAAATTGAAAGCATTAGATATTTTGATTTAGCCAAACAAACATCTATCAAGATGATTGATTCTGTGACTATCTTACCAGCCTCCGATATTCTCTTCTCATTAGAGGAACTTAATCAAACTGGTGAAAAGTTATATGCCGCATTAGAAAAAGAACAAGATGTTTTACCTTATACAACATTTGAAAAGTTAAGAGACACAATCGATGATTTAGCGTATCAATTCTCTGAATCCCAATTAGACGAAAGAGTGTACAAATACTATGGTTTCTTAACTAGCAATCATTATTCAATCTTTGATTACTGTTCATCATTCACAAAAGTCTTCGTGGATATGATTGGTTTAGTTAATTCCAACAATATTCTTCAAGAAGAAGCACATAACTATTTATATGAACTTTATGAAAATGGAAAAGCTTTACCTAGACTAGAAATCTATCAAGATATCAATCGTTTGGTGGACTTCAATCACAGCATTACAACATCTAGTCTCATAAATAGTCCTTCTGACATTGTTTTTCCAGTGAAGAACGTTCCATATCAAGCCAGCAAGACAAATGACGCTTTAAATATCGTATTTAACTATTTAAACGACAAATACCAAGTTGTATTAGCCCTCAATAATAAAGAACACATTATTACAATCGAACAATTACTCGATCATCAACATATCCCTTACCAACTTGTGGATGGCTTTAATCTACCAAAAGAAGGGAAGATAGGTATTACGCTACTTAATTTAGGCAACGGCTTTGCTCTTAATGAAGATAAAGTCGCCTATTTAACAAGCGCGGAACTATTTAATGAGAAAGTTAGAACCGCACGATTTGATAATAGATTCAAGGAAGCCACAATTCTTAGAAGTTATGAAGAACTTGAACCAGGTGATTATGTCGTTCATGAATATCAAGGTATTGGTCAATTTATCGCTCTTCAAACTTTAGAGATTGAAGGCGTTCATAAAGATTATTTGAAAATAGCATATTGGGGTAATGAATTCTTATATGTGCCTCTAGCCCAATTCCAACTCGTTAGAAAGTATCTCGGAAAAGAAGGAATGACTCCACGTCTTTCTCATTTGCACACCAAAGATTGGGAAAACACCAAGAAGAAAGTTAAGGCACATATCAACGATTTAGCGGAACGCCTCATGCAGTTATATGTGGAAAGAAGCAAGATTCAAGGTTTTAGTTTCCAACCAGATGATGAATTCCAAAAACAGTTTGAAGATGAATTTGAATATGAACTCACCAAGGATCAGCAAAGAGCTTTAGATGAAATCAAAAAGGATATGGAATCCTCTTCTCCAATGGACCGCTTATTATGTGGTGACGTTGGTTTCGGTAAAACCGAAGTCGCTTTTAGAGCCGCGTTCAAAGCCATCCTTTCTGGTAAACAAGTCGCTATTCTTTGCCCAACCACATTACTTGCAAGACAACACTACGAATTGGCGTTAAAACGATTCGCTAATTTCGATGTTAATATCGCTATTTTCTCTCGTTTAATTACTAAAAAGATCCAAACTAAGTTTGAAAAAGAAGTTGAAGAAGGCAAGGCCCATTTGATCATAGGCACGCATCGCTTACTTTCTAAGAATCTTCATTTTAAAGAATTAGGCTTATTAATCGTTGATGAAGAACAAAGATTTGGTGTGGAACAAAAAGAAAGAATTAAAGAACTTAAGAAGGATATTGATGTTTTAACTTTATCCGCTACACCGATTCCACGTACCTTACAAATCTCTTTAATTGGTGTGAGAAGTATGTCCAAGATTGATACTCCTCCGCAAGATAGAATGCCAATTCAAACATATGTCACTCCATTTAAGATGGACGTTGTTAAAGAATTAATTGAAAGAGAATTAGGAAGAAACGGACAAGTCTTCTTCTTGCATAATAACATCGCTACTTTATATAACAGGGTGGCTCTTTTACAGAAAATGATGCCTAATGTCATCTTTGGTGTGGCTCATGGCAAGATGGATAGAGAAGATATCGAAGACGTGATGATGAGATTCTATGAAGGAGAGATTGATGTCTTAGTGTCCACATCCATCATTGAAAACGGTATTGATGTGCCTAACGCTAATATGATTATCGTTGAAGATAGTGAAAACTATGGCTTATCTCAACTCTATCAAATCAAAGGACGTGTTGGTCGTTCCTCACGTATCGCCTATGCCTACCTCATGTATAGTGAGTACAAGGTTTTAAACGAAAAAGCCCAGAAGAGATTAAAGGCTTTACAAGATTTCACTGAACTCGGTAGTGGTTACAAGATTGCTCAACGCGACTTAATGATTAGAGGCGCTGGTGATATCTTAGGTCCAGAACAAGCGGGCTTTATCGATTCAATTGGTTTAGACATGTATATCAAACTTCTTAACGAGGCCATTAAAGAAAAGATGGATGGTGAAGTTGAAGAAGAAAATGTTGATATTAATCCAGTCTTAAATGTCGATGCCTATATTCCAAATAGTTACGCTAAGGAAGGGGATAAGATTGAGCTATACCAAGAAATCTTACATGCCTCCACTTTAGATAGTCTTGTTTCTATTAAAGAAAAGACAAGAGATGTCTATGGTAGATTACCTGAAGAAGTTGAACTATTATTCGTTAAGAGAAACATTGATTTACTAAGTAAAGATGCGAAAGTTTTAAAGCTAGAAGAGAAGCCGAAACTAGTGGAAATCAAACTTGGTGATGAGTATATCAACATCAAAGGAATAGGAAATATTCTCTTTGAAGCACTGATTCCATTTTTAGCTTTTGTAAAAATAAGTTATGCTAATAATGTCTTCAAAATACAATTAACTAAACGCAAAACCTGGATGTCAGACTTAGAAGGCATTCTTAGAAGTCTTTTAGAAATCCAAAATCATTTTGTCGCCAAAGGAATCGAATAACATGAGACTAGACTTAGTTTTAAAGCTTTCCGGATTAATTAAAAGAAGAACCGTCGCTAAAGAATTAGCGAATCGCGGTCGCATTTTAATTAACGACAAAGTCGCCAAACCATCTAGCGAAGTTAAAGAAGGCGATATTTTGGAACTCAAACTTGGCAATCGCGTCTTAGTGGTTGAGATTAGTTTTGAACTCAGATACAAAAAAGAATTTCCAGTATATAAAGAAGTGTTAACAAAGAAGGTGAATTGCGATGCTTAACTTAGAAAAAAACAAACATTATTTACTTGCCTGTTCATTCGGTCCTGACTCAATGGCCTTGTTTGATATGTTATTAAAAGAAGGTTATAAGTTTTCAGTCGCCCACGTCAATTATCATTTAAGAAAAGAAGCCAATGAGGAAGAATCAAAATTAAGAGACTTCTGCTTTGACCATAACATTGGTATCTACGTTAAAGATGTCGTTGAAGGCTTAGGGGATAGCAATCTCGAAAAGAAATGCCGCGATATCCGTTACAACTTCTTCATCAATGTTGTTAAAGAAAATCACTTTGATGCTCTACTAGTGGCCCACCAAGAAGATGACCTTATTGAGACCTTCCTCATGCAAAAACGCCGCAAAAACCTAGTGAATTACTTTGGCATTAAGGAAATTTCCTATTTTTCTGATATTGAAATCATTCGCCCATTATTAAGATATAGAAAAGAAGAATTGTTAATGTACTGCCGTATGTTCAATGTTCCATACGCTATTGATAAAACCAATCTTGAAGATCATTTCTTACGTAATCAAATTAGACATTCAGTAGTGGAAAAGTTATCCCCAATTGAAAGAAAAGATATCCTTAGTGAAATCGATCAAGCTAACGAAAAATTATCACAAATCTTCATCACAATTTCTAAGATTAAAGACAATAGTGTGGAAGAATATTTGAGGTTAAATGAAGTAGAGTTCTTATACGCTCTAGTAGCTTTCGGTCGTAAGCTTAAACCAGATTTCATCATTTCTAAAAAACAAGGTGAAGAATTAAGAAAAGTTCTTCTCTCTGAAAAACCAAACATTGCACTTAACGTTGATGGTCTATGCTTCTTTAAGGAATACGATAAGTTAGGTTTTAGAGAATTCGATGAATCCTTAGACTACTTCTACGATTTAACCGAACCAGGAATTTTAGATACACCATATTTCTATCTCGACTTTACCGTGGATTCATCTAACCGCAACGTCAAAGAAGATGACTATCCACTTATGATTAGAAATGCTCAAAAAGACGATGAATACGAAATCAGTGGTTATAAGAAAGAACTCAGAAGATTATTCATCGATTGGAAAATGCCTGAATCAGTTAGAAATAGATGGCCAATAATCGTCAACAAAGACGGCATTATTGTGTATGTTCCACGTTATCAAAAAGACTTTGTTCCAGAAGAAAACTGCAATTTCTTTGTTAAAATCTAATCTTATAAGCCGTTTTTCTTTAA
This sequence comes from Bacilli bacterium, assembly GCA_045222195.1. Taxonomy (GTDB): domain Bacteria; phylum Bacillota_I; class Bacilli_A; order RFN20; family CAG-826; genus RUG14515. Next base: position 9,340 of record JBGUXN010000003.1, on the reverse strand, counting down.
TTAAGAAAGAAATCCTATTATAATAATTCACAACTATTGTTAAAGGAGGATTTTTATGGATCAAGATAATCAACAACCTCGTCCAAGAGTCTCGAGAAGTTTTATTTTCTCTATAATTATCGTCGCCGCTATTATCGCTTTAATCGCTTACTTTATCTTCTCTGGTGGCAGTAGTGCTAAAACCATTTCCACCGAAGACTTTGTTAATAAACTCTACAATGGTAACGTTACTGAAGTTCAACTCGTCAGTGGTTCTACTGTTGTGACAGTTAATGGTAAAGCCAAAGAATTAGACTCAAACGGCAAAGAAGTCAAATATAGTTTCGCTCTCAATATTGATAGAGATGTTTTTGATTCTAAACTCAATTACAATCTCGACCTTGATGGTGACTCTAACGTTGACTTATGCAATATCCCAGAAATCATCAGATACGCTGATGCAAACTATGACACATTTACATTTAAGAATAGTGTTGACCCATATAAGACCACATGGTGGGAACAATGGGGCCCAACAATTATTTTAATTGTCGGTTCTGGCTTAATCACATTGTTCTTATTATCTAGAATGACCGCTACTGTGGGTGCATCCAATAGACAAGCCATGGATTTCAACCGTTCGCGTGCCAGAAAAGCCACCTCTAAAGTTAAATTTGCGGATGTCGCTGGTGCGGATGAAGAAAAAGCTGAAATGCAAGAGCTCGTCTACTACTTAAAGGATCCTAAGAAATTCACCAAGTTCGGTGCTAAATTACCAAAAGGTATCCTTTTAGTGGGCCCTCCAGGCTGTGGCAAAACATTATTAGCCAAAGCCGTTGCTGGTGAAGCTGGTGTACCATTCTTCTCCATTTCTGGTTCTGATTTCGTTGAAATGTTCGTTGGTGTCGGTGCGGGACGTGTACGTGATATGTTCCGTATCGCTAAAGAAAACGCTCCATGTTTAGTCTTCATCGATGAAATCGACGCTGTTGGTAGACAAAGAGGTGCTGGTTTAGGCGGCGGCAACGACGAACGTGAACAAACACTTAACCAATTACTCGTTGAAATGGATGGCTTTAATGATAACTCAGGTATTATTGTTATTGCCGCTACCAACAGAGATGACGTTTTAGACCCAGCTCTTTTAAGAGCAGGCCGTTTTGATAGAAAGATTACAGTTTCCTTACCAGATAGAAAAGGTAGAGAAGAAATCTTTAAAGTCCATTCCAGAAATAAAAAACTTGCTGATGATGTTAACTTTGAAAACATCGCTAAGCGTACCGTTGGTTTCTCTGGTGCGGATATTGAAAACATCATGAACGAAGCCGCTATCCTTGCGGTTCGTGCTAATAGAGACTCTATTACAGTCGCGGATATCGATGAAGCTATCGATAGAAGAGTAGCAGGTCCTGCTAAATCATCTCGTTCTTTAACCGAGAGTGAAAAACGTATGATTGCGTTCCATGAAAGTGGCCACGCTATTATCGGTTTAAGATATCCACACTCTAATAAAGTGCAAAAAATCACCATCATCCCACGTGGACATACAGGCGGCTACGTCCTATCCACACCTGAAGATGATAGATTTACTTATAGTAAGAACGAATTAATCGCTGAAATCGTTGGCCTCATGGGTGGACGTGCTTCTGAGGAAGTGTTCTGCGATGATATTTCTACAGGTGCTTCTAATGACATTCAACAAGCGACTGCCATCGCACGTGCTATGGTGTGTGAATGGGGTATGTCCGAATTAGGCCCAATTCAATATGAAAGAGATACTGGTAGTGTCTTCTTAGGAAGAGACTATACCAATATGCAAAAGAACTTCTCAGTGGAAACCGCGACAAAGATTGACGCGGAAATTCGTAAGATTATCGATACCGCTCATAACGAAGCGATTCGTTTAATCAAGGAAAACAAAGAAGATGTTGAACTTCTTGCAAAGACATTGATTGAACACGAACAAATCACTGCGGAACAAATCGATTACTTAATGGAACATCGTTCTCTTCCAAGCGAGAAAAAGGTTGAAGAAGAAGTTAAAGAACCTCAAGAAGATGCCACAATCCCAGAAAAGGATCCTGTTCCTGAAGAAGTCAAAACAGAAGTCGCAGACAAATAACTAGGAAGGTAAAAATCCTTCCTTTTCTTATGTGGAAATTAGGCAATTTTGAAATCAAAGGAAAAGTGGTTCTTGCTCCTATGGCAGGAATAACAAGTGAAGGTTATAGAAAATACCTCAATTCTTTTGGTGTTGACATCTGTGTTACTGAGATGGTTTCTGATATGGGTTTAATCTACCAAAACAAAGAAACAGAAAGCTATGTGAAGTTTCAAAAAGACAACGTTCTCACTGGTCTTCAACTATTTGGATCTAACCCAGAAAACCTAGCGAAAGCAACCACATTTGCCCTATCCATTAACCCTGATGTCGATTTTATTGATGTGAATATGGGTTGTCCGGTTCCTAAGGTTACTAAGACAGGAGCAGGCTCTTCTCTCATGCTTCATCCAGAGTTAGCGGGAGATATTATTCGCGCTATTAAATCAGTCACTGATAAGCCAGTTACCGCAAAGATTAGATTAGGCTATAATGAGGTTAATTTTAAAGATGTCATAAAAGAGCTAGAAAAGGCTGGAGTGGCGGCAATTGGAATCCACGCTAGAACTAGAAAAGAACTCTATTCTGGAACCCCACATTATGACCTTCTCAAAGACCTTAGAAAAGAGATGACTGTACCTCTTATGGTGTCGGGAAATATCTATACTTTGGATGATGCGATTAACGCTCTTGAAATTACTGGAGCGGAAGCCGTGATGGTGGCTAGAGGTGGAGTGGGTAATCCATTCCTCATCACTCAAATCAAACACTATTATGAAACCGGTGAAAGATTACCTAATCCATCATTTTTAGAACAATGCGAATACTGTTTAGCGTTAGCCCGTTCCATGATTGAAGAAAAAGATGAATTTACAGCGATGCGAATCTATCGTGGTATCGCCCCCAAATTCTTCTCCGGATTTGCCAATTCAAGAACGCTTAGAACAGTACTTGCTACTTCTCTTACCGATTATGCCTCGCTAGTTAGAATAATCGATGAATTTAAACAAGAATATATGAAAATGTGATTTTGACTTTTTGGAGTCAAAACGAATATACTATTAAGCGGATTACATCAAAGGAGCAAATTTATGAACATTAATGAATTAAACGACCAAGAACTTAATCGTTTAGAAAAACTCAAAAAGTACCAAGAATTAGGTATCGATCCATATGGTCAAGCCTATAAGGTTTCTCATTCCATTGAAGAAATCAGAAAACTCTGCGCTAAAAAAGATGCTCCTAAATTAGAAAAATTAGACCTCCACGTTTCTATTGCGGGTCGTATTAAAGCTATCCGTAAAATGGGCAAAGCCTCATTTATGAATATCCAAGACAAGACTGGCAATATGCAAGTCTACATCTCTTTAGATGGTGTCGGTAAAAAGAATTATGAACTTTTCAAGATGGCGGATATCGGTGATATCGTCGGTGTTAGAGGTGTTATGAACTTAACAAGAACTGGCGAATTAACCATTAAAGCTAAGAAGTTTGTTCACTTAACAAAGTGCTTGCATCCATTACCAGAAAAATTCCATGGTTTAACCGATGTTGAAGAACGTTCTAGAAGAAGATACTTAGACTTAATCATGAATGAAGAAGCCCGTAAAGTCGCCTTTATGCGTCCTCAAATCATTCGTTCTATCCAACATTTCCTTGATAATAAAGGTTTCGTAGAAGTTGAAACTTCTATGCTTTGTCCTATCTTAGGTGGCGCGTCCGCTCGTCCGTTCGTTACGCATCACAACACACTCGATAAAGATTTCTATTTAAGAATCGCTACCGAACTCAATCTTAAGAGATTAATCGTTGGCGGTATGGAAAGAGTGTACGAAATCGGTAGATTATTCCGTAACGAAGGTATGGATGCTTCTCATAATCCAGAATTTACCTCAATTGAAATCTATCAAGCCTATACCGATTTAAGAGGTATCGGTGATTTAACCGAGAAGATGATTAGAAATGCCGCTAAAGAAGTGACAGGCTCCACATTAGTAAAATACGGGGACCGTGAGATTGATTTCGGTAAGAAATTCAAATGGATTTCTATGAATGATCTCATCAAAGAAAAATGTGGTATCGACTTCAAAGAAGTTAAAACATTTGAAGAAGCTAAAGCCCTCGCTGACGCTAAAGAATTACACTTAGATAAATTCAAAAACACCATTGGTTATGTTATGAATGAATTCTTTGAGGAATTCTGCCAAGATGACTTAATTCAGCCAACATTCGTTTACGAATATCCAATCGAAGTCTCTCCATTAACTAAGAAAGAGAAAGATCCAAGATACGTGCAAAGATTTGAACTCTTCGTTAATGGTAAAGAACTCGCTAATGCATATACCGAGCTTAATGATCCAATTGATCAAGAAGAAAGATTCAAAGCGCAGTTAGAAGCTAAGAAACTCGGTGATGAAGAAGCCAGTGAAATGGATAAAGACTTCGTTGAGGCGCTCGAATACGGTATGCCTCCAACCGGTGGTGTAGGTATGGGTATTGATAGACTTGTCATGCTATTAACTAACCAACCACAAATTCGTGAAGTCATTCTCTTCCCAACCATGAGAGATAGATAATAAGGAGCCTAAAAACTCCTTTTTTCGTACATTCTGAAAAAAATTTAGCCAAAATACAAAAAATCCCCCTATAGGTAAAGTAGAGGGACTTTTTGGGTGTGCCTTTATTAGGGTCTAACTTTTCCCAGAAGTCTTTCTAAAACACTTAGGTGAAAATGTCGAAAGGAGTAATCCATGAGACATTTAATAGGGCATTTGTCCCGTTGCCTAGAGGTTTTAGATGCAAGATTTATTCTTGGTTCTTGTTGTTATTTTACTCTTGTTGGTGTTTGTTAAGCGTCGTTAGGCGCCTAATAAAATGGTCCTCAATCGAGGACCTAAACCCAAGCTTATTATAACACTAGCATAACTTCTGTCAACGGGCATATGCCCGCCTAAGTGCTGTGACTTACATATACGCGCTTGCAAATTGGAAATGACACTAGTATAATTGACACGCTTACTTAGATAAGCATTAATCTCTGCTACCAAGAAAATATGGTAGCCATTAGACCATAGGGAGGTAAATAAAATGCGCAATTACGAAATTATGTACATTTTGAAAGCCGACTTAGACGACGCCGCTCGTGAAGCTGCTATGCAAGATTTGCAAAAGCTTCTCGAAGAAAACGGTGCCGAAGTCAAAGCAACCGACGTCAAATTCGGTTTACGCGATTTAGCGTATCCAATCAACGACGAAACAAAAGGTTTCTATGTCGTGCTCAAAGTGTCTGCCGATGAAACTGCACTTTATCAATTCAATCGTAAAGTCAAAATCAATCCAGCCGTGTTACGTTTCTTAGTCACAGTTGACCAACAATAAGGAGGAGTAACTATGGTAAACAGAGTAGTCTTAGTGGGTCGCTTAATCGCTGACCCAGAATTAAGAACCACCAAAGATGGTGTTAGTTTAGCTTCATTCAGACTTGCTGCTGACAATCGCATGAGAAACAGCGATGGTACAAGAGATTCAATTTTCATCAATTGTACTGTTTATAGAGAACAAGCAGAAAATCTTGTGAAGAACACCAGAAAAGGTTCAAAGGTCGCAGTTGACGGCAGTCTCAATCAAAGGAACTTTACTCGCCAAGATGGTAGCAAGGGTAGTGCTCTCGAAATTATTTGTGATAGTGTTACATATTTGGATCCAAATCCTAATAGAGCTAGTAATGCTGTTGAAACACCAAAATTCGATGACGTTCCTTCTCCAATCAATGGTAGCAACTTAGATTCTATTGATTTGCCAGATGACGATCTTCCATTTTAATTAAGAAAGGGAAAATAATTTATGGCATTTAGAAAAGTTAGACCACATAAAAAAGTTTGTGTCTTCTGCAAGAACAAATCTAAATTCATTGATTACAAAGATGTCGAACTCTTAAAAACAATGATTACCCCAAACGGTAAGATTTCCACCAGAAGAGCAACAGGCACATGCGCCAAACATCAAAGAGAATTAGCCAAAGCTATTAAAAACGCTCGTTTCATGGCTCTTCTCCCATACGTTGCTGATTAATACAAATTTTTATGGAATAAGTCGTCCATAATGGGCGGCTTTTTTGTTGCTTAAGCAATAACGCAAGATTACAATTTAAATATGATTAAAAGAATTATTAGGATTGCCATTTTGTCCGCCTTAGCGATAGTGGGTATTCTTGGCATTGTTTTTACCGCTCAATCATCAGCGTTTATGGGTGGTGGTTCTGTCTTTTTCTTTTTTACAGTTCAATCAAATATCTTCATCATTGCTATGGCATTAATATTCCTTGTTAATGAAATAGTGGTGCTCGTTACCAATAAAGGTTTTATTAATCAAACATTACGCCACATCAAGTATGTTGCGACTGTGGCAATTACAGTCACGTTCCTCGTCTTTTTTACAATGCTCGCTCCATTAATGGGCGTTGATTATTTATTATCATTTAATAATTTTTCATTGCACGCTATCGTGCCTATTTTAGCCATCGTTGATTTCATTTTATTTGATACCGATATCAGGATCACTTATACGAATTCATTACTAGCTACTATCTCACCAATAGCCTACGTATTATTCGTCTATTTCGGAGCATTCTTCAAATTACAGTATGGAGAAAATCTCTATTATCCATATTTCTTTTTAGATTTTGAAACCAATGGCTTCTTATTTGAAAAAGGCTTTGGTATTATTCCTTGGATTATTATCCTTTTAGCGGGCATATGCGGTTTAGGTTGTCTTTATTGCTTCATTATCAAAGCAAGACAAAAATCTATATTTAAAAAAGAATCGTAAAAAAGTCGACCATATCGGTTGACTTTTTTAATCCATTTATTGACCAATTCTTTGATTTGTAAAAAATAGCGCTTTTCTTACTTATGTTATAAAAATATTGTTTTATAATGTTTGAGTAGTGGTGTGGGGGAAATTACTATGAAAACAAACAAATTGTTAATATTAGGACTAATCACTTGCGGATTAATCCTTTCTTCTTGCGGAAAAGTTAACGAATCTAGTATTCCAAGTAACGATAATAGTGGTTCCAGTAATGAACCTAGTACAGAAGTTGCTCCTTCTAGTGATCCTATTTCCAGTAGTGAAGTGATTTCTAGTAGTGATGAACCTTCAAGCCAATCTTCAGAAGCCTCTTCTTCAAGTGAGGAACCAGAAATTACTTATATGAGTGTCACTGAAGCGATTGCTTTAGCCAATCAAGTGGGCGACGCTGGTACATCTGAAAGACAATATGTGACAGGCGTAGTAAAAAACATTACCAACTCTAATTATGGCGAAATGTATATCACTGACGGCACGAATGAATTATATATTTATGGTGTTTATTCCGCTGATGGACAAAAAAGATTTAATGAATTAAGTGAAAAACCATATTCCGGTGATGAAGTATTCCTCTATGGCATCGTTAAAACATATAACGGCTCACCAGAAATGGGCGCTTCATGGCTACAAAAATTTGTTTCCCATCAAGGTGAAGCGGATTTAAGCGACTATACTAGCATGAATATCACTAATGCTAGAGCGGCCGCTAAAGGCAGCAAAGTCATCGTTCAAGGTGTGGTTGCTAAAATCACCTATGCTAATGGCAGAATACCTAATGGTATTTATCTCGTCGATAACGAATCCTCCATTTATATTTATGGTAACGAACTCGCTGGTCGTGTTGAAATTGGCGAAGAAATTAAAGTGGCCGGTACTAGAGATGATTACATTTTAGAATCCGAAGCTACTCTCGCCGCTAAGTGGGGCTATCAAGGCAGCCTTCAACTTGCCGATGGTATCTTCGTTGAATCCATTGGTAAAAATAGAGAATACCTCAAGAGCTGGATTCAAGAAAGCTCCATGAAAGAACTCCTAGAAACCCCATTTGCCAACAATATCACCACTAAGATTTATAAAGTTAACGCTGTTGTTAATAAAGTTCCAGGTACTGGCTTTGTTAACTACTATATTAATGATTTAGATAATAAAACAGGTTCATATGTCTACACCTTATGCAATGGTAGTGACTTCTCCTATTTAGATGCTTTTGATGGCAAAGTCTGTACCGTTTATGTTTCCTTACATAACGCAAAAGCAACGGCTAGTGGTGCTTATTATCGTTTAATTCCAATCGATGTTAAAGTCAATTCTTCTTTCTCGATGTCTGATTCTGAAATTGCCGCCTTTGCGATTAATTATTACGCTGCACCTCAATTCAAAGATCTATATAACGCTGATCCAGAATTAGAACTACTTACTTCTGTGAGCAATGAATACATTCCATTTGAAAATGTCGCCCTTTCCTATTCTTCCACAGATGAATTAGTAACATTTGAAAATGCGGAAGGCAAACTCATCATGCATTTAGGCAATGGGGATGGCATTATCACAGTTAAAATTACCGCCACATATAGGGAAGCTACATCAAATTCTGACGTTTCATTTGATGTTGTTATCATTGAATTACCAAACACCATGCCTATTGAAGACGCTATTACAGAACCAGATGATGCAGAAGTGACAGTCAGAGGTATTGTCATGTCTTCGTTAATTAACCAAACTGGTTTCTATTTAAACGATGGTACTGGTGTTATTGCTGTCAGAACTGATTCTACAACAATCAAAAACATCAATATTGGTAATGATGTTGTCATGCAAGGTAAAAAGGTTCACTTTAAATCAACTGCGACTAACCTTGGCCAAAACTGTATTGATGGCGCTACCTTAGTGGCTAACCTCATGGGTAATCACGAATATGATAAGACCCCATTTGTTACTGATAAGACATTCGATGAAATCTATGAATATAAAGATAGAGTGCCAACAGATGACTATACCTGCACAGTCTTTGTGGCTCAATGCTATTTAAGAAAGAACTCTGGTGGTTATTCCACTAACTATTACTTGAGTAACCAAGATCACACTAAAGAATTCAATCTCTATGCTGGTAGTGGTTCTCAATATGCCGCTTTTGATGCCTTCAGTAGTGGTAGCATCTTACTAACAGTGGAATTTGCTCTTTGTAACTGGAATACCAAAGCTGAATATAGAGCGTGTATCATCTCCGCTAGCGATGGTGAAACAACCATTCTTAATAATTACAATTTTAGATAATTATTGATAAATCAAAAGGCCGCCCAAACGTGCTCCGATAAGATAAAAGTAGACACGTATAAAAAGTGCGGTCTACTTTTTCTTTTAGTATGATTTTACAAGGAGGTAGTTATGTCA
>JBGUXN010000002.1:0-92422 GCA_045222195.1 Bacilli bacterium | reverse complement strand
TACACCTTCATGACAACGCCTGTGGGTGTATCAGCAACCTCGCACGTCAACGCGAGCCGTCAACGTTTAATATCATACGTGAGTGTGAGTGCGCTGTCAACAACTTATTAATAAAATTAAATATAAAGGGAAAATGGCACGAAAAAAGAGTGACCCCGTGTAGTCAAAATTTGCGTCAATTTTTGCAACAAAAAAGACCAAAAAAGTCATTTTTCTTGGTCAATTTTTGCATTTTTTATGATTTACAATTCTTCTTTATTTGTCCTAATCGAGAACTTGCAACCACAGTAATGTTGGAAGTACATCTTGTATTCTCTAACGATGCTTAATGACTTTTCATAGCCGCCATTTTTCTTGAAATCTGCAGGTAACCATTTAACGTTTTTGCCTTCAGATAATTCGAGTCCAATCTTATTCAAATCCTGTGAATTTTTGAATCGGGAGATACTCATGACAGTACCAACATAATCGAAATTATTAGTCTCTGCATACTCAATAGCTTGGCCTAATCTTTTCCTAAAACAGATACGGCATCTATCCATACCTTCTCTTTGATCCGCAAATGGCTCTAAGTCCTTGTTATATGTTTCGTTATCGTATGGAAATTCGATAACTTTGATACCGGTATTTCTAACTTTCAAATACTCTTTTAATTCATTTAATCTACGATGATATTCTTCTTCTGGATAGATGTTGGAATTATTATAAATAATTGTGATATCAAAATAGTCCTTAATCATCTCATAAGGATAAGTGAAACAAGGACCACAGCAAACATGTAAAAGAAGAGTTGGTTTTTTACCTGAAATTTTCTTCAATTCTTTTTCAAATTCCTTGTTGTAATTAATCTTTGTTTCTTCCATAAATGAACATCGCATCGCCAAAAGAGAAGAATCTATATCTTTCTTCTACGGCGTGCTTATAAACTTCAAGCGTAAATTCTCTTCCCATAAAGGCTGAAACAAGCATAATCAAAGTGGATTTTGGGAGGTGGAAATTAGTGATTAAAGCATCCACGACTTTCCATTCATAACCCGGTTCAATGAAGATGTTTGTTGCTTCTTTTGTAGGTTGAAATTTATTGTATTTCGTATAGTTAGCTTCTAAGGTTCTAACCGATGTTGTACCAATGGCAATTATGCGCTTAGAATCCGCTTTTGCTTTGTTGAGTTTTTCTGCGGCTTCTTCACTTATTTCATAGACTTCACTATGCATGATGTGATCTTTAGTATCTTCCACTTTGACTGGTCTAAATGTACCTAAGCCAATATGGAGAGTAACATCAACAACTTCAACGCCTTTTGCTTTTAATTGTTCGAAGATTTCTTCAGTGAAGTGGAATCCCGCTGTTGGAGCCGCAGCACTTCCTTCATATTTAGCGTAGACAGTTTGATATCTATCATTACTGCATAATTGTTTAGCAATATATGGAGGCAACGGCATTTTACCTAACTCATCTAATACTTCAAGGAATATTCCGTTATAAAGGAATTTAAATACACGGATACCTTCTTCTTTTTCTTCAATACATTCAGCAATGAGTTTACCATCACCGAAATCAACACGGGCACCTACCTTTAATGATTTAGCCGGTCTAGTTAAACATTCCCAGTTATCACCTTCGAGTTGTTTTAATAATAAGAGTTCACAATGCGCTCCAGTAATTTCTTTAATACCTAATAATCTAGCAGGAATAACTTTAGTGTTATTTCTCACTAAAACATCACCTTCATGGAGATAGTTGACTATGTCAAAGAAGTGCTTGTCTTCATATGTTTTAGTCTCTCTATTAACAAGTAAAAGACGAGAGTGATCTCGTTTTTCCGCTGGTGTTTGAGCAATGAGTTCTTCAGGAAGATAATAATCAAAAAGATTAATGTTCATTAGAAACCTCTTTCATCTCCGAATTCAGCGATTTTCTCTTTCATGAATTCTTCATATCTATCTTCTTGAATAGCAACACGTGCTTCTTCCACTAATTTGATTAAGAAGCGGACATTATGAATAGACATAAGTCTCTTACCGAATATTTCATCACAGACAAATAGATGTCTAAGATAGGCTTTGGTGTAATTCTTACAGCAATAGCAGTCACAGTTATCATCTAATGTTGTAAAGTCTTCTTTATATTTTTCATTCTTGATATTGACTCTGCCATGACTGGTCATTAAAGCACCATGTCTTGCTAATCTAGTTGGTAAGACGCAGTCAAACATATCAACACCACGCATAATACTACCTAAGATGTAGTCGATAGAACCAATACCCATCACATATCTTGGTTTATCTTCTGGTAAATACTTAATCGCGTATTCCACCATTTCAAAGAATTTGTCTTTTGGTTCACCAATGGATGTACCACCGATGGAATATCCTGGGAAATCCATTTTCACTAATTCTTCAGCACACATTTTTCTTAAATCTTCGTAATCGCCACCTTGAACAATACCGAACAAAGCTTGATCTTCTCTTTTGTGAGCATCTAAACCACGCTTCGCCCATCTAAGAGTTCTTTCGGTGGATTTTTTGCAATATTCATAGTCTGCTGGCCATGGAATGCATTCATCAAAAGACATCGCAATATCAGAACCAAGCTTTTCTTGAATAGCAATCGAAACTTCTGGAGAGAAGAATAATCTATCACCATTCAAATGGTTCTTAAATTCGACACCTTCCTCAGTGATTTTACGGTTTTCCGCAAGAGAAAAGACTTGGAAACCGCCGCTATCTGTAAGGATTGGACCATCCCAATTCATGAATTTATGCAAGCCACCAGCTTTAGCGACAATATCTTCTCCTGGTCTAATATGAAGATGATATGTATTGCCTAAAATCGTACCCGCACCCATCTCATGTAATTCTTCTGGAGATAATGTTTTGACAGTGGCTAAAGTTCCAACAGGCATAAACATTGGTACTTCGCAATCTCCATGTGGAGTATGAAGGATACCATATCTAGCACCAGTCTTTTTATCAACGTGTTTAATTTCTAAATAAAAGTTTTTCATAGCAACTAATTATAAACAAAAAGCGTAGCAAAATGCTACGCCAATTGTAAATGATTCAAATTTTACTTAAGAATTAACTTAATTAAATCGATAGCGCCTTTGCCTTCATAGATGAAAGTAACTTGATCTTTTTCGCCGCCATTTTCGATTGGGAATTCGATGACTTTGTTTTCTTTTTGAAGGTTAATTTCTTGAACGGCTTCTTTATCGCCATATTTCAAGATTAGTTTGCCTTTCGCAGAGCCATCAACTTCAATACCAAAGCACTTTGTTTCTTTTAAGTCAAAATACTTATATGTGACGGAACAACCATCGTTAAAGTTCTTAACATATTGGTTTGGATTATCTTCTCTGTCTTTGCCACGTTGAGTTAAGAATGGTTCTTTGTTGTGGCCTGATTTAAAAATGCCATAAAATCTATTGCCATCTTTGGCTCTTAAGCCGCAGCAAATAGAAGCGAAATATTCACCTTGACCTGGTAATGGCTTGCCATATAAACCTTGAGATGTTCTTTCAACTTGTTTGAATGAGCCATCTGGTTCCATAAAGATTTCTTCCGCAAAGCCTTGTCTGGAGAATTGACATTTGTTGGTTTGTCTATGTGCAAATACATAGTATTTTCCGTTGACTTCGACCATCGAACCATGTGTGTTACCGGTGAAGTCACAAGCATCTTTACTATTTTCAATACCACGCAAACCGATATCACCATTAGAGACTAATGTACCACCCTTCTTGAATGGGCCCTTTGGTGTATCGCCGATACAATAGAATAATTCGTGACCAGCTTGTGATGAATAAATGAAGTAATATTTACCATTGAACTTTCTCATGGAACTTGCTTCAAAGAAAGCGTGAATACCATATTCTTTATCTTTATCGCATTGAATGGATGGAACTGTAGTAATAGGTTCACTAATAACGGTGAGCATATCTTTTGGATCTAGTTCAACGACTGCACCACCAAGGATGTTTTTCGCACTTAAACCAATAACTGGATAGAATAAGGCGGAACCATAATATAAATAGACATGTCCATCTTCGACATAAACAGCTGGATCAAATGGCGCATAATTCTTTTGCCATTTTCTTAAATCGACCTTGCCATGGAATTTAAATGGACCAGCTGGATTATCAGCAACGGCGCAGCGAATAACCCAAGAACCTTTTGTAAAACCAGGTGCTGGAGAATAGTAAATATAATATTTACCATCTGGACCTTGGCAGACATCTGGGGCATAGAATTGAGTTTTTGTTTTATTTAATGGGTCATCTGTCTTTTTCCAAATAACACCTTCGTATCTCCAATCGGATAAGTCATCAATTGGGGCAGACCAGGTAATGTAGTTATTTAAGCAGAACCCGCTACTTCCAAAACGATCATGGGAGCCATAAACATAAACACGACCATTGAAAACATGTGGTTCACCATCTGGAACGTATTCAAAATTAGGCAAATAAGGATTAGTAACAATCTTTTTCATTATAAAAATCTCCTATTAATTGCAATTCAATGATAGCAACCAAAAAAGAGATTTAAAAACAATTATGTTGTTTTAAGTGTAGGACTTTTTTACTAATTAAATGACTTTAATGAAGTCTTCTTTTCTTTGTTTAACTTTTAAGGAGTCAGGATCTTTAGCGTAACCCAAGATACAAGAACCAACAATTCGATAGTCTTCTGGGATGCCTAAAGCCTTCTTAACTTTTAACCCATCTTGAGTTTGAAAGAGTTCGTCAAATTGATTGATCCAACAGGAATCAAGTTTGAGGGCGTGCGCTGCTAAGAACATGTTTTCTAAAACACAAGAACCATCTAAATCTGTGAAGCGATCACCACGAGGACCACCAACTAGAAGAATTGTTTTCGCACCATACATACAGTCTCTGTTAGCAACTTTAAGGCACAGGTTACGTAATTTCTCGACCTTGGCCTTGGAATTGACAAGGAAAATATTAACGATTTGGCGGTTCATGCCACTTGGAGCGAACTTACCAGCTTCTGCGACTTCAAGTGCTTTTTTAAGAGAAACTTTCTTATCGCTATACGCTCTACAGCTCACTCTGCTCTTAATTAATTCGATTGATTTGTTTGCCATAATATTAACCTCTATCTATAGTACTTCACAGTTAATAAAGCGATGCTCTTATTGATTTCATAATCGCTCTTTAAATGCTTCTCATCTGCGGGTATACCCTTACTATAACAATACTTGATAAATTCCTTAGTGAAGAACCACAAACGTATGTCTTCTTGGATGAAAGAGTCTTTATTAACAAAAGCGTCACATTTAAATGGAAGATAATATAGTTTTCCGTTAACGAATTTAAAATTATCTGGATGATAATCTAACGCCATACGATCTGTTCTAGCGTACCAGAAAGTTTTAAATAACAATTCGATAACTGTTTCAGGTAGTTCGCCGCCCAAAAGAGCTTCTAAACATGTGTCGCCTTCAATGAATTCTACTGCGGCAATTCTTGTCTTCTTATCATAGATAAGACATTTTGGATTAACGACACCAGAGACTCTAAGTTTACGTTCGGCATCTACGAATTCTTCAAAGCCTTTGACATCATTATCAAATTTCTTAATAAAGTATAAATTACCTTTTCTTTCCGCTTTATAGGAGCGGTCACCCATTTGTTCGAGAACTTCGAACTCTTTTCTTTTAATTTCAATAATTTCGTTCATGTGTCTATTATAAAAAAATATATAATATTTGATAAGAGGAATTGCTTATGAACAAGAACATTGAAAGATTTATTAGATACGCAAAAATTGATACCCAAGCGGATGAAAACACTGGTACAACTCCATCAACTGAAAAACAAAAGAATTTATCTAGACTACTCGTTAAAGAATTAAAAGAGTTAGGTTTAGATGATGCCTATATGGATGAATATGGTATTGTCTATGCTCATTTAGATGGTGAAGGTGATGTCATTGGTTTAAATGCACACGTTGACACTGCTTTAGAAGTGACGGATGAAAATGTTAATCCTCAAATCGTCGAAAAATGGGATGGAAGTGATATTAAGTTAAACGATATCTATGCAATATCATTAAAACAATTCCCACACATGAAAGACTTTGTCGGTAAAGATTTAATCGTTACAGATGGTAATACATTATTAGGTGCTGACGATAAAGCGGGCATTGCCATTATCATGGGTGTTCTTGACTATATTAAAAATAATCCAAACTTCAAGCATCATCCTTTAGCTATTGCCTTTACAGTGGATGAAGAAATCGGCGAAGGTCCAAAACATTTCTCTCTAGAGAAAATGAAAGCGGATTATGCTTTCACAATTGATGGAGGTGCGATTAATCATATCGATGCTGAAAACTTTAACGCTCAACAATTAAAAGTTAAGATTGATGGCGTTGCAGTCCATCCAGGCGAAGGAATTAATACATTAATTAACGCTCTTCAATTACAATCTGAATTCATTATGGCGTTACCACAAAAAGAAACTCCTTATTACGCTAACGAAGGCTATTGGCATTTAACAAGTGCAAATGGCACAAGCGAAAAAACTGAATTCATCGCTATCTTAAGAAACTTCTCCAGAGAAAAACTCGAAGAATTAGATAAACTCATCTATCAAATTAGAGATGATATGCAAGTTAAATATCCAAAAGCCAAGATTGAAGTTGAGATTCGTGAGCAATATGAAAATATGAAAATGTATGTAGAAAAAGATCCACGTCCAGTTAAAAAAGCGGAAGAGGCTTTAAGAAACCTTGGTATTGAACCAGTCTTCTCTAGAATCAAAGGTGGCACTGATGGAGCGACTTTCTCCAAGATGGGTTTAGTCACACCAAACTTAGGTACAGGAAGTGGTAACCATCATGGTCGTTTCGAATATTTAGTGGTTCAAGATTTTGAAAAGATGATTGAAATTGTTTTAGAAATAGTTAAAATCTAAACATTATTTCTTATGAGAAAAGTTAATGTCTTTAACATCATTCTGGAATTAATCGTTATCCTCGGTAGCATCGTTATTGGGGTAACTGTTTTAACTTATATTTACCAGCATGAATACTACAATAAGATATTGCTCGCTCTCATCATACTATCTATAGGCTTAATAGGACTAACAGAGTTCTTCACATTAAAGTTTGCTATAAGATTTAGAAGCATTCAGAACGCTGTAGCTTCAACTTTATTAATTGCCTTAGGTTTAATCTTCTTATTACTAAAGATAGAGATGCCACAGATATGTTTGATTTGGGGTATTGCTAATATCGTATTAGGCGTCACGCATATTACGACAGCGGTTTTAAATATTTTAAGAAAACCACTTATCAATGGTGTGCGTATCATTCTTAATATTATCTTGATAGTATTCTCCATTTTCTTAATGGTTAAAAATATCGATTATCTCAACTCATTCCTCGTATTCGTAGGTATTGCCTTACTTGTAGAAGCAGCGATCCTCTTGGTGGAATTCATAATCGAACGTTACCAAAACTAATTGTTTGTAAAGAAAATAGGCACAAAAAAGTTGTGCTTTTTTTCTTTATGTGGATAATAGGTAGAAATGGAAAAAGAAAGAGTTATTTATTATCAAGACGAACTGAATGATGACTTCGCAGGTAATGGCATCAAAAGAAAACCAACGAAGAATTCTTTTAAATATGTTCATCGTTCTTGGGTTTATAGAGCAAATTCTTTCATGGTGAAGTTTTTCATCGCTATTCCAATCTTATGGATTCTTAATACGTTTATATTTAGACCTAAGGTCGAAAATAAAAAGGTTTTAAAATATTTCAAAAAGAAAGGCTACTATTTGTATTCCAATCACGTCTTACCATTTGATCCAGTTGTCCTACCAATTAAGACTCACGCCACAAAGAACACTGTGATTGTCGCAGGACAAGAATTATTCTCCATCAGTGGATTTGTGACAGGATTTGTGAGACATATGGGCGCTATCCCAATCCCAAATCATGACATGGGGATGATGGAAAACTTTGTGGATTGCCTTTCCTATAACATCAAAAAAGGTAACCGTGTGCTCATTTTCCCAGAAGCTCATATCTGGCCTTACTATAACGACATCAGGCATTTTAAGTCAGTCAGCTTCAAATATCCGGTTGATGATAATGTTCCAATATTCGTTGCCACGACCACATTTAAAAAGAGAAAAGGCAAAAGAAAACCAAAACCAATCATCTATATTGATGGCCCATTCTTCCCAGATGAAACATTATCGTATCGTGAACGTGTCACCGATTTAGCGGAACGCGCTTATGAGGCGATGTGTTATAGAGCCCATAACGAAAACAATTACGCTTATATTAAATATGTGAAAAAGAGTGACTAAGTCACTCTATTTCTTTTCTTTCTTTTCTTTAGAACGCTTATCGTTAATTTCCTTCATCTCTTTTTCATCGATGAGTTTAACGCCGTTTTGATTTGCCCAGTCTACACAGCCATTAAGAACTAACTTTAAGAATGGGCGAGGTACTTTAACAAGCATCTTTAATGCAGCGTCAGTGAATTTAACATCAGTGTTGAGGCGTTCCGCTGCATATCTCACGGAAGAAATATCAACTTCTCTATTTGGAATCGCAATTGGATCTGGTTTTTTAAAATCAGAGCACCAGAAGAATTTACTATCTCTATAGCCCCAGTTTGTAGGAAGAGGACAATAATTACCGCGTGTCGCTCCATTGATGATGGAATTGTAATATTTCTCTTTGATTAAAATGTGATCTATTTTAAGAATGAAATGAGCACCGAATTTAGAGGTAATACCGTTGAAGTTATGATATGGATAACCATCATAATCCTCTAAGACTGGGTCATCTTGCGCGTTATCAAGTTCTTTCACCCAAGAGCATTCAAAGACTTGTAATGCTTCATCAAGAATCTTTGGGTATTTCTCATCTGGATGTTCTTCTTGAGATAATCCATCAACAGGTGTGAATCTAAAGTTTTTCATCTTTTCTTCTGGGGTATCACCTGGAAAACCACAGTCCACATGTTGGGCAAAGTTCTTTTTCGAATATGGCAAAAAGTTAATTGTGCACTTACCATGTCTTAATAAACCTTTCGCGGTATTAGATGTATTTCGACATTCTAAGACCATGGCATAGAAGCCTTTACCAGCGATGTAATATGGGAAGATAAGGGAGTACGCTCCATAAGAAGTTAAGGAACCATCTTCATTTAATGTGCCTATTAAAGTTAAAGGCATTGGGAAAAAACTTGAAGACTGATAAAAATTATCAGTGATACGGATATCTTTGAATTTATTCATATGTTATAACCTCGTTTTGATTATAACACTTAAATATATTTAAAGGTTGACAAAAAGCGTATTAAGCATTAATTTGCTATTGTACGATGTGTGAATATCACACAAGAAAGATAGGTATATATGGAACAAACAAGTAAACCTGCTCTTAAGCTTAACTATAAGCGTACCTTTTTAATTGGTTTCGCTTTCTTTGGCATCTTGTTGTTATGGCAAGTCTATGACTCATGGTGTCCAACATTCTTAACAGATATCTTCGCAAGAAATATCTATCACATGACATCCGCTGAACTCGCTGCTGATGCAAACGCAAAATTAGAAGTTCAATGGTTGGTTGGTATTATTATGGCTTGTGATAACTTGGCAGCCTTAATTCTCTTACCAATATTTGGTCATTTATCAGACAAAGCAAAGACACCAATTGGTAAACGTATGCCATTTATTTTAATTGGTACATTTGTCGCCGCTGTGGCCTTCCCATTTATCCCATTATTCTTCCACTTCAATAATATTGCGGGTATGGTCATTATGATGGCTATCGTCTTAATGTTCATGATGATGTATCGTAACCCAGCCGTCTCTTTGATGCCAGATATGACACCAAAGCCATTACGTGCTAAGGCAAACGGTATTATTAACATCATGGGTTACTTTGGTGGCGCATTCGCTACAGTATTAGGCCTTTTCTTAATCTTATCTAATTACATTAAGATGGATGATAGTAACAGGATGGCTAATCTTTGGATTATTGAACTCCCATTCGTTATCGCTTCTGTTTTAATGGTTATTTCCGCTGGTGTATTATTCTTCACCATTAAAGAAAACAAGATTGCGGAAGAAGTTAGAGGCGATATGGAAGAAGGCGAAAAACTTGCCGCTATTGAGAACCCTGTTGAAGAAGATAAGCCATTAACAAAAGCAAACAAGATCATGTTATGGGGCATCTTAATCGCCGAATTCTTATGGTTCATGGCTGATAACGCTATCGGTACCTATCTAGGTAACTATGTTATTTACTACATGGAATCCAAGTCTAGCGCTATTACAATTCTTACTATTGCGGGTGGTGTTGCTTCTGTCGCTGGCTTTGCCATCGCTGGTTTCATCGCTGATAAATTAGGTCGTAAATGGACTATTTCCATCGGTTTAGGATTAACTCTCATTGCTTTAATTACGATGATCTTTGTTTTCCCAAAAGAAGTCGATCCCGCAACTGGTTATGCACCACTCCCTGTTCTCCTTTATGTCATTTGGGTGATTAAAGGATTTGGTATGGCGCTTGTCCATAACTGTTCGTTCCCAATGGTTGTCGAACTATCGACTGGCAAAACGATTGGCAAGTTCACAAGCTTTTACTATACCGCTAGTATGTCCGCTCAAACCATTACACCAGTTTTATTAGGTTTAATCTTTAAAGTCACATTGGCATGGAGAGCGTTACCAATTTATGCCGCTTCATTAATTCTCATCTCTGGTTTAGTGTTCACTCTAATTGTTAAAAACATCAAAGCGAATAAATCCGGAAACGCCAAAGGTTTAGAGGCACTCGGAGCGGACGACTAATATGAAACCTTTATGTATTGCCCACAGGGGCAAACATGATAAATACTTTGAAAATACTTTAAACGCTTTTAAAGAAGCTGCTAAAGGTGATTTCTTTGGTATTGAAACCGATATTCATTTAACTAAAGATAACTATTGGGTTGTTCACCACGACCCAGACTTTTTAAGCGATGGTAAAAAATATGTCATCGCGGAAATGAATAAAGATGATGTCATTAAACTCCATTTAGATAATGACCAAAATGATAAAGAAGCTTATATTCCATTATTTGAAGATTATCTGAAGATATGTAAAGAAAGTGGCAAACGCCCTATCATTGAAATCAAACCTAAAAACCCAAAAGCTAAATACTTAAAGCAATTAGTGAAATATATCGATGAGTTTATGGGTATTGATAATGTCCACTTTATAGCGTTCTATCCTTGGCCACTTATTAAATTAAGAAATAGATATCATAAGAAAGTACACTTACAACA
Source organism: Bacilli bacterium (assembly GCA_045222195.1). Classification (GTDB taxonomy): domain Bacteria; phylum Bacillota_I; class Bacilli_A; order RFN20; family CAG-826; genus RUG14515. The sequence goes on along the minus strand of JBGUXN010000002.1, from coordinate 81,104 downwards.
CCTTTTAGAAGAAGGCCATTACAAGACTCTATATAAATGGGCTAAGTTCTTTAAGATGGATATCGATATCGAAGAGAAATTATTAACTCCTGAATTATTAGCGATATTCCATAAAAAGAAACTCAAAGTTAATTGCTGGACTGTGGATGAAGTAGAAATGCTTAGAAAATTAGAAGATATGGGCGTTGACTACATCACCACGAATGTCTTCGATCAAAAATCATAATATGAGGGCTTCGGCCCTTTTATTTTGCTTTTGCAACTGATAGTAGCGTAAATTCCAACTAGACTTGCTTGTTTAAGTTTCTTTTTGTGGATACACTATTGGCAACATATGGAAAACGAAGAACAAGTCATTATCGAAGAAGAAGCAAAACAAGAACCAGTAGTTGAAGAAAAACCAAAGAATGTCTTCACTAATAGGGACTACGTCTTGACCTTTTTAGGCGCGCTTGTTTCTAATTTAGGTAATCTTTTATATGGTTTTGCAGTTAGTTTTTATATTTTAAAGCTCACTGATAATAACGCCGCTATTCAAGGTATTTATTTAGCCGCAGGCGGAATTACCTATGTTTTAGTGACTTTGTTTGGTGGAGTTATCTCTGATAGATTCCATAAAGGTAAAATCATGTCGATATGTGACTACCTTAAAGGCGCAGTAATTATTTCTTTAACATTAGTGATGATGCTTTTGTGTAAAGACAACACTGCGAAAGTCATTGTCTTATTTGTCATTGCGATATTAGGTAACGCTATCGCGGCGATATTTGCCCCATCTTCCGCTTCATTATTACCACATATTGTGCCTGAAAAATCATTACAACAGGCCCAATCCTATTATTCAGTCATGCAAAGTAGCATTTCTATTTTAGGTATTATCCTAGCGGGTATTCTTTATAGCATTCTTCCGGTGAATATATTGTTCATGATTGTGGGTGGCTGCTATATATTAAGCGCTATCTCAGAAATGTTTATTAAGTATGATTATCAAAAGAAAGAAGATAAGTTAACGGTTAAGACGGTTTTCTCTGATATCGGTATTGGTCTTAAATATATCTTCAATTTCAAGATGCTCTTATCGTTAATCATTACTATTCTTTTTATCAATTTCTTCTTTGCCCCATTAACGAGCAATTTCTTACCTTATTTCATTGCCACTGATGTTGCTTCATCTAATTACATGTTTAAAGACATCATGGAACCAGAAATGTGGAACTCCATTGTTTCTGTAGTGTTCGCTCTTGGCATGATCATTATGGCGGTCATCATTTCCACAAGACCACAAAAAGAAAAGGTCATTAATGGTTTACGTATAGCATTTATTATTTTTGATGTTTTATTTGCCATATTAGCCGCTGCTTACATGTTCTTTGCTAATGGCACATTCGATATCAACGTCATGTTAATTATCTTTATGACTGGTGCGTTTGGTATGGGCTTAACTTTACCAGCCATTAATATTCCAACAAGCACAAAATTAATGACCCTCGTCGAAAAAGATAAATTAGGAAAAGTAAGCAGCGTCACTGACGTTGGTTCTCAAGGTTTAATTCCTTTATCTAATTTATTAGCCGGTTTAGTGATTAGTGCGTTTGGACCAAGCTGGTTACTTATTGCTTGTGCAGCGGGTCTCTGTTTATTAACAGTGGTCTTATTTGTTAATAGACATATCGCTCAACTATAAATATTTCTTCTTATATTCAGTTGGTAACATCCCCATCACTCTTTTAAAAGCTTCAGTAAAGGTGGAGAGGTTTTTATAACCACTCATTTTAGCGATTTCAGAAAGAGATAAATCTGGTTTTTGCAGTAACGCTTTAGCGTGACTAATTCTTCTCTTATTTAAATGCATAATTGGGGTGTCGTTCATGTATAACTTAAAAGCTTTTGTAAAATAGGCGAGAGAATAACCACTGTATTCAGCGATTTTAGCGATGTTTAATTCTGGATCTTTAAAGTTATCTTCGATATAGAGAAGGACATTCTTCATGTTCTTAATGTATTGTTTTTCTGGACGACGGTTATCTTCCCCGCTTTGCAAACCTAACTTAATAAGCATAGAAACAATTTGACGAGAAATATCATTTAATTTCTTAATCCTTGAAGATTCTTCATTTTTGTATTCTTGTTCAAATAGATCGATTAAATCAAGAAGTGGTTTCTTATACATGAAACGGGTATAGAAGTATTTGCCTTCAAAACCTAGTTCCTTTTTCACATCATCTAAATATTCTTTGTCGACAGAAATAGAAATAACTCTAGAATGAAGTTCTACTTCAATACCATGCTCCACATATGGATTAACTGGATAGCAAAAGCCCACTTCACCGATATAATTCGCTTTGGCGTAATAGAGCAACGGAATTGTGGTTAAAGGGATGATAAATTCATATTCATCGTGAGTGTGCTTAAAAGCATTTAACACGATAGGTTTATCTCTAATAACATTTTTAGCAATCGAAAAATGATTGAGAGAAAATATGAAATCATATTTACCTAGCTCATCCACTGTGACAGCGTGGGCAGTTTTGACACTCATACTTACTATATTATTCAAATTTTTGTCATAAATTTCAAATATTTGTCAAAATTTTACAAATAATAAGTGGGAGTAGTATAATCTTTTTTATAGAAAAAGAGGTAACCATTATGAAGAAATTACTATTAGTTGCTTTAGCCGCACTCGGCACATTATCCTTAACAGGCTGCGATTTTATCGAAGGCCTATTAAAAGGTGAAAAACAATATAACTACGATGATTTTAGAGCGTTGCTCGCAGATAAACACTTTTCTTATACCGTCACCAAATGTCACGCAGTGACAGATAACGATGGTACAAAGTCAACCAAAGACTATGTCTTGATCGATGGCGTATGGACCGAAGATGATGGTACAGGTACCAACACCTTAGATATCATTCCTGATGTTAAATCTTGTCAATTAGCCGCTGCCTTATTAGATAAAGAGGTTGATAGCGTGTTCAAATTCTATGGTTCAAATAAAGATTTCAGAATTACCGCATCTTATAAGAGTTCCAGTGACCAAGTTGAAATTGAATATAAATACAACGCAGATGGTTTAGCGACATATAGATATAGCAAAAACACAGATTTAAATTCTGTGAAATCCGTTGTTAAAACCGTTGAGTATTCCTATTCTGAATAACTAGAAAAGCCGATTGAGTTCGGCTTTTATTTTTCTAATAACTTTATTAAGTCGGCGATTGAATCAATAATATACGTCGGCTTTTTATCTGCTTTTTTAAATTCTTCTAAGGAAGTTTCTCCACTTAAGACCGCGACTGTATCAACACCTGCATTAATACCCGCAACGATATCGGTGTAGTAACGATCGCCCACCATCATTGTTTCTTCTTTACTAACACCAAACTTTTCCATCACTTGATAGATCATCGTAGGTTCAGGTTTGCCAAGGAACAATGGTTTCTTATCGGTGCACATTTCAATCCACTTACAAAGACCACCACAATCTGGGATATATAAGCCATCTTCGATTGGGCAACGATAATCCATATTGGTGGCGATAAATTCACTACCTTTTTGGATATATAAGCAAGCGGTCTTTAATTCTACATAGACTAATTCAGTATCAAATGAGGCTAAAACAACTTCTGGGACGTTTTTTTCATCGTACTGCTCAAATACATTAAAATGCTTTTTAAGTTCGTCTTTGAACGTTTTTACCCCTAATACGTAGATGTTTTTAATATGGCGTGATTCTAAATATCGAATTGTAGTTTCAATTGAGGAATAGAAATTGTCTTCACTACATTCAATACCCATCTTTTTGATCTTCTCAACATAGAAAGGTAATGAATGCGAAGAATTGTTAGTCAAAAAAACAAACGAAATATCGTTAGCTTTAAAATATTCGAATGTTTCTTTGGCGCCTTTAAATAAATGGTCCCCTAGATAGACGGTACCATCCATATCAAGGCAGATGAGTTTTTTTGACATTATTTCTTTTTAATTTTGCCTTTATTAGCACCTTTAGAGTTATGGGCTAAGACAGCACGACCAGTATTGGCGGCTTTTTCTTTGGCATAGGCTTCGCCTTCCGCTTTGGTGGCGAATGTTTTAATTACTTTGTCACTACCGGTGATGAAGAGTTGCCATTTGCCATCTTCTCTCTTGGAAAGATGGTATGAAGCATTAGCGCTTGGAGCGGCTTTCTTTGGTTCTGGTTTCTTGGCAGCTGGTTTAGCGGCTGGCTTTTTGGCTGGTTCTGCTTTTTTAGCAGGAGCGGCTTTTTTCGCTGGTGCTGGTTTAGCGGCTTTCTTTGGTTCAGCTTTCTTTGGGGCAGGTTTCTTTGCTGGCATAATAATTTCCTCTCAGTTTCTCTATTTTATAATTATAAAACATCTCTTATTCATCGCAAGGGAAGATGACTCCGATTTGTTTTCTAATTTCATCCATTAATTCCATGACATCTAGAGATGATTCTAATGTCACCATGTCATTTGGCCTTTGACCTTTGATCATTTCCGCGACCACACGGAACTGTGTAGCAAACTTTTTATTTTTATCTTTAAAGACTTCTTTGCCTTCATTGGTTTTTAGGACGGCTTTACTTGCCATATGGAATAACGGCACCTTAATCATGCCCTTTTCACCTTTGATGATGCAGTGTTCGCCGACGAGAGCGTTGATTTGACTGCTGACTTTGGCTTTGAAATCACCATAATCAAAGATTGATTCATTCCAGACATCTATACCGTTATAGAGTTTACCTTTTGCTTCAATTGATTGAGGCTTGCCAAATAGTTCATAGACATATCTCACTGGATAAACCCCTAAATCAAGGAGGGCTCCTCCATATCTTGCAGGAGAAATATATCTACCTTTAGCCTTGTTATAGCCGAATATTGGCATATTAAAAATGCATTCTACGGATTGAATCTTGCCTATTTTTTCTTCTTTGATCCATTCTTTGACTTTATGAGCGACAGGGTTAAACCATGTCCACATCGCTTCTTTTAAGAATGTTTCATTGCTTTCACTTATCTTAATAAGTTTTCTTAATTCTAAAGCATTACCAGTAATGGGCTTTTCACATAAGACTGGAATACTGTTATATAAGCAAAGTTTAGCAAACTCAAGATGGGTTTCGTTCGTGGTCGCAATATAAACACCATCAACACGTGGATCGTTGATCGCCTCAAAAGCGCTGTCATAAACCTTACAGCGGTATTTAAGAGCGAATTTTTCCGCTTTTTCTTTGGTGCGATTGAAAACAGAAACGATTTTATGACCGGGATTGGTCACTAATTCTTTAGCGACTTTGTTCGCTATTTTACCTGTTCCAATGAAACACCAGTTGAATTCCATTAGTTATGTTGTCCTTTAACGTTTTTAACAGCCGCTACTTCCACTGGCACAGCCGCTTTATATCTATCTAAGAATTTATTGAAGCCATCAACTTCTTCTTTAGAAGCCACAGCAACATCTTCTTTAGTATTAGCGAAGATTTCATTTTGTAAATAATCTTCTAATGTTTCGCCTCTTTCTTTTTCAATCATATAGGCAGCGAGTAAGGCTTCACCATATGGGCCACCTTCGCCCGCACTACTTAAAGTAGCAACCGGAGCGTTAAGAGCGGCACTTAAGGCTTTAGCACCAACCACTGGTGTTTTGAAGAAACCACCATGGCCATAGATTTTATTAACTTCCACACCTTGTTTGATTAAGATATCTAAACCAATACGGAGGGTTGCTAAAATACCTAAGATATGGGCTTTCATGAAATTCGCTAATGAGAGTTTAGCGTCTGGTTCACGAACGAATAACGGCCTACCTTCTTGGACACCGACTGCGGCTTCACCAGAGAAATAGTTGAATGAAATGAGACCACCAGCGTCAACTTCACCCTCTAAGGATTTGTTAAATAATCTTATAAAGAGTTCGCCTCTTTGGATGGAACCACCCGCTAAAACGATAGCTTGGTGTAATAATTCAACCCAGGCATTAATATCGGTTGTGCAGTTATTTTCATGGACCAAAACCGCTGGAACACCACTTGGAGAAGCGATGACGTCGATTTCTTTATTCATAGCGATGTCTTTATCTGTTACTAAAGTAATATTGCCAGATGTACCTAAGGAAGAGTTACCATAGCCCACTCTAACGGAGTTAGTGGCAATCATACCTGTACCCATATCGCCTTCTGGTGGACAGAATGGAATGCCAGCTTGAAGGACACCACTTGGGTCGATTAATAGAGCACCTTCTTTAGTTAATTTGCCAGCGTGTTCACCAGCGACCATGCATTTTGGTAAGATATCTAAAATCTTCCATGGGACTTTGTCTTTGACTAAGTCATTGAATTTCTCCACCATTTCAGCGTCATAGTCTTTGGTGTTCTTATCTAACGGGAACATACCAGAAGCATCGTTAGCGCCCAAAACCTTTTGACCGGTTAATAAATAATGGAAATAACCTGCGAGAGTTGTGGCAAAGACGATGTCTTTCACTTCTTTTTCTCCGTTAAGGATTGCTTGATAAATATGAGAAACACTCCAACGTTGTGGAACATTGAAATTAAATAATGCGCTTAATTGATCTTGAGCGTCTGGGCAAATGGTATTCTTCCAGGTTCTGAATTCTGCGAGTTGTTTACCATTCTTATCAAAGACGAGGTAACCATGCATCATACCAGAAATACCGATCGCACCCACTTTGCTTAATGGTTTACGATATTTGGTTTCAAATTTCTTTTTTAAACCAGCATAGCAATCCGCTAAACCGATTTTGGCTTGTTCTAATGTATAAATCCAAATGCCGTTTTTTAATGTTGATTCCCAAGAATAATCATTGCTTGCGATAATTTCATGATTTTCATCAAGCATCACCGCTTTGATGTTGGTGGAACCAAATTCAATACCAATAACACATTTTTCTAAGATCATAGTTTGTCTCCTTAACCACAATGAAATAAATCAAATTAAATTTAAAACATTGCTCACTTGATTCATTTTTGCATTTATAGGTGTATAAAAATATGACAAATAACAAATTAGAATGTGTTATTTATGCGATTTATAAGCTCAAAATTGATTTCAAATCCTTAATAGAGAGTTTCTTAATAGAGGAATCATCGTTAGAAATGACTTTATCAACGAGTTCTTTCTTTTCATCTTGAAGAGAGACCACTCTTTCTTCGATAGAGTTTTCAGCGATGAGTTTAATGACTTCCACGGTTCTAGTTTGACCGATACGGTGCGCTCTATCACTAGCTTGATTTTGAGCGGAGTAATTCCACCATGGGTCAAGATGGATGACCACATCAGCGCCCACTAAGTTAAGACCAGTACCGCCTGCTTTTAATGAAATTAAGACGACTTTATAATCTTCGTTATCGTTAAATTCGTTGCAGATAGCAAGTCTATCTTTCGCGCTTGTATCACCAGTAATCATGAAATATTTGATACCCATCTTTTCTATTTCTTCTTTAACGATGTTTAAAGCGGACACGAATTGCGAGAAGATTAGGAACCTATGGCCTTCCGCCATTTTTCTTTCCACGATTTCTTTAAGCATGGTGATTTTACCCGATTCACCAGTGAAGTTTTCGACAAATGTAGAAGGATCAACGCAGATTTGTCTAAGTCTTGTGATAATTGATAAGACTTCCATGACGTGAGAACCACCATCTTTGGATTTGAGTTCTTCTTTAGCTTTAAGTCTAAAGGCATCATAAAGTTTTCTTTGTTCTTGAGACATTTCTGTTGTCATGATGACTTCGAATTTTTCTGGTAAGTCTTTTAAGACATCTTCTTTTCTTCTTCTTAAGATGAATGGAGCAACTTTACTCTTCACGATCTTCACGTATTCTTCATCTGATTCATAAGAATCTTTGAAGTCTTCATAGTCTAATAAGTAATGCGGCATTAAGAAATCAAAGATACTCCATAAGTCATAGATGTTATTTTCAATTGGGGTGCCAGTTAACGCAATTGTGTGCAAGGCATTAATCTGCTTAACAGCGTTAGTCTTTTTCGCATGCATGTTCTTGATGAATTGGGCTTCATCTAAGATGACTAAATCAAAAGTAAAATCTAAAAGATTTTCATATTCATTTCTTAATGAATCATAAGAGATGAAATAGACACCGAATTTATCGTTTTTGATTTTCTTAATAATCTTCTTACGTTCCTCCACTGTGCCAATGATTGGATAGACTGGTATATCTTTAGCGAATTTATTAAATTCACTGACCCAGTTGAACACTAAGGATTTAGGGGAGACGACAAGAATCGGTTTATCGGTTTTAATTGTATTGATAAAGGCTATTGTTTCGATGGTTTTACCTAAACCCATGTCATCAGCGAGGATGCCGCCTAAAGAGTATTTATATAAAGTGGCAAGCCACTTCACACCATCGACTTGATATGGTCTAAGTTCCCCGTTAATCTTAGCGATTTCAAGTTTAGAATCTGAGAAATTCTTTAAATCAGTGAAGATGTCATCTAAATAACTATCCATTGATAAGAAGGAATTATCTTGTCCATAGGCCTTGAAAGCATAGTACAAAGGTACTTCTTTTTTCTTATTGAGGGAGTTTTCACTAATAAGGTCAAAATCTTTAGCGAAGTCATAGAACTTCTTCGTATCATCACTTAAAAGTGAGATGAAGTTATCACCAATCTTCACAAATTTCTTTTTGCGTTTTAGTCCAATTAAGATAGCTTTGAGTTCTTCATCGGAATAAGCGCTGCTATCTACGAGAACCGATAACATTGAACCTTCTTTTTTGACGCTAATGGAAGGCGAACTAAATAATGATGTGTTTCTATTTTCTAAGTCTTTAGAGAAGAAGAGTGTCGCAACAGCGCGTAAGTTATCTAAAGTGCTATTCAAGAAATCCCAGACTTGACCACCATCGGTTAAAACATGATCAAAGAAACCATAACTAGATAAGATTTCTTGATAGTGTTTGATTTGAGAAACTTCATAGAAGTTAGTGACCTTGTTAGGATCGATTTCTTCTTCATTTTTTAAATATCTAGTTTTTTCATAGACATTATCTTTATCGTAATCAAAATAAGCTTCTATCTTCAAAGAAGATGTATTCATTAACTCTTTGATTTCATCAGATAGTTCAAAGAACTCTGGATATTTTTCAAAGAATGAATATTTAAAGTTATCAAAGTTATCTCTAACTGTACTAAGTGGATAATTGATCACAGAATCTACGAGATAGTTAATGTATCTATTATTGGTGATTGGTTTCACACTATTCGCTGATTTACAAATGTAATAGTTTCTGGTTAATGGGATATAGCCTTTGATAAGGCCTTTCACGCTTAAAGAATAGTTATCATTCGCCACAATCTTGATATCCATTGTGTCTTTTTCGACATGATAAACTTCGTTATTGATATATAGATAGTCATCGCTTAAAGCGTCTAATAATTTATCTAAGTAATTCAAAGATTCTTCGTTATTTAAATCAATGAAAGCGTTTTGTTCAGTTTCTCCGAGAATCTTAAGAATCTTTTGGCTTGTTTCATCAAATGATGAAAGACGGTGCACTATTGTGAGGTCTTTACCATATCTAAATTCTTCTTCATTATCGAATCTATTTAAAAATCTATCAATGGAGGCGATACGGTATTCTTTACCTTTTGCGATAGTAAGATTCACAGAATAAGAGAAGCGTGTATCTTCTAAATAGATTTTAAGTCTCGCTTTTGTGGATGATTTAGCGATGTCTTCTTTTCTAATTTCTTTAAAGACTTGTTCTAATTCATAATCAAAAGCGGCTTGTTGTTCTCTGCGATCAACATCCCCTACTTCATAGTTAAATCTTTCAGATAACGCTTTGATTTGTTCGTATTCATCATTAAGTAACTTAGTCACTAAGATGGAGAAATGATAGCAAGGTTGTTTATCTCTACAGATTTGACAGCTATAGGAAATCATGCCTTTATAGGAAACGATGAAGTCAATCACGGATATTCTAGAAATCTTAGAGAATAAAGAAATGTGGAAATTAGGGTGGTTATTCTCATCGTTTTCAATAGAGTAGCTATAACCAAAATAGGTAAAGAGTTCTTTCTCTTTATCATTAAGCGATTCTAAACGGTAATGGTTAAGTAATTCTAAAACATCCATTATTAACGCACCTTAGCCTTCTTTGGTCTTCTAATATTGTTCTCTACGAGTTCTTGAATATATGTCGCTTCTGGAATCTTTTTAGATAGTTCGATAGTTAATCTAATTGTTCTTTCATCAACGTAATCGTGCTGTAAAGAAACACCCACTAGTAATTCAGCGAGCAAAGGAATATTCTCATCTTTAATTTGTTCAAAATACGCATGGGCGATTTGCACATAATGTGATTTATCGTTACTGAACGCCGCCACTTTTAAGAAATATTCCAAAGGAATTTGTTTAATTTTGTTTTCGTCTAAAGGCAATTCATCAAAGAATAGTAAATAAGAACTAAGTCTATTCTTCATCGGGGAATTCATGAGATCAGACATATAGAAACGATGATTCATTTGAAAGATATAGCAGGATTTTAAATCCGCGATATTTTCAATGGTTAAATCTTGATATTTGATGAACTCCACCATCACTTGGGAAGCGATTCTTTCTTCGGAATAGTTATCTTCCGCGTGTTTGAGTAAAGAAATAAGCGCATCACAATCAGGAGTTAAAAGAATGTGATAAAGATTTGATTTTTTAGTCTCGCTATTCTTTCTTTCGTAGTCTTTATATAAGTTATTTTGATAATAGGCTTCCGCTTCATTTAACATGCCTAAGATATCTTCAGAAGTATCTTCTTTAATTTTATTAAAGTTATCATAGTTAGAGGCATTAAAGTATAAAGGAGAAAGGATATCATTAATGATACGGGCTTTATATTGTCCTCTTTGATAGAAAGGATATAAGGTTTCAATAAATAAACGGGCTTTATCAAAACTTCTAATTTGATAATTGAATTTAGAAATAAGTGGCAAGTTATCCGCGCCTCTCACATATAAATATCTTTCTAAAGCGTTTTTAAATTCGTTGTTATCTTCACTTGGGGATAACATTTTCGCTTCATTAGCCTTTGGATCAATGAGCTTTTTGATATTTACAAATACCGCGTATAGGTGCTTACAAGCACCTTCCACAGGACATGTACAAGATAAGGTAATAAATGAGTTATTATCGATTGTGATTCTAAAAGAATATTCGTGGGTACCGATAATCGCTCCATAGCATTCATTTTCACTTAAATGCATATTTTTAATACGGTTATCGATATATTCTTTTGCTCTCTCTTTAGTGTCCTTGTCAAATAGACCTTCATAAAGGCCTAAAGAGACAAACTTATTAAGAGAAATCTTATCGGCGACAGATAAATAAGGATGAGAAAGGACCATGGTCTTCATCCCTGATTCTGCGAAATAGATTTTTCCTGCATCATTATTGTCTCTTTTTAGTAACACTCCATAACCGAGCGAGAGATGTTTAATGATTAAATAACGAACCGCCATATCAACCATTAGTATAGCAAAACATCAAAAAGACAACAACGAATTATGCAAAATGTCCTCGATTATTTGATGATATTGCTTTTTGACATCAATTCTCATAATTGTTGTTATTTTACTACCAGAGTCTTTGCTTGATGTCCCACAGTGATAAATGATTTCATTATCGTGATTGTAATCAATAAAAATATATCGATCATGGAAACGGCCATTATTTTTCTTAAATACAATGTTGATACCAGTGTCCAAAAAGAAATCATTGATAAATTCTTTGGTAATACTGTTTTTGCATTTGTTATCGGTAAAGACGGTCACTTCCACGCTAGAATGGCATGATTTTAGCAGTTGCAATGTTTTGATATCGATATAATCATCAACGATGAAAATGGAAAAAGAGGCTTCTTTGTATATTGATTGATAAGCGAGATCTGATTCAATGCGTTCACCATCCATGATTAGCATATGAGTAAATTTTGATGAATCCGAGAATCCATCCATCACCATTTCTAGTTTGTTTTCAATTGTGTCGAGACGAGATGTATTGTTGGAAACTTGATTTGACAATTTGAGAATCTCGTTTGCCTTCAAAAGGTTGTTTGAAGACACAATGTAGTCTTTCATTTGTTTAAATAATCTAATTAATGTCTTGCTTTGCTTTACAGCAAGTTCTCCTTTCAAGACAGTCATTAACATGTAAATGCCTTGTTCAGTAAAGGCATACGGATTATATCTTCTTTTAGAAGATAAAGTATTTGCGGTGGAATTTTTCCACCTCAAAAGGCCCTTCATTTCTTCTCGACTCAATCTAAACATGAAGTCATCATCAAATTTCTCAATGTTGTTTTTAACTTGCTTGTTGAAGTCTTTCGTTGAATATCCATATATTTTAGCTAAATCATAGTCCAGCATTACTTTCTGCCCTCGTATTTCATAGATCATTGAAGATATTGTTTCATCTGTTAATTCAATTAGTTCGTTATTTTGCTCAGACATAGAAAAGTCCTCCTACTTACCCTATAGGAGGAAAAAATGAAAAATGGTTAATATTTTAAAAAAAGTCTTTAAAAATAGTCTATTATTAGTGGGTATGAATCAAAACCATCTTATTAAAAGAATTACTAAAAACGCGATATATTTAGCCCTTCTTTGTGTGATAGGAATGTTTGCCCTCCCCTTAGGGGATAATATCAAAGTTTCGCTTCAATTATTGATGGTCTTTATTATTGGGCTCACCGCTTCTTCTTTTGTGGATTCTTTAATTGTGACTGGTTTATATGTGCTTTTAGGTTTGTTCCTACCAATATATGCGGGATTTAGTGCTGGTCCATCCCCTACTTTTGGTTTTGTCTTATCGTTCCCTGTTATTACGATTCCTCTATATTTTTTAAACAAACTAAAAATTAAGAATCAATTTATTAGAATGGGTTTAGCGTGCATCATCGCGTTACTTATTTGCTACGCAATCGGAACGATTTTCTTAAAGTTTTATTTGAATATTGGTATAGAAAAAGCACTACTCATTAGTGTAGTGCCTTATATTCCTTTTGATATTGCTAAGATTGTGATTGCCACTCTAGTGGTCTCATTATTACCTAACAAATATACTCATTGATTGCTACGATGATATTTTTGTTTATCTTCGTATAACTTATGATCAGCTTCTTCGAAGAGATGCTTTGTGGTTTCGTATTCACGGAGTTTAGCCATACCAACAGAGATAGAGACCAAGACTCTTGGATCATCATTACATTCTTCATTAACTCTTTCTTTTAAGACTTGTTGGAATCTGATGGCTTTAGAATCTTCGCTTGTTTCTAAATAAGCGATGAATTCATCACCACCCCATCTAGCGATGGTCGCATCGTATTCAACGCAGGCTTTCTCCATCACGGAAGTGACTTTTTTAAGCACTTCATCACCCAAGGCGTGACCATATGTATCGTTAATGCCTTTAAAACCATTAATATCAATCATGAGTAAGAAGACGTTCATCGCATCATTTCTATTGGATTTGTTAATGATTTGGGAAAGAAGTCTATCGAAAGCGAAACGGTTTAATAAACCGGTTAAGCCATCTCTAGTAACTCTACTCGCGGAGCTAGAAGCAAAGACAATTAATAAGGAAACGAGAATGCCATAGAAGACAGTAGGTAAACCTGATGGGAATGGCAAGACATTGTTGATAATACCTAAAATTACTGTTGGAATAATCGCTGTCGCTAAAGTTGTGTATTTATGTCTTTCAGTTAAGTTATCCGCTTTCAGGGCTTTAGCGATCGCAAAACCGACGCCACAAGCGACGTAAGCATAAGAAGCGATTAAATCCCCATAGAAGAGCACTCCTCTTTGGTAATGGCCGCTTTGATCGATATAGAAGGCTGTTCCAGTCCAAATGGAAACAAAATATAAAATGAAGGAACAACCAATGGCAAAGAATGAGGTAATATACCAGAACTTACCATTTTGGAAAGTAACACCCACTTGTTTCAGTATGTAATAGTAATAGAACATACATGTTAAAGTCATGAATGTCGTCGCAAATAAGGTAGTTACTTTATTGATCCACGCTACAGATGGGTGCCCATCAACGAAAACCCACGCGGCATAACTGAGAATGGTTAAAGCTACGAAAATATAAATCAATGAAAGCCTATTGATGATGAGAGGTCTCCAGTATCTGATATTCACCACGAACAAAACCGCTAAAACGAGTAAACAAAGTAATAGCGATTCAAGGTAAAAGAAGTTCTCAATTGGTACTTTCGCAATTGGTGACATATTTTAATTAAGCTTTTTTAGGCCTCTCTATTATAACGTAATAGACTAAAACGCCAACATAGGAAACGACATGAATGAGGATTTCCATTGGCATAGAGCCTAATCTTTCTAATGGAGCTGCTGCACTGACAGCGGAAATGAATGAAGAATCATTCATACCTAGTAAGGCGGTAACGCCAAATAAGACAACGGCAAGCGCTAAAACGACAATGCTCATTAAGAAGCGGTTTTTACCGAGTTCTAAAACTCTCATGACTTTGATGACTAAAATCATCATTGGCACTAATAAGAACAAGTAATAAACAAATGTCTTATAAAGAGTGGAGAATTGGCAATACACTGGCATTAATAAGAAAGCGCCAAAACGGTTGAACGCTAAAGCGACTAATAAATATAAGCCAAGTGTATGGAAGATGTGTTTAACAGTAACTTTGTATTTTTCTGCATCATCAGGCATCTTAAGAACAACCTTAAATAAGACCACCGCTGAACCAACGATGACTAAAAGATGTAAGACTAACATAATAATTAAGTAGCCTGGGAATGGGTATGGTTTAATGAATGAATGCATATTAAGAACAGCGCCTAAAACGGTAAAGAGAATACCAAATGCTGCTAATGCAATAGCAATAAATAAGTAGTTTCTAGCTAAGACTTTTCTAGAAGCTGGTCTTAAATAGAAGCGGACGATGAATAAACAAGCAGTCACAAACATCGCGCCTAATAATAATCCAGGTAAAGTCACAAACAAGGTGGTTTTCATGAAACCAGCACCAAAGTTAGAGACATCACCAAAGAACATATTTGAAGCATAGAATGTCCAAATAGAACCAATAACAGCGAGAATGGCTAAGGAAATGATTACGAATTTCTTACTCATAATATCTCTCCTTTCCATCGAAGCTGATTCTTGTTCTCTTCACTTCGAATGTACTATCTTCTTTTAAATCGATGAGTTTATAGCCGAGCATTTCTTCATCGTAATAGATACGATCTGTGCTCTTTAAGCCATAGCAGAAATAGACATCGTTATAAACGGCTTCGTAGTCATTGATGTGATCGTGACCAAAGAACATACCGTTTGTGGCATCCATTTCGTCAATAACTTTGAAGAAACCAAGGTCTTGATCTGGTGGGCAAGTCTTTTCTTTCTTCTCGCCATAGAGGAAGCAATAATTTGGATCATCTTTTAACATGACTTCTTGATCGGTAATGTTATTAATTTCTGGTAATGGAATGTGATAGAACATTAATGATTTTGCAGGAGCTGCTTCACCATTTAATTCTTTGGAATAATTAACCATCGCTTTATACCAACCAATTTGTGGGTTTTTGAAATAATCATAACCATTGTAGTCAGTACCGAAATGGTAACGGTTACTATCCATAAAGATTAATTGTTCTTTAACTTTGCCGCCTTTATTGAGGTGAACAACAAAGTTGCAGTTACCTTCAACGTCATCATTTTGAATGTCTTTGAAGTAACAATTCTTACCAAATTTGTTTAAATAATTAGTCATCCAATCAACAGAGAAATATGTTTGTTCGTCGTGGTTACCAAAAACAACTGTCCAAGGCACACCATAGCTTTCCATGTGATTGAATAATTTCTTAGCGGTCCATCTAGACGCAAATGTAAACAAGTCACCCGTTACGACAATAAAGTCGACACCATATTTTGTTTTTGCATCCTCCACTAAGGTATCGACATAACGATATAACTCGTCTTGGTCATCTTTGTCAGAGATGTGTAAATCTGTTAACTGTAGTATTTTAAAATTCGTCTTATCACCGAGATCAATATTCATGACATAGTCAGAAAGATGTTCTTCGTAATGAAAAGAATTACCACCACAGGCAGTTAACGAAACTGCGGCAATAAAAAAGAGGGGAAGTATTTTCTTTTTCATAAGCAATGAGATTATACCACACCTCTTTTATCTATATAAACTGGTTAAGGTTTACATTATTGGTTATTTGTCTTTTACCACTTCTTTGACAACGGAGGCTAAGGAGCCCGCTTTAGAGAAATCTGCTGGTAAGAAGATCTTGGTGGCTTGACCATCGGCCATCTTAGCAAGAGCTTCGTAGTAACGGAGTTGTAAGGCAGCATCGTTTGGTTTGGCTTCGTTGATCATCTTTAAGCCTTCTGCTTCCGCTTCTTTAACCATACGGATGGAATCAGCTTCCGCTTGCTTGACTTGTCTTAAGCTTTCAGCTTCACCTTCAGCGCGAAGGATTCTCATTTGTTTGTCAGCTTCGGCGCCTAAGATAGCGGATTGTTTTTGACCTTCAGCCACGAGAATGGCGGATTGCTTTTGACCTTCAGCAAGTAAGATTTTTTCTCTTTTTTCTCTTTCCGCTCTCATTTGTTTTTCCATGGCTTCACGGATATCTTTTGGTGGGAGAATGTTCTTAACTTCAACACGGTTGACTTTGATGCCCCATGGGTCTGTGGCTTCGTCTAAGATTTTTCTCATCTTTTCATTAATGATTTCTCTAGAAGTTAAGCATTCATCTAACGCTAATTCACCGATGATATTTCTTAATGTTGTAGCGGATAAGTAATTGATCGCACTCATTGGGTTTTCAACGCCGTATGCGTATAATTTCGCATCTGTGACGACGAAGAAGACGACGGTATCAATTTGCATGGTGACGTTATCTTTAGTAATAACGGATTGTGGTTCAAAGTCTTTGACTTGTTCTTTCATAGAAACCTTTAAGGCCACTCTATCAAAGAATGGAAGGAGCATGTGGATACCGACACCCCATGTGGTACGATAAGCACCTAATCTTTCAACGATAATCTTTTCAGTTTGTTTTACGATCTTAATGTTGGCGATTAAGATGATGAGCAGGATGAAGACTGCTACGGAAAGAATGATAATGACTGGAATTAATGCATCTGGCATACTATTTACCCTCGACTTTCTTAACAATTAATTTGTTACCGTTAACGGCAACAACTTCGATAATTTCGTTCTCAACGATTGTTTCGTCTTTGTTAGCTGGAATAGCGGTCCAACTCACATCTCCGATTTTAACAGCGCCTGGTCTTAAGTAAGTCATGTCTTCGATGACATAGCCTCTTTTACCAGTGAAGCTATCAATGTTGGTGTTGTATTTGTTGCGCTTAATGTATTTTTTTAATACTGGACGTAAGGCAAGAAGTGTCGCAACCGAGATAACGACGAAGACGATCACTTCAATCCACCACTCAACACCTGGAATGAATGAGAGGATTAAGGCCACAATCGCACCAAAGGAGAACCAAATGGACACAAGAGCGGGACCACTCGCTTCCACGATTAACATGGCGACGAATAGGACTAACCAAATAATCCACATATAGTTTTCAATACTCATGATTTTTGTCCTCCTTTCACATTGATAATTAAGATATTTTCCACGCTATCCCAGTTGGTTTGATATTGGATAGGTGATTTTGATAAGGTGAGGCCTAATGCTTCACTTATCTGTTTTAGTAATGATGCAGAACTGATTCTAGCGAAGCTTTTGTGAATCTCTAACTTGAGTAAGCAGCATTCATCTAAGACACCTGATTCTACCACTTCGCGTGATAATGGTTGAACGATGATATTGCCATCTTCATTAAGACCAACTTGCACACGATAGGCAAAGTCTAATGGCGACATCGCCGCGGTATTAAGAGTGATGTTATTAGGATAGAGAGAAGCAACGCCAGTACGATCTTTAACATTGAACCATTTAATCATAGGATTTCCTCCTTCAACATAATAATACATAAAAATACATAAATATTCAAACATTATCGAAAAAATCGTATTTAAGTAAAAAGTTGAGCCTCAAAACTCAACTCTTTATATCAATATAAATCCTTAATTATATATTAATGTATTTCTCATAATTGTATTGAATCTAGAACGAGCATAATGACAAAACCAAGGATAAATGACCAGACACCAAAGTGGTCGTGATCTTCACTTTTCATTTCTGGAATCATTTCTTCGGCGACGACATAAATCATGCAACCCGCAGCGAAGGCTAATGACCAAGGCATAATGGCTTGGATTTCCATGGCTAAGAATAAGCCTAAGACCGCGGCGATTGGTTCAACTGCGCCTGAACCCATGCCAAATAAGAAAGCTTTTAAGGAAGAACCTGTTTCGCCTTTAATTGGTAAGGCCACTACAGCGCCTTCTGGAATGTTTTGAATACCAATACCAATAGCGAGTAATAAAGCGCCCATTAGTAAAGCGTGATTACCGGGATTAGCTAATGCTACACCAAAGGCAATACCAACCGATAAACCTTCTGGAACATTATGGATAGTAACCGCTAAAAACATTTTGCTTGTTTTAGAGAGTCCTCTACCTGGTAAACCTTCATCTTTATTTTCATTAACATGGAAGTGTGGCACTAATTTATCAATTAACCATAAGAAACCCGCACCTAATATTAACGAAATAGCCACTATTGACCAGGAAGGCATATAAGTGGCTTCACTATTTAAAGCGGGAACAATTAAAGAAGTAAAAGACGCACAAAGCATGACACCTGCCGCAAAACCAATGAATATCTTATTTAATCTTGGTGAAATGGTTTTGTTTTTAAAAAAGAAGACAAAAAGCACACCAATAGTCGTGCATATAAATATCAAAGCTATACCAATAACTGCATATAAATAATCTTTCATAAGAAGAATCTCTTTTTGACTACTTGTTTATCAATGACTCCTAAACAGATATAACCTGTCTTTTCAATTGTCTCTTTTAAGGCCTCTTCATCTAAGTGATTAAGAGAATAGATTTCTACTATTTTCTTAAAGCGATTAGCTTTGACCTTTTTCACTTCAAAGTTTTTTCTAATGACATCGTTAACATGAGACTCGCAAGCCCCACATCTCATACCTCTTACCGATAAAACGTATTTAAATAATTCCATAATTCTTTAAAGGGGACCGAAGCCCCCTATCTTTTATTCTTTTGAATACATTTCTTTGTATTCTTTGAGCATCTGCTCTTTATTAGAGCATTGCAGGCCACAGCCTGAACAATTTCCGGAGCAATTACAACCACAATCTCCACCTAAACTCTTACCTTTTTTCTTCAAATAAAAGCTTAGGAATATTACTAATCCTACAAAGGAGACTGCTCCAAGAATAATTAAAGGTTCAAACCAGGCCATGCAATGTAACTCACTTTCTATTCCGCTAAGGCAAGTTTATGACGTCTACTGACAATAATACCTGCACCCACGACTGCGCCACTTAAGGCTAATAAGACTAATAAGCCAGCCCACCAAGCAATACCGAATAATGTACCTAACCAATAGACCACTAAGGCAAAGCCATAGGACATAGCAAACCACCACAACATGGTGAGCCAGAATTCTTTACCTTTTTGTTCTCCATGTGTCGCGCCAATCGCGGCGAAGCATGGGATGGTGAATAAGTTATAAACAGCAAAGCTATAGACACCGGCTAAGGATAAGGCAACTGTGTCTTCAGCTAAACCGAGTTCTGCCATTGTGGCAACAACATCTTCTTTAGCGATTAAACCAGTTAAGGTAGAAACAACATATTTCCAACCATCAACGTTATTGGTCCAACCACCTTCTAAACATCCTAAAGGATAGAAGAAATATCTTAAGCCTCTACCCATATAGGCAAGGATGGAACCATCGATATGAAGGATCCATTCCATTTCACCACTTTCTGGGTTTAATTCTTCGAATAACAATAAACCGAATTTACCATCTTCCCAACCAAATGATTTGAGGAACCAAATGACAATTGTACAAGCGGCAATAATGGTACCGGCTTTAATTAAATAATGTTTGAATTTTTCCCAAAGATGAGCGCCTACGTTACGAGCTTGAGGCATATGATAGGCTGGTAACTCCATAATAAATGGAGAGACATATTGATCTTTGGAGAATAATTTCATGAATAAAGCGAAGATGACCGCACAAGCGATACCACCTAAATAGATAGTAAAGACAAAGATATCACCTGCGAAACCCGCCATAGCGCCAACGCCTGCTAATAAAGCCCAGATTGGTGCTTTAGCACCACAAGAGAAGCAGGTCATTAATCTAATGGTTCTATTCTTTTCTCTTTCATCTTCTAATGTTCTTGTGGCCATAATCGCAGGAACACTACAACCAAAACCAGTTAACATTGGAATGAATGCTTTACCAGATAAACCGAATTTTCTAAACGCTCTATCTAAGATAAAGGCGACACGTGCCATATAACCACTATCTTCAAGGATAGCGATGCATAAGAAGAGAATCATGATTTGTGGGACGAATGATAAGACAGCATCTAAACCGGTTAAGATACCATCACAAACAAGTGATGTATACCATTTACCCGCAGGCATAAATGAGCCAAATAAATCAATCACACTACCAGTTAACCAACCAAACCAGTTTTGTAACCAAACACCAAGAGATGGAACGCCACCTAAAGGTTCGCCTTCATAACCCATACCGGTTAAGAAGTTAATAAATTCTTCGTTATGGATTTCTAAACCGAAGATTCTATTCATGAAAAATAAGTCTTCAGAGAAGGTGAAGTGGAAAATAAAGAACATGATAACCACGAATAATGGGATAGCCCATATTCTATGGGTCATAACTTTATCAATCTTATCTGATTTAGTTAATCTTTCTTTATTGTCTTCAGTTTTCGCTCTTTTAAGAGTAGTTGCGTAGTTTTTCGCAATATATTCATAGCGGTTATCAGCGATTAAAGCTTCAAAGTCACTGCCAAATGTTTCGTTTTTAAATGTGGCTTTGAACTTATTAACTGTTTCAACCGCATCTGGATGCATTTCAACTTCAAGTTCATCCATTTCCACGAGTTTAATGGCGTGGAATAAAGGATTTTCAATGCCTTTTAATTCAAAAGCAATTTGGACATCGTTAATGAGGTGTAATAAATCCTTATCTCCGATAATGGTTGAACCTTTACGTTCTTGGTTGGCCGCTTTAACAGCTGCTTCCATTAATTCATCTAAGTTTTCTTGTTTTAAAGCGGAGATTTCAACGACTGGAACACCAAGTCTTTCGCTTAATGTCTTCGCATCGATTTGATCGCCGTTTTTTCTAACGACATCAGACATGTTGAGGGCCACTACGACTGGAACATCGATTTCAAGAATTTGAGTTGTTAAATATAAGTTTCTTTCTAAGTTAGTGGCGTCAACGATGTTGATAACACAATCTGGCTTTTCATCTAGGATATAGTTTCTAGAAATGACTTCTTCTGGAGTATATGGAGATAAAGAATAAATACCAGGTAAGTCAACGATGTAAATGGGTTCGCCTAATTTACGATATTGGCCTTCTCTTTTATCAACGGTAACACCAGGCCAGTTACCTACGTGCGCTGTTGCGCCTGTTAAAGAGTTAAATAATGTAGTTTTACCGGAGTTAGGATTACCGGCTAATGCAAATTTTCTCATTTATTTAGCCTCCTTAACTTCGATATTTACTAAGCAAGCTTCGGCCTTTCTAAGTGAAAGTTCGTAGCCACGGATAGTGATTTCAATTGGATCACCCATTGGCGCTTTTTTTCTTAATGTCACGATAGCACCAGGAGTGACACCCATATCGAATAAACGGCGACGAATCTTACCATCTCCTTCGACATTCTTAACAAGGCCAGTCTCGCCTTTTTCAATTTGATCTAGTTTTTTTAGCATGATTCCTTCCTTTCTACGCTACTAGAATTTTGCTAGCGGTTTCACGATTGAAGGCTAAGCGTATGCCTTTCACAACACAAATCGTGTTACCACCATTGGATGAGATAACAGTGATCTTACCATTAGCCACCACGCCCAAAGATTCGAGATGTCTTTTGGTTTTTTCATCTGCGAGCACTTTCACGATTGTTAATTCAGTATCTGTTGGGGCGATGACGATTGGCATAATGTTACCTCCAGTTAGTTTTGACTAACTTATCCTTAAAAATAATAGTGACCACTATAGAGTTAGTCGCCACTAACTAGATATATTATAAATAATAAAATGTGGTTGTCAAATTAAATAAAAAGAAAAATACGACTACTGGCCGTATTTAACTTTATTAATCCAGGACATATCCTTTAGTTTCCAACACCAGTTTGGATCACCAATTGTACCTGGAGAATTAATTCTTGCTTTATTATCGAGCTTTAATAAATCTTGTAATTGGAAGATGGTCATTAAACTTGGCACATTCCAAATGTAATCAAAGATTGCGTTATATAAGTTCTTTGGGTGATTTAAGATTTCTTCTAATCTAGAGATGTTATATTCGCTTAAATTCTTGTACCAACCATATAATGTTTCATTGTCATGTGTACCTGGATAGGCGACGAATTTTGTACTTTCTGGTAAGTTATCAAAGATACAGAATTCATACACTCTCATACCTGGTAAGTTGTAATGATCTCTAAGTTCAATGACACTATCAAACATTTCACCTAAGTCTTCCGCGATAATCTTAATATCTGGATATCTACGATATAATTCATCGAAGAAATCATTACGTGGGCCCACTAACCATTGACCTCTTCTCGCATTTTCATCTTCCGCAGGGATGACACAATATGTGTCAAACGCTCTAAAGTGGTCTAAACGCAAGTAATGACAATGGCTTGCTAAAGAAGCAATACGGTTAATCAAGAAACTATAACCGTTTTGTTTCATTTTTTCAAAGTTATAGATAGGTGTACCCCATAATTGGCCATCATCAGAGAAAGCATCTGGTGGACAACCTGACACCACTGTTGGGTTATTGTATTCATCTAAAAGGAATTCATCTTTATTTAAATAGCAGTCCACACTATCGAGACCGACATAGAATGGACAGTCTGCGATAAGTTCAATGTGGTTCGCGTTAGCGTACTTAAAGATTCTCTTCCATTGCTTGTAAGCAATATATTGACACCAGACATGGTAATCGATTTCATTTAATTCTTTTTCTGGAACTTCTTTAATCCACCACTTATTCCAAGCATTACCGTCATTTAATCTCTTTAAAATCAAATACTTCGCGTATTCCACGCTCCAAGGATTTTCCTTTTTGAATTTATAGAGATTATAGGTGCTCTTTTTAAAAGCTTTTCTTAAGTATTTATCTTTAAAAGCTAAAACCGCTTGATAATCAACCATACCCGCTCTTGGATGGAAGTCAGGCACTTTCTTTAATAAGCCTTGATCCACTAAATCATCTAAAGAGATATAACGGATATCAATTGCCTCGCTACATAAAGTCATATATGGCGAGTTACCTGGTCCCACTGGATTAAGTGGTAAGATTTGCCAATAACGGTAATGATGTTCTTTTAACCAATCGATAAATTCAAAAGCGTGGACACTAAAATCACCAATACCATGTTTGCCTGGTAAAGCGGATATTGGTAATAATACACCGACATTTTTCTTAATCATCAATTATCATTCTACTACGTTTTATTTATTTGTTCACAAAAATGGTAAAATAGAGACATGGAAATCGTTAGATTGTTAATCGCAGATTTAGATTTTGGTAACACCCATAAACAAAAGCTATTAAAGCTTGTTAATGAAAAGCAAGTGGAAAAAGCGCTTCGTTTTAAAAACGAAAAAGATCAGATTAGATCATTATTATCTTCTTATTTAATAAACCAATTATCTAAAGAACCACTTCTCTTTAATGAAATGGGTAAACCGTATTATGAAAACGGACCATATTTTAATGTTTCCCATTCGGGAAAATATGTCATGATGGCGGTATCCTCTAGTGAGATTGGCATCGATATAGAAGAGAACATTCCAAAAGACATGTCTTTATTAACCAAGATATTCAATGAAGCCGAAGCTAAAATGATTAAAGAACACGCTGATTTCTATTATCTTTGGTGCGCAAAAGAAAGCTTAATTAAATGCATGGGTAGTTCGATTAGTCATGTTAAAGAAGTACCAAGCCTCCCATTCAATGGCGTCAAAACATTTAAAGGCAAAGACTATCAATGCCAAACATTTATCTTTGATAAACATATTGTCTCAATCACTAGAGAAGGATACGAGAAATTTGAATTGAAGATTGAAAAAGTTCATAAATTATAAGGAGATTATTTATGCCAGAACTGACCACGAAACAAATCGTTATTATCGCTTATGCGGCGTATCTTGTTTTACTATCAATCATTACCTTTATCGCCTACGGCGCGGATAAAAAGAAAGCAAAAGATGGTAAATATAGAACTAAAGAGAAAACACTACTATTCCTATCATTTTTAGGTGGCGCTTTCGGTGGTTATCCAGCAATGCTCATCTTTAGACATAAAACAAAAGCGGAACACTGGTATTTCACCTTCGTTAACTTATTAGGTTTAGCCATTCATATCACCGCTTTAATACTTTTGATATTTGTATTTAATTTCTAAGGTAAAATGAAAACCCACCATTAAGGTGGGTTCTTTTTTATATTGAGGGAGGTTATTCTTCGTTAATATCTTTAGAAAGTTCTTTTTGTTCTTCGTTAAAATCTTCAGCCTTTTTAATTTCTTTCTTAGTTGGCTTTGGACTCTTATCTTCTGTACCATCTTCTTGATGGATAACGACTTGATTGAATGGAATTTCAATGCCATTATCATCAAACATGATTTTTACTTGACGGTTAAGATCTCTTGAACATTGATAATAATCAGCTTCTTTACATTTGGCGGTGAATAACAAGACAACACCGCTTTCACCAAGTTCAGAAACACCCATATAGAATGGACCTTCAACAATGTAAGGAATCTTTTCTTTCATTTCTTGGATATTATCAGCGATAACCGCTTCCACCGCTTCAATTCTTGTGCCATAAGAAATGGAGACATAAGTTTTAGCAACGGATAATTCTTGAGTTTGGTTAATAATCGTTCTAATTTCACTATTGTTAACGATTTTGATGTTACCACCAGCGTCAACGAGTTTAGTGGTTCTCATACCAATTTCTTTCACTTCACCACGCCAGGAATCAATGATAACGATATCACCAACTTGGAATTCACCTTCAAAGACGATGAAGATACCAGCTAAGATATCGGCAATCAAAGATTGAGCACCTAAGCCTATGATAAGAGTTAAGACACCAGCACTGGCTAACATTGTCGTTGTGTTTGCACCCCACGCATCCATCGTGAAGAATATCGCGCATAAGAAGATAACCCATTTTAAGAAAGAGACCATTAAGCGGGCAATGGTAACGGCTTTTTTACCATGGACTACAACTTTGGCTAAGTAATGGACGCCAATACCGAGGGTAATAGCCACACCAGCAATTCTAATCGTGGCTAATAAGCTTGGAATGGCTTGTTCAATAAAGTATTTGAGGAACGCACTATCACCAGCAAATTTGAATACTGATTCTGGATCACGAACTTCCGCGATGGAACCATCAGCGTTGGTCACTTCTACAAGTGGACCACCAAAAATTTGTTCCGCAAAGACGAATACTAAGATTGTACCAATCATTAGTAATCCATAGAGCGACCATTTAATAATGGTCTTAACTAGTTTTTCATTTTTCATAAATAACAACCTCCTAATTTGTTTTATTTATATTGAGTTTAGTTCAACTAAACTGATAGACCGAATGATTTGTTGGTTGCCACCACTTTGGTAATGAGTTCAGAGGTGACTCCGCTAACAACAGTGCGATATCTGATGCTGATCTTAAACGGCACATCCGTAAATTCATCAACATTAATTTCTCCTTCATCTGAATCGTTGACATAGAAGTCAAAGTAACTAGTGAATGTGAGGGAGTATGTATAAGTCGTTCCATCTTCTTTTTCGAAGATAATAGCGAAGTCCGTAAATTGTGTTTCATCACCCGCGAATGTTGGGAAAGCGGTAAGAGAATAGTTATCATCACCACCACTGATGACGGTATCAGAGAAGCCAACATCAAAGATTTCTGGGTCAGGAGCTTCGACATAAACTGGTTTAGTATCCTTAATACGATAGATTTCTTCATCTACCGCACTATAACCGGTATATGGGTTATTAACATCAGCGATGACCACTAAATCCCAACCATCTCCGTTGAAAATGTCGTCACTTGCACCATCACATGTAATGTTTACCTTGTGCCAGCCACCTAGTTCTCTTTCATTAAATTGGATATCGGCTTGTTGGAAAGTTGTACCATTTTCATTTTTGCCTTCCCAATAAGCTTTATAAGAACTCCACATGCCGTTTTCGTCAACAGCATCGAAATAGATATACATATAGGTTTGTGCATAACCTTGAGCGGAATCCATTTCTTCGAAGACTTGGAATTTACTTTCATAGCCATTAACTTCCGTTTTAGCGGAGTTAGTTAAAGTAATTGGGTGAGGACTACCATATAAGCTACTAGTATCGGTATCTGTGTCTGTGTAATATTCATAGTAAAGGTCATAGGCAAGATTATACTTAGTGAAATTAATGCCATCATCTTCGCCAGTGTTGATATCAGCAATATTAATTTGTTGTGGTTCTTTAGTTAATTCTAAATAGATTTCAGTTGATTCATTGATGTAATCATCTTGTTCTTCATTGTTCTTACCATAGAAAACAAGCCAAGCACTAGAAATCATGTTGTATTTATCGGTGTAATCAAATTGGACCCACATTGTGCCGTCGTGGTAGTTCATTTCATTATTAACAAAGGCAATTGATGTAGTAGGCACTAGATCTGGATCAGAGAACATGAAGGAATTATTATCACTAATCAAAGTGACCGAATTACCTTTGTAATCACACGTTAATGTGTACAAGTACCATGTTTCTGAATTGAAATCGTACTCAGTCATGTTAACATGTTGCACTTCAGTAGTCTTTTCTAAAGAAATATCAGCGTATGGTTCATCCGGATAATCTTCTTCCACGATATGCATCACAAAGTTAGAGAAGTAATCATTTGGATCTTCATAATCTAATTGGACATCAAACGTTTGATTGCCATAATCATATGTTCCATCGAATTCAAAGCCATGGAAGCCACTGATATCGGTGAACTTAAATTGATCTCCACTATCTAATGTTTTCATTGCGCCTTGATATGCGCAAGTCAATGAATATGCATAATCATAGGCGAACGAATAGTTCCAATGTAGTTGTTCATCAAATACACAAGTTTGGACTTCAGTAGTTGATTCCAAATGGAAATCATATTGTGCGTTCACACCACTTGGAAGGAGCGTGAGGGTAAAGTCATCGTAATAATAGAAGTCATCAACATAGTCGAGTTGTACTTCAAAGCTATTCTCTAAGAAGTTAGCGGTCTTATCAAAGATAAATCTATTCCATTCGGATTTAGCGCCACTATTATCAGTAAGCGTGAATGGTTCGCTTTCTTCTGCAAGCGTTGTATTAACACCACGGTAATTCGCAGTTAAGACATAAGTAAATGTGACATTTGGATCCATGAGGTTCAAGTCGAGTCCCATCACATCAATTGTTTGGACATCTGTTGTGGTTTGGAGCTCAATTTCTCGATCATCAGTCCAGGTTTGGCTTCCATCAGCACCGGTTGGATCACCTTCGACATAGTGAGCGGTAAGAGTTAAAACAAAGTTATCATACCAACCAAAGTAGTCTTGATAGTCAAGTCTTACATCCATTGTGCCTTCTTTGTAATTATATGTCTTATCAAAGATAAAGCCATTGAATTTAGAAACTCTTCCATACATATCAAAGAGTGTTACTTTATCTTTTTTATATTCGACGAGTTCACCATCAGACATATAGCTGAATGTATAGCCATATTCTTTGGTGATATCGATTAATGCCTCATTATTAGAACCGAGATATGAAATATTTTGATAGCCTTCTTTTTCTTCTAAATCAAAGGAAGCGAGGATCTTTTCTGGAGCGTCTGGCTCATATAAATCGATTTTATAAGAATCCATGATGTCTTTTTCATCGATGACATCCATATAGATTTCAAATGTCCCATTTTCAAAGTCACTATCACCATTAAATCTAAAATCAATTAAAGAGGAATTAACGTATGTGATGAAAGTATCATCGTAGATGATTTGTCCGTTGAATTTATTCTCTGAAACTGTAACGTGATATTTAGCGCCCAATGTTAAATTGCTAAATACGCCACTCTGTGAGAAATAATATAGTTCTTGAGAAGAATCATAATTATTGTTATAGACTCTGATTAAAAATGGCAACGAACTTTCTTCTGGATGATCAGGATTTTGGTCACTCCAATGCTCATAATCATCTTCTTTCATCTCGTTATCAATAATTGTCAAATCATAACGAAGTTGATTAGAAGAGACGATAAAAGAGTTCCAGCTAAAACTATAGTCGTGTAAGGCCACAGAAACACCAGTCAAAACACCAATAGCCACGACCGCCACCGAAGAGGCCGCGACAATTGTGGAAACTGTGCCCGCGGCGATACCAGAAGCGGCTGTGCTACTTGCGACAGATGTTTCCGCCCCAGCGGCACCTTGAGTGACATCTTCCACTGTTTTGGTGTTTTGTGTTTTCATTAAGCTCGCATCGTAAGCGGCTTTATGAAGATTCATTTCACCAGAATCAGAAAATTCATTCTCAGGTAAATTGCCATATTCGGATTTGCCTATAAACGAGTCGTTATTCGATTTCGAGTTGGTAAATTCATCATCTCTCATAATATCTTACAATATTATAATATTTTTCATTGCTTTTCACTAGTAAAGCGCGATTATGCCGTGAAAAATAGCACATTTATCATAAGTTTGCGACATAAATTAATAAGTTTATTAAAAAGTGTTATGTGATTTACCTTAGTGCTTTATAATAAAAGAGACTTATCTTTACGATAATATAATACTCAGGAGGTTTTTATGGCTGAAAAAACAAAAAAGAGTTTTTTTGAAACTCCTTTGATGCGCACAAAAATAAAAAGTCGCACAGTCTCACTATTTCCAGAAGCTGGTCTAGGTTACTTATTAGGACCTATCCTCGCTTTATTCTGTAATGGCGTCGTTAATATTTGGCTCGTCCAATATTGGCACAACGTCATCGGTATGGGTTCTTGGGCCCCATGGCTTGAAACAATTATTCCACTAGCATCATCCATTATTATCATTATTGGTAACTTATTGGTTGGTAGATTAATGGAAAGAAAACCAACACTTGCTGGTAAAGCAAGACCACTTATCTTACTTGGTATGCCAATTATTGCGGTGGCCTTGGTTCTCTTATTTATCATTCCAGTTCCAGGAGCCGCTAAAGAAGAAACAATTCTCCAAGGCTTAATCAGTGGCCAAACATCAATGGAAGGTGGCTTATTAGCCTCCATCTTCGCCGCTGTTGGTTATAACTTGTTTTATGCCTTCGCTTGGCCAATGTATTACACATCTCACAGTGCCTTAGTTAACTTATCCACTCGTGACAGTGGCAAACGTGGCTTATTAGGTACAGCGATTATGGCCGCGCAATTAGGCGCTGCTGGTGTCTCTGGTATGTTTGGTGGTATTATCGTTGACTTATTAGGCTTATTGCCTGTCTATACATACGACAATACATATGCTTACGCTAACAATTTATTAAGCGAAGCGGATATGAAAGCTGTTGAAGCCGGCACTAAGACATTGGTTCCAGGTCTTGAAAACAGTGTTACTTCCGCTTTCACCAATGACTTTACACAAGTCCAAAAATTAAGTGGTACTGAATACTCCATCACCATTTCTCGTGAAGCTGCCAACCAAAAATGGGTCATTTTAATGATTGTCATGATCGCCGCTTTAATCATTGGTTGTTTATTAGAATACTTCTTTACACGCGAACGTATCACAGAAGAACAAATTAAGAACGCTGAAAATGCTGGCAATGAAGAACATAAAGAAGTTAAGAAAGTCACCATGTCTCAACAAATCAAGATTTGTATGAAAGACAAATATTGGTGGATGATCATGATCTTCTGGTTCTTATACCAGTTCGGTGGCATGATGAAGAACAACGACATGTCGTTCTATTCACAAGCCTATACGAACGGTGTTTCCTTATCTTCATTTATTAACACAATTGGTGCGGTACCAACCGCGTTAGGTATGGCGATCGTCTGGCCACTGGCCGCGAAATTCACTAAATCAAAAGCCATTTCATTAGGTGGCGTACTTGCCGCGCTTGGCGCTACTGCTGCCTTCTCATGTTTAGGCTTTGCCACAAATGAAGCTGCTGTTAGCGGTGTCTCCATTGGTGCATTCTGCGTTAAAGCTTTAGGTACTGCTCCTGCTATGTACATTTCTATCGCTTTAATGGCTAACGTCTTAGATCACCAAGAAGCTGTCCACGGTATCCGTACTGATGGTTTCACCATGGCGGTCTATGGTTCCATCATGGTCGCGATGAGCGGTATCTGTAATGGTATCATTATCGGTTTGAATAACTTAATCGATCCAGCAAACAAAGAAGCGCTCCGCTTCTTACATACCTTTTTAGCGTTTGGTGTTGAAGGTGTCTGCTACCTCTTAATCGCCATTATGTTCTTATTCATGAACGTTGAAAAATTCACCAACGTTGACAATAAAGCCATTGTGGCTGACCAAAAGGCTGAAGTTTTAGCCGCTGGTGGTCAATGGATTGAACCAGAAGAAAGAGCCAGACTCGAAGAAGAAGAAAATGCTCGCTTAGTGGAAGAAGCTAGAATCGAACAATTAAAGATCGACTGCGAAAAGAAAGGCAAAGACTTCGATGCTGAAAACGCTAAGTTCTTAGAACAAAGGGCTGCTGCTGATAAGAAGGCTGCCGATAAGAAAGCTGCTGCTGAAGCAAAGAAACAAGCCAAGCTCGACGCGATGAGCGAAGAACAAAAAGCCGCAAAAGCACAAAAAGAAGAAGAAAAGAAAGCCAAACAAGCAGAAAAAGATGCTGCTGCCCTTGAAGATCTCAACAAGATTAGAGAAGGCATTGGTAGACCGGCTGTTCCTGCTGAATAATTAAAAACAAACATTAAGAGTGGTCACATGCACCACTCTTTTTGTTTTGTATAACAAATGTGCTATCATTATCAATACATGAAAGAATTCGCTATTAAACATAAAAGATTATTAATTGATATAGCCGTACTATTTGGCGTCTTTTTATTTGTCTTTTTTGCGTATTTTCTTTTTAAACCAATTTATTCAAGATCAACATATGGTTTTGGTTCTGTTGACGGGGTGCCAGCGAGAATATTCACTATTGTTTGTATTTTAGCGATTGGAATTACTGGTTTAGTCTTAAGAATTAAAAACAAGTTAACTTTTGAAACACTATTATTCCTTATATTTTTATTAGGTGTGGTAATGCAATTAAATTACATGCTTATCACTCCATATAATTATCGTCAACACGATGTTTTCTCCCATAATAATGCTGGGCATGAAGGCTATGCTTGGACGTTATATAGCACTGGTAAGTTGCCAACCCAAGTGGACGCTCAAGGACATTTAGATTATCAATTCTATCACCCACCATTTAATGCGATTATGCAAGCCGTGTTTATGCATATATGCAAGCCATTTATGCTAGCGTATAACGCGATATTTAATAGCACTTATTATGATGTGAATGATATGCATAGTTTGTTCCAAACTAGTGAAATCTTATCCACCTTCTATATGAATATCGCTATCTATTTTGGTATTAAGATTGCTCATAAGTTAAAAGTTGATAATAAATTCAAAATATTTGGCGCTTTATTTATTGGTTTATTCCCAGCGTTAATCATTTTAGCGGGGCAAGAAAATAACGACCCATTATGCATTATGAACTGTTTCATCGTTATGTACTTCACTTTTGCCTGGTGGGAAAACCGTTCTTGGTTCAACGCGATTATGATTGGTTTATTCACTGGTTTAGCGATGTTTGCTAAATTAAGTGGCGCGTTAATCGCTTTACCAGCGGTCGTTGCCTATATCTATAGCATTATTCACGCAATTGTTAAAAAAGAGAAGTTTGCTCACTACTTCTTACAAGGAGCGGTGATTGCCGCTTTAGTTCTTCCATTAGGTTTATGGTTTCATATCTACGCGAAAGTCAAATTTAATCAACCATTTGGTTTTGTCTTTGGCAATTTAAACAGCAACCTTTATACAGGTGATCATAATTTCTTTGAAAGATTTATTAATATCTTTGACTTTAAAGATATGACTACAGCGGTATGGGGAAATACGTTTGTAAACTACAATGTCCCTAACTTCTTAATTAAGTCCGCTTTATTTGGTGAGTATTCATTTATTTGTTCTGACGCTTTAGCAGTCCTCGCTCTCGCTTTTAACTATCTATTTGTCTATTTATCATTAATCCTAATGATTTTATATTTCATCTTCTCTAAGAAAGAGAATTTAGAAACAAAAATTATCGCTGGTGTTTTAGTGATTAGTCAATTACTCGCTCAACTTTATTTCAATATCAAGATGCCATATGGCTGTACGATGGACTTTAGATATATCGTCCCAATCATTATTGGCTTTATGGTTTTAGATGTTTTAGCGATTGATTTCTTTATAAAGAAAAACGATTGGAAGAAATATTACTCAATCGTTACTTTCTCTACGGGTGGATTATTACTAATCTCCACTACTTTATTCTATTTGACCGCTATTTAGATTTCTCTTCTTTAGTTTCGTGATACTCTTTTTCAGTATTCACTTCCCATAAGGCCTCTTTATCGGTCTTGTTTTCTTTAATGTAATCAGCGGCGATTAAACCCGTTAACATGGAGTGGTCCATATTGTTATAACGGTGTTGACCGTTACGACCAACGCAATATAAGTTAGCAATGGAATCGATTTCTTTTCTCACCACGGCAAAGTTGTCATAACTACCAAAATAGGCAGGATAGGCTTTCTTGACTCTTAATCTAGTGGCATCTAAGACGTTTTCTTTAGCTTCAATGATACCCATTCTCACGAGTTCATCCACCGCATTAGCGATGAAGTGTTCATCAGAATCATTCCACATCTCATCGCCTTCCGAGCAGAAATACTCTAAACCCATCCATACAGTATGTTCCGGATCTTTAACCATATATGGTGACCAGTTATTGAATAACTGCATTCTACCCATGGTCACATCTCTTTCTTGGACATAAATCCAAGTATCAGGAACGATATTGTTTAAAGTTTTAATCTTGGTCTTATTTTTGATTTTTAATTTATCAAGGAGCACACCAACGGTGATGAAATCACGGTATGGAAGATTAACTGCGGTATCATAAGCTTCTTCGTTAACGGCTTCTTTGCCTAAAGAAACGAATAAGTCTTTAATTGGCATAGAGGAGACGAAATAATCGCCTTCATAGGTTTGACCGTTAGAGCACACCACTTTTGCGATATTGTGCTTATCATCGAGGATGATTTTATTCACTTCCGCGCCATAAACGATATTTACGCCTTCTTTAACGAGTTTTTCCGCGAGCAAGGTATAGAGTTGTCCTGGACCATATTTTGGATATTCAAATGACTCAATTAAGGAAGTTTCAACTTTCTTATTCTTTTTCTTAAATGGCTTAGTGATTGCGGTTAAGAAAGCTTTCATTAAAGATAATCCTTTAACTCTTTGAGCGCCCCAATCCGCGCTTAACTTGGATGGATGGACACCCCATAACTTTTCGGTGTAGCTTTCAAAGAAAAGTCTATATAGAGGTTTACCAAATCTATTGATATAGAAATCCTCTAAGGATTTTTCTTTTCTTTTATGAATGGCACTACCGATATAGCCAAAGCCAGCGTGCACACTTCTAAAGAAACCCATGTTAACGAATGTTCTCATCTTCATAGAGATTGGATAATCAAAGAATTTCTTTAAGAAATAGATACGAGAAAATCTGTTTCTCTTTAACATGACATTATCCACTAGTTCAGGATTTGGGCCGCCTTCCACTAGTTCAACTTTTCTTTCTAAGATGATGTCATCTAAACTAGGAGCACCTTGCAAAGGCATGATTTCATGCCATAAGTCACTCACGCGATCAACCTTAGTGAAGAAACGGTGACCACCAACATCCATTCTGTTGCCGTTATAATAAGCGGTACGGGAAATGCCACCTACAAATTTTTCAAGCTCTAAAATGGTAATATCAAAATCATCGCTTTTCGCTAATTCATAAGCAGTACTAAGTCCCGCTGGACCCGCACCAATGATAATTACTTTCTTCTTCATGCTTAATTATTGTATGACTTTGCAATATAAAAATCATCTACCAATGTAGACGATTATTCTTCAGTTTTTTGATAAAGAGATTTATATAATTCCGTTAATAGTTCGTTGTTTTCTTTGCTTAATGTGTAGTAGATAGCGTCTTCTGTATCAGCGAAGAAAGTTGATAAATAAATGAAACCAGTTTCTTCACTATAGAGGAATTGATCTCTCGTGGAAGTGAATAAGTTATCATTACTCATTCTAAAGAATGTGAAAGCGCCAAAGGCATTCAAATCAATCTTCTTATTTTGTTTACGAGAGAAAGGTTTGGTCACCATCACTTTAATCGCGTATTCAATCGCATCAAAGTATTTTTTATCTTCCACCTTGTTATATGATTCTTCTTCAAGATATTGACCAAAGTAGTAATTATAATTATCTAAATCAGAATAGTACTGTTTAGCCTCTCTTAACTCTGTATTTAAACAGTAAAGTGTTGGATTCCAAACGAGTGAGTCTTCATTTTCTCCAAAATACATTTGGAATTTATCATTTTCAAATTTCCAGAAATGGTATTTACCTTCTTTATGTTCAGAGGTAGAAAAATCTCTGGCTTTGATATTTAAAACGTGCAAATCATTACCATAGTATTTATAAAAACCAGTCTTATATGTCTTTCCATCAATCGTTACAGAATTAGGTGAAAAGGAACCACAACTGGTAAGGGCTACTAATAATAATGAGAATACTGCTTGCTTTTTCATTGAAGTATATATTAGCAAGAAATAAAAAAGATAGCAATTCGCTATCTTGATTATTGAGCATTTTCTTCCGCAATTTCGGCTTCTTTTTGGGCTTTTCTTTTCTCTACCTGCTTTGTCGTAGCGTAATAGATACCATAGAATCCCGCCATATAACCACACTGCAAGACATAGATCCAAAGTTGATAGATTTGTTTAACACCAAAACTTAAGTGTTCATCGAAGAAGGTGAATGGAGTACCATCTCCAAAGAAGAAGAACATGAAGTTTCTTGGATTACCTGTTCTCCATAAGTGGATATAGTCAACGAGTAAAGCAATACTCATGAATGTGAATAAGATAAGAATAGAGAATGGCATATCTCTTTTTTCCATCTTGTTCATACCTGCGACCCAAATGAATAAGGCGGTAAAGGCAGAAATGGAGTGATTAATTAAAGCATTTAATGTGGAGAAAGAGATAATAGCGTGACTTGGATATAAATTACCAGCAAAGTAATTACCCATGAAGCCCATTAATAAGCCACATACCGCGAGGAAATCAATACACCACTGTTTGAATCTACCTTTGGTGAGGGCGGCAAGAGGAATGATATAAATTGGAATATCGCAGAAATAAAGTGGCCAGTTACCAATAATACAGTCAGCGATGTTGTCAGTTTCTGTTAATAACCAGATATTCTTGGATAATTGGACTGTAACTATCGCAATACCTGCGATTAATAAAACTAAGTTTTGTTTCTTTGGATCATTTTTAAACTTTTTGCCTAATAAAACGGCGAGAGTTAAAAAGATCGCTAATGTTAAAGTGACGGTAAAAAGATGTTGGAAAGAAAATAAACCAGCTGGCTCTCTACCAACTTCTCTAAAAAACCAATCGTAGAAACTTGTATTTAATAACATAATGCGAAATCTCGCTAATATTAGCACACATAAAAGAAAAAAGACACTATAGGAATTATTTAAGGTTACACTTCTTCAGTGTTTGCATTATTTTCTTCTGGGGCTTCAGGGGCTTCTTCAGCCTTTTCCTCATCGCTATTTTCGTCCACCTTGTAGGTGATGAAGCGTTTGAGCATGATGATTGGGATAATGCACATAAGAACAGAAACTGCGAGTGGGAAGTATTGATTAAAGAAGCTATAGAATGGAATGAATTTCTCAATGTATTTAATCAAGACACGATATAAGAAGCCATTAATCATGACAGCATCCGCTAGAGCGGCTACAAAGCTGATTTCTTTAATACCGATGACCACTAGGTCGTCTTTTTGTAAAGCGCCTCTTAAGTTGATAATAGATAAAACAAACATAGCGATGATAAAGAAGATGAAGACAATGCCAATCCAACCAGTAAAGGTGTTGTGGTGAGTAATATCAATACCCCCTACTTTTAATAAGGAGAACATGAGGAAAAGCACAACAAAGCAAACAGTAGCAATCATCATGAAGAAATAAGATCTCTTCTTTTTCGCTTTTGTGGTGTCCATGTGTCTAGCGTATAAGAACTTACAAATAAAGACGAATAATGTTGGTACTGCGGCGATAATTAAAACCATTGATAAAGACATGATGCCGATGGTGAATTTGTATAAGAAAGACACCAAAGCAATAATGGCCATACCAATAGCGATTTGTTTAGGAGTCAAAGGAATCTTTATCTTTTTCTTTTTTTCCTTCTTCTGCTTTTTCTCTTTATCTTTTTTCATTGTTGATAACTTTATTTTACTATCTGTTATTAATTTTTGAATAAATTACTAACACTTTTTAAAAAATAGGCGGATAATAGCGTTCGTGTTACTATGATTCCCACCATTGTTATTTCACTTGTTACATTCACATTAATCACTCTCTCAATCTTATTCTTCCCAATCGTTAAAATTGGCAAAATTAGATTAGGAACTTATTGGATTATTGCCCTAGTTGGTGCGATAGTCCTTTTAGCGTTCTCCCTAGCCCCAATAAATGAAGTTTTTAAAGAGTTAACAAGTAACACCACCGTTAATCCTTTAAAGATCATCATTTTATTCTTCTCGATGACCATCCTTTCTATCTACTTAGATGAGGTTGGTTTATTTAAGTATTTAGCGAGTGTCGCCGCGAAAAGAGCAAAGAACAATCAATACACGCTCTTTATTATTTTGTATTTCTTAACAGCGACATTAACAATCTTTACATCTAACGATATTGTCATTCTCACATTTACTCCATTTATCTGTTTCTTCTGTAAGAACTCTAAGATTAATCCAATTCCATATTTAATCGCAGAATTTGCGGCCGCTAATACATGGTCATTAATGTTCATTATTGGTAATCCTACTAACATCTATTTAGCGACATCCGCAGGTATTACATTCTTTGAATATTTTAAGATGATGGCTATTCCAACTTTATGTGCGGGTCTCATTGAATTCTCTTTATTATTCTTATTATTCAATAAGAAGCTTAGAAAACCATTAGAGCAAAACGAAGAAGAAGTTCATATTGAAAATAAGCCTGCTTTAATTATTGGTTTAAGTCATTTAGGCGTCTGCTTAGTGTTCTTAATTATCTCTAGCTACATTGGTGTGGAGATGTGGATTGTTTCCTTTATCTGTGCTTTATCACTATTACTCGCAAGTGTGGTTATGTCTTTAATCACTAAAAAGAATTGGAACTACTTATCTGAATCACTTAAGAAGCTTCCATATCAACTCATTCCATTCTTCTTATCAATGTTTGTCATTGTGGTCGCTCTTAACTATCAAGGTATTTCAGCGAAGATTATGGAAGTATTGGGTACTTCTAACACGATTTGGACATATGGTTTATCTTCGTTCTTTGTGTCTAACTTAATCAACAATATTCCAATGTCTATTCTTTATAGCAATATTTGTAATAACAATGCAGCGATTTACGCCTCAATTATTGGTAGTAATATCGGAGCTTTCTTAATGCCTACAGGCGCTTTAGCGGGTATTATGTTCACTAATTTAGTGAACGAACACGAAACCAAGTTCACATTCTTGGACTTTGTGAAATATGGGGCGGTTATTTCTATTCCTTTAATTATGACCGCTTTATTAATGCTTAATTTAGAAGTTGGTTTCTAATATTTGCTCTTTAAAATATCAACTATCTTCATCTTTTTGATAAAGATAAAGGAAGCGATTAAAGATATTGTTGTAATGCCAATAATGATTGCTAGTGTCACTAGATACACCACTGGCGTGAACTCAATAACGGGAACAACAGGCCTGACCGAAAGATTAAATAAACTCTTAAAAGCCACCACTAGCAATTGATTAGCGAGACTCATGAATACTATTTCCCCTATCAAAGAGAGAATGCTGGCCATCAAAATGAATTCAATCTGATGAACTAAGAAGCAAGAGAAAATAGATGACTCTTTTAAACCAAGGGATTTCATAACCCCAACAGAATATGTTTGTCTTCTTATAGCATCAAACGCGGCCACAAAGACGATAAATAAAGCCGCGATAAGCATAATATAGAATACTACTTTAAATAAACCATTATAGGCATTGATGGTTTTAGCGACAGAAGTACCAATAGTCGCATAGGAATTAGTGATTTTAATATGCAAGTTTTCAAACAATTCTTCATTTTTTGAAAAGAACTCTGAATCAAAAGAAACTAAACCAACTTCATAAAATGAAGTTTTGTTAACTTCGTTAGCGTCATCGTTATTTAAAGATAGAAAGACACCATCAGAATCGGTAATGGCACGGATTTGAAAGTTAAACACTGGATGGGTGTAACCATCGACATCATAAATCGCATTGTGTAACGTTAATCCTCTACCATAAGTATCTAATATCTCGTTCCATTCCTCTTTTGTGTGTTCCTCTTCTTCTTTCATCATGGTGTTTAATAGGCCAAGGGAAACATTGCAGTAGCCTTGAGGGATACTATTAACTGGCTGACTACCAAAATAGCCACGAGAATGAACAAGAACACTATTTTCTTCTTCATTTTCTTCTTCACTAGCGTATTTCTTTGAAGCTTCTAAAACCACACCATAGTTGGTGAACCATTTGAAATCTCTTCTCACATTTCTAAA
This sequence comes from Bacilli bacterium, assembly GCA_045222195.1. GTDB lineage: Bacteria > Bacillota_I > Bacilli_A > RFN20 > CAG-826 > RUG14515. The sequence continues at coordinate 41,873 of JBGUXN010000002.1, read as the reverse complement.
ATCTTCTAAGAAGTTTTTATTGAAAGAATAATAGAAAGTAGAGTATCTTCCCACCACTCTAAGGAACTTATCGAAGTCTTTTGATCTAGTGAAAGTTTTATAATCATCACTGTTTAGATTATTGCTATATAGATATTGTTTAAATTCAGGGAAGCGGTCTTCCAAATCCGTTTCAACAACACCATTGATATACGCTCCATAAAAGTAATCTTTGCTTGGGGTAAGCGCTGATTTTTTCTCTCCTAAATAATCTATATGGTCTCTTTTCAACCACTTCATCGCGACATCGGTAATATAAACACCATAGTCTTTATATTCTTCTGCCTGTTCGATAATCTTAAAAGGACGACCACCATTGAGGTTTTTAGAAAATGATTCTTCGGTTATTATGACTGCGCCACTAGAGGTATTAAAGCACACTTTTCTATCTTTAAAGATGCACGTTTTATCAATTGGATTTGTGTTACGATATGGCCCCGCAGTTATCGAATTAGCGGTACCAGGCACTTCGATATCAACAATAGGACAATAATCGACATATTTTTCTCCTATCACTTGTTCATCAAAATAAGGAGAAAGAGGAAGACATCTACCATTTTCATCAACATTAGAGGTGTCTTTAGTAAACTGCACATATCTAATGTTATTTTCTTTAGAGGCATTCAAACTTCTAGAGGTATAGCTTTGAGAATTGAAAGTCACAAAGCTAAACGCGATGGAAAACACCGATAGCACTAAAGCGCCAATCAGAGCGAATAAAGATGTCTTAACAAATTGCTTCTCAAGAACTTTGTTAGAAAAAGAGAATAAGTCTTTAGTTTTAATCTTTTTATAGGTTTTACCTATTTCTATATCTTTGTCCTCTTCAATTTGATGATCTTTGAAAAGTTCCTTTTTTGGATGAATCTTTTTGATTTGACCAGTTTTGATTTCTCTATTGATTTCATCAATTTCTTGATCATCTAATGATTTAATTGTCGTTAAATAGAGGCTATTATTTTCTATCACATATGCCTTATTTCCTAATTCAGAAGCCACTTGAATATCCCTAATGACTTTGCCATTATCTAATTCAATGATTCTATTCGCGTACGTATAAGCATCATCTAAGTTATGAGAAACAAACAAGACTAATGTATCATTAGCTAATGTCTTCAGACATTTGATGATGGCTTGTGAGGTGGCAAAGTCTAAGTTACCAGTGGGTTCATCGCACAAGATAATTTTCGGATTTTTAACGATGCCTCTTGCTATCGCCACTCTTTGTTTTTGACCCGCGGATAAGGTTTGGATTTTTCTATCTTCAAAGCCAGGTAGTTCTACTTTTTCTAAAGCGAGTTTGATATCTTCGTCTATAACATCACTTCTCGCGAGTTTGATATTATCTCTAACGTTTAAATTATCGATTAAGGCAAAGTCTTGGAAGATAAAGGCGATGTTTTGCCTATATATGTTGGTCTGATTGTTATCAAAATCATGCAATGATTCATTATTTAAAAAGACTTCACCAGAAGTTGGTTTATCTAATGAACCTAAGATATTTAATAAGGTAGATTTACCACTTCCGGATTTACCCACCACGAAAACAAATTCGTTTTTATTGAATTCGAGATTAACTGAGTCCAAAGCAAAAGTTACACCATCTTTAGACTCGTATCTTTTGGTCAAGTTATGGACTTGCAACATCTTAGATTATTATATCACTTATGATTAATCTTATTTATAATGTAAATGAAGTTATGATTCTACCAATAATTCTTCTTGCCTTAGGCCTTATTTCATTGACCTTATTTTGCATAAGCAAAGTAAAGTCTTATTCTTATCGCACCGTCATTATTAAAGGCATTACTTCTTTGCTATTTTTATCTTTGGGTATATATGGCATGATTGCGATGGAATTTAGGGTTCTGAGTTTCTTCATAGTTCCGGGATTATTCTTTGGTTTATTAGGCGATATCTTTTTAGATTTAAAATACGTCCAAAAAGAAAAAGATTACTTATGGACCATGCTCGGCTTTGTCGCCTTTGGTGTTGGACATATTCTATATATCACCGGCATGTTCTTAGAATATTACGTTGATCAAAGTATCTTCTATATTTTCATTCCAATTCTTTTGGCGATTATTATGGGCCCAATTACTATGTTAATTGGTAAAGCCATGAAAGCGGTTTATGGAAAATTCTTCTGGATTGCTTTCTTCTATGCGATGACCTTATTTGGCACACTCTTTACTTCATTCTTCTTATGGATGATGACAGCATTTACTGAAACATCACTACTATTATTTTTCATTGGAGCGTTCCTATTTGTCGTATCAGATTTAATCTTAAATATGACTTACTTCACTGAAGGACATGAAAAACCATTCGATATCGTTTCTAATTCAGTAACGTATTATCTAGCCCAGTTCTTAATCGCCCTTTGTATCTTGTTCATCTAACAAAAAAAGAACCGCGCCAACGGTTCTTTTAATTTCTCGATTAATTAAGCTTTTCTACTATCGTAGACGACGGCTTGTTTATCGTCATAGACTTCAATGATGAAGAAATAAGGATTTTTTAATGTTTCTTCGCCGAATTCATCGATTGCACCTTCGTGATAATTTTGATTAATAGCGATTTGGGCTAATAAACTATTACCGTATTCTAAGGCGTCAGCGCCTTTTTCAAAATCTTCTTCAATCATTTCCACTTTGCCATCAGGATAAGAAACTTGCACTTTGAAATATTTTTCCATAATAATCTCCAATTTAATTGCTGTTTTCATTTTATAAATAAATCGCCCATCTAACAATAATAAATAAAGATTTATATAATAAAGATAATAAGAGGAAATATTTATGGCACACACAAAAGAGTCAATCCATGAGATTGTTTTGAAACAACGCGAGTTTTTTAATAGTAATGTCACCTTGGACATTAAGTTTAGAAAAGAACAACTTAAGAAACTAAGACAGGCAATTATTGATAACCAAGATCAAATCATCGAGGCTTTGCATATCGATTTAGGTAGATGTGATGTTGAATCGTATTTCTGCGATGTCGGTGATGTCGTCATGGAAATTAATGAATATATTAAGGGCTTAAGAAAATGGAGTAAGCCAGAAAGGCATTTCTCTGGTTTAGCGTGTTTTCCAAGCATGACCACGAAAGTCTATAAGATGCCGTATGGTGTTTCTTTAATCATCTCGCCATTTAATTTCCCAGTTTTATTATCAATTGGTGTATTGGCCGCTTCTATTGCTGCAGGTAACACGGCGATTATTAAAGCAAGTAGCAAATCTAGAGCCACCACTGAAGCTTTAGTGGATATTATTTCCCGTACCTTCCCACCTGAATATTGCGTGGTTATTGATGGCGGGCATGATGTTGCAGACTTCTGCTTAGAAGAAAGAGTGGATAAGATTTTCTATACCGGTTCCCCTAAAGTTGCTAAGCACGTCATGGAAATGGCTTCTAAAAACTTAACACCTGTCGCCTTAGAATTAGGTGGAGAAACAGGCAACTGGTGCGTGATTAGAAAAGACGCAAATTTAAAAGACGCCGCGAGAAAAATAGCGTTCTTCAAGTTATGTAATGCTGGTCAAGTTTGTATTAACATCAACCAAGTTGCAGTCGCAGAAGAAGTCGCTGATAAGTTTATTGAAGAATTAAAACAAGCCTTTATTAAACAAATCGGTGAACAAGGATATTTAAATGAAGAATATCCTAAACTCATCACTTCTAGAGCCTATCAAGCAATCGCGGATGAAGCAGAACAATATAGAGACCGTATCGTTTTTGGTGGAGAAGGCAGTTTAGAAACATGTAAATATTCCCCAACGATTATTTATCCAGTGGATATTAACGAGCCAATCGTTCAACACGAAATCTTTGGACCATTATTACCTGTCGTTAAATATAAAGACGCTGAAATTGATAACTTATTGAAAGTTATTAGTGAAAGAGAACACGGTTTAGCCTTCTATATCTTTACTAAGAATAAGAAATGGGCCAAGAAAGTGATGCAAACACAACAATATGGTGGCGGTTGTATCAACGAAGTATGCTTACACTTAATGGTGAAAGGTGTCCCATTTAATGGTGTCGGTCATTCTGGTATGGGAGCATATCACGGCATCTGGGGCTTTAGAGAATTCACTCACCCATCTACAGTGTTATATGGTCACACAAAGATGAATCTCTCATTAAGAGAACATCCATATAATCAAAAGAAAAAGAAAATGCTTTCCAAATTTTTAAAATAATTAAAAAAAGAGTAAACTATAAACACTCATAAAGGAGAAGGAAATATGAGAAAAATAGTATTATCCATTATTCCACTAGTGGCGCTTTTCGCCTTATCTAGCTGTGGCTGTCAAGGACCACAAAGAAACTACAATAGTTCAGAAGCCGAACAAAAAGCGGAAGAATATACTTCTTACACTAGTTATTCTTTAAGCACCACTTTAGCTTTAAAAGGTGAAACCAAATTCGGTGATATGCTCACCAAAGGCGTGACTGAAATATCAGTAGTTGAAAAGAGTAAAGTTGATGGTTTAAACGCTGTTTCTTTACCGCAAGAAAGTTTAACCACCACTAAAGAAACATATCCTTTAGATGACATCATCAAAAACAGTGGTAATAAATCTATTGCTGAACTTAAAGAAGCTTATCCAAAGTACACTTTTGACGAAGCAAAAAGAACTGTTTCTCAAGAAACTTCTTCTGGTTCAGAAAAAGCTACGAAGAATAAATATTACATCTATGATCAAGAATATGATCAATACAAAGTCTTAGAATTTGACAGCAAAGATAAGCTCATCGCTAGTAAATACACTAACTATGATGAATATGAAGATGTCCAAGATAACTGCTTTATTCTTCATAATTTAAAAGATCTTATTAAAGAAGCCCTAGTGAACGGCAAACCCGTTAACGGGGAATATATCTTAGAGCCAGAAGGTGGCATTAATATCTCAGGAACTGTCTTAGATAAAGCCCACTTTAAACATGATGGCACCACTATGACATTAGGGGGCTCATTAAATGGTGATATTTTAGGAAGTGGCACTATTCTTGAGGCTAATGTCGAAGTTAAAGCCACTGACTTGAATAAAGTTAAATTAACTATTCCAAGTGGTGAAGTCACTTGTGAACATCAACATAAGTTCTTTAAGATGGATAATTTAGAAGGTAAAGGCCACCGTAAGATGTGCTATGACTGTCAAAAATACCTCGATAAAGAAATTAAGCCACATGATATAAATAACAAACATAAATACTGTGGTGTTTGTGATTATCATCCGGACTATCAAAGCAGTTATTGCCCAGAAGAATTAATTAATAAAGATGGTCATAAATTGCTTTCAATTCAATACTGTAAGGACACTAATGAATACATTGGTTCTAATTACATTGGTACAGATAGTAGCTATCCACCATTATTCAGACAAACATTCCCACTTAGCGATTCTAAAGGCGGCACTAATTATGTCGCTTATTATGAAAAAGACGAAATTATGATTATCGTCTATCAAAGTGGAGATAAACAATATATCAGTGAATCTTCATGTGTCGAAGAAACACAATATACATTCATTGCTTTTAAGAATGTTAAATTTAACATTACCGCGGAACAACAAGCCATTCTTGATAATGAAGACTCTTCCAGTAGCGATAAAAAGAAAGTCTATTTAGCGGGCGTTGGTTTATCTAGTGACACTAACACCATCGCCGATATTAAGAGTAGATATACCTTATTAAAAGAATTAAATACTTGGTATGTGTATACTGCTCATAATTCCTCTTATGGAGAACCAGTTGTTATCAACACATGCTTAACAAGCACTCCAAGTATCTGTAGTAAGTGTGGTAGAACCACATATGTAAATGATACCTATTCTCACGATCGCCATCTTAACTTAATCAGCAATCCATCTTGGGCTCAAGCAGGCTATTTATATTTCCAATACGATGAATGCACAAAATGTCACGAAAAAGATGAATCGGTTTACGAAGTAAAAGAGGGTGACTTCTCTAATCACTATAACGGATACAGTGGTTATGCCACCCAATATAATGCTGAAGGGAAAAAGATTGATACATATGTTTCTATTTATATCCTTGATCACTGCGATAAAGATGGTGAGTGTCAATTATGCCACGCGAAAGCCATTAGTGTAGGCGATGTTAAAGTCTACGTTAATAGATACGGTTTAGCGGAAAATACCTATAATAGCGATTTTCCACGCTGGGAATATTTAAGCAGTGACTATCAAGATGGTTGGACTATTCAAAGATATCAAAAAGATGAAATCGTTATTACATTAAAGAGTAAATCTGAAAGTAATAAAGTCACTTATATTCTCGAATATAACGGAGTTGAATCATCGCCGCTTGTATTCAACCTTGATTAATAAAAAAGAGGCCACTAATCAGTGGTCTCTTCTTCTTTAACTTCGCTAATCATCTTTAATTCTTTCGTCGCCTTTTTCGGATTCTTGAAGAGGATTCTAAAGAATCGACATAACCAGGCAATTGGAATTAAGATTGGGACTTTATAAGCCCATTTGTAGGTATTTTTGTAGAAAGAATAAGGTGGGAACACTCTTTTCATGGCGTAGCCAAACTTGCCTTTTTCTTTAACGCCTTTTTTAACACTGTGTTCAAGGGTGCCATAAGTACCACTACTAGCGATAAATAAAAGCATGTTATTTTGCTCTTCGTTCAATTCTTTTTCATCGAATAAGGCAAACGATAAATCGATAATCTCTTTAGAGAATTCCACTAAATCTAATTTCTCTAATTCTTTATTAATGTAATTAAAATCTAATTGTTCTTTCTTTAAATATAAATAGATATCAATAAGTGTTCTAAGGCCGCATCCAGAAACATGGTAATGTTTATAAGTGTGGGCCAAGAAATAAATATAGAAATCTTCGTTAGAAAGATAATGTTCGTGATTTTCTTTAACTGGGGCTTTATCTAGGTAATCCTTAAAGTATTTAATGTTTTTCCTATTGTCCTCGGTTTCATCAAATAAATCTCGATGGATTTCAAAATTAAAGAATGGTTTCTTTAAATAGACATCATGGTTACTCTTCCTAAATGATTCTACTTCGTAGCCTCTTTTAACAAAGAAGTTTTTGATGAGCTTATCTTTATTAGCAAACAAGATATCGTTATCCGCGAATTCTCTAGTGTACGGATCTAAATAATAATCTTTTAAGATAATACCCTTAAGAGGGAGAAACTCAATCTCATTTTCATTAAAGAAAGCGTAGATGTCCTTTCTTTCTTTATCAAAGAGAACGGATTTACGAAGGTTCGCTAAATAGTATTCTTCTAATTTGTGGATTTTATCTTCATCCGCTTTTACTCTTACTTCACTGATGGCTTTATAAAGGAACGCCATCAAAGAATGATGTTTAGAAAGCTTAATGAAAAAAGTTAATTCCTCATTACTAATAGCAAAATTAGGGTCTTCTTTATTGTTTAAATAAAGGGCCATTAACTTAGTGTATTTATTAAGATAATTAATAAAAGTGAGCTTATCCATTATTCACCTAGATCAATAACTTTATCAAATAATGATTCATCATACTTATGATGGGAGATTAATAAGATCGTTTTATTTTCTAAAGAAAGGATATTGGAAATGACTTTCTTTTCTGTTTCTAAATCTAAAGAAGCACTACATTCATCAAGTAACATGATAGGCGCATCGCTATAGATGGCTCTAGCAATCGCGATTCTTTCCATTTCACCAAGAGATAGACCGCTACCTTTTTCGTTAAGGTAAGTATTTTCTTTTAACGCTAATTCATTAATGAAAGCATCTGAACTACTTAAGCGAATGGCTTTTTGGAGTTTATCATCATCGACATCTTTATCGTATAGAGAGATGACTTCTTTAATAGTGCCTTCCATCAATAAGTTATCTTGAGGAACATAGGCGAATAATCTTTCATATTTAGCGTCTAATGCTTCGTTATTAAGCAAGACTTCACCGCTTTCTGGTTTAAGCAAGGAAAGAATAATCTTAAAGAGAGTGGTTTTACCACCACCAGAATGGCCTTTAATTAAAATTCTTTCATTCTTATTCACCAATAAGGAGAAATCCTTAAGAGCATCAACCCTGTTACCATATTTATCAATATAGGAGAAAGAGACTTTGTTGATATTCAAAGATTTAAATTCTTTATCATAGAATTCCGCGATTTCTTCTTTAGATAAGTAACTAAATGATTCTTCTTTTTCAATTCTTAAGCGTTCACCACTGGCTAATAAAGAATAATAACGAGGAATAATTGAAGTAATATTACCTAATGGTCCTGTTAATTGAGTAAGAAGGGCCACTACCGCGGTTAATAAACCAATGGTCATCGCCCCTTTAATAATCGCGTTACCACAGAAGATAATCGCTAAGATATAGAAAGCGTAATAAACAACGACAAAACCGATGGAGCAGATCACCGCGAAAACGTTTCTTTTAAATCTGGCTTTCTTATAGGCTTCTAGGTTTTCTTCATTTTTCTTAGAGAAGACATCTTCTTTAACAAAGCTATGGACGATGGATAAACCTTGTAATGATTCAAAGAAGAAGACTTTGACCTTACCATCTGTTTCTTGTACTAGGTGATGGGCCTTTTTAAGGCGTTTACGCATGAAATAGGTAATTAAGATGATAAGAACAATAAATGGCAATAAAGATAAACCAAAGATTGGATATAAGTAGATAATCGCGGCTAACGCTAAAACTAATTGGACCACCATTCTACATAAAGAAGGTAAGATGGACAATATTGATGAAGCAATCACATTCGTGTCACTAGTTAATCGATGAATCCATTCTTCATCATGGGTCTTTTTAATTTCTTGGTAATCTTTGTTTAAGATGGTTTGGAATAAGTTCTTTTTGAGCTTATTTTCAATATCCACGAAGCTTACTTCGTAATAGATACGGTAGAAGATTTGTAAAACGACAAGAAGTAAAGCGATAGAACCAATGATGATGGTATATAGCATTAAAGCGTCTTGATCTTTTGCTTCAATCGCCCCTATTACGTATCTAAGCATAAATGAGAACGCTACGGTTAAGGCACCTAATAAGATTTGAGCAATAGAAAGAATGGCTATCTTAGCTTTACAGCCCTTAATATTGCTATTAATGAACCTTAATGTTTCTTTGTTTCTCATTTGATTTTCCTTAAGTGTAAGACTTTACCAGCCTTTTGAAAGAAAGCTTTGATAGGAAAGAAATTAGTGTACCAGAATTTTCTTCCTTTCTTATCTTTAGATAAATCGATGATCTTACCGTCTTTCTTTTTAATATCTATTAGTTTACCTAATATCTGCTCTTTAACGATTGGTTGATCTTTAAAATAATTATAGTCTCCTGCGGTTATAATCTTATCTTTTTTAATCTTTAAGATTCTATGTAATACATAGTGTTCTTCTTTTGATTTAAAAAGAATGATGTCACCTTTTTGAAATGTATTAGAAGTAACGATATGTAAAATATCCTCTCTTTCTTTAATTAGTGGATACATTGAATACCCAACATTAGTAAAAAAGAGTTCTCCGTCTTTTTCTAATACTTCTTCAAACTTATAAGGTGATTGCATTGACTTCTCTTAACTTGTTAATAAATTCAGTAACTGTAGTTTTAATCATTTCCTTATCATCATCTGGATAAGCTTCATAGAAGTGATTAAGTAAGGCATCTAAAGAAATGTCTTCTTCTAGAAGATGGACTATTTCAGAGCCAGTAGCATTAAGTTTAATGACACCGTGGAACTTTTTAGTTTCTTCCCCCACTGGGATGAGCATTTCTCCATTACCAGTATCATGGATTAAAAAATCATTATTTAATTTCATCTTTGATAATCCTTTCATATGTCATTTTAGCGGATTCAATATCTTGATTAACATTTATTTCATAAAAATTAACTTGTCTTAATAATTTATCTGCGATCTTTAAGGCTTTTTCTCTTAAGTCTTTTTCTTTTGGTAAGTAGATTTGAGAGAGCATCTTAATATAGATTTCTTCTTTACTAACAATCTTTCTAAAAGAAGGTGTTTCGCTTCTAGATAAAAACATAATAGCTTTTAAAGGAGCGGACACATTATTCCCTCTTCTTTCTTTACCGTTCCAAGGAGAAGAATAAATAGTCACCGAATCATTAACTAAAATAAGAGGCTTATCGTCATTGATATAGATAAAATCTTCACCCATTAATTCATTTAAGAGTCTTGAATGCGTGGATTTACCAACACCACTTCTCGCGGTGATAAGAAAACCACTACCATCAACCATAAATGAAGAACCATGAAAAACGATAATGCCATCATTAACGAATATATTAGCGATCTTTCTATATAAAGCGCTTATTTCTTCATTAACATAGACTTTGCCATCCGCTGAATTAGATGATTCGTTTTTAAGATCTTCTTCGGTCATGGTAATGACATAGTCTGGTTCTTCTTCACTTAAAAAATGACGACAATATCTTTTCGTAGTTTCATTAAAAGCATTAATGTCTAAGACCTTATCAGCGATTTTGATTCTAAAGTTAATCATTTGTGTATTCATATTATAAAAGAAAAACTAGACTGTTTAAACACAATCTAGTTTGCCGCTATAACAATCCCTTCTAAAAACGCTAAAGCGATGCAGTAATTTAGACCTGGACCTAAGTTAAAGAAATGGCAATCAAATAACGATGTTAATAAGAGGCCTAGAATAGAAATAAAGATAAATATCTTTTCTAGTGTTGGTTTTTTGAAAACCATCTTAATAGTTTGATAACGATGGAAGGCGTACGCTATTAAGCCGAACAAGCCCATCGTCGCAATGATTTGGAAGAAGGTATTGTGATATCTTCCAGGCACAAAGCTATAGGCAAAGTAATCACTTCTACCAAAGTTACATTGATACCAACCAACTCCTAATGACGGATTGGATATAAAACTGTTATAGGCTTGTTCCCAAATGATTTGTCTACCGTTTAAAGAGAAAGTACCGCTTCTTCTATTAAATAAGCCTTCAAATGCCACGGCAAAAGTATCCATAAAGATAAATGTGAAGCCAAGGAATAAGGTAATGGCTAGACAACCAATAATACCAGCAGCAAGTCTTTTCTTGTTATCCGCTTTGATAAAGAAGATGACTAATGAACCGATACAAATAATCGTACCCATTAAGGCGCCGGTTCTGGAATTAGTGAGGCCAATGGCTAAAAGGATGGTGCCTTCACTAATTAAATAGAGAGGCGCCAGCTTTTTCTTTATGGCCAAATATACTGGGCCTGCTAAGCACATGCATAATTGGCCAGCGATATTATTGCTGATACCCCAACCAGTTCTCACTGTTTCACCACCATTGGTGATTCTGATAACTAGCACTTCAATAACTAAGGCTAAGCCATAGAATAGCATTAAGAAGGCATAATATTCTTTTTTGATGTTTTTCCAATCAATGATGTATATCAAAATGAAATAACAACCAGATAATGCTAGGCATTCCACTAAACCAAAGGTGAAATCTCTAGCGGTATAATATTGAGAATTAATACCACCGATGATCAGGGCTACACCAAAGATGATATAACCAATTGTTAAACGTGGAAAATAATGTCTTTTTTCTTTATTAGTGATTAGATCAAAGATTAATCTTCCACCAACGAAGATCACGATTAAAACAAGAAGAATATATAAATGATACATTTGAGCGCCAAATAGAGTTTTATTGTTCTCTACGTCTTTTGTTCTTAAAGAAACAGAAGAATACGCCATACCTAAAGGCGCAAAGATTGGTGTCATATCTTTAGAGAATAAGCAAGGTAAGATACCACCACATAGGACATAGATGTAATATGTCACCATCTCAAAACCAAATAGACAAGATAAAGCGGTCAATAACGCGATAAAAGCTAAGTAATAATATGAATATAGAAACTTATTGAGAAGTACTATAACTTTGTTATTTTCTAGAGATGGAAATAATTTGGTCAACATTTGTTACAAGTATACAGATATTATATCTTTAATGAAAGAAAAACTAGAATGTTTGTAAAGACAGTCTAGTTTAAACAATTATTATTTAGCGTATATCTACTATGAGCGTGTTTGATCGCAATGAATGGACCAAGTCACGCTTGAGCCGATTTTCTATTCATATGAAATAGAGAAAATGCAAAAGAAAAGAGCTTCATAAAGAAGCTCTATAAGAAATAATGAAAATTATGAATTAAGCAACTTTCGCAATAGAAAGGCATTGGTTAATTGTAATGTAAATGTTATAAGTGCCGCCCTTGCCAGATTTCACTCTAATATTAGAACTTTCGCCGTCTGCTTTTTCGAAATTGTCCTTAGAAGAATCAAGTAAATTGTACCAGTTGTATTCAGCGCTCCAGTTGCTGGTGCCAATTTTGAACTCTTTATTTTCGGTTAATTGAACATTTTCAATCAACATAAGGTTTTCCCAGTTGTCTTGGTGTAATTCTAAAGTTAAATCATCCCATCCTTTTGCAGTTTCGCCTCTAACATAATAGCCTTTTCCACCAGTAACTAATTTACCAGAAGGATAAATTAGGTTATCATTCCCAAAATAGAAAGCAAAGTTTCCAGATTGGTTTGCTTTAATCATTCCTTCGCTAGCAACGAAGTCAGATGAATTTCTAACATCACTGCCACCTTTAACTCCGAAATAACCATCTGTTTTGTGAACAACAAAGAACATGTCGTTGCTTTGGATGTCTGCAATAAACGAAGCTTGATTATCGTTACCCAATGTTGGTGAATGTTGCTTAACGACAGCGTTTTCAACACCATTAATCTTTCCGGCCAAGAAGTAACCAGAATCATTGTGGTCAAATGTAAATCTATATTCGCCGCCAAGGGTTGTTGATAACACTTTAGAATATGAAGCACCACCATTTAATTCCAAGTAAGCATTCAAACGGCAATATTGATAGTCTGACTTTTTAACATTTAACAACGTGTAAACAACGAAATAGTCATATGTTCCTGTAGCGCCGTTAAAGTCACTAATGGAATAAATGTCTCCTTTGTTATTCAAAGATGTATAAGCCTTGAGAGATTCTTTTGGAGCATCAGCTTTACCAACGGAACCATCATCCCAATATAAGACTCTATGCCAAACCGCACTAACATCAGCAAGATTTGCTTCACCGATATCGATAGCAGCAACAAAACGAATCGAAATATTGTCACCATTTTCTTGATATTGAACGCCAATCGCTGGTTGAGCTCTATCGGCCATGTATGGGTCGCTGTCCAAGTTACGCTTTGGTGCTCTTAATTCAAAACCTTCTGCTTCACCAAAGATTTCCTCGTGAGCTAATGTATCTTCTTGGAAGATTGGTTCTGCTTTAGCATTTGGTTGGGCAGAGCAAGAAGCAAGAACTAGCAAAGCAGGAAGAACTGCTAAAAGTAATTTTTTCTTCATGGTCGTTTCCTCCTACATGTTTTCGCCGTTGTCATCTTCTGTCCAGTCACCGTTTTGTGTGCCAAGACTTAATGTGATGATGTCTTCATCGACGAAATCGACAACATTAGCATCTGGTTTTACGTATTTTTTCTTATCTTCCATAATTGATTTCCTCCTCAATTAATTAGAACCAAATTATTGAACCCCAGTTTTCTTTCGCGGTATATGAATATTCCGCTTTAACGGTTAAATCAGAGAGAATGTTTGTGAGAACTTGATCCCACCCTTTGAACTCGTAAACGAATTCATCATCTTCTGGTTTAATTGGGGTTTCACCGTTATAGATTGCTTCTTGTCCTTCTAGAACATCAACTTCGTAGAGCACGCTGTCATCATAGTTGATGAATGTGACATGATAGTAAGTTCCTTCTTCTGATGATGACTGTTCTTGACTAGAAGATTGTTCCTCAGTGGATGATTGTTGTTCGCTAGATGAAGATGGGGCCGATGATGACTGTTCTTCACTAGAGGAGCTAGAAGCGGAAGATATCTCACTACTGCTTGAGGAGATTTCTTCGGATGTTGTGTCTTCAGAACTACTTATTGATTCTTGGACACTAGTATCATCAATGCTGCTTGGTAATTCGTGGCTAGGTTTGTAAGTTTCGCTACATGCAATTAAAGAAATCAGAGCAATTGAACTTAAGATAAGTTTTAAAGACTTTTTCACTAATTACCTCCTTGGACGGCAAACAATTTAGAAACGAAAAACCATTGTGCAAAGCACTAATAATATAAAGTTATATCATTCAAATATTTTATTGTCTAGTCAATAAACGTAATTAAAGCTGGTCTTTGTCACAGCAACTAACAAAATTATTAAGAATATTTTGTTTTTTCATTAGGCTGGTTTTGAAAAATGATTTAACCTATTTTAAGACTTTTTCAAACACCATTCTATCTTTATCTGGAGTTAGTATGGCTTTGCCACAGTAGACAAAACCGAACGATTCTATGAGGTGACGCATGACTTTATTACCTTTGTGAGTGTCTATTCTCAAAGAATTGAAGCCTTCTTTTTTAGCTTGTTTAATAAAAACTTCAAATAGTTTTTTACCATACCCTTGGTTACGGTATTTCTCTTTAATAGCGACGCGGTGCATAACCATATACGGAAGATCGGTTAACCACTCTCCTTCGTAAAGATGATGATAATCTTCTTCACGATATGTTAAAGCGCAGACACCAATTATTTCATTTGGGTCATTTTCATAAGTGACAAAAAGACGACCGTTTTTGATGTCGTTAACGAAGTCATCTTTGTTGGGATAGCCATCTTGCCACTGCCCATTTCCTTGCAATCTTAAAACTTCACGAGAATCTTCAACGGCTTCCATGACTTGGGGAAGATCTTCTAATGTGGCTTTTCGGTAATTAGTCATCTTGTTTTCTAGTCATTAACATACCAACCAACATCACCTTCGTAGGAATAGTACATGTTGTAGGAATTATTGCCGTCATCTAGTTCGCTTGGAATAGTAACGTCATCTAATAAATGATCATTGCTGATGTCAACTTTATACCATTCATAAATTTGATTTGAGACATAAGCAATTTCAAGTTTTTCTTCGTTATATTTGACGTATTCACAACGTTCATTTCTATTGATTGTTAAATATAAATAATGCTCTTTATATTTAATGATTGGTTTTTCATTCCCTTTTTTAAACGTGGCTTTAACACTATCTAATCTTAGTAATTCTTGTTCGAAATCCGCTTGATTATAGTTAACAACAAGATAGAAAAAATAAGAACCATTAAAGAGGCCATCACTAGTTTGATAAGCAAAGTTACTTATCGATTCTTCTTTGACGTTTTTAGGGAAAATATATAGCTCAGAATGGAAATCAGAGTTATTAATCGCTGATTCCAAACAAGAAAAATATTCACTTGGATCTTTATGTGTTTGAGGATGAGAAAGGCAACCACTTAAAACAAGAGGTATTAAGAGTAAAGAAAGACAAGATAGCTTTTTCATTTAATCGTTTCCCACTACTTTATCGACTGTACCTTCCATAGCGGCACCGAAATCTTTACCAGCTTCGCCAAAGGCTTTACCAGTTTCTCTCCATCTATTCGCGGTTTCTGTATGACCATTACTTTCAATACAGTTAGGATCATCAGTAAAAGCCACTTTCATGGTTTTGCCAAAGGCTCTACCAAAGTTAGAGAAAGCTTTACCTACTGATTTACCTGATTTTTTCCATTTCTGTTTTAACGCCATAACGATGTACCTTTAAAAAAGACCTCCAACGGAGATCATTTTTCTTTCTTTTCTAAGATATCTTTATAACCACCATCGCCATATTTAATACATTTAGATATTCTGGCTAAGGTAGCACTACTAATCTTTGTTTCTTTTGTGACCTCTTGGAACGTTTTGTCTTCAAGTAACATTTTAGCCGCCTTAATTCTTTGAAGCATGGCGTCTAATTCATTAATTGTGCATAAGTCATCAAAAAACTTCTCGCACTCCTCGAGAGTTTCAAGTTTTAAAATTTCCTTATAAAGTTCAGAATGGTCTATCTTTTTCATATTTTCATATATTCTAACAACTTACTTTACTAATTTAAAGCGATATATGAATTTAGGAAGGATTTTGTTCTTTCATTAGAGGAGTTAAACACTTGTTTAGGAGTGCCAAATTCGATGATTTCTCCATCGTCCATAAATAGGACTTTATCACTAATTTTCTTCGCGAATGCCATTTCGTGAGTCACTATGATCATCGTTAAATGATACTTTTCTTTGAGTTCTAAAATGACTTTTAAAACTTCGCCTGTTAGTTCTGGATCTAATGCACTTGTTGGTTCGTCAAAGCATAAGATATCTGGCTTGAGGGCCATCGCTCTAGCAATCGCCACTCTTTGAGATTGACCACCACTTAACTCACTAGGATAGAAATCTTTTTTAGTTTCTAAACCAATCTTAGTTAATAAATCCATTACTTCTTCTTCAATTGATTTATTGAGCAAAGAAGGAAGATTGTCTTTCTTTCTTTTTTCTTCCATTAACCTTAATGGTAAGGCGATATTTTCAAAGACTGTATATTGAGGAAATAGATTAAAGGATTGAAAGACTAAGCCATAATGGATTCTATTTTTAATTACATCTTTTTCTTTCTTTGGATATTCATTAGATAAAAGAAGTTCATCGTTTAGTGTGACTGTACCAGAATCAATACTTTCTAAATAATTTAAAGAGCGGAGTAATGTGGTTTTACCACATCCACTTCTCCCAATAATAGAAAGAACCTCTCCTTCATTAATGGAGAAGTTAATATCTTTTAAGATAAGATTCTTACCATAAGATTTATTTAAATTATTAACGGAATAATAAGACATATTACACCTTGATATATTCGAGTTTTCTTTCTGTAAGTTTTAAAAGGTAGGTCACTAATGTATTGAATAACAAGTAGAACAAACCAGCGTAGAAGATTGGCCATATAAGGCCTTTATTTAATTGTTGCTGCGCTCTAAACATGAGTTCAGTTACAGCGATGACATTGGCTAAAGAGGTATCTTTAATTAAAGTGATAACTTCGTTACCCATTGGAGGCACTATTCTTTTTATCATTTGAAGAAGAATGACTTTAAAGAATACTTCTTTCTTGCTCATTCCTAAGACCGCACCCGCTTCAAATTGACCTTTTGGAATAGATTGGATGCCGCCCCTAAATATTTCGGAGAAATAAGCAGCGTAATTAATAACAAATGCCACTAAAGCGGCGATGAATCTTGTATTGAATGTGTTATCAAACCAGACATTACCCGTGGTTAATGATGGCCACTGAAAGTTAAATAAGAGACCTGGTACATAGAAAATGACAAATATCTGTAACATTAGAGGGGTACCTCTTAGTACGAGAACAATACCTTGAGATAACCAGCTTAACGGTTTGAACTTTGCCATTGTTGCGAAACACATTATTAACCCTAAAGGCAAAGAGAATAGCAAGGTGAGAAGGAATAGAAAGAAGGAGCTTGCTAAACCATTAAGTAACTCTAATGTTATAGATAGAAAATCTGCCATTTTATTTTAAAGTCGCATCGTTAATAGCAACGTTATATTTGGTGGACAATGTAGTTAATAAACCTGATTTATAACTGTCTTTGAAAAAGACATTCAATTTATCGGTGAGGTCGCTACCTTTGCGCGCTCCAACACCGAAATCTTCTTTTTCAAAAGCGATGAGATCCGCGCTGACTGTGGATAAACCAGTGAAATCGCCTTTGCCCACAACACTATTGGCCATAGTGACGTCGATAATAGCGCAATCAGACGTACCCGCTTTAACTTCAAGTAAAGCAGCTTCTTGAGAAGTGACTTTATTTAAATTAGCAACGCCTTCTGCCACTGCTTCACCAGCGGAACCAGATTCCACTGCTACTTTCTTATCTTTAATAGAATCAGCGCTGGTATAGTCAGCGATATTAGCGGTCTTAGTAACGACACATTGATAATTGGTGGCGTATGGAATAGTTAAATCGATATTCTTCTTTAATTCATCAGTGATGGTCATCCCATTCCAAATGACATCGATCTTGCCACTATTGAGTTCGAGAACTTTTGAATCCCATTTAATAACAATGAAACGCGCTTCTGCGTCTAATGTCTTAGCAAATGCATTAGCTAGTTCAGCATCAAAACCAATAACGGTTTCGCCATCTGTATCGAAATAATCCATTGGTTCATACATTGTTATACCAACATTTAAGAAACCTGTTTTTTTAATATTTTCAACGTCTCCCGCTTTATTACATCCAACGAGAGATAATCCTGCTACCATTAATAATGGTAATGCTTTAATAAATTTCATTTAATTGACTCCTTACTTTAACGCACTAAATCGTTAAACTGTCATCAATTATAATTTATCACTTTAGCGTTGTAAAGTATTTTGTAATTTATTTAGATTTTATGCAAGAAAAAAGCCACCACTAAGGCGGCGTTTTCAGTATATTTTATTAATTATTGATAATGCTTTTTAAGCTTATTAAATAGTATTATTCTTGGAACAATTGAGCCCGCGAGCATGATAAGTATAAAAATTACACTAACTACGACAACAGCGATTAATCCTGCTTTGTTTTCTACGATTATACCCAAGAAACAACCGCTCATATCACTCCAATCTAAATTTTTACAATTTGAATAAGTGAGGATGGCGTTAACCATGGCGATAATTGTAAGTGCTGGACCAAAGAACCAAACTGTATTGTTTTTAACGGCTTTATATAACTCTTTAGGATCTTTTTCATATGTTTTTAGAACAAAGCCTCTAGGCATGCCAAGTATCGACACTAAAGCAAGCAAGACCATGAACAAAAAGCCAAAGTACCACAAAACACTTGGCATAACATTGTTACCCAAAGAATTATTAGGTGTTAGTTTATATTTGCCCACTTTTGCCCATGATCTTAAAACAAACTGGACTTCATACATAGAGAAATTATATGGGAATGATTTACCAGAAATTGACATGATGTTATTGCCATAATCATTGGCATCAATGCCTGTTAATGTGCCAACTGGTGTTAAATAACACACTAACCACGGAATGATAAATAGCAAGCTAATCAATCCCAAAAATTTGAGGACAGAAATAACCTTGACGGTAGCTTTGAATCTTTCATCATTTTGTTTTAGATAATTGTATCTTTGACCTGGAGTCATTTGCGCTGGTTCTTGAGGAACTGGAGCAGGTGCTGGTTGAGGTGCTGGAGTTTGTTCCACTACTGGCGCTGGTTGCGGAGCGGGAGCGTTCTCCATATTTGGTTGCTTAGTGCCACAATTAGGGCAGAATCTTGCTTCATCTGGTAACTGCGAACCACAATTAGGACAATATTTCATATTATTTGCCTCCTCCTGGGAAGGAACTTAAAAGTGTAATGAGTAAGAACGCTAATAAGCCAATACAACATAAGATATTAATTAAGCAGAGCCATTTAGTGGCAGGCCCATATTTCTTTCTAATGATTAAAGAACTAATAAAGGTGAAAAGGACTGCCGCTACACCCACACCAAAGATAATGATGCTTAAATCAAACATGTCTTTAAGCAAGATATATGCGAAAGCTATCAAAAATGAAACGATAAATAAAACAAGAGGAAGAACTATATTCTCCTTTTTAAAAGCCACATATGGTATGACTTGAGGAGCTGGTTCAGGCTCTTCAAGATCTTCATCAATTGGTTGAGCTTGCTTAGAATTAGCTAATTCTGCTTTTAATCTTTCGATTTCTTGTTGCATAGCAACAATATCTTTGTTCTCCTGTTCTTTTTTAGCAAGTTCGGCTTGTCTTTCGGCTTCTTCTTTAGCGATTCTTTCTTGTTCTAAACGTTCCGCTTCTTTTCTCGCCTCTTCTTCCGCTTTCAAGCGGGCTTCTTCTTCGAGCCTTTCTTTTTCTAAACGCTCAGCTTCAAGGCGTTTTTCTTCCTCAATGCGTTCTCTTTCTAAGCGTTCAGCTTCTTCTCTTGCCAGGCGTTCTTGTTCTAATCTTTCAGCTTCAAGTCTCGCTTCTTCTTCGGCTTTAAGACGAGCTTCTTCCGCTAATCGTTCTTGTTCTAAACGTTCGGCTTCTTCTTTAGCCTTACGTTCCGCTTCGAGTTTTTCTTCTTCGAGTTTTTTGTTTTCTTCTTCTAAATTAGAAGCATATTCTTCGTTTTCATCAAAAAAGTCGATACATTTCTCGCCACACATGAGGCAGAACTTATCGTTATCGTTTAATTTGGCACCACAATACGCACAGAACTTCATAAATTATTTCTTATCTCCTGTGTAGTAATACGCTCTCATATTTGTGACTGGGTCAACGAGTTCAGCGCCAAAATGTTTAACAATAAACTTATCTGTAGTGCCATCTTTATAAGTTATTTCTAAAACATCGTTTTTAATGGTATAGGTACCTTTTAAACCCCTTGACTCACCATTTTCGTGTAATTCCACACTGTCGTGATGAACGACAAGATAATCAGGGGTGCCATTTCCCATAAAACGACCGTACTTAAGATTAAGTGGGATATTGCAGTAATAAGTGAATGGAAACACAAATCCACCCGCGATAGATAATACAGTGAATAAAATGGTAAAAACCTTTAAGATAACGGGTACTTTTCTCTTCTTTTTGCCAATAACCGCGGCAAGAATTAATAAAATGAAAAGAACCGCAATCACAGCGAGGAAGATAATAAACACTAAACGAGTTCCACTATTAAAATTCATAACTATTTAGTCCTATAGAAGTGGCAACCACCACTTTGCAAATGCTTATAACTATTAATATGGAAGTTGGTTGTAACACCCCATTCTCCCCAGCTATTCATTGTGCCAACTTCACATGTTTTTAATTTAAGGCCGCATTCATCGCCAATTCGCCAATATGGGCCATAGGCTTGGAATGTGATTACTCCTTTTTCATAAATTGTATTGCGTGCTTTATAGCCAGGATAGAATGTCACTAGTTCATAATCAACTTCAGGGTTATAACCATAGCCAGTATATGAATACCTAAAGGTATAACCGTCTATAACAACGTGGTTTTTGAAACCAGAGAATAATGATCCAAGAATAAAAATAACTAAAGCAAGAACTCCGATACTACTACCGATAATACCAATTAAGTTCTTAGGGCTTGGTTTTGGACCATTGCCTTTAAATATAGATTTCATCTTATCGCCAAGGATTTTGCCTTTGCTCTTAGGTGAACCATCTGGATTAGTTTTGTTAACTGGCGCTGTGATAATGCCCCATACTACTTCAAATAATGAACCGAGCACGAGAATCAAAGAAATGATATTCCACCAGTTAAAGCCACCAGCGCTAACTGAAATAACATGGAATAAGGTTGAACCAAGATTAATAGCGCCCCATATCAAAATGTTTGGGTGAGTGAAAAACATAAAGAACCTATTATTAAAGACACCAGCTTTAATTGGTGTTGGCTCAATTGGGGTAGGTTCTATAGGAGTTGGCTCAATCTCAGTCGGCTTAATCTCTGTTGGTTTGATTTCAGTCGGTTCGATTTTTGTCGGCTCTATCTTGGTGGGTTCTATTTCTGTTGGTTTAACTTCGGTTGGTTCAATCTTTGTGGGTTCAATCGCTGTTTTATCGTAAAGATTCTTGACGAGTTGAGCGCCACATTTCATGCAAAACTTTTCTCCTGGTTTAATCGGAGATCCACAGTGCACACAAAATTTAGGGGTGGCTTTCAAATCCATATTAAATATTTCCTGGCTATACCTTAATTATTGCACATATACGTATAAATTACATATATTTAGTGAATTGTGACGAAACAGGTATAATTATTACATGGCAAAAGAGAAAAAATATCCGGAGATTACTCCAGATCTCCCTTACCAAAGAACGTGGACTCTTTTTTATATTATTATTTGGATTATTGGTTTAATTAATAAAATTAAAAACCACGCTAAAATTGTTAAAAAGAATAAGTTACCAAAGCCTCCATATATCTTAATTAGTACACACGCTTCCATGTTGGACTTTTATATGGCTTTATGTTTAACATTCCCACATAAAGTCTATTGGATTAGCACTGTTGAGGAATTCATTCCTAGATTCTTTATCTTTAGAAGAATTGGTGTTCTTGCTAAAAGAAAATTCACTAATGACCCTAAGGGGGCTATTAGATATTTAGAAGTTCTTAAAAAGAAGAAAATCTTAGTTATCTATCCAGAAGCTAGATACTCTTTCATGGGTGAAACCGAAAGAATTGATAAAAGTTTAGGTAGATTCGCGAAGATGGCGAATGTTCCAGTCGTTTTAAATAGAGAACATGGTAACTACTTATATTGCCCACAATGGAGTGACCGTAAAGTGAGAAAGGTTAGACCTATTGTTAATGAAATTGAAACCATTATCGATAAGAATGACTTAGAAAACTTAAGCGCTCAAGAGATTCAAGAAAAGATTGAAAGCAAATTCTATAATTCCGAAGAAGATTGGATGGAATTAAAGAATATTAAAATCAA
Organism: Bacilli bacterium; assembly: GCA_045222195.1. GTDB lineage: Bacteria > Bacillota_I > Bacilli_A > RFN20 > CAG-826 > RUG14515. Next base: position 19,381 of record JBGUXN010000002.1, on the reverse strand, counting down.
ATATGAGAATAGAGCGGTCGGTCTAGAAAGAATCCTTTATAAGTGTCCACATTGTGGCGCTGAATTTGAAATGTCCTCTGAAGGCCACTTCTTAAAATGCAATCACTGTGGTATTACCTATGACTATTTAGAAGATGGGCATTTAGAATGCACTAATGGAGAAACCAAATTTGACTATCCAAGTAAATGGTATAAATGGGAAAAAGAATGCGTTAAACAAGAAGTTACTAATGGCACGTATCATTTCGATGATGATGTGAGAGTGGAGAAATTAATGGGCGCTGGTATTGGTTTTGTGCCTTTAGAAGGTCACCACCACTTAACTCATGATATTAACGAAGGCTTTAATGTGAAAGGCGTTGATAACGATTTCTCATTCCATCGTTCTAGCTTACAAAGCTATGCTCTACATATTGAATATAACTATGAAGAAAGAGGTGCTTTCTTAGAACTAGCGGATAACAAGGATGTATATTTTATATATCCACTTAATAAGAAAGCCTATTTAACTAAGTTACATTTTGCGACTGAACACATTTACGACCTTAAAAAACAAGAAAAACTAAAATAAAAAGAGTAATATATTAGTGCGAAGGAGATTTATAGTATGAAAAAAATGAGACTTCCTTTAATTATCGCTTTAGGAGTAGCGATTATAGGAATAGTTTTAGGATCGTTCTTTGATTTACAAATTAGCACAGCGATTGCTTCCGCGAACAATAAATTTGCTTTAACAGTGTCCGCTATTGGCCCAACAATTGGTTTTGCCGCGGTGGCAGCCATGGGTGGCGGCTTTGTCGCGTTAATCGTTAAAGGTAAATATCATATTGCTCTTAAAATCTTATTTGGTGTTTTAGCCGCAGCTTGTTTGGCGGTCTCGATTTTTTATCCTGCTGGCGAATATTTTGGTATTAATGGATTTTATAAAGCTGCCCCTGAATGGGTTGGTTATTTAGTAGTCATTATTCCTGAATGTGCTGCTATGGTAGGTGGCTATTTCTTATTTAAAGATTATCAAAACAAGAACTTATGGATTATTTTCTGTATCGTTGTTGTTCTCTTACTCATTGCTTTGCTTGGTATTGTTCCAAGATTAAAAGACTTTATCCATCGTCCACGTTATAGATTATTAGTGGCTTACGAAAGTAATCCAGATATTTTCTTCCATAACTGGTGGGAACCAACAAAGAACTATAAAGATTTGATTAATACATATGGTATCCATAAAGATAACTTCAAATCATATCCAAGCGGCCATACCGCTGAAGCGAGTATCGTTTTAGTGGCGTTCACTTTCTTACCATTAGCCAATAAGAAATTTGAAAAATATCAACTACCACTATTCTTAGCAGGTTGTGGCTTAGTCTTATTAGTGGCTCTTGCCCGTATCTTAGCGGCCGCTCACTTCTTAAGCGATGTTTCATTCGGTGCCACTATTGTCATCACCTTAGTGTTCATTGCTAACGAAGTTGTGATGCATATCAAAGCCTTACAAATTAAGGAAGAAGAACCAAAAGAAGAATAGAAAACAGAAACTGCGAAGTCCCTGTATTTAAAAAGCGAACCATCAACGATTCGCTTTTTTATGATAGAGCAGCGTACCAATTAGCAAACGAGATGAATCCGTAGGCAGATATCGCTGCGAATATTAATGTAATTGGTAAGAATGACCAGAGGATGAAACCACCATCTTCGACGAATCTTGTCCAATACCATTTACGGCCTTCTTTGTCATGAAGACCGCCAAATAATTCTTTAGTTTCTCTAATACGATCCGCCATAGCGGCGAATAAGCTTGGTCCAACACCCCAAAACCAACAAATAATGGTTGTAAGCGCTCCTACTGCACCCGCAAAGCCTAACGCAATATGGATATTGACCATAAGTGGGTGATCAAAATAACGATCAACAATGTAATAGAGCAAGATGAAAACCGCTGTTGGGAATAGCACCATGGCTAGATATCCAAACCAGATTCCGTGATATGGGTTAACGTGTCTTCCTTGTTCTTCCATAATTGTTTTTCCTGAGTGAATCTATATTTTGCTTAATATGATAAGCGTTTTAACAAGTAAAATGCAACCAGCAATTACGAATATGGTGTTATAAACGTTTTAAGAAGAAGTATTCGCTATAGCCATCTTCTTTATTTTCGTAATGGCCCACTACTTCATAGTTTAAGGCTTGGTAGAATTCCTTACCTTGCCAATCAAATGTATCAAGTCTAATGGTGTTGACGCCCATGGCTTTAGCACGTCTTTCCATTTCTTCAATCATTTGACGACCATAGCCTTTTCGACGATATTCTTCATCCACAAATAAAGTGGATACATAGAGTATCTTAAAAGTGGTTATGCAGGCATCTAAACCACCTATTAGTTTACCGTTATCATCAACGATACCGATTTGGATGATGCCTTCTAAATCTTGTCTAGTGTATTTTTCATCGTAATCTTCTAAACGAGACTCAATATCTTCAACTTGTTTTCTTTTTAAATTTATCAATTTCATGTCTGTATCAATATACCACAAAAAAGTGGCAAAAATAAAAGCCACCATCCGGTAGCTGTTATTTATCGTGTTTTTTTAACTATAATAGTACTCAACCTTGACGATTATTTCTCCCTCAAAGTGGAATTCATACCGTGTCATGAGGCCGTTTTTTTCAAAGAAATAACCAACACCATTCTCCTTGGCGTCGTCTGCATAACCGATTTGGCAACGGCCTAGTGATTTTTCATTTATTTGTCATAAGAAAACCATAATCTGTGTTATGACGTGTTTAAAAACATAATTCTTATATAATGAAAACAAGAAAAGAGGTTTTGACGTATGAAAAAGATAATCCCTTTAATATTACTTAGCTTACTAATAAGCGGATGTGGCGGTAATGCTAATGGCGCTAATGGCGGTAACGACAAGAAAGATGACGCCGCGATTTTAGAACAAGCCATTAAATATATGAATGATTACAACTACCACTTCACTTATACCATCAACATGAATTATTCTGGCTATCCAGATGAATACGCTAGCTTCTTTAATGATTCAACAATGGGACCATATGAATTTGATTGTGACTATCCAAAAATTCACGCTTCGACCCCAAGTGGTTCTATTAATGAATACTATTATATTAATAATAATGATTTCTCTAACCTGACCCGTTATTATCAAAAAGATGGCGCTTGGCAAAAACAAGATGGTTACGATATCACTAACGAGAAAAACCAAGTTAAATATTTTGATCAACAAGCTCATTATGTTAGTGATTATGTAAAAGATGATAGCGAACCTCTTTTGTTTAGAATGACTGATGCTAAATGCCAAGAGAATGGCTTTAACTCATTATTCTTAAAAATTGATTATAAAAATAATGCGGTTAGTAAGATTACTGTCAATTCTTTAGTGTCCTATACAGAATTGGTTAATGAAGAAGGTATGAATTTTAGTTATACCTCAGATACGATTTTACGAGGCGAATTGACCAACTTTGGCAAAGTGCAAGTGACTCTACCAATATAAAGAAAGAAGTCTTTATTAGGATGTTGAAGAGCTCGAGTTCAAGATCTAGTAAATAACTTTAAACTGGTAAGAAAAAGCCCATTCTATCAATGAAAATGGGCTTTCATTTTTTGCATGCGCTTATAAAAGAAAAAGCCACCAATTAAGGTAGCTATTTATCTTTATTCCAAGGAACCGTATTGCGCAACAGCTTCATCAATGCTTAATTCACCTTTACCAACTTTATAAGCCGCAAGTCTAATTTGGGTAGCTAATTGATCTTTAACACCAATGACTTCTGGAGAAATGGTACGGTCTGATGGAACTTTACCAAATGGAGCATAAACGGCATCAAATGATGTTGATTTAGTGGAAGGAATAAGTCCTTTTAAGGAAGCCATATTTTGTAATTCTTTGGTTCTAAGTAAGAATCTCATGAATTCATTAGTCATATCTAAGTTTTCACAGTCTTTATTAACTGAGAATTCTAAAGATGGACTATCAATGAAATATCCACCCTTATCAGTAACTGGAATTGGATAGAAAGAATAATTGAATGGATTTGCTTGATAAGCTTCAGATTTAGCTTCACGCTTTTTAGCACCACTCACGGTATCCCCGTTACAAACCATCATTGGGACATCGCCTTCAAAGAAACGGAGTAATACTTTTTCATAGTTATCACCGATTTCATCGCATTTACTGACGTTAATAGCACCACCATCGACGAGATTCTTTACTAAAGTTAAGGAATTGCGCATATATTCGCCCGCTGAAGGGTCGAGGTTATTAGCCTTAGCAAGAGCGTCAGGGTTTTTAGCTAGTTCCGCCACAAATTGTGGATAAGCGATAACATTCATTAAACCGCTGGATGGTTTTTTATCTTTAGTGTAGCCCATGATTGGGTTATAACTCTTAGAGGCAAACGAAGCACATGCACTTAATAAATCTGACCATTTTTCTGGAACGTTGATATTTTCTTTTTTGAATAAATCGTTATTAACTAACATGCCATATGTTCTAGAAAAGATTGGGACCATATAGGCTTTTCCCGAGCCATCTTTATTGATAAGACCAGAACGTAAGCAATCAAAGTTGAACTTTAAAGTGGGATCAGATAAATCTTCCATATGAGAAATGATGTCGCTATATTTTCCATTGCCCATCATAGATGGGAAGGAACAGAAAATATTTGGTTTATCATTACCTTCAAGAACTGTGCCAAGAGAGTTATTATAATCATCAACTTTTTGATAAGTTAAACGAACATTTGGATAAAATTCGTTGAATAAATCGAATTCCGCTTCTAAAGCTTCAAAGTTACTATAATCACCCACTACTTTGATGTCACAGCTCATCTCTTTATCTAGAGTTGGAGTGAATTTTTCATCGCTATTTTTTGCTCCACAAGAAGCGAGTGAGGCCATCGAAAGCAAACCGACAGCGACATAAAGTAATTTTTTCATTATTTGGATTCCTCCTTAATTCTACGAATCTCTTTCATGACTAGTTTTATATCAATTGGTTTAGCAATGTGTCCATTCATGCCGGCATTTAAGCATTCAGCAACATTTTCCGCGAATGCATCGGCAGTCATGGCAATAATTGGCACATTAGCGGCCCACTTATTATCTAACTTACGGATTGCTCTAGTGGCATCTAAACCATTCATTTCTGGCATTTGAATATCCATGAAGACGAGCGTATACTCTCCTTCTTTGGCCTCTTTAATCTTTTCTACTGCGATACGGCCATTTTCAGCGCGCTCAGTGTTAATACCATACATTGAAAGTAATGTAGAAATAATTTCCCAGTTAATTTCATTATCTTCGGCGACTAAAATATTTAATCCTTCTAAATCGGAATAATCATTTTCTGGTTCAGTAGATTCCGCTTCTTTACCGAGGACTTCACTAATCTTATCGTAAAGAGTGGAACGGAATAATGGTTTGCTTAAGAAGCCATTAACTCCCGCTTCTTTAGCTTGTTTTTCAACATCTGACCACGAATAAGCAGAGATTAAAAGAATTGGTACATTCGTGGATATTTCTTCGCGAATACGGCGAATAGTTTCTATACCATCCATATCAGGCATCTTTAGATCTAAAATAACGATATCGTAATTCTTTCCTGTTTCTTCGCGATGCTTAATCATGCCTAAAGCTTCTAGACCACTACTAGCCTGCGCCACCACTAAACCTAAAGATTCTAATGTATCTTTTGCGGTTTCTAAAAGAATTTCATCATCATCAACGATTAAGACTTCTAATTCATCGAGTTTCATTTCCGCTCTTTGATGTTCGGCAACAGGAATATCTAAAACAACTGTGAATGTCGTACCTTTACCTTGTTCACTTTGACATTCAATTGTACCTTGCATTAAGTCCACCATTTGTTTTGTAATGGCTAAACCTAAACCAGTACCTTGAATAGAATTAACACGGCTATCAGTTTGTCTAGAAAATGGTTGATAGAGATGCGCCATAAATTCAGGAGACATACCAATACCAGTATCACTAACAATATAAGTTAATTTAACGTAGCCTTCTTTATCGCTTTCTTCTTCCTTCATATCAACAGATACTTTATCACCTGGTTCAGTATACTTAATCGCGTTACTAAGTAAGTTGATATAAATTTGATTTAATCTTAGTTGATCAGCATAGAGATATTCTTTTTCCATACGATTGATGTGGAATGAGAAATCAATATTCTTCTCTTTAATCATTGGTTGAGACAAATTCATGAGATTTTCCACTGTTTCAACAATGGAGAAAGTTTGTGGAACAAGATTCAATTTGCCACTTTCGACTTTAGAAATATCTAAGATGTCATTGATTAAAGTTAATAAATGGTTACTCGCTAAAGATATCTTACGAAGATTTTCTGAAACAATCTTTTTATCATCAAGATTCTTTTCTGAAATTGCTGTTAAACCGATGATGGCGTTCATTGGTGTACGAATATCATGAGACATGGTTGACAAGAAGTCGGTTTTAGCTTTACTTGCGGATTCGGCTTCTTTCGCGGTAATTCTTAGTTGTTTATTAAAATAAATCATGACTATCAAGTCAAAAAGGAATAATGTTAACAAACCAAATGAGACAATACCGATTAAGAGCCAGTTTTGTGTACTAGCGTTAAGGTATTTCGTTGGCATTAAGCTTAAAAGAGTCCAATCGCCAGCTTCGCCAAACGGAGTATGGGCCACAATACATTCTTTCTTGCTTGAATTAAGCATTTTAAATGAGCCAGATGAGGAAGTGATGTTTTTAAAGAATTCATTAGCTTTGCTCGCATCAATCTTGTTATAAGAACGATAGAATTCAAAGAAACTGGTATTCTTGAAAGAATAGCCTTTAATAATGTAGTCACCATCAGCATCGATAATAGATAATTCAGCGTGTTCAAATTCTTCTTGTGGGAAGACCCATTTTTCCATCAATTCAGAAATTGGTAAAACACGTAACAAAATGGCTTGCTTAGCTTCTCCGGATTCGTGCAAAGTGACGTAATTACAGAAAGCAATTGATTGATCACCATTTACAGGATTGGTATAAGAACGGCAAATGTTAATAGATGTTCCTATTTCATGAATCCAACTTAAGTCGTTTAAAAAATCATAAGCTTTATAGGAAACTGAAAAATCACTTGTTTTTGATCTAGTTGATAAACCAGTTAAAGTATCTAGATAAACGATATGAGCGGAAGCGGTTGGTAAAACGTGAGAAATACGAATAAAATCAATTGCTTCTTCAATGGTTAATTCTTCACTATTGATGTAGTGGGCCCAAACGTCACAAACACGTTGTTCCCCTTCTAAATAGTTTTCGGTAACGTGTTCCATCGTAATCGTCGTATTTTCAAAGTGAGCGATTTGCGTTTCTGTCGACTTTTTCGCTTCCAAAGTGGAATAGACCACGACGAAAGATAACATGGCGAACATGATTAAGATATTAACGATAACAACCCATATTCTCTTTTTCATAATGGTTGAACAATTACTGACGACTAATAGTGATATTAGTTTAGCATAATTAATTTTGCATTTGCGAGTAATAAAAAAAGCCACCACTTTTGGTGGCATATTATCGATAAAATATATAACCTATAAATGTTTAATTGTTTTAATGATTTTTCTTTTTCTTCCTTGATATAATCCGGTGCCTTCATATATCAATTCAAACCCACATTTCTCTAATACTCTTTTGCTGGCTTTATTAGCCGCTAAAGCGATGCCGATTATTTGTTTGAGATTCGTGTTGTTTTTGATGTAATCCAAAAATAGATTAACAGCTTCAGTAGCGTAACCATTTCCGGTATAAATTTCTGCGATATGGTAGCCAACCTCCCATCCTTCTTCTATTTTTACTAATTGGACATAACCGAGATTAGCGTTATCTTTCTTTCTTATAACTGCATAGACAAAAGGTCCATCTTTATTTTCATAACTAGATATAATTTGATCCACTACTTCAGTTGCTTCTTCTAATGAGCCAAATACCTCATCAGGAACATATTTACGATTATTATCATCTTGTGAGTTTTTATAAACATCGTAATACATTGACTGGTTCATTTTAACAATCTGCAATTTGTCATTATCAGCAATCACTGATTTATTTTGAAGAATATCTTTGTTAACGATATTTTTCCAATCTTGATAACGAGATAAGACTCTTAAAATATAAACACATTTTGCAATGTCGTTGACTTGATAAATAGCGACGTGATTTACGCAGATTAAATAGTATGCCTTAGCGTAATCAAAAAAAGAATTAGCTATTTTAAGTCCGCTATAAGGGAAAGCTTCTAATTGTTCGAATCTATCAAATATTTTAAGGATATATTGTTTAGCGATTTCTAAATTATCTTTAGCAATAAAAAGTTTGATGCTTTCAAGATCAGAAAAAGCACTATTGGTGATGACGATTTTATATGTCATAGTAATCTATTTTTGGCGTCTTCTAAGGACATAACTCTTCCAGAATTAACGTCCGCAATTCCTTGATTTATTTCTTGCATCAATTTGATTGTTCGATAAAGTTCATCTAAAACATTTGAATCAATGATTGCAGTATCTTCTCTACCATTAACCGTTATATAAACTGGTTGACCAGTAGTTTTACATAGTTCGCTTATTTCTTTATATCTATTTCTTAAATCCGCACTAGGTCTAATAATTGCCATAAAATACCTCTATATATCATAATTATATCATATAACACTATAAAATGAAGGGTTTATTAATATATAAAAAGCCGTTTTTACACGGCTCTTGTTTGGATAAGTCTTTTTGCCCAACTTTGGATAAGTGACTTTGGACAACGACAACGAGTATATAGACTGGTGGATCCAACGGGATTCGGACCCGCGACCTCCTCGTTGCGAACGAGGCGCTCTCCCAACTGAGCTATGGACCCATGCCTAAATATAATATTTGTTATTGGCTTAAAAATCAATTATTGAATATATGAATATCAATAAGTCTTTCTTCTTTAGTGCCACCGGCATGATGACCTTTAAAAGCATCGAGAAATTTTAATTCTTTAGAAGCAAGTAAACCATATTTATCTTTAGCAATAGCGATATAGTCACCCACCACTTCAGTAACACCTTTTGCGGGAATACCTTCACCAAATAACTTAATATCAAATGCTTGTTCTTTGGTTAAGAGTTCGAAATATTGACCATAATACTTTTTAAATAATTCTTCAAATTCTTTGTTCTTACCTTCTTTAACAAAGAAAGAAGGAGTTCTCTTTTCTAAAGTGATTTTCTTAGATAACAAAGAATAGATATCTTCATGTTCACAAATATCAAAGAATTCAACATTAACATGTCCATGGTCCGCAAGAAGGATGAATAAAGTGTCAGGATTTTTCTTAACGACTTTTTTCATAAATCTTTGGGCTTTGTGGACTTGATATTTAGTGGTCCAACTATCAATACCAGTATCATGCATTTCTCGATCTGGAGAATCCCAATAGAAATAAATGAAACAGCTATCGTTTTCTTTTAATGTTTTGTTAAGCATTTTAACACCACTGGTTAATAGTCTTTTTGGACCATTTTCTTGAATAGGAAATCTAGAGATATTAAATGCAGGGGTGCCCGCTTTTTGAATTAATTCGAATACTTTAGTGGTTGGAAAATATTTATTTGCAATATCTTCGCCTTCTAATTTTTCTTCCGTATTATAGTCAGTGTTTTTAAAAAGAATGATATTGCGATCATAATCTTTAAAATATTCAGTCCACGCTAACCAGCCAGTTTCAATTGGATATTTACCAGTTAAAAAAGCAGTCGTTGCAGCAGCGGTTGTTGGAGGGAAAGTAGAATTAATCGTGGTCACATAATTACTTCTAATGAAAGAGCTTTCTTTAAGATGTTTTCTAACAATATTTTGACCCATGCCATCAAAAAGAACAGCCACTACTTTCTTATGACCTTTTAACAAATTATCAATTTCAGGAATGCTCTCATGAAAAGATTCCGCCTCGAAATGTTTGAGTATGGAATTAGAGAGACTGACTAATGAATTCTTGTTATATACTTCCATAGTAACTAACGAAAGAAAAAGAGTATTCCATCGTAGCAGTATAGAATACTCGTTTTAATAAATTAAATCTAGAATTTTTTAATCTTCGTTACCATTATCACTAATTTGGATTGGCTCGTCTTCTAAACCGTTATTAGTGGAAATGGATTGAAATTTATTAGTTAATTTACCCACTCGATGGTCTAAGGTTTCTCTTTGCTTACTTGTTCTTTCTAAAGCATTGGAGAAGGTTTCCCATTCTCTTCCAAACATTTCAAAGTCTTTGGCTAAACGATGGAGGTGCTTATTAATTTCTTCAGCGTTTTTACTTCTTTCAACTTCAATACGCACCATATTGATGGTCACTAAAATAGCAGGTAAAGTACTTGGACTTGTTAAGATAACTTTCTTACTTCTAGCGTATTCAACGACATCTTCTAAATTATGGTGAACAAAGGCAAAGACACCATCATTAGGAATAAACATTAATGCTTCAGGAGCGGTTTTACCTTCCACGATATATTTATCTTTGATAACAGTAATGTGTTTTTTAACAGCGTTACCGAATTCTTTAGTTAATCTTTCTTTTTCGTTTTGATCATCAGTGTCAAATATTCTTTGATAGTCTTGGAACGGGAATTTAGAGTCGATACAAATCATCTTGTTTGGTTCTGGCATAAACACCACTGCATCAGCGCGTACATCATCACCATCTTTGACTTTTTTCATAGTGTATTGTTCTTCATAGCAACCCATCGTGTCCCCAAACACATTATGAAGAACCATTGATAATTGATATTCTCCGTATTGTCCTCTAGATTGATTACCTTCTAAAACACTTCTTAAAGAGACGACATCTTTAGAGAGATTTTCAATATTCTTTTGGGCGTCATCAATGGCTTGAAGACGTTCACGGACTTGGGCCATTGTTTCAGCGGTGCCTTTAAAGCCTTCAGCGAGTTTTTCGTCAACTTTTTTATTAATCTCAAGGAGTTTAGTATTAATTTGTTCGTTCAAAGCATCGAAACGTTTATTTAATGATTCAGTAATACCATTTTGGAATCTTTCAAGTTTAGCGTTACCTGCTTCACTACTTTTATTATTTTCTTGAAGTAATTTATTGAATTCTTTAGATACGGCGAGTTCGATATTGCCTTTCATTTCATGAGAAAGGTTAGTTAATTGTTGAGAAAGAGCGCCTATTTCTTTTAAATCGAGTTGTTGAACGGGAGCAGGTTCTTGCTTTTTCTTAGAGTTAATAATAATCAAAATAATCGCCACAATAACAGCGACAAGGATGAGGGATGCTAAAACGATGATAATAATGGTTTCCATAGAATTCTCCAATCAATATTGATCGTAATAATTTTAGCAAATTTAGATCTTCTTTTTATAAAAAATGTGCACATTTGTACAAAAATACATGTCAAGACTGAAAATATATTTTTTTATTGTTTATAATAATGTCCCCATATGGAAAAAAGAGTCATTGCCGTCATTGATTTGAAAGCCTTTTATTCGTATGTTGAATGCCTTGATCGAGGACTTGATCCTTGGAAGACACCACTGGTAGTGGCGGACAAAGAAAGAGGCACCAATACGATTGTTTTAAGCGTTTCTCCGTTTTTAAAGAAACACGGAATCCCTTCTAGGTGTCGTATTAAGGAATTACCAAGAAAGTTTAAATACGTCTACGCTGTTCCAAGAATGGAAAGATATTTAGAGAAAAGCGCGGAAGTCATTAATGTTTTATATCACTTTGTGAGTGAAGAAGACGTTCATGTCTATTCTATTGATGAAGCATTTATCGATTTAACGAGTTATTTAGACTATTACAAAAAGACACCACTACAGATGGTGACTACGATTATTAATCAAATAAAAGAAGATACTGGTTTACAAGCCACTGCGGGTATCGGTGATAACTTCTTTTTAGCAAAAGTCGCTTTAGATATCTACGCAAAAAAAGAGAAAAATGGCATCGCTAGAATAACTAGTAATGAAATTAAAGAAAAGTTGTGGCCAATCACACCACTTTCAAAGGTGTGGAGCATTGGTTCTAGAACCGAAGCAAAGCTTAATGCGATGAATATATTTACCGTTAAAGATATTGCGACTTCTGATGTCGATTATTTAAAAGCCAAGTTCGGTATTATGGGTGAACAACTTTGGAGACACGCGAATGGTATCGATGACGCGGATATCCATGAAAAATATGAACCAAAAGAAAAGAGTTTATCTTTAGGCCAAGTATTATTCAGAGATTATCAAAAAGATGAGGCTATCACTATTATTAGAGAGATGGTTGATGATTTGGCTTCTAGAATGAGAAACCAAGAAAAGATGACACACGTGGTTGCTCTTTTCATTGGATATAGTAAGAATTTAGGCGGATTTGCTAGAAGAAGTACACTATTAGCCGCTACCGATGATACTCAAACATTATTAGAGGCTATTCTAGAAATCTATAAGAAGAACATCAAAGATTTACCAATTAGAAATATTAGTATCTCTTTTGGTGACTTAGCGCCAGCTTCACATCAACAATTAAACGTCTTTGAAGACGAAGAAAAGCAACTTGCAAGACATAACTTACAAAAAGCTCTTGATGTTTTACATCAAAAATACGGTAAAAACTCTGTTTTAAGAGCCTCTTCCTTATTAGAAGAAAGTACAGTCAGAGAAAGAAATGAATTTATAGGAGGTCATAGGAAATGAGTGAACGCGGCATGAAAAAATGGGCTCCATATAAATCCTTACCTGAACAAGAAAAATATCTTAGAAAGCTTAAAGAAGATCAAGAAAAGGTATCTCGACCAGTGATGTCCTCTGACGAAGCAGAAGAGATTAATGAAATATTAGTTAATTACGCTGGTGAAGAACTATTAATTACCTATTGGCGAAATGAAAAGATCAATAGAGTGTCCACTATTATCAAGAAAATTGACGTTGATAATAAAAAGATTGTCCTCCCAGATAGAAAGACAATCTATTTTCACGAATTAATAAATTTAGAAAGACTTAGATAGCCCAAGTACCATCTTTAAAGATTTGGATTTGTTTACCGTTTTTATCAACACCGACAATTGATAAATCGCGTGTGCCAATCATAAAGTCAACGTGAATCATGGAGTCGTTAATACCGACTTCTTTTCTTTGTTCCATATTCATTTCTAAGCCACCCGGATATAATTCTGGGAATCCAGCGCCTAAAGCAACGTGGCAGCAAGCATTTTCATCGAATAATGTTTCGTAGAAAAGGATACCTGTTTCATTAATTGGAGATTCGAATGGCACGAGCGCGCATTCGCCTAGCATAGAAGCGCCTTCGTCCATTTTGACCATTTGTTCTAATAAAGATTGGTTCTTTCTAGCTTTGACATCTGAAACTTTGCCACCTTTAAAGGAAATGGAGAAGTCTTCAATTAATTGGCCGCGATATGATAATGGTTTAGACGCCACTAAAGTACCTTCGGCTTTACCTCTCATTGGAGTGGTAAATACTTCTTCACTTGGGATATTTGGATTGAATTGGCCTTTATTTGGTGCGACTTCAACACCACCGCCCCACTTCATGTTAGGAACGAGTTCGACTTCAAAGTCTGTGCCATTACTAGCTTTATAAATAAGTTTTCTTAATTCGAGTTTTTCTAATTTGTCTCTTTGACCGATTAAGAAGTTGTTGTGATCATCCCAGTTTTTAACTGGATCATTGCCATCCACTCTGGATGTTTTAAGAATGGCTGCCCATAAAGCTTCTTCCGCTTCTTTTTCTTCTAATTTAGGGAAGACTTTTTTAGCCCAGGCTTTGCCTGGAACGGCAGCGATACACCATTTATATTTGCCATCGACAGCATCGCGATATTTCTTAATCTTTGGATAACGTTTCGCCATTGATTTGCTAACTTTGCTTTGGTTAACACCTTTTAAAGCATCTGGGTCATCACTAACGATATGAATCATAGTTGGCAATTTCTTTTCCCAGTATTTGAATTTGGCGATTTGCATTGGACTAACTTTAGATAATTCACCCACTGTTTCGTTCATATATTGTAATTTGGTGACTGGATCATGATGCCAGTACACGGTCACGCTTTTTGCGCCTGCTTTATAGCATTCTTCCACCACTAATGTAACGAAATCTGGTTGGTCTAAACCTGCATTAATCCATACAATGTCGCCTTTATTGACATGTCCGCCTTGGCAGGCGATTAAACGCGCGTAATCTCTTAATAATTTTTGTTCCATAGTTTTATATTCCTTTTGCAAATAATATAATGGCATTATCAAAGGAAATCCATACGGAATATCAGAATGAAAATACTGAAAAGCAGATTATTTCATCTTATTATTTACGCTGTGTACATAGTTTTAGGTACTACGGGTGTGATTTTTTCTTATGTTGGTTGGATTCATAACATCCATAACGAATTTTACATTTTATTTACAAATCAAACTAATATCATAGGTGTCATATGTGTAGCGTGCCTACTAGTATCCGCGATTATTGATATAGTTAAAAAGAAAACAGTAGGAAGAGAAGAACGCTTTGTTAACTTTGCTTTCTGCTGTTTTATTTATCTCACAATTACAATGATTTTATATAATGTCTTTTCTCCAGATGGACATATATTCACCATTAAATTCTGGAGTACTGTGCAGTGTCCAGTCCTTCATTTATTCGCACCTTTGCTCTTTATTTTCATCTCTTTAGGATTCACGAATAAAGACAAAATAAGTAAATGGATACCGCTTTACGTAATCATTTATCCACTGCTATATTCGATATTTATTTTTGTTAGAGCAGCTATATTAGGTGATGTCGAAGAGTTCGAAATAAGTGGTTATATTAAATTCCCTTATCCGATATTTGATTATGATACTTATCCAATATGGTTAATATGCATTTTTATGGTTATAGGCGTCGTTTTATTTATGGGGCTATCCATCTTATTAAGATTCATATTTCAGAGAAAGAAAAAAGCCCTTGCGGGCTAATTCAAATTGATAATTCTTACTAGGCTGCTTTTGCAGTAATTTCGATAAGAATCGCGATAAAGAAGAATAAAATTGCGCAGATTAAAGTGAGAATAGAAACAACCTTTTCGGCACCTCTTTCTTTTGTCTTAACGAAAACGTTTAAACCACCACCAGTAATGGCGCCAGAAGCACCCTCTGATTTACCACCTTGTAATAAGCACAAGACGATAATGACGATGGCTACTGCTAGCATAATCCAGTCATACCAATTCAACATAACAATTTCTTCCTTTCAAAATCGCTGCTTAATAATATTATTAGAAACGATTCAATAACGCAAACTTTATTTTTACAAATTGCTTTTAATTTCGAGAATAATATCTCGAATCTCAGCTGCCCTTTCAAAGTCAAATTCTTTAGCGGCTTGTTTCATTTGTTTTTCGAGCTCTTTGAGCTTGGCTTCGATTTCCGCTCGGGAACCATGCTTTGTAATATCAATCATCTCAGTAATTTCGTCATCGGTATTCCTAATTGGAGGACGAATATCTTTGATGACGGTTCTTGGAATAATACCATTTTCATCGTTATAAGCTTCTTGAATCATACGACGACGATTTGTTTCTTCAATACATTCATGCATCGAGTCGGTAATTCTATCGGCATACATGACGACAAGACCATGTTCATTACGTGCCGCTCTACCGGTAACTTGGATGAGAGAACGAGTACTTCTGAGGAAGCCTTCTTTATCGGCGTCAAAGATGGAAATTAATGACACTTCTGGAATATCTAAGCCTTCACGTAATAGGTTAATTCCAACAAGCACATCATACTTGCCTTTTCTTAATTGATAAATGATTTCGCTTCTCTCTAAAGTTTTGGTTTCGTGATGCAAATAAACAACCTTAATTCCTTTATCTTTCAAATAGTTTGTGAGGTCTTCCGCCATACGAATAGTGAGTGTTACCACCATCGTGCGTTCGTTGCGTTTAATTCTTTCCTTAATATCGTGGAGAAGATCATCAATTTGACCATTGGTTGGCCTGACTTCAATCAATGGATCTAATAAACCAGTTGGACGAATGATTTGTTCAGCAGAAACCTTGCCAGCTTTGCTTAATTCATAATCACCTGGAGTAGCGGAAGTACAAAGCACGTATGGCATTATTTTCTCAAATTCGGTGAAATTAAGCGGTCTATTATCTAATGCGGAAGGTAATCTAAAACCATATTCCACCAAAGTCTCTTTTCTAGAACGATCTCCGTTATACATACCCCTTAATTGAGGGAAAGTAACGTGGGATTCATCGACAATCATTAAGAAATCTTCTGGGAAATAATCAATCAAACACCATGGTCTTTCGCCTGGTTTTCTTTTATCAATATGTCTAGAATAGTTTTCAATTCCTGGGCACATACCAAATTCAAGCATGCTTTCCATGTCTTGATTTGTACGCATTTCTAATCTTTCAGCTTCGAGTAATTTTCCATTATCTCTAAAGTATTTTAAGCGTTCTTCTAACTCCGCTTTTATGGTTGTGCAAGCCTCTTTAATTCTCTCTCTTGTGGAGGCGTGATCATAAGCAGGGAAAATTGGAAATGTATGGTAAGTGTGTTTGACTTCTCCAGTCAGTACATTGAGGTGAATAATTTTCTCAACTTCATCACCAAAAGTATCAATACGAATGGCCTCGTGATCAATGAAATTAGCAGGAACAATTTCTATAACATCGCCCCTGACTCTGAATGAGCCCGGTGCTAAGTCTAAATTGTTTCTCTTATATTGAGCATCCACTAACTTTTTATAAAGTTCATTACGGTTGATTTCTTCGCCAACACGAATGTTAAAAACTAAATTACGATATTCATCAGGGTCGGTTAAGCCATATATTGAGGCAACCGATGCCACGATGATGGTGTCTTTTCTTTCCAACACAGAATTGATAGCGGATGTTCTGAGCATTTCAATCTCTTCGTTCATCACTGCGTTCTTATCAATGTAGGTATCGCTTTTTGGAATATAAGCTTCGGGTTGATAAAAATCAAAGTTAGAAACAAAGTATTCAACTCGGTTATAAGGAAAGAGTTCTTGGAATTCACTATAGAGCTGACCGGCCAAAGTTTTGTTATGGACCAAAACTAATGTTGGCTTTTGCACATTTTGAATGATATTAGCCATAGTAAAAGTCTTACCGGTACCAGTCGCACCAAGGAGAACTTGGAACTTTTCGCCATTATTAATTCCATCGGTTAATTTCTTAATAGCGGTGGGTTGATCACCAGTAGGTTTGAACTTGGAAACTATCTCAAATTTATGTTCATTTTCCATAAAAAGCCTGCAAAACTCCACTATTTCGAGTTCTTCTTAGCCTCCATTTGTAAATATGAATAGATAAATCCATCAAGGTTTCCATTCATTACAGATTGGACATCAACCACTTCAAAATCAGTGCGATTATCTTTGACTAAAGTATATGGACAGAAGACATAGGAACGGATTTGACTTCCCCATTCGATGTTCTTCTTTTCGCCAACGATTGAGTTAAGTTTATTTTGTCTATTTTCGAGTTCAATTAAATAGAGTCTGCTCTTAAGCATACGCATGGCAGTTTCTTTATTGAGCAATTGGCTTCTTTCAATTTGGCAAGAAACCACAATACCAGTAGGTAAGTGAGTAATTCTCACAGCCGTTTCAACTTTGTTGACGTTTTGGCCGCCAGCGCCACCACTTCTATATGTATCAATCTTTAAATCAGATTCATTTATTTCGATATCGATGGAGTCGTTATTGAATTCAGGGACTACGTTAACGGAGGCAAATGATGTGTGTCTTCTTTTATTCGCATCAAAAGGAGAGATTCTAACAAGTCTATGAACACCCTTTTCTCCTTTTAATAAACCATAAGCATGTTTACCGCTTATTTGAATAGTAACTGATTTTACGCCTGCTTCTTCACCTGGTTCAAAAGACATTAACTGCATTTTAAAACGGTGTTGTTCAGCATAAAGAACATACATACGGTAGAGCATATCCGCCCAATCTTGCGCTTCTGTGCCACCCGCACCTGGATGGATATCGATAATAGCGTTAAGATCATCAAATTCACCAGTAAAAAGAATCTGTAGTTCAAATTCTTGTGTCTTTTTCTTTAATTCATCAAGGGAGAGCTCGATTTGTTCAATAAAAGAATCGTCCTCATAACTGAGGAGTTCTTCTAAATCTTTATGCGAATTTAAAAGAGACGTGTATGTTTCTACGATATCTTTAGCGTGATTTAGCTTTCCAATCACTTCCAAAGCTGCGGAACGATTGTTCCAGAAATTCTCTTCTTCGCTTATAGCAGATAAATCAGCAATTTCTTTTTCTAATTTAGCGAGGTCAAAGAGAAGACCCGAGTTGACGGATTTTCTCGTCAACAGCACAAAGTTCTTGTTTTAAAGAAACAATGTCTTTCATATTATTCACCTTTGTCTTCAGCAGGTTTTTCTTCCGCTGGGGCTTCTTCGGGAGCAGCTTCGACCACTCTTCTTTGTGGCCTGATGTTAACGAGGTTTAAAACGGCATCAACAGACGCTAATTCTAAGCATTCTCTAAACATCGCATAGCCTTCATTAACATAATCTTGCAATGGGTTAACGTTAGCATAGCTTCTTAAGAAGATGGCTTCTCTTAATCTTGCCATGGAGTCAATATGTTTGGTCCAGTTTTGGTCAATACAATGTAAAACAACAGAACGTTTAATTTTGTCCTTGTCTTCTTCGTCGACATCCCATTCATTGAGAAGTTCATCAAATCTAGCACGGATAACAACCGCTAAGTCTGGTCCGATGTCTTCAACTGGAGCATCATCATATAAGTTTGGTTTAATTGTGCCAACTGGTAAGAATCTTGGTTCAACTTGTTTAACAAGTAAATCACCAGAGACTAATTGATCGTTACTATCGGCTGGAACGCCTTTCTTAGCAAGGAATTCACCGGTTGTATTGAAGATATCTTCCATAATATCGTCGATGTTTCTACCTTCAATGATTCTATCTCTCTTGTCATAGACAATTTGTCTTTGTTTAGCTAAAACATCATCGTATTCAAGCAAGCTCTTACGAGTATCAAAGTTTTGACCTTCGATTTTCTTTTGCGCGCTTGTAATAACGTTAGAAATCATTTTGGCTTCTAATGCTTCATCGCCGAAGTTCTTTTCAATGTAAGCTTTAATAGAATCAGCAGCGAATCTCACTAATAATGTGTCATCAAACGAAACATAGAATCTGGAGAAACCTGGGTCACCTTGACGGCCAGAACGACCACGTAATTGGTTATCAATACGTCTAGATTCATGTCTTTCTGTACCGAAAACA
>JBGUXN010000001.1:0-10944 GCA_045222195.1 Bacilli bacterium | reverse complement strand
ACACAGATAAATTAATCTGAGCATGTGGCCATCCAAAGAGTGGATGTAACACCAGTAGTTAAGTTGCTTGGGATATAGCAAATGTTAACTACATTAATGGTGTTTTCTTAATGGATGGCTTTTTATATACCTCCTTTTGAAGACACCAGTTGTCCGATACAGGAGGTATAGAAAATGGACAAATTTGAATTAGTCAGATTTGCTGACAATGATTTTGAGTTAGACGTTCGCGCTGATTCAGAAAACGATACTGTGTGGTTAACACAGGATGAAATGGCGGTTTTATTTGACGCCGCTCGAAGCACTATCACTTACCACATAAAGAACATCTTTTCTAGTAGTGAACTAGAAAAAAATACTTCGGTCGAAAAAATCGACGGAAGGGTCAATTACAGACCAGCCAAATTATATAATTTGGATGTCATTTTATCAGTTGGTTATCGTGTAAAATCTCAACGAGGCATTGCTTTTAGACGATGGGCTAATAAAGTATTAAAAGACTATCTAATTCAAGGATATGCAGTTAATCAAAAGAGGCTCGATAATCTTAACAAAACCATCGATATTCAAACGAGAATGCTTGCTTATTCTCTGAATATCGACAAAGAAGAACTAAGCAAGGTCATTAACGAATATACAAGAGCGTTAGATCTTCTTGATCATTACGACCATCAAACCCTTACTAAACCAAAAGGCGAAAAAACCGCTTATGTAATGACCTATCAAGAGGCTAGAGAAATCATTGATTCAATGAAATTCAATGACATGTCCGATGTCTTTGGTGTAGAAAAAGAGCAAGGAAAACTCAATGGTATCATTGCTCAAGTATATCAAAACGTCTTTGGTCAAGAGTTATATCCAACTATTGAAGAGAAAGCCGCTCATTTGTTGTATTTTCTTGTGAAGGATCATCCATTCGCTGATGGTTGTAAACGAATTGCCGCGACTTTATTTATCAATTTCTTATTTAAGAACAATCATTTATATAGAAATAACAAACAAATCATTTCAAACGAAGCCCTTGTGGCTATCACTATCTTGACCGCTGAAAGTAATCCAAATGAAATGGAAATCATTGTGAATCTTATAATGAATCTTTTGGTCTAATGATAAAACAATAAATAATCTAAGGTTTGGTCTTTACCAAGCCTTTTTTCATATATTTGTGGTTTTATTTTAGAATAAATGTAAAATAGTTTTGTTATGGAGGAATAGTCCATGGAAGAAATCAGTAATTTTATTAAAACCATTATGGAAAAAGACCTTGAAGAAGGTCGTGTTAAACAAATCGTCACTAGATTCCCACCTGAACCAAATGCTTATTTACATATTGGTCATGCTAGAGCGATCATCAATGACTTTGAACTCGCTAAATGTTTCGGTGGTTACACCAATTTAAGATTTGATGATACTAACCCAGTCAATGAAGGCGCGGAATACGTCCAAGCCATCATCGATGATATTAAGTGGTTAGGCTATGAACCTAAGAACATCTTCTTTGGTAGTGACTATTTTGAAGAACAATATAAGAGAGCCATTCTATTAATCAAAAAAGGTTTAGCCTATGTTGATGATTTAAACGCTGACCAAATTACTGAATATCGTGGTACTTTAACTGAACCTGGTAAAGAATCTCCATGCAGAAATAGATCAATTGAAGAAAATTTAAAACTCTTCCAAGAAATGAGAGATGGTAAATACGCTGATGGAGAAAAGACATTAAGAGCCAAAATCGATATGTCTCATCCAAATATGAATATGCGTGATCCTGTTATTTACCGTATCCTTCATGTCCCACATCATAGACAAGGAAATAAGTGGTGCATCTACCCAATGTATGATTTTGCGCATCCACTTCAAGATGCCATTGAAGGCATCACCCACTCCATGTGCTCATTAGAATTTGATAACCATAGAATCCTATATGACTGGTTTGTGGAGAAATGCGAAATGCCAAACGTCCCACATCAATATGAATTCGGTAGATTAAATATCACTAACACGGTGATGTCTAAAAGATATCTCCGTCAATTAGTTGATCAAGGCTATGTTGATGGCTATGATGATCCAAGAATGCCAACATTAGTGGCCTTAAAGCGTAAAGGCTTTACTCCAGAAGCGATTAGAAACTTCATTCTTTATACTGGCTTATCAAGAATCAACAGTGTCACTAACGCGGAAGAATTAGATAACTTCTTAAGAGAAGATCAAAAGTTAAAAGCTCCTCGTCCAATGGCGGTCTTAAACCCACTAAAAGTGGTCATTGATAACTATCCAGAAGATAAGATTGAATATTGTGAAGCTTCTAATAATATGGAAAATCCTGACTTAGGTAATAGACAAATTGCCTTTGGCAAATACTTATATATTGAAAAAGAAGACTTCATCGAAGTTAAACCAAATAGAAAGTGGAAGAGACTCTCTGTTGGGGACGAAGTCCGTTTGATGCACGCTTACTTCATTAAATGCAACAACGTGGTTAAAGATAACGATGGTAACATCATTGAAATCCACTGCACATATGATCCAGAAACTAAATCCGGTTCTGGTTTTGAAGGTAGAAAACCTAACGGCACAATTCACTATGTTGAAGCCACAACAGCGTTACCCGCCACATTCAACCATTATGAACCACTCATCTTTGATGAAACAGAAGAAACTAAAGGTCAATCTTTCATCGAAAGAATGAATCCAAACTCTCTTGTGGTTTTACATGGCTATGTTGAAGCCTCATTAAAGAACACTAAACCATTAGATAGATTCCAATTCATTAGAAATGGTTATTACTGCACTGATAAGTTGAGTACAGAAGATAATCTCATCTTCAATAGAACTTGCCCACTTAAATCATCATTCTCTAACTAATATGGAAAAAATAGAAACTAACATCGATGATAAGTTAATTAAAGAAGCTTATCGTCCTCTTTATCGTTTATCTATTATCGCGATTGCTATCGCTTTAGCGTTCGTCATTTTCTATGTCGTTTTTTCTATTTTAAATAAGAACTGGTTTGATGCTTTAAATCTCATTGCCCTTTCCGTTTCATTTGTCTTAGTGGTATGCGCTATATACTTACTCATTAGAATCCATCAAATGATTAAGAAAGAACAAGCTTTCTCTAGAAAAGCCATCTATGAACTATTTGATGAATACGTGACTTATGAAGTCTATCGTAATGATGAAAAGATCGAATCAGGCAAAGCCTACTATAGAGATCTTCAAGGCTATAGAGAAAGTAAAAACACTGTCTTTTTAATCATGAGAAATAATTCTTACATCGCTATTAAAAAGGTTGATGGTCTTGTGGACTTCATTAAAAGTAGAGGCCTAATAAAGAAAAAACGCTAATAATGAAAGTCAGTAAAAAATACCTCGTTTGGACAATTCTTTTTAGCGTTATTGCCTTAGCCATTAACGTCTATATTATTGTGCACGCTTGTTTAGATGGCGTTCAAAGCACAGAAGCTAGCAAAGGAATAATAGATACAACAGAAGAAATCATAAATAACATCAAACCAGGCACTATTAATGAAAGTAACTATAATGACTTTGCCACTTTTATAAGAAAAGCCTTTGGTCATTTTGGCTTATTCGCCATCAGTGGCTTTTTCACCTCTTTAGCGGTTTTCCTAACCATCAATCCATTTAAATGGTCTAAATACTATATGCCAATTATTCTCTCTTTAGAATTTGGTTTATTAATGGGTCTAGTAACAGAACTCATTCAATTAAATGTGAATGGTAGAAGTGGTGAACTCATGGATGTATTAATCGATTTTAGTGGTTACCTATTAGGTTTCCTATTAATCTTTGTAATCCTCTTCCTAATCATCAAACACTTAGATAAAAACAAAATGAAAAATAAAGAGTGTATCGACTAACTCTTTTTTCATTTATAATGAGTTAGATAAATGCCTATGGGTAAGAAAAAAGAACTTAAAAGATTTGATTTATCAAAGCCGTTCAATCCTAGTGACATCAAAGGTTTATCCGAAGATGAACTAAATCTTTTAGCGTCTGATATCAGAGAAAATATTATCCTCAACTGCGCGAAAAACGGTGGCCACATCGCTAGTAGTCTAGGCGTAGTGGAGCTAACCATTGCTATTCATCATTTCTTTAATTTACCAAAAGATAAGCTCATCTTTGATGTCGGTCATCAAAGTTACGCGCATAAGATATTATCCGGTAGAACATTAGATAATTTAAGACAAGCTGATGGTGTCTCTGGTTTTCAAAAGAGAAACGAATCAGAATACGATCCATATGAAGCCGGTCATAGTTCCACCTCAATAAGCGCAGCAATGGGCTTTGCAGTATCTCGCGATTTAAATAAAGAAGATTATCAAGTTATCGCTGTCATCGGTGATGCCTCTTTAGCTAATGGTGTCGCTTATGAGGCTCTTAACCATTTAGGCACTTTTAATCATAAAGTCATTCTTATCATTAATGATAACGAACAATCGATTGGTAAAAGTGTTGGTTACTCCTCTAATACATGGGAAAGGTTTAGGCTTTCAAAAGGCTATTTAAGAAGAAAAGCGCGCTATAAACGCTTCATGAATAAAACCGCTTTTGGAAGAGGCATCTATAAAGTCACTTCCTCAATTAAAAACTTCTTCAAATATTTATTGGTCCGTAAGAATACTTTCCAAAATATGGGTTTATATTACATTTCTAATATTGATGGACACGATGTTAAATCTCTAGAAAGAGCGTTTAAGTACGCTGTTAACGCTCCTAGTAGTGTGGCAATTCACGTCACAACTACCAAAGGTAAAGGTTATGAATATGCGGAAAAAGATAATTCAGGCGCATGGCATGGTGTTACTCCATTTGATATAAAAACAGGTGAGTCTCTTAAAAAGCTAGATCCAGCATATCAATCATGGAGTGAAGTATACGCTAACTTAGTGGAACAAAATATGGAGTCACATCCTGAAATGGTGGTCATTAATCCCGCTACGATAATGGGAAGTCACTTATGTCATGTCTTTGATAAATATCCTGAACGTACATTTGATGTTGGTATTTCTGAAGAACATGCTGCTATATTTGCTTCAGGTATGGCCGTTAATGGTTTACATCCATATCTATCTGTATATTCCACATTCTTACAACGCTCCTATGATGAAATTAGTCATGATATCGCTAGAATGAATGTTCCAGTCACAATGTTAATCGATAGAGTGGGTCTTCCAGGCAGTGATGGCGAAACTCATGAAGGTATTTTTGATGTCGCGTATTTAAATACCATTCCTAATGTTTCTATAGCGATGGCTAAAGATCAAAACGAAGCGGAAAGCTTATTTAATTTCTCGCTTAATTATCGTTATCCTCTCGCTATTAGATATCCTCGTGGTAAGACATTAAAACAAGAATCAACAGATATTAAACAACTTAAATTAGGGGAGTGGTCTCTAGAAAATAATGGAGATGATACTGTTATCATCACATATGGTCCAATTGTTGATGATGTATTAGATAGATTTAGTAATCACACAATTGTTAATGCTATTTTCCAAAAACCAATTGATATCGAATTATTAAAAACATTATTAAATAAGAAACATATCGTTATCTATGATGTATACGGCACTCTAGAAGGCTTTGCTTCAATCGTTAAAGAAGCTTTACATAATCTTTCTTATACCGGCAAAATATCTTCTCTAGTGGTCCCTTCTTCTTTCATTAAACACGGCACTATAAGTGAGCAAATGAAGGAATTAGGTATTACATTAGATGATTTAGCAAAAATATTATAGTTTTTGAAAAGAACTTTACCTGGTGTATCCAAAATTGAACGCAGTGCGTACCGAATTGAGTTGGACTCACTATAGACCGCTTTTAAAAATCGATGACACATTTCATTAAACACGGCTCAATCAGTGAGCAAATGAAGGAATTAGGTATCACCTTAGATGATTTATCCAAACTGTTGTAACTGTTGCAAATAATGCAATTATGCTCGTGTGCAAAAAATGCACATGAGGTTATCGGCAAAATATAAATGCATTTTCTTGTATAAAAACACTGTTATAAATTGCCGATAGATGATATAATGTTCCCATGAAATACTTAACTAGTAGTCAAATTAGTAAGATTTGGAACGTCTCAGAAAGAAGTGTTCGCAATTACTGTGCCTCCGGTAGAGTAGTGGGCGCTTATTTAAACGGCAAAACCTGGATGATACCAGAAACTGCTAATAAGCCAATTAGACAAGTCCGTCATTCTAACAAAGAAAGAAATTTGTTAGATACTTTACTTTTGGAAAAAGAAAGTCAATTAAAAGGCGGAATATATCATAAACTCCAAATTGAAATGACATATAACTCCAATCACATTGAGGGATCTAAACTCACTCATGATGAAACTAGATTCATTTACGAAACAAAAACAATAGGAATTGATAATAAATCAATTAAGATAGATGACATTATTGAAACAGTCAATCATTTCCGCTGCATCGATTTAGCGATTGATATGGCAAACAAAAAGCTGTCAGAATCTTTCTTTAAACAGCTTCATGCCATACTAAAAACAGGCACTAGTGATGCAAATCAACCTTGGTTTAAAGTTGGAGATTATAAAATGCTTGCTAATGAAGTCGGTAATAATGCTACCACTGATCCAAAAGACGTAAAGGCTGAAATGAAAAAGCTTTTAGATAAGTATAATCAAAAGGATCATCACACCTTTGAAGAAATAGTGGATTTCCATGTTAGCTTTGAAAAAATACACCCATTTCAAGATGGAAATGGTAGGGTGGGTAGATTAATCGCCTTTAAAGAATGCCTTAAAAATAATATCGTTCCATTCATCATATTAGATGATAAAAAAGGTTTCTACTATCGAGGTCTTCAAAACTGGGACCATGAACGAGGCTGGCTAATCGATACATGTTTGGATGGTCAAGACACCATTAAAAAGTATCTAGACTATTTCAAAATTAGATATTAATTCAGTATGTGCAAATTATGCACAAACTAGTATGGGCAAAAAATGCCCGAACTCAACCGTTGCATATTTTGCAACAGTTCAAATATGTGGCATAATAAACCCGTGATTACTTTATTAAAACCAATCGGACATTGCTTTGGTGTTCTTAAAGCGATTGAAATCGCTAAAGAGACAAGAAAGAAATATGTAGATAAGAATATCTATGTTTTTGGTTTACTCGTTCATAATGAAGAAGTAGTCAAAGAACTAGAAAGTAATGATATTAAGACAATTGAGATGAATGAAGATACCGCTATTGAGTTATTAAATAAGTTCACCTCTAACGATGTAGTTATATTCACTGCGCATGGACACCCAGAAGTATATGAAGATATCTTAAAAAAGAATAATGTTACTTATGTCGATGCGACATGTAAGAAAGTCAAAGATTGTTTTAACGCGATTAAAGCCGCTAAAGAAGTCATCTATATTGGTAAAAACCATCATCCTGAAACAGTCGCCGCTTTAACGATGAATAAGAACGCTCATCTATATGACATCAGTAGTGGTTCTTTTAACTACGGTAACTTAAAAACTAATAATCCATTAGTCATCAATCAAACAACATTATCTTTTTTAGAGTTAGCCGCTATTCATGGTGAGATAAAAAATAAATTACCTAACGCAATATTCCATGATGAGATATGTGACGCTACATTATTAAGGCAAAAAGCCATTCATAAGATAGGTGATGATATCGATACAATCATAATTGTGGGTAGTAAGAGATCATCTAATACCATGAAGTTGTACGATATCGCCAAAACGGTTCATCCAAACAAGCAAGTAATTATGGTGGATGATGTTGAGGAGCTGAAGCAATATCAACTCGGCAAGAATATCGCCATTGCTAGTGGCACCTCCACACCAGTTAAGACAATTGAAAAAATAAGAGACTACGCATCTTCAAAGTGAAGACCAGTCTCTTTTTCTATAATTTCTATCATTTCTCGTGGCGTGACAATGTAATTTCTGATGGGATAATGTCTCATGTTGCCCGTCACTAAATATGCATCCATCGTACTTCTCGCACTTAAAACAATTTCGTAAAAAACAATGTCATCTTTATCTATAAAATCTTCTATCGATTGCTCTCTTTTTAAATAGATGGCGTTTTTCTTTAAAACATCGATGGTTTCTTGGATGGTGATGTCATCAAAACCAAATTTGTTTCTAGTTAGTACGTTAATGTACTCTTCAATGATTTCTTCGTTTAATAGTGGGATGATGAGATTGGAATTAACTAAGTCAATGATTAGTCCAGGCTTAGAACTTCTTTTGAGGATAGAAGAAACAACAACGTTTGTATCTATCACGGCGTAGAATTTCATTTATTCTCCTTTCTTACGCTTTTTCTCCTCTCTAGCCAATCGGATTTCCTCGTTGATTTCGTCAAGAGTCATGTTGCAATTGCCGTTTTGTTCGGAGATGGTGCGCATTCTTTCTATTGCTAGAATGCCTTTAAGAGTGGTTTCATCTAGTTTTGTATCAAATGGAATACCTCTCTCTAAGACAGCCTTTTTAAGAAACATCCTAATCGCGGTTGACAAATCCATACCTAAACCATTGAAAATAGCTGTTGCTTGGTTTTTTAAATCATCATCGATTCTTACTTGTACGACCGCCATATATTCTCTCCTTTTTCCAACATACCCCTTGGAATATCTGCACTTATATTGTAATAACAAAGTAATACAATGTCAACACAAGATTAGTGCTTAAATAAAATTTAATTGAGGTGCTCTTTGTTTGGCAATACAATAATTGATAGGTATCACTTATGAATAACGAACGAATCAATCACGTCGCTATCATCATGGATGGCAATGGCCGTTGGGCGAAAAAAAGAGGCTTACCAAGAACTAAGGGCCATGAAGAAGGCTGTAAAAGAATTATTGAAATATTTGACGCTGTTAAAGCTAATCATATCTACTGTATGACTCTCTATGCTTTTTCTACGGAAAACTGGAATAGACCTCAATCAGAAATCACCTTGTTATTTAGATATCTCGATAAGTTCTTTAAGGACAATATCAAAACATTTATGAAAGATGGCATCAGAGTGCAAGTAATGGGGGATATCTCTCGTTTACCAGAAAAAACACAAAAGACAGTGATAAACGCGATTAATCAAACTAAAGATAATGATAACTATGTTTTTAATATCGCTTTAAACTATGGTTCTAGACAAGAACTAGTCAAAGCCACTAAAGAGATCGCTAATGAAGTAAAAGAAGGCAAATTAGATATTAACGATATCAATGAAGATACCATCTCTAATCACTTATACACTAAAGGATTACCACCAATTGATTTAATGATCAGAACAAGTGGTGAACAAAGATTGTCAAACTATCTTCTCTATCAATTAGCGTATTCAGAATTCATCTTTACACCAATCTATTGGCCAGACTTCCATAAAGAAGACTTTGAAGAATGCTTAAAGATGTATCGCACAAGAGATAGAAGATACGGTAAGATAGAAGAGTAGTGGTTAGCCAACTATTTTTTCTATCAACGGATGATAGATTTCTGTAAATTCTAGTTTTGTAATAATTGTAACTTTTTTGCCTGTGTCTTTGCTCGAACTGCCACATAGGTATATAGTTTCATTTTCATAACCATAATCAATCACTATGTAGCGATCATGAAATACGCCATTGCTTCTTTTAACATATTTCAGCAAGAAGCCCTCACATCAATTTGATGGCTACCTCTATAGGTGGGGGATGAATTGCTAAAAATGAATTTAAATAATGATGAAAAGATTTTTGAAAAAACCATTTAAACAATTATAAATATATTGTGTTTATATCAATAAATTGATATAATATAAGTAAGTTGAGGGGTAGAGAAAAAAACATTATTTTGTTTTATCTTCCCCTTTTATTTATCTAAAGAATCTATGATTAGAAAAGCTTACAAATATCGTATCTATCCTAACACTGAGCAAAAAGTATTCTTTGCTAAATGTTTTGGGTGTGTCAGATTCTTCTATAACAAATCATTATCTGACATGTTTGATATTTATAAAGCCGCAAATAAGATGAAGAACATCACTCCTGCTTCTTATAAAAGTGACTACCCGTTTTTAAAAGAAGTAGATTCGCTTGCTTTAGCTAATGCACAGTTAAATAGAAACATCGCTTTTAAAGATTTTATAAAACAAAACTATAAGAGTAATAAGGATAAACCAAACTTTAAAAGCAAAAGAAATGATCAAAGCTATACAACAAATATGGTGAATGGCAACATTAAGATTTCTTCTAACAATAGATACATCTCAATTCCTAAATGTCCGAGAATTAGAATCAAGATGCATAGAACTTTTATAGGCACGATTAAATCCATTACTGTTTCTAGAACCACTGATAATAAGTACTATATGTCTTTGCTTGTTGAAGAAGAGACCAAACAAGCGGAACCCACAGATAAGATGATCGGTTTAGATTTAGGTTTAAAAAACTTAATCGTTGATTCTAATGGTCATAAATATAAAAACCATAAGTATCTAACCAAATCACAGAATAAACTTGCTAAAGAACAAAGAAAACTATCTAAGATGGTTAAAGGTAGTAATAATAGAAACAAACAACGAATCAAAGTTGCTAGATTACATAAACACGTTCAAAACCAAAGAAATGATTACCTCCATAAACTTTCAAAATCAATCATTGATGAAAACCAAATCATTTGTATTGAAGATTTGAAAGTGATAGACATGGAACATAAAAATAAATTAGCAAGAAATATATCTGATGCTTCTTGGTCAAGACTTGTCTCTATGCTAATTTATAAGGCCGATTGGTACGGAAGGAAAGTTATTAAAGTTCCTTCTACTTATCCATCTAGTCAACTATGTTCTATATGTGGATATAAAAACTCTATCACTAAAGACCTCGCTATTAGGAAATGGACTTGTCCTAAATGTGGGAGTGTTCATG